>NZ_PQHW01000007.1 GCF_003385215.1 Amycolatopsis thermalba | reverse complement strand
GGCCGGGTACGCGTTCACGGCGGGAGGCGTCTTGTCGTCCGGCCGGTCCTTCGGATCGGGGCCGGTCCAGCCTCCGGTGTCGCTCATCGGGTCTTCTCCAACTTCCTGCGGGTCGCTTCGCCGCCCACTCTCGCAGAGCGGTCCGGCACCGGCCACGGGTGGCACGCGGCCGCCGCCGAGTCGTGATCTCTCCCTCGCGGGACGCGCGCTGACTATGCTGGCGGCCGATGACGTCTCCGCCGCCCCGGGAACCGGTGCCGCCGCCCTCGTCCGCGCCGCGGCACCGGGCGGAGCGTCGTTCCTCGCGGCCGGTGACCGCGTTCGCGCTGAGCGCCGTGGTGGTGCTGCTCGCGGGGCTGGTGGTGTTCATCGCGGTCGGCAACAGGCCGGACTCGCCGTCGCCGACCGTGGCCGCCCCGACGAGCACCGCGGCCAGCGGCGGCAACGCGCCCGCGGCGGCGACCAGCTCGGTGGACGGCGAGAAGATCCTTGCGCTGGCGAGCCACCCGATCCTGCAGAACCCGGACGACGGGCTGCAGAACTTCGCGTGCGAGCTGCCGGAGTGGCGCAGCGACCAGGCGTCGGCCGAGGCGTTCTTCACCGCCGCCGACCAGTGCCTCAACCAGGCCTGGGGCGAGTTCCTGGAGCGCTACCACCTGCCGTTCACCCCGCCGACCCTGCACTTCCCGACCGGCACCCACTTCACCACCGCGTGCGGCACGATCGCGGTGAGCGTGGCGACGGCGGCCTACTACTGCGACGACAACCTGTACGTGCCCTTCCGCGGCCTGCAGACCGACCAGTACGGCGACAACCCGGGTGTCTACCTGGCGCTGTTCGCGCACGAGTACGGCCACCACGTGCAGGAGGTCGCCGGGATCATGGACGCGGTGTGGCAGCAGATCTACGCCGTCGGGCAGAACAGCCCGGCCGGGCTGGAGCTGGACCGGCGCAAGGAGCTGCAGGCGCAGTGCTTTTCGGGGATGTTCCTGGGCGCGGTGGTCGACCGGGGCGGCTCCGTGACGCGCGACATGTACGCCAAGGCCTGGCGAGACCAGGACACCCGCGGCGACAACACCTCCGGCAGCTCCGACCACGGCACCAACGCGCACTACGCGCAGTGGTGGCGGACGGGCGCGCAGTTCAACCGGATCGCGAAGTGCAACACGTTCGCGGCCCCGGCGGCGGAGGTCCGCTGAGGGCGGTTCCGGGCGGGCGCCGCGGCCGGGGCCAGCCGACGCGCACTTCCCGGATGTGCCCGACGGGTCACGCCCACGCGGTGCAGGTGGCATCGGGAAGGCTGCCCTCCGCGTGTCGCGGGTGATGTGGCCTCACCTCCTCCGGTGGGGCCAGCAGCGTCGGCGCGCCGGGTCAGCTCGCGGCAGGGATCTCCGCGCGGCGCGGGCCGCGGTGGATCAGGAATGCGTAGGTGCCTCCGCCGAGGCAGCTCAGCGCCAGCAGCGCCAGCCCGATCGGGCGGCGCAGGTCGTCGTGGCCGGTGACCACGTCCGCCAGGTGCACCTGGATCTCCCCGTCGCCCGCGGAGGCCGGCACCGTGACGTCGACCCGGTCGTTCTGGTCGTGCCCGCACGCGTCCAGGATCCCCGTGCGGGTCCGGCCGTCGACCGTGATCTCCACCGTCTCCTGCGGGTTCGGCGCCGTGCACTCGGCACCCTTGGTGACCGTGGCCTGCGCGACCGTGCCCTGCGCCGCGGCCGCGGTGCCCAGCACGCCCGGCCCCGCCCACCACACGGCGGTCACGATGGCGATGCCGACCAGCACGGCGACGGCGAGGGTGTTCCAGCGCAGCACGATCACCATGCTTCCAGAAGCGCCGGGTGAAGCACAGCCGCCGACGGGCTGCCGAGATCTATCACTCAACCCGGTCGGCCGGGGTCACTTTCCTCACGTAGAGCAACCGGTCGCCGGGTTCGATGGCGTCCACGGCGGGCGAGTCCACCCGGTACAGCTGCCCGTCGCGCACCACGCCGAGCACGATGTCCGGCAGGTGCCGCGGCGAGCCGCCCTCCTCGGACTTCTCCGCCGGGCGCTCGGCGATCGCCAGCCCGGACTCCGGGGTCAGCAGGTCCTCGAACATGTCCACCACGACCGGCGTGGACGTCGCCATGCCGAGCAGCCGTCCCGCGGTCTCGCTCGACACCACCACCTGGTTCGCGCCGGACTGCTTGAGCAGGTGCACGTTCTCCGCCTCGCGCACCGACACCACGATGTGCGCCTTGGGCGCCAGTTCCCGCGCGGTGAGCGTGGCCAGCACCGCCGAGTCGTCGCGGTCCGCGGCCACCACGACCGCGCGCGCCCGCTGCACCGCCGCCACCCGCAGCACGTCCGACCGGGTGGCCGAGCCGTGCACGGTGACCAGGCCCAGCGCGGCGGCCGCGTCGAGCGCCTGCTGGTCGGTGTCCACCACGACGATCTTGTTCGGCTCGATCGCCTCGTCACCGAGCAGGGTCTTGACCGCGGCCCGGCCCTTGGTCCCGAACCCGACGACCACCACGTGGTCCCGCACCTTGGTCCTCCACTTCTGGATCCGGAGCGCCTGCCGCGACCGCTCGGTCAGCACCTCGAGCGTGGTGCCGACCAGGACGATCAGGAACAGCACCCGCAACGGCGTGATCACCAGCACGTTGATCAGCCGGGCCGTGCTCGTGACCGGGGTGATGTCACCGTAACCGGTGGTCGAGAGCGACACCGTGGCGTAGTAGAACGCGTCGAGCAGCGAGAGCCCGTCCTCGTTGACGTCCCGGTAGCCGTCCCGCCCCAGGTAGACGATGAACACGGCCGCCACCAGCGCGACCAGCGCCCACAGGACCCGTCTGCCGATGGACCGGATCGGGCTGACCGCCGGCTCCGGCATCCGGACGACGCCGACGAGCGAGTGGTCCGGTTCGTCCGCGACACGCACCCGCGGATCGTAAGGGATCATGTCAGGCCTCGCTAGGGCTGTGGCACGCTGCGGAGCAGATCGCGCAGACCGTCCGCGTCGAGCAGGTCCACCGGGCGCACCGTGTGGTCCTCGCGCACGTAGTGGAAGGCCGCGCGCACCTTCTCCAACGGCGTTCCGGACAGCGACGCCCAAGCCAGACGGTACGCCGCCAGCTGCACGGCGAGCGAGGCCATCCGGCCCTCCTCGGGCACGGCGCCGGTCTTCCAGTCCACGACGGTCCAGCCGCCGTCCGGATCGGCGAACACGGCGTCCATCCGCCCGCGCACGGTCACGCCGTCCACCTCGGTGGAGAACGGCACCTCCACCTCGTGCGGCGTGCGCGACGCCCAGGCGCTGCGGTCGAAGGCCTCCTGCAGCGCTTCGAGCGCGTCGTCGCCGGCCTCGTCCGGGTCGGCGGCGCCGGGCAGCTCGTCGAGGTCGAACAGCCGGTCACCGGCGAAGCGGCGCTCCAGCCAGCCGTGGAAGGCGGTGCCGCGGCGGGCGAAGGTGTTGGGCGGCACCGGCAGCGGGCGGCGCAGGCGGCGCGCGAGTCCGGCCGGGTCCGCGGCGAGCTCGACGAGCTGGCTCACCGACAGGTGGTCGGGCAGCGCGACCTGGTCGGCGGTGCCGGCGCGCTTGGCGTACTCGGCGAGCAGCACGTCGGTGTCGGCGATCCAGCCGTCCGGATCGTCCGCGTCCTCGTCCTCCTCGACCTCGCCGTCGGCCAGCGCGGTGCGGACCAGGTCGGCGCCCTCGTGCACGGCGTCGCGGCGGCCGGTCAGCGGGTCGGACGGCCAGTGCGCCGTCCGGGCCTGGCTGACCAGTGGGTTCTCCTCGTCGGCCGGTGGTTCCTCGGCCCACGCGGCGACCTTGCCGACGCCGTCGGCGGCCAGTTCGCCGACCTCCAGCAGGAAGTCCGAGGGGCCCTTGGGACGGGTGCTCGTCTCGTTCCACCAGTGCCCGGACACGACGAGCGCGCGCTCGGAGCGGGTCAGCGCGACGTAGCAGAGGCGGCGTTCCTCGTCGGCCTCGCGCTCGGCGAAGTCCTGCTCGTGGATCTCGAACGCCTCGATGACCTCCTTGCGGTCCATGCCGTCGGACACGCGCAGCTTCGGCAGGTCCGCGGAGTCACCGCGCAGCGCGGCGGGCAGCGACGTGACGGTGCGCAGCCAGGACGAGGACCGGCGCTTGTTGGGGAAGACCTCGCGCGCCAGGTGCGGCACGGCGACGACCTCCCACTCCAGGCCCTTCGCGGAGTGGACGGTCAGCACCTGCACGCGGTCCGGCACCACCTCGACCTCGCCCGGGGTGAGGCCGTCCTCGGCGTGCGCGGCGGTCGCCAGGTAGTCCACGAAGGACATCAGGGTGGCGGTGGGCGAGGTCTCCGCGAAGTCGGTGACCACGTCGGCGAAGGCGTCCAGGTGGGCGCGGCGGGCGCTGCCGGGGCGGGCCTGCGCTTCCACGTCGAGCAGCATGGTCCGTTCGACGTCGGCGACCAGCTCGGGCAGCGACTGGTCGAGGCGGCGGCGCAGCGCGGCGAGTTCCTGGCCGAGTTGCCGGATGCGGCGGTAGCCCTCCGGGGAGTAGCGCTTGGGGTCGCCCGGGTCGTCGAGCGCGTCGATGAGGCCGGTCTGCTCGGCGCGTTCGGCGAACAGGTCGTCCACCTTGGACTCTTCGGTGGGCGGCGGCGCGGAGATCTCGTTGGCGCGCCGCCACAGCGCGGCGAGGTCGGCGGCCGCGAGGCGCCAGCGGGCACCGGTGAGCAGGCGGGCGGCGGCGGTGCCGGCGAGCGGGTCGGCGAGGACGCGCAGGGTGGCGACGAGGTCGGCCACCTCGGGTTCGTCGAGGAGCCCGCCGAGGCCGACGACCTCGACCGGCAGGCCGCGGGCCCGCAGCTCGGCGGCGATCGGGGCCATGTCGGCGCGGCGGCGGACGAGGACGGCGGCGGTGGGCGGGGCGCCGTGCTCGTCCTGGTGGGCGAACCACCTGCGCGCCACGGCGTCGGCGACCCATTCGCGTTCGGTGCGGATGTCCGGCAGCAGGGCGACCTCGATGTCGGCGGGGTCGGCGTTGTCGCGGGCGCGGAGCCGTTCGACGCCGAGGCCGCGCCGGCGCAGCGGTTCGGCGATGCCGTTGGCGAGGACGAGGACCTCGGCGGGGTTGCGGAAGCTGGTGAGCAGGCCGTACTCGTGGGCGGGTTCGAGGCCCGGGCGCGGGAAGTCGGTGGTGAAGCGGGGCAGGTTGGCCGCGCTGGCGCCGCGCCAGCCGTAGATGGCCTGTGCGGGGTCGCCGACCGCGGTGACCGGCAGCGGCTCGTTCTCGACGCCGCCGAAGAGCGCGCGCAGCAGGATGCGCTGGGCGTGGCCGGTGTCCTGGTACTCGTCGAGGAGGACAGCGCCGTAGCGGGCGCGTTCGCCCTCGGCGACGGCCGGGTGCTGGTCGGCGAGGGTCGCGGCGAGGGACATCTGGTCGGCGAAGTCGAGTGCGCCCTCGGCTCGTTTGCGGCGCTGGTACTCCTCGATGAGCGGGATGAGCGAGAGGCGGAACTTCTGCGCGGCGATGATGTCGGTCAGCGACTTGGGCATCGCGGCGCGCTGGCCCTTGGCGCGCGGGGCGCGTTCGATGAGGTCACACAGCCAGCGGGTGTACTCGGCGAGTTTCTCTTCGGTGACCAGGTGTTCGCCGAGTTCGCCGGTGAGGGCGAGGAGTTGCGCGGTGACCGAGGCGGGGACGCGGTCGGTGTCCAGGTCTTCGTCCCAGGTCGACACCACGCGGTGGGCGAGCTGCCAGGAGCTGGTTTCGGAGAGCAGGCGGACGCCGGGTTGCACGGGCAGGCGCAGGCCGTGCTCGGCGTGGTGGAGGCCGGCGTAGGCGTGGTAGGTGAGGACGGTGGGTTCCCCGGCGAGCACCGCGGCCCGGCGCGCGCCGCCCGGGTCGAGCCGGTCGAGGAGGCCGGAGCCGGCGAGACGGCGCAGGCGGGCGCGGACGAGGTCGCGGAGCTGGCGGGCGGCCTTGCGGGTGAACGTGAGGCCCAGGACGCGCTCCGGGGTGACGAACCCGTTGGCGACGAGCCAGACCACCCGGGCGGCCATGGTCTCGGTCTTCCCGGCCCCAGCCCCCGCGACGACGAGCGCGGGCTCGATGGGCGCCGCGATGACCGCCGCTTGCTCCGGGGTGGGCGGGTGCAGGCCGAGCGCGTGCGCGATCTCGGCCGGGGAGGCGATCTCGGTCATGGCTTGGCTCCCGTGCTGGACACGGGAGCGGCTTGCGACGCCGCCCGCGGCGCGAGCCCCGGCGCAGGCGCGGCCACGCACAGCGCGGAGGCAGTGGGGGTTGGCACGCGCAGCGCGGCCTCAGCAGGAACCGCCACGCGCAACGCGGCCTCGGCGGTCGTCGAGCCGTTCGGCACCGCCACGCGGACCGCCGCCCCCGCAGGAGCCGCCGCGCGTAGCGCGGCTTCGGCGGTCGCCGAGGTATTCGGCACCGCCATCCGCACCACCGCCCGCCGCCCGGGCGCCGTGGCAGGCATCGCGGCGCTCGGCACTGCCCCCGCCCAAGGCGCCCAGCGCCGGATCACAAGTGTGATCGCGCGTGGCCGGTGCGCAGTAGCAGCCGTGCCGGCGGGTTTCGCGGAACCGGTCACGGCCCCGTCACCTGCCTGCCCTCCGGTCGCAGCGGGCAGGAACCCTTCGCGGGGCAGCGGTCGCAGTCCGGGTTCTCCGTGGCCTCGTACGCCGGGCCCGTCGCCGACGCCGCCACCTTCCGCACCAGCTCCAGCCACTCCCGGCCGCTCTCGTCGTCGAGCGGGGGCTGCTCCCGCACCGTCGCGCCCGTCTTGTTGTGCGACTTCGCCAGGTACACCAGCTTCGCCCCGCCGGGACGCTTCCCGCCGCCGAACGCGCCCAGCAGCACCGACAACTGGTACGCCGCCAGCTGCGGGTTCAGCTCGGCATCCGCGGCGCTCACCGCGGTCTTCCCCGTCTTCAGGTCGACGATCACGGGCCGCCCCTCGGCGTCGTGCTCCAGGCGGTCCACCCGGCCGCGCAGCTTGACCAGCAGACCGTCGCCACCGACCGGCAGCTCGACCTCGATGTCCTGCTCGATGCCCATCTGCTGCAGCTCGTGCCGCGAACTCGCCAGCCACGCCAGGAAGTTGCGCACCATCTGCTCGACCCGGTTCCGCTCGCGCCGCGAGAACCACGGCGCGCCCGCGTCGACCTTCGCCCACGCCTCGTCCAGCGCGCGCCGCAGGCCCTCGTCGGCCACGCCGTCCGCCGCGGCCTGCGCCAGCTCGTGCACCAGCGTCCCGGTGATCGCCGCCAGCTGGGCCGGGTCAGACCCGCCGTGCCGTTCGATCAGCCACCGCAACGGGCACTTCTTCAGAGTGTCCACAGTGGACGGCGAAATGCGCACCACGTCACCCTCGCCGTACAGTGGCGTGTCCGTCGACGTCTCCACCAGCCCGTACCAGGAATCCGGGTGCGCGCCCGGCACCACGGCCAGCGCCAGCCGCGCCAGCTGCCGCGCCGCCCGCGCCCGCCGGTCCGGCGGCACGTCCGGGTCGCACACCGCGCGCCGCAGGTCGCCGACCAGCTCGGCCAGCACCAGCGACCGCCCCGGCGGCTTGACCCGCGAGTCCAGCCCGGACTCGTCCGCGCTGTTGGCCTCCAGGTCGTCGACGAACCGCGACGGCTGCTCGTCCTCCCCGATCACGGCGCTCACCAGCAGCGTCCGCTTCGCGCGGCCGAGCGCCAGGTAGAACAGCCGCCGCTCCTCGGCCAGGATGGGCGCCGTCGCCGACACCGTCTCCTCCTCCAGCCCGGACAGCAGGTCCACCAGCCGCTCGACCCCGAGCAGCGAGCCACGCAGCCGCAGGTCCGGCCAGCTGCCCTCCTGCACGTTCGCCACGGCCACGACCGTCCACTCGCGACCGGCCGCCCCGTGCGCGGTCAGCAGGGACACGCCCTCGCCGCGCATCGCCACCGGCGCCAGGCTGTCGCCCGCGATGTTCTGCGACGACAGGTAGTCCGCGAACGCCGCCACGCTCGCCTTCGGCAGCCGGTCGACGTAGTTGCCCGCGGCGTGGAACAGCGCCACCACCGCGTCCAGGTCGCGGTCGGCCTGCGCGCCCAGCGTCCCGCCGCGCGCGGACAGCCGCACCCACCGCTTCTGCAGGCCGCTCTCCTGCCACACGTCCCACAGGACCTGCTCGACCCCCGCGCCCCGGCCGATCGCCGCGCGCGCGACCGCGATCAGACCACCGACCCGCCGGATCGGCGCCGCCTCGGCCTCCGCGAGACCGCCGAGCTTGTCGTTGTCCCGCAACACTTCCACGAGCAGCTCGTCACTGGACCGCTCACCGCCACCGGCCAGCTCCAGCCGCCGCAGACCACGCCGCATCCGGCGCAGCGCCAGCGGATCGGCGCCGCCGAGCGGGGACGCCAGCAGCATCTCGGCGGTGTCGACGTCGAGCAGCGCGGGATCACCGGCGACGCGCACCACCGCGAGCAGCGGCCGCACCGCCGGCTGGCGGGCCAGCGGCAGCTCCTCCACCGCCGAGGCGATCGGCACCCCCGCGGCCCGCAACGCCCGCTGCAGCACCGGGAACGACCGCCCCGGCGAGCGCACCAGCACGGCCATCTCCGACCACGGCACGCCGTCGATGAGGTGCGCGCGGCGCAGCTGGTCGGCGACCCAGCTCGCCTCGGCGGACGGGGTCGGCAGCAGCCGGACCTTCACCTCGCCTTCGTCGGCCTTCGGGTCGACGCTGATCGCGCGGTGCCGGTTCGCGCCCGGCAGGGTCGCGCCGAGCTTCGTCACCGCTTCGTGCACGGCCAGGCTCAACCGGTGGGTCCGGGTCAGCGTCACCGTGCGGCCGCCGTCGGCGTCGGCGCGCGTGAGCAGGTTCGGGTCGGCGCCGCGGAAGGAGAAGATCGCCTGGTCCGGGTCGCCGGTCACGACGAAGTCCTCGGCCGCGGTGCCGAGCAGCCGCAGCAGGCGGAACTGCAGGTGGTCCAGGTGCTGGGCATCGTCGACGAACACGTGCCGGATCCGCGCCTGCTCGCGCGCCAGCAGGTCCGGGTCGCCCTCCAGCTCGACGAGCGCGCTCGCGACCAGCTCGGCGGCGTCCAGCGCGGGCGAACCGGGCGCGCCGAGCGCGTTGCCTCCCGCGCCCTGCAGGACCGTGACCTCCTCGTACTGCCGCCAGAACACCCCGGCCGCGACCCACTCCGGGCGGTCCTTGCGCCTGCCGAGTTTGACCAGGTCCTCCGGGCCCAGACCGCGTTCGGCGGCACGCAGCAGCAGGTCGCGCAGCTCCTCGGCGAAGCCGGGCACGGCCAGCGCGGGCCGCAGCTGCTCGGGCCAGTCCGGCGCGCCCTCGGCGAGGTCGCCGGCGAGCCGCTCGCGGACCACGACGTCCTGCTCCGGGCTGGACAGCAGCCGCGGCGCCGGCACGTCCTGCAACCCGGCCTGCAGGCGCAGCAAGGAGAACGCGTAGGAGTGGACGGTGCGCACGATCGGCTCGCGGATCGTGCGGGGCACGCCGTCACCGGCGGTGACGCGGCGGGTGATCTCGGCACGCAGGGCGTTCGCCGCGCGGCGGGACGCGGTGAGCACCAGCAGGCTCTCCGGATCGGCGCCACCGGCGATGCGGGCCGCCGCCGCGCTCGTGATCAGGGTGGTCTTGCCGGTGCCCGGTCCACCGAGGACGCGGACGAACCCGCGGGGCGCCGCCAGCACCGCCCGCGCGTCGTCGTCCCAGCGTTCCGGGCGCTGCTCGGGGGCGGGCGGCCGAACCAGCCGCGCGCCCGCCCGGGACCGGGTGCCCTCTGCGCTCACGTCTGGCATGGAATCACGACCGCCCGACAGAACCGGGGACCGGCACACCCTGGCGGTAGTTTGGTCACGTGAACGAGGAGCTGCACGAGCGGGTGCGCGAGGTGGTCGCGACCGTGCCGCCGGGGAAGGTCGCCACGTACGGTGACATCGCGGCGATCGCCGGCGCCCCGTCACCCCGGATGATCGGCCGGATCCTGTCCGAGGACGGCGCGGACCTGCCGTGGCACCGGATCCTGCGCGCCAACGGCACGCCCGCGCCGCACCTCGTGCACCGGCAGCTGGAACTCCTCCGGGCGGAGGGCGTGCTGGCGGACGGTCAGAAAGTCAACCTGAAGACCTACCGCTGGCAGCCGTAGACCCGCTGGTCGAAGAACTCGACGAGGCCGGTGCGCTGGAAGTCCAGGCTGTGGGCGGCGTCGACGCCGCCGATCCAGGGCGCGGTGATCGCCGGATCGACGCCGAGCCGGGGCAGCAGGAACTGGTAGTCGGTGTAGCTGAAGTGCTCGCCGCCGGCCAGGTGCCGCTGCTCGGCCGGGCCGCGCTGGTTGCTCAGGAACTCCTGCCAGGACCCGTCCGTGGCGGCGCTGTGGTCACCGGCGCTCATCAGCAGGAACGGCTGGTCCAGGCCCTGCTCGGCGGCCTGCCCGAAGATCCGGTCCCGCTGCGAGTAGGCCATGCTGCCGTCCAGGTCGGCACCCGCGTCGATCCGCGGGTCGGCCAGCATCGTCTCGGCCGTGGTGAACCCGCCGGCCGAATGCCCGAACATGCCGATCCGGGTCAGGTCGAGCGAGCGGCCCAGCCGGGCGGGCAGCGCACGCCGTTCCGCGTCCGGGTTGCCGCCCCGCGCGAGGACTTCGAGCTGGTCGAGGACGAACCGGGCGTCCGCGACGCGGGTGGCGATCATCCGGCGGCCGACCTCGACGCTCTGCGGTGGCAGAGCGCCGCGCACCAGGCGGCCGTCCGGGAACTCCACCACGGACGTCTCGCCGGGGTGGTCGAACGCGACGGTGACGTACCCCCGGCTCGCGAGCTCCTCCAGCTGGGTGGTCGCCAGCGCGCGGGGCTGCTCGGCGCCCGGTGTGTAGAGCACGACGGGCAGATGTCCGGCGGCGACGGGCGCGCCGGAGCGCGCGTTGGTGGCGAAGCCGTAGTCCAGCCGGGCGGGGTCCATGCCGAGCCGGGCGGCGTCGGCTTCGGCGATCACGGCGGCGGCGCCGGGTGTCAGGAACGGCGCCCGCGGGCCGCGGTCGTGGATCGCGGGGTAACGCACCGTCGCCATCAGCTCGCGGTCGCGGGCCTGGTCGACCAGGTGCAGCTCGGTGACGCCGACGGCGAACGGGCCGGACGGTTCCGGCAGGGCGAGTGCCGTCCCGGCCGACGCCGGGACCACGGTGAGCGCGAAGGCGGCGGCGGTGAGCAGTGCGAAGCGGCGGATCGTCGATCTTGGTTTGACCATGCACCGAACCTAGGAAGCGGCCGGACCGGGCACATCGGGTTGATCACCGGGAGCGGCCCGGAGATCTCCCCTAGGTGCCCAGCTCCGCGACCAGCAGCTTGACCAGCGCGCCCAGCCGCTGGCGGTCCGGTTGCAGGGTCGGCACTCCGGCCTCGGTGAACGGTGCGGCCGTCACCGGGCCCACGCACGCGCACACCACGTCACCCCGCAGGGCCCGCACCAGCTCGTCGTACCTGCCGCGCTCGCGGGCCAGCTCCAGCATGTTCGCGCTGGCCGGGGCGCTCGTGAAGGCCAGCGCCCGCACCGTGCCGGCCAGCACGCCGTCCAGCAGCTCGTGCGCCGGGTGCAGGTCCGCGGGCCACTCCCACCGGTACGGCTGCACCTCGATCACCCGCGCGCCGGCCTCCCGCAGCGGCGCGGTGTGCTCGGGCAGCGGCGAGCCGTGCAGCTGGACCGCCAGCCGCGCGCCCGCGACCCCGGCGTCCAGCAGGTGACCGAACAGCTGCCGGTTGCTCTCCTCGGGCGCGGCCCACTCCTCGGTGAGCCCGACGCCCCGCACCGCGCCCTTGCCCTTCGGGCCGCGGACGAACACCCGCGCCCGGGTCAGCGACGCCAGCAGGTCCTCCCGCAGCCCCCACCCCTCGGCGGCGTCCACCCAGCCGCGGAACCCGGCGCCGGTGGTGACCGCGAGGATGTCCAGCGGTTCGGCGAGGACCTCCTCGGTGGCCGCGCGCAGCCGGGCGTCGTCGGGCAGCGGGACGATGTGGATCAGCGGCGCGTGCCGCACGGTGGCGCCGTGGCGTTCCAGCGCGCCGATGAACTCCTCGGCCCGCCGTTCCGCGGTCACCCCGATCGTGACTCCGCTCAGATCACCCATAGAACGCACCCATCCGGTCCACCGCGGCCGCCACCTGGTCACGCAGGTCCGCGGGCTCCAGCACCCGCAGCTCGGGCCCGAACCGCAGCAGCTCCCCAAGTGCCGGGGCGCCGGGTTCCACCGGTAACTCCACGCGCAACCACCCGTCTTCGTCCGGCACCTCGCGGCACTCGCGCAGAGCGCGGGCACCCACCGCGCCCAGGTAGAACGGTACGAGGTCCCGGCCCAGCGGAGACAGCCGCACCACGGCGACCCGCGGGTACATCCGCCGCTCGAACTGCTCCGACCACTCCCGCCAATAGGCGGCCAGGTCGAACCCGGCCGGGCGCTCGAACGCGGCGCCGGGTTCGAGCGAGCGGATCCGGGACACCCGATAGGTCCGGATCGCACCCTCACACTGTGCGGCAAGGTACCAGTTCCCGGCCTTGAGGATCAGCCCCAGCGGCTCCAGCAGCCGGATCGTCTCGCTGTTGTCCCACCGCCGGTACTTCACCGAAACCCGCCGCGAATCCCACACCGCCTGGGCGACCTCGGCCAGGTGCGGCAGGCTTTCGATGCCGCGGAACCAGCCGGGCACGCCGAGCACGAACCGCTCGGCGACCTTGCCCGCGCGGCTGCGCAGCTCGTCCGGCAGCGCGGCGTAGAGCTTGAGCTGGGCGGCGGTCAGCACGGTGCCCAGGCCCAGCTCGGCGGCCGCGTCGGGCAGCCCGGCCAGCGGGAGCGACTGGGCCTCCTCGCCGGTCAGGCCGGTGAGGCGGGTGCGGTAGCCGTCGAGCAGCCGGTAGCCGCCGGCCCGGCCGCGTTCGGCGTAGACCGGCACCCCGGCGGCGGACAGCGACTCGATGTCCCGGTACACGGTCCGCACCGACACTTCGAGCTCTTCGGCCAGCTCCTCGGCGGTCATCCGGCCGCGGTTCTGCAGGAGCAGCAGAACCGACAACAACCTGCTCGCGCGCATGGATCCAGTATTCCTCGGAAACCTGACAGAAGGTGTCAGGCATGGGTTGCACACTGGAGCCATGACCAACACTTTCACCACGCGGACCTGGGACGAGAAGGTCGTCAGCGGCCCGGAGAACGGCCCCCGGTACGCCCACGCGCACGCCACGTTCGCCTACTCCGGCATGATCGAGGGCGAGTCGGCGTGCGACTTCCTGCTGTACTACCCGGGCGAGGGCTACAGCGGCAGCGGGCAGACCGCGCCGGGGTTCGAGCGGATCGAGGGCAGTGTGGACGGACGGAAGGGCAGCTTCGTGATCCGGCACGACGTGGCCTACGGCGCCGACGGCATCCAGGGCACGTTCACGGTCGTCGAGGGCTCGGGCACGGGTGAGCTGACCGGACTGACCGGGACCGGCACGATCGGAGGAGCGAGCGAGACCGTGAACTACACCTTCGACTACCAATTGTGATGCTCGAGGTCGACCGCGAGCAGGTGCTCGCCCACCGGATCGCGGCGCAGGGCCTGCACCGCGACGTCGCCGACCCGGCCGGGCTGACCGTGTTCGACCTCGGCCTGCAGAGCACCCAGCGCGACACGGCGGCGATCTCCCTCGCGGCGCGGCTGCCCGGCCCGGTCACCGAGGAGTCCTTCGTGGAGGATCCGCGGTTCGTGCTGGCGTGGACGCACCGCGGCGCGCCGCACTTCCACCGCGCGGACGAGATCGGCCGGGTCACCGCCGCGCTGGTCCCGCTCGACGAGGACGACGCGATGGCGCGGATGGGCTGGCAGCGCAAGCAGGTCGAGGCGGCCGGGATGGGCGCGCTGGACGGGTTGTTCACCGCGGCGCGGGCGATGCGGAAGGTCGTCACCCGGGTGATGTCGAAGGGCGCGGTGAGCGAGGCCGTCACGAAGATCATCCCGGACGGCTTGTCGTACCAGTGCCGCGTCTGCCAGGCCACCCACATCCTGGATCACGTCATGCGGCTGGCGGCGATCCACGGCGGGGTGCGGCTGGAAGCCGGGGCCCAGCCCGCGACGCTGGCGCCGCTGGACGGCCGGCCGCGGATGCGGACGACGCCCGATGCCGGGGCCGCGACGGCCGTCGTCCGGGATTACCTGCACCTGCACGGCCCGGCGGCGCCGAAGGAGGCGGCGGATTTCGTGGGGACGAAGGTCGCCGTGGTGAAGCGGATGTGGCCGGAGGAGCTCGCCGAGGTGCGGTTCGCCGGGCGGACGGTGTTCCTGCCGGCCGGTGACGTGGCGGCGCTGGAGAACCCGCCGGAGCCCGACGTCGTGCGGTTGCTGCCGCCGTGGGACCCGTTCCTGCAGTCGCGGGACCGGGCGGTGCTGGTGCCGGACCGGGCGCGGCAGAAGGAGGTCTGGAGGATCCTCGGCAACCCCGGAGCGCTGCTCGCGGGCGGCGAGGTGGCCGGCGTGTGGCGCGCGAAGGGCAGCGGCCGCAAGCGGCTGGACTTCACGATCACCGCGTTCGACCCGCTCCCGCCCGCGGCGCGGACAGCCGTCGAGGAGGAGGCCGAACGGGTGGCGCGCACGCGGTGGTTCGCGGACCTGAAGGTGAGCTGGAACTAGCACCGTCGCCGAAGCCGTCGCGGGCGCACCGCGGTCTCGTCAGCGCAACGCACTGCCGATGCTGATGCCGCCATCCACATCCAGCACCACCCCGGTCACGTAGCCGGCCGCCTCCGAGCACAGGAACGCCGCCGCCTCCGCGATGTCCGCCGGGTCGCCGATGTGCCCCACCGGAACCCGCGCGGCCAGCTTCGCCCGTGCCTTGTCGTCCATCGACGCCAGCATCGGCGTCGCGATCAGCCCCGGTGCGATCGCGTTCGAGGTCACGCCGTGCCGCGCGCCTTCCAGCGCGATCGTGCGTGCCATCCCGACCACCCCGGCCTTCGCCGCGGAGTAGTTCACCTGGCCGAAGTTCCCGCGCCAGCACATCGACGACAACGACAGCAGCCGCCCGTACCCCTGCCGCTTCATCGCACCGAACACCGCCCGGCTGCAGTTGAACATGCCGCGCAGGCTGACGTCGATCACCGCGTCCCACTCGTCGTCGGTCATCCGCTCCAGCCGGTTGTCGCGGATCACCCCGGCGTTGTTGACCAGCACGTCCACCCGCCCGAACGCTGCCAGCGTCCCCGCCACCCACGAACCGACCTGCGCCGGATCGGCCACGTCCACCACGGACGCCCGCACGTCGATGCAGTCGGCCGCGGTCTCCTTCACCGCGGCCTCGTTGACGTCGCACAACGCCAGCGACGCCCCCTCGTCGGCGAACCGGCGCGCCATGGCACGGCCGAGCCCCTGCCCGGCACCGGTGATCAGGACGACGCGACCCACGTAGCGCTTCACGAAAACAGAAACTACTGTTTCATCCAGCGAACCACAAGTCTCAGGCGGCGACCGCGAGCCGCCGCTGCGCCTGCTGATACCGGGCCAGCACCAGGTCCACCACGTCCGGGTGCACGCCCAGCGGATCGGCCACCACGTCCGCGCCCGCGTCCAGCACCTTCCGCTGGAACAACCCCGGCGCCAGCAGCCACGACGCCACCGCCACCCGGCGGCCCCGCCCCCGCGCCCGGGCCACCGCGTCGGCGATCGAGGGCTGCGCCGTCGCGACGTAACCCACCCGCACGGACGTGCCCAGCACCGCACCCAGGGCATCCGCGGCAACCCGCACCTCGGCGAGCGCGCGTGGATCGCTGGAGCCCGCCGCGGCCAGCACGACCGCGTCACCCGCGCGGTAGCCAGCCCACTCCAGCCGGTCCCGCATCACGCCGACCAGCTCGGGCGCCGGGCCGAACGGGTCGGCCAGCAGCACGTTCCGGTGCCCGCTCGCGGCGATCTGCGCCGGGATGTCGGTTCGCACGTGGTACCCGGCGGCCAGGAACGCGGGCACGACGATCGCCTGGTAGCCGCGCACCGCATCGAGGACCGTCGTCACGTCGGGCTGCCGCACGTCGGCGTAGGCCACCCGCACCGGCACCGGCGTCCCGGCCCGCACGCGGTCCGCCAGCTCCTCGATCACCCGCGCGCCCCGCGGGTCCCGCGTCCCATGCGCTGCCAGCACGATCATCGTTCCACCGCCAACCGGTATCCGCGCTTCACCACGGTCTGCACGAGCTTCCCTTCGCCGAGCGACGTGCGCAGCCGCCCGATCGCGGTCTCCACCGCGTGTTCCTCACCGCCGCCGGGCAGTGCCGACGTCAGTTCCCGGCGCGAGACGACCCGGCCGGGCTCGCGGGCCAGCGCTCGCAGCACCGCCATCGGCGCGGGCGCCACGTCGCACAGCTGACCGTCCACAATGGCCGCTTGGCCGCGCAGCTCGATGAGCCGCCCGGCCGCCCGCAGCTTCGGTGACCGCTCGACCAGCGCCTGCGACACCGTCCGCGCCAGCGCGCCGATGCGCGCCCGCTCCGGCTGCACGGTGGGGATCCCGACCGCCGCCAGCGGGGCCGCCGTGATCGGCCCGACGCACGCGACCAGCACCCGGTGCGTCAGCGCCTCCACCAGCGCCGCGAGCCGGCCGGTGCGCTTGGCCATCGCCAGCGTGCTCGCCGCGGCCGGCGCGCTGGTGAACGGCATCGCGTCCACCGAGCCGTCCAGCACCGCGTCGATCAGCCGGTCCAGCGGCCCCGGATCGGACGGCCCGACCCAGCGGTACACCGGCACCTCGATGACCTCGGCCCCGGCCTCCCGCAACGATTCCACGAAGTACGGCAGGGGCTCGCCGTGCAGCTGCACCGCGACCCGCTGACCGTCCACACCGGACGCCAGCAGGTGCTGGAGCAGCTCCGCGCTGCTCTCCGAGGCCGGCGAGTAGCTCTCCGACAACCCGGCCGCGCGGATCGCGCCACGCGCCTTCGGCCCACGGGCCAGCAGCGACGCCTCGCCGAGGCGGCTGACCAGCGCCTCGCCGAGACCCCAGCCCTCGGCCGCCTCGACCCACCCGCGGAACCCGATGCCGGTGGTCGCCACGACCACGTCGACCGGCTCCGCCAGCATCCGCACGGTCGCGGCGTGCAGCTCGGTGTCGTCGGCGAGCGGCACGATCCGGATCGCCGGCCCGTACCGCACGGTCGCGCCCTGGCGCACCAGCAGCGCGCCGAGCTCGTCCGCGCGGCGCGCGGCCGTGATGCCCACCGCGAACCCGGCGAGCGGGAGGACACCGGGGGAATCGATCATGGCTGGAGGTACACCACACCCTCGATCACCCGCACCGGATACGTGCGCACAGCCACCGTCTCGTCGTCCAGCGAGTTGCCGGTGGCCAGCTCGAACCGGTGCTTCAGCATGGGCGAAGCGACGTGCGGCACGCCCTTCACGTCACCGATGATCCCCCGCGAGAGCACCGCCGCCTTGGTGAACGGGTCCACATTGGACAAGGCATAGACGTCGCCGGTCACCGTGCGGAAGATCGCCACCTGCCGCCCGTCGGGCAGCAGGGCGGCCACCCCGCGACCGGGGATCAGCCGGTCGACCGGGCAGATCTCGACCGCCTCCGTGGCGCGCTTCTCCTCCACCGCGGTCATCGCGAAACCACCTCCGGAACACCCAGCAGGACGGGGACTTTCTGGTCACGTTCGGCGCGGAACGAGATGGTCGGGTCGGGCGTGCCCGGCGCGTTGACGAACGAGGTGAACCGGGCCAGCTTCGCCGGGTCCTCCAGCACGCCGCGCCACTCGTCGGCGTAGTTCTGCACGTGCTTGGCCATCGCGGCGTCCAGCTCCTCGCAGATGCCGAGCTTGTCGTCGACGATCACCGCCCGCAGGTGGTCCAGGCCGCCGTCCATCTCCTCGATCCACGGCGCGGTGCGCTGCAGCCGGTCGGCGGTGCGCACGTAGAACATCAGGAACCGGTCGATGTAGGTGATCAGCGTGTCCTTGTCCAGGTCGGACGCCAGCAGCTCGGCGTGCCGGGGCAGGGCGCCGCCGTTGCCGCCGACGTAGAGGTTCCAGCCCTTCTCGGTCGCGATCACGCCGAAGTCCTTGCCGCGGGCCTCGGCGCACTCGCGGGCGCAACCGGACACCCCGGCCTTGAGCTTGTGCGGCGAGCGCAGGCCGCGGTAGCGCAGCTCCAGCTCGACGGCCAGGCCGACGCTGTCCTGCACGCCGTAGCGGCACCAGGTGGAGCCGACGCACGACTTCACCGTGCGCAGCGACTTGCCGTAGGCGTGCCCGGACTCCATCCCGGCGTCCACCAGCCGTTTCCAGATGTGCGGCAGCTGGTCCACGGTCGCGCCGAACAGGTCGATCCGCTGCCCGCCGGTGATCTTGGTGTAGAGCCCGAACTCCTCGGCGACCTCGGCGATCACCTTCAGCTTCGCCGGGGTGATCTCGCCGCCGGGGATCCGCGGCACGACCGAGTAGGTGCCGTTGCGCTGCATGTTCGCCAGGAAGTGGTCGTTGGTGTCCTGCAGCGCGGCCTGCTCGCCGGCCAGGACGTGACCGCCGTCGCGGTGGGTCGTGTCGAGCGTGGCGAGGATCGAGGCGACGGCCGGCTTGCAGATCTCACAGCCCGAGCCGGTGCCGTGCTTGGCGATCAGTTCGCCGAACGTGGTGATGCGGGTAGCGCTGAGGATCTGGAACAGCTCCTGGCGCGAGTAGGCGAAGTGCTCGCACAGCGCCTTGGACTGCTCGACCCCGCAGGCGTCGAGCAGCTTCGCCAGCATCGGCACGCACGACCCGCACGTCGTGCCCGCCTTGGTGCAGCCCTTGATCTTCGCGACGCTGTCGCAGCCCTCGTCGTGGATCGCGCTGGTGATGGCGCCCTTGCTGACCGCGTTGCACGAGCAGATCTGCGCCTCGTCCGGCAGCGCGTCCACACCCACCGCACTGGAGCCGCCTTCCGGCGCGAGCATCGCGGCCGGATCGGCCGGCAGCGGGCTGCCGACCAGCGGGCGGAGCAGGTTGTACGCGCTCGCGTCACCGACCAGCACACCGCCCAACAGGAGTCGGCGCCCGTGCTCATCAGGTTCGGACACGACGAGCTTCTTGTAGTACCCGCCGACCGCGTCGGAGAGCACGACCTCGACCGCGTTCTCCGTGGTGGCGTGCGCGTCGCCGAAGCTGGCCACGTCCACGCCCATCAGCTTCAGCTTGGTGGACAGGTCCGCGCCCGGGAACTCGCCAGTCTTGCCGAGCAGCTGCGCGGCGACGATCTCGGCCATCGTGTAGCCCGGGGCGACCAGGCCGTAGCAGCGGCCCTCGACCGCGGCGCACTCGCCGACCGCCCAGATGTCCGGATCGCTGGTGCGGCAGGCCAGGTCGGTGATGATCCCGCCGCGCTCGCCGACCGCCAGCCCGGACGAGCGGGCCAGGTCGTCGCGCGGGCGGACACCGGCGGAGAACACCACCAGGTCCAGGTCCAGCTCGGTGCCGTTGGTGAGCCTGGTGAACAGGCGGTCGCCGTCCTGCTCGATCTTCTCGGCCGAAGTTCCGGTGTGGACGGTCAGGTCCAGGTCGGTGACCAGCTTGCGCAGCAGCCGGCCACCGCCGTCGTCGACCTGGAGCGGCATCAGCCGCGGCGCCATCTCCACCACGTGCGGGGACAGGCCCATGTCGCGCAGGGCCTTCGCCGCCTCCAGGCCGAGCAGTCCACCGCCGACGACCATCGCCGCCGCGCGGCCGCGCTTGGTCGCCTTCGCGTGCTCGACCGCGGCCCGGATCGCGTCCAGGTCCTCGATCGTGCGGTAGACGAAACAGCCGGGCAGGTCGTGTCCCGGCACCGGCGGCACGAACGGGCGCGAGCCGGTGGCGAGCACGAGCGCGTCGTAGGGCTGCACGTGCCCGGACGCGGTGGTGACCGTCCTGGTCGCCCGGTCGATCGCGGTGACCGGGTCGCCCAGCCGCAGCTCGACCAGGTCGTCACCCTCGTAATCCGAACCGGACAGGGTGAGCGCCTGGACGTCCCAGCCATCCACGTAGGAGGTCAGGGCAACCCGGTCGTAGGCCGGGCGCGGCTCCTCGGCGAGCACGACGACCCGCCAGGCGCCCTCGGTGTCCTCGGCCCGCAGTGCCTCCACCAGCCGGTGGCTCACCATGCCGTTCCCGACGACGACGAGTGTGCGCATTACCGAAACCTCCTGCTCGCTTGCTCTTGCTTCAGACCCGGGCACCGGCGAGAGCCAGCCCGCGCTCGCTCACCGGCGCGTCCGACTTGCGGAGGTACACGGCCCAGGTGAGGACGAAGCAGATCCCGTAGAAGACGAGGAACCCGACGAACGCCGGCACGCCGCTGCCGGTGTCCAGGAAGGACTGCCGGAACGCCAGGTTGATGAACAGGCCGCCGAGCGCGCCGACCGCACCGGCCAGGCCGATCAGGGCGCCGGACCGCTTGCGGGCCTTGAGCATCTCGGTCGCCTCGTCGGCGCCGGCCGCGATCGCGGCCCTCGCCTTGGTGCGGAAGATGGCCGGGATGCTCTTGTAGGTGGAGCCGTTGCCGACCCCGGTCAGCACGAACAACACGATGAAGGCCGTGGTGAACAACGCCAGCGACTGGGTGTTCGACGCGATGATCAGGATGACGGTCATCACCGCCATGCCGACGAACGTGGTGAAGGTGACGCGCGAGCCGCCCAGCTTGTCCGCCAGCCAGCCCCCGGCCGGGCGGGAGAACGAGCCGAGCAGCGGGCCGAGGAACGTAACCGCCGCGGCCTGCAGCGGGGTGCGGCCGAACTGGTTCTGCAGCACCAGGCCGAAGGCGAAGCTGTAGCCGATGAACGAGCCGAACGTGCCGATGTAGAGGAACGACATCACCCACGTGTGGGCGTCGCCGATGATCTCCCGCATCGCCTTCTTGTCGTTGCGGACGGACGCGATGTTGTCCATGAACAACGCCGAGCACAGCGCCGCGACGACGATCAGCGGGATGTAGATGAACAGGATGATCCGCGGCGCGCCGGTGCCGACGGTGGCGATGATCAGCAGACCGAGCAGCTGGATCACGGCGACGCCGAGGTTGCCGCCGCCCGCGTTCAGGCCCAGCGCCATGCCCTTGGCCTTCTCCGGGAAGAACGCGTTGATGTTGGTCATCGAGGACGCGAAGTTGCCGCCGCCGACACCACCCAGCGCCGCGACGATCAGGAAGCCCCACAGCGGGGTGCCCGGCTCCATCACGATCGCCGCGCCGATGCTCGGGATCAGCAGCAGGGTTGCGCTGACGATCGTCCAGTTGCGACCGCCGAAGCGCGCCACCGCCCAGCTGTAGGGCAGCCGCGCGATCGCACCGACCAGAGTCGGGGTCGAGGTGAGCAGGAACTTGTCGGCGGCCGAGAACCCGTACTGCGGTCCCATGAACAGGACCATGACCGACCACAGTGTCCAGATGGAGAACCCGATGTGCTCGGAGAAGATGGAGAACCACAGGTTGCGGCGGGCGATCTTCTTGCCGGTGGACTCCCAGAACGACTCGTTCTCGGGCTCCCAGTGCTCGATCCAGTGCTTGCGCGCCGCTGGCGCGGTCATCGTTGTCGTCATGTGGCCTCCCTAGGCGGTGGTGGCGAGCCAGTCGGCGATGCCGCAGACGGCGTCGCGACAGCTGCCACATCCGGTTGTCGCTCGGGTCACGGAAGCGAGCTCGGTGACGTCGGTGGCACCGGCGCGGAACGCCTCGACCAGCCGGCCCTTCGTCACCGAGTTGCACCGGCAGACGACGGCGGCCGCCGGGATGTCGGCGGGGCTCGACGCGACGGTCGCCCCGCCCGGCAGCGCGCGCCCGAGCAGGACGGCGAGCCGGTCTTCGGGGACCGGGACACCCCGGTCGAACAGGTGCGTGATGTTCGCGGCGGCGTCCGGCGCACCCAGCAGGATCGCCCCGGCCACCCGTTCGCCGCGCACCACGAGCTTCGCGTAGCGGCCGCGCGCCGGGTCGGTCAAGCACACCACCTCGGCGTCCGGGTCGCTCGCATCGGTGTGCACGTCGCCGAGCGCGGTGAGGTCGATGCCGCGCGCCTTCAGCTTGGT
This sequence comes from Amycolatopsis thermalba, assembly GCF_003385215.1. Lineage (GTDB taxonomy): Bacteria > Actinomycetota > Actinomycetes > Mycobacteriales > Pseudonocardiaceae > Amycolatopsis_E > Amycolatopsis_E thermalba. The sequence goes on along the minus strand of NZ_PQHW01000007.1, from coordinate 104,184 downwards.
GATCACCTGCGTGCCGCGGTACCGCGCCGACACGTCGGCGCCGGTCAGCAGGTCGGCCAGCACCTTCGCCTGCTGCCAGGCCGGCTCGACCAGGCCGGACACCGTGCCCGGGTGCTGCGCGCAGTCGCCGATCGCGTGGATGCGGCCGTCGCTGGTGCGCAGCGCGTCGTCGACCACGATGCCGCGGTCGACCGCCAGACCGGCCTCGGCGGCGAGCGTGGTCTCGGCCCGCACGCCGGTGCTGACGACGACCAGGTCGGCGTGGACCTTGCTGCCGTCGTCGAGCTTGAGCCCGTCGCCGGGAACGTACCGGGCCGCGCCCGCGCCGAGCCGGAAGTCGATGCCCAGCTCGCCCAGCGCCCTGGCCAGCACGCCACCGGCCCCGGCGTCGAGCTGGCGTTCCATCACGTGGCCGACCGGGTGCACGACGGTGACGAGGTTGCCGCGTCCGGCCAGGCCGCGGGCGGCCTCCAGGCCGAGCAGGCCGCCGCCGAGCACCGCGACCGGCGCCCCGGCCTGGGCGGCGTCCAGGATGCGGTCGCAGTCGTCCAGCGTGCGGAAGGTGACCACGCCCGGTGCCGGGGTGCCGTCGTCGGCGGTCAGGCCCTCGATCGGCGGCAGCCACGGGCGGCTGCCGGTCGCCAGCACCAGCGCGTCGTAGTCCACAGTGGAGGAGTCGCTGAGCCGGATCCGGCGGGCGGCGCGGTCGATGTGCTCGGCCCTGACGTCCGTGCGCAGGTCGATCGCGTGCCGGGCCGCCCAGTCCGGATCGTGCAGGCGGACCATCTCGGGGCGCATCGTCCCGGCGACGACGGCGGAGAGCAGCACGCGGTTGTACGCGGCGTGCGGCTCCTCGCCGATGACGGTCAGCGTGACGCGAGCGCCTTCCGGGTCGCGGGCCCGGATCTCGTCGGCGAGCCGGGCCCCGGCCATGCCGTAGCCCAGCACCACCACCTTGCGGGTCATTCCGCACCGTCCTTCGTGGTCAGGCGAACCGCGCACACCTTGAACTCGGGCATGCGGCTCGTCGGGTCCAGGGCGGGGTTGGTCAGCAGGTTCGCCCGCTGCGCGCCGGGGAAGTGGAACGGCAGGAACACCGTGTCCGGCCGCATCGAGGCGACGCACCGCACGCGCGCGGTGGTCTCCCCGCGCCGGGAGACCACCGCCGCCCAGTCGCCGTCGGCCAGACCGGCGCGGGCGGCGGTGTCCGGGTGCACCTCGACGTAGGCCTCCGGCACGACGTCGTTCAGCTCGCCGATCAGCCGCGTCTGGGCGCCGGACTGGTAGTGCTGCAGCACCCGGCCGGTGGTCGCGATCAGCGGGAACTCGTCGTCGGTCGGCTCGGCCGGGCCGCGGTGCTCGACCGGCACGAACCGGGCGCGGCCGTCCGGGTGGGCGAAGGAGTCCAGGAACATCCGCGGCGTCCCGGCGTGCTCGGTGCCGGTCACCGGCCAGTACAGGGCCTCACCGTCGCGCAGGCGTTCGTAGGTGACGCCGGAGTAGTCGGCGAGCCCACCCCGCGAGGCCTCGCGGAGCTCGGCGAACACCGTCTCCGCCTCGACCGGGAAGCGCGCGGCCGGCTGTCCCAGGCGCCGCGCGAGTCCACTGAGGACCTCCAGGTCGCTGCGCACCCCGGCGGGCGGGTCGATCGCCTTCTGCCGCAACAGGACACGGCCCTCCAGGTTGGTCATCGTGCCGCTCTCCTCGGCCCACTGCGTGACCGGGAGGACGACGTCGGCCATCGCGGCGGTGTCGGACAACACGAAGTCCGCGACGACGAGGAAGTCCAGGCCGCGCAGGCGATCCGCGACGTGCGCCGACCGCGGCGCGGACACCACGACGTTGCTGCCGAACACGAGCATCGCCTTCGGGCCGGTCTCGGTGCCCAGCGCGTCGAGCAGCTCGTAGGCCGAGCGGCCGGGGCCGGGCAGATCGGCGGGGTCGACACCCCACACGCGCGCGACGTGCTCGCGGGCGGCCGGGTCGTCGATCTTGCGGTAGCCGGGCAGCTGGTCGGCCTTCTGGCCGTGCTCGCGACCACCCTGGCCGTTGCCCTGACCGGTGAGGCAGCCGTAACCCGAGCCCGCGCGGCCGGGCAGGCCGAGCGCCAGCGCCAGGTTGATCCAGGCGCTCACGGTGTCCGAACCGCTCGCGTGCTGCTCGGTGCCGCGCGCGGTGAGGATGTAGGCGTCGCGGGCGTTCGCCAGCAGGGTGGCGACGCGGCGCTGGTCGGCGGCGGCGACACCGGTGACCCGCTCGACGCGCTCGGGCCACCAGCGCGCGACGATCTGCCACACCGCGTCGAAACCGCGGGTGCGCTGCTCCACGTAGGACCGGTCGAGCAGGCCCTCGGCGACCAGCGCGTGCAGGATGCCCAGCGCCAGCGCGAGATCGGTGCCCGGGGCGGGCGCCAGGTGCAGGCTCGCCTGGTCCGCGGTCGGCGTGCGGCGCGGATCGACCACCACCAGCCCGCCGAGGTCGATGGCCTTGCGCAGGTGCTGCATGAACGGCGGCATGGTCTCCGCCGGGTTCGACCCGATCAGCAGGACCGCGTCCGCCTCGCCGACGTCGGTCAGCGGGAACGGCAGCCCGCGGTCCAGGCCGAACGCCTTGTTTCCGGCCGCCGCCGCGGACGACATGCAGAACCGGCCGTTGTAGTCGACCTGCGAGGTGCCCAGTGCGACACGGGCGAACTTGCCCAGCAGGTAGCTCTTCTCGTTGGTCAGACCGCCGCCGCCGAACACGGCGACCCCGTCCCGGCCGTGCTCGGCCTGGACCTCGGCGATCCGGCGCGCGACCAGGTCGAGCGCGTCGTCCCAGGTCGCCGGCACCAGCTCGCCGTCGACCCGGACCAGCGGCGTGGTCAGCCGCGCCGGGCTGGTGAGCAGGCTGCCGGCGGTCCAGCCCTTCTGGCACAGGCCGCCGCCGTTGGTGGGGAACTCGCGGGGTGCGACGGCGGTGCCGGACAGGCTCATCCCGCACTGCAGGGCGCAGTAGGGACAGTGGGTGGCCACCTTGACCTGGGGTTCCGCGGTGAGCGTCACGCGCACCTCCTTCCGCCTCTGCCCAGAGACGGTAGGAACGGCGTGTTACCTGGAAACTCTCGAATGTTTCAGGCGTTTGACATTGCTACGGCATTTCGAGGGATGCCCGGTGAGAAGTGACGCGGGCTACAGGATCTCACTCACCGCGGCCGCGGCGGCACGCAAACCGTCGAGCGAAGCGGCCGTGGCGCGCGGGCTGAGCGCGTTGCCCGCCAACCGGAACAGCACGGCCCGCAGCAGGAGCTGCGGCCATTCCGGCAGGTGGGACCAGCGCCGCAGGAAGCCGGGCGCGGCGTCACCCCAGGCGACGGCGTCGACGGCGGCCACCGCGGCGCCCCATTCGGCGGGCCGGTAGAACGGGTCGAAGTCGACGATGCCGGGCGGGGCGTCGTCGTCGAAGAGGACGGTGCCGAAGAGGTCGCCCGGCACGACCTGGTCCGGCAGCCGCACGGGTCTTCGCGCCACCGCGAGGACCTCGAACCAGCGGCCGCCCTTGGCCTCGTCGACCGGCACGTCGGCCTCGCCCCAGGCCACCCGGTCGGCCACCGCGTCCGGATCGGTCCGGGCGGCCAGGTGCCGCGGGCGCGGCAGGCCGTCGAGGGCGTGGGCCAGTTTGAGGGCGGCGAGCATGATCTCGTCGTGCCGGTGCTCGGGACTGCCGTCGAGGTAGCGGCGCGCCGCCCACCCCGCGACGATCCACCGCCCGTCCCGCGCCCGCTGCGGCTTGGCGAGGCGCAGGTCGGGGACGTCGAGGGTGGGCAGCGTGCCGGCGAGCCACAGCGTGCGCGGCCGGTCCCGCACCGGGGTCAGGACGATGTCACCGCAGCGGTGCGCCCGCCCACCGGGCAGCGGCTCGGGGGTGGTGTGCTGGAGGCCGAAGGCCATGAGCACAGCCGCCGGTGGCTGACCTGCTCTCGGACCGTCGGGCACCGCCCGAGATTACCGCGTGGGGACGACGTTTTTCGGCCGTTCGAGCACGACCGGCCTCATCGGACGACCCAGAGTTTGATCGTTCCGTCATCACCGCCGCTGGCGAGTGTGTTGCCGTCGGGACTGAACGCGACGGCGTTCACCGGGCCGGTGTGGCCGGTGAGGACCGCGACGGGTGCGGTCCGTTCGCCGGCGTCGTCGACGGACCACGGATCCCACAGGCAGACGGTGCCGTCGTCGCTCGCGCTGGCCAGGGTCTTGCCGTCGGGACTGTACGCGACGGCGTTCACCGCGCCGGTGTGGCCGACGAACGTGCCCAGGAGATCATCCTCCTCCCTGCCGGCGAACCACCGCTTGATCGTGTGATCGGCGCTGCCACTGACCACACCGACCGGGTCGACCGGGCCGAAGGCGAGGCAGGTGACCCGATCGGTGTGACCGACGTGGGTGACGACGGTGCCGGGCTGACGCAGCGGCCACACGCGCACGGCGTTGTCGGCGCAGCCGGCGGCCAGGAGCGCACCGCTGCCGTTGTAGTCCACCGCGCTGACCGCCGCCGGCTGCTCCTCGGGCGGCAGGTCGCGGGCGTGCTGGTGGGTGACGGTGCTCCACAGGCTGATCGTTCCGTCCTCGTTGCCGCAGGCGATACCGGTGCCATCCGGGTGGAACGTCGTCGCCGTCACGTGCCCGGTGCCGGTCAGCTTGGTCGTGTAGGTGCGGGCGATCGGGTCCCACAGGGTGACCTCGCCGCCGCTGTCGACGCAGACCAGGGTTTTGCCGTCCGGGCTGAACGAAACGGACCGGGCAACGGTGATGTGACCGCTGAGCGGGGCGAGCAACCGGTGTGTGACCGGATCCCAGAGCTTGATGGAGTAGGAGACCCCGGCGGCGAGCAGCGTGCCGTCCGGGCTGAACGCCAGCCCGCGCACGATGTCGTCGGCAGCGAGATCCACCGGAGGGGCACCGCTGTGCGTGGTCGCGGCGGCCGTGCCTTGGCCGCCCTGGTTCGCCGACGGGGAGGAAATCAGTTTGGCCGCCACCGGGACCGCCAGGGTGGCGGCCAGTGCGCTTGCCCCGGCGGTGAGGACGGCACGGCGACTCGGCCGCCAGCCTCGCGCCGGCCCCGGACTGATCTGCGGTTTCCCCGGGTGTCCGGCAGGCTGGTCAGCACCCGTTGCCGAGGCTTCGCGGTTGCGGGCGAAGACGAAGTCGGCGGCACGGTCGCTCACCCGGCTGCCGGGCTCGGGTTTGCCGTCCCGCACCAGGGCTTCCGCAACCCGGTCGAAGATCGGGCCGAGCGTGAGCCCGGGTGGCTGGCCGGGAATCCCGGCCTCGACCACGTCGACCAGGTACTTGGTGAAGTAGGTCTGCGGTCGTGGGTTGCCGGCCGCGGTCTCGAACCAGGCGGTGTTGAATTCGCCGCTGGCCATCATCAGGTAGAAGCCCGGCGAACGCGGCAGGTCCGGAGTTCCGGCGAGGTGGCCGTCCCGGCCCGCGGCGAGGCCGGCGAAGCAGCAGTCCAGGATCGCGATCTTCGTGGTCGCCGTGCTGGCCCGGAAAGCCTGACGGACGGCGTCGAAGGTGAGGCTGGTGGTGGTGCGCAGGACCGGGTCCGGGCTGGAGTCGCCCAGCGCGAGGCAGAGCCGGTCCTCGTTGTCGTACTGGCCGTGGCCGACGTAGTAGAACAACGCGACGTCCACCGCGTCGCGCAACCCGACCACCAGTTCGTGCGGTAGGTCGCCGAGCCTCTCCCGATTGCCGACCACCGAAATCCGGTCCTGGGGCCACGGTCCGCACAACGGACTCGTCAACAGGGCCGTCATCCGGTTCAGGCTGTACTCGGCGGCCGGTACGGGCGGCAGGTGACGGTACTTCCAGGTACCGATCAGCACCGCCCGCGACCGGGAAAACTCCCCATCCAGCGCGTCAGGCATCGCCAAGCAGCTTGTCGACCACGGCTTCCGCGTCTTCGACGTTCTCGGCGGTCACCGTCACGCGGCGATCGCCGGACTCCAGCGTGACGGTCACGTTCGAGCGCCGCGACCGGATGAACTCGGGCAGCGTCTTGATCGTCACCGCGAGCACCCCGCCACCGGCGGCCAGGACCTGCAGCAGGTCCCAGGCCCCCTGTTCGCCGGCACCGGGCCGGCCCGGGACCTGCGTGACCTCCACACCGGGGATCCGGCCCAGGTGCTCGCGCAGCGACCGCAGCTCGGCCGGGTCGGACACCACCACGTCGACGCTGCAGGACGCGTTCTTCCCGCGCATGATCCCCCTCGCCCTGCTCGGACTGACACGCTTCGCACTCGCATCGTCGCAGAAAAGGGTCGCCGAATGGGCGGCGCTGACGAAAAAAGGCCCGCCGCGGCGACACCGCGGCGGGCCCTTCCGGCACGCGTCAGTAGGTCGGCAGGCTCTGGTCGATCTGCCGCGCCCAGGCCAGCACGCCGCCACCGAGGTGGGTGGCGTCCTTGAACCCGGCCCGGTGCAGCGCGGCCAGCGCCTCGGCCGAGCGGGCACCCGACTTGCAGTGCAGCACGATCGGCTTGTCCTGCGGCAGCTCGGCCAGCGCCTCACCGGACAGGATGCGGTCCTTCGGGATCAGCTTGGCGCCCTTGATGTTCACGATCTCGTACTCGTGCGGCTCGCGGACGTCGATCAGCTCGAAGTCCTCGCCCGCGTCGAACTTGGCCTTCAGCTCCGCCGGGGTGATGGTGCTGCCCGACGCCGCCTGCTGCGCCTCGTCCGACACGACACCGCAGAACGCCTCGTAGTCGATCAGCTCGGTGATCTTCGGCGTCTCCGGGTCCTTGCGGATCTTGACCTCGCGGTACTTCATCTCCAGCGCGTCGTAGCTGATCAGGCGGCCGAGCAGCGGCTCACCGATGCCGGTGATCAGCTTGATCGCCTCGGTCACCATGATCGAGCCGATCGAGGCGCACAGCACGCCCAGCACGCCACCCTCGGCGCACGAGGGGACCATGCCCGGCGGCGGCGGCTCGGGGTAGAGGTCGCGGTAGTTCAGGCCCTGCCCGTTCGGCGCGTCCTCCCAGAACACGCTGACCTGGCCCTCGAACCGGAAGATCGAGCCCCACACGTACGGCTTGCCCAGCAGCACGGCGGCGTCGTTGACCAGGTAGCGGGTGGCGAAGTTGTCCGTGCCGTCCAGGATCAGGTCGTACCCGCGGAAGACGTCCAGCGCGTTCGCCGTGGTCAGCTGCTCGGTGTGCAGGATGACGTCGACGAACGGGTTGATCTCGGCGATCGACTCCTTGGCCGACACGGCCTTGGGCTTGCCGATGTCGGACTGGCCGTGGATGACCTGGCGCTGCAGGTTCGACTCGTCGACCACGTCGAAGTCGATCACGCCGAGGGTGCCGACACCCGCGGCGGCCAGGTACAGCAGCGCCGGGCTGCCGAGGCCGCCCGCACCGATGACCAGGACCTTCGCGTTCTTCAGCCGCTTCTGCCCGTCCATCCCGACATCCGGGATGATCAGGTGCCGACTGTAGCGGGCCACCTCTTCTTTGGTGAGTTCGGCCGCCGGCTCCACGAGCGGCGGCAGCGTGCCTGCCATCGGTCCTCCAAGTTCGCGCGGCTGTCGTTGTCGCTCCCCAAGTATCCACAACACGGAGCGCGACCGGACTCTTCCCGCCGTCCCAGGATGTGGACCGGGTCAGCCGGCGGGAGCGCTGTCGCCGAACTGGAGCACCGGCCAGGCGTTGGGCACGCACGTCTTGCCGTCGGCCGGCACGGCCTTCGAGTTGTACTGGTCGACCGCGTTCAGCTGGGCCACGTAGTTGTTGGACACCCCGAAGGTCTGCTGCATCATCACGGGCGCCAGCGCGCCGTTCTCCTGGCAGCCCACGTGCGATTTGCCCAGCGCGTGCCCGACCTCGTGGTTGATCGCGTACTGGCGGTACAGCCCGAGGTCGGTGAACGCCATCGCCCCGCGCACCCAGCGGGCGAGGTTGATCACCACGCGGTGGTCGAACGCCCGCGAGTAGCAGGAGGTCGGGAACGGGATGCTGAACCCGCACACGTCCGGCCGCTTGGCGGTGTCCGGAGTGGTGAGGCTCACGCGGAAGTCGATGTCCGGGTAGTCCGCGCCGACCCGCTGCAGCTTGACCTTGCCGGTGCCGATCCAGCTGCGCACGTCCGACAACGTCCGCTCGACGGCGCTGGCGAAGGCGTCGTCCCCGGCGTAGCTGGCCGGGTCGATGCCGTTTTCGACCTCGATCGTGTAGTGGTACAGCTTCCCGCCGCTGCCGGCCTCCTTGCCGCTCACGCCGTCGTTGGGCACCGGCACGACGTGGTAGGCCATCGAGCCGCCCGGCGTGAAATCACCGCCGGTCGGCAGCTCGGCGGTGGGGATGTTGAGGTCGCGTGGCGCGGCCGGTTGTTCGGACAGCACGCTGTCCCCGCCCTGCCCGGCACCTCCGTCCACGGCCTGCGACGCGGAGTTCGTCTGCGGCGGGGCCGGCTCGGTGGCGGTGTTGAACACCACCAGGACGGTGATCACCACGAGGACCGGCAGCGCGTACGCGCGCCAGCCGTAGGCGCCGACGAGACGCCGCATCCGGCCCTTGCGGCGGCGCGCCTCGCGGGCTTCCTCCGGGTCCTGCTCGAGCTGCGCCTGCGGCGGCTTCCACGACGCGGTCAGCGGCTCGGCCTGCACGCGGCGCGCACGCGGGCGGTAGCGGTCCTCACTCAGGCGGACCGACGACCGGCCCGACGGTGGCGCGTACTGCGCTCGCCGTCCTTCGCCACGCTCGCCGTTACTCGCCCGATTCACGGGTCCCAGATTGCCACATGCGCAGAGTTACGCAACGCGCGACCAAGCCGTCACGCTGCGAACTCGAATTAGCTCGAATGGGCTACCACGAACCGGCGGCGACTTCCTCCCACATACCCAGAACAGCCTTCGCTACGACGATCGGGCGTTCCATCTGCGCCACGTGACCGGTCCTCGGCAGCACGAGCAGGCGCCCGCGCGGGAGCAGCTTCGCGGTCCGCGCCGCCCGGCGGACGGAGATCACCTTGTCCTCGGTGCCCCACACCACGAGCGTGGGAACCGTCACGTTCGGCACCACCCGCCACAGCGACGCCGCGCCCCGCGCGAACCAGGTCCGGAAGATCCCGAACGTGCTCCGGGACATCGCGAGGTTCGCCCAGGCCAGCTCGGCGCGGGCGCTGTGCTCCTCGACCAGCTCGGCCATGCGGTGCTCGGGGAAGGAGTCCGGATCGGCGAAGCACAGCTTGATCACCATCTTGGCGCGTTCCTGCGCGGTGTAGGCGGCGAGCCTGCGCCGGGCGCGGCGGCCGATGAACGGCAGGTAGGCCAGCGCCATCAGCGGATCGGACAGCCGCCGCGGGTCGGGCCGCCGGTCCGGCATCGCGGGCGAGATCAGCGTCAGCGTCTTGACCAGGTCCGGGTGGCGCGCCGCGACGAGCAGGGACACCGCCCCGCCCATCGAGTTGCCGACCAGGTGCACGGGGCCGACGCCGAGGCCCGTGATGAACTTGGCGACCACCTCGGCGTGCGCGTCGAGGCTGAAGTCGAACGCGCGTTCCGGCTCGGAGAACCCGAAGCCGGGCAGGTCGATCGCGACACCCCCGGCCGTCGGCGCGAGCAGCGCGGCCAGATCCGTCCAGTTCGTCGACGACCCGCCGAGCCCGTGCACGTAGAGGACGGTCTCGTCCTGGGCGCCGGGCGTGCGGCGGACGTGCAGGGAGACGCCGCCCACCTGCTCGGTTTCGCCGGGCCACGGCGGGAGTTTCGGGTCCAGTTCGGGTAACTCACGAGTGGACAGCGGAACGTGCGTGACGGGCACCCGGGGCGCCCCGGAATCCGGGGTCGGCCGGGAACTCGGGACGGTGTCGGTCATCAATCCAGGATGCCTACCGACCCGTCCCTTGGCGACTCGGCGATACCGGCGAGTAATCTCGAACGGGTTCTTTGGGAGGAAAGCATGACGGAGACTGCGGCGGCGCAACAGCGGGGAGTCCGGCTACCCCGGACCGAGCGGCGCGCTCAGCTTCTGGCCGCGGCGCAGCGGGTCTTCTCGGCCAACGGGTACCACGCGGCGGCCATGGACGAGATCGCCGAACAGGCCGGTGTCAGCAAGCCCGTGCTGTACCAGCACTTCCCCGGCAAGCTCGACCTCTACACCGCGCTGCTGGAGAACCACGTCGACGAGCTGGTCGCACGCGTGAACGAGGCGCTGGCCTCGACCACCGACAACAAGCTCCGCGTGCGGGCCGCGGTCGGCGCGTTCTTCGACTTCGTCGCCAGCGAGACCGGCGCCTTCCGGATGATCTTCGAATCCGACCTGCGGGGCGAGCCCGTCGTGCAGGAGGCCGTGGACCGCGCCACCACCGAGTGCGTGAACGCGATCACGGACACCATCACGGCCGACGCCGGCCTGGACGAGGGCCGGGCACGCCTGCTGGCGGTCGGCCTGGTCGGGCTGAGCCAGGTCAGCGCCCGCTTCTGGCTGGCCCACCACAGCACGATGAGCCGCGAGGAGGCGGTGTCGCTGACCGCGACGCTCGCCTGGCGCGGCATCGGCGGCGGCTTCCCGCTCCAGCACGCGCCAGGCGAGTCCGGCTAGTTCCGCAGCAGGCGGCTCAGCCGCTTCGCGACCTCGCGGGTTCGCTCGTAGGTCAGCTCGTGGCCCGCGCCGGGGAACAGCACGAACTCCGCGTCCGGCAGCTCCTCGGCGATCACCCGCGCGTGGTGCACCGGCGTGATCCGGTCCCGGTCCCCGACCATCACCACCGTCGGCGTGCCGCGCAGGGTCGCCAGCGCCTTGCGCCGGTCGTGGTCGGACATCGAGTCCCGGAACCCGCCCACGCTGCGCGGGTGCGCCCGCAGGAACTGCTCCGTCATCGCGCGCACGTCCGCGCGGCGGACCTTCTTCCCGAACGCCAGCCACTTCACCGACGGCCGCGCCAGCGGCGCCGGGATCGGCACGTGCTCGGCGCCCCACCGGTTCAGCAGCCGCCCGAACGTCTTGTCCACGCGCGCCGCCACCCGTCCGGCCCGCCCGTTCAGCCCGAGCGTGAGCCGGTCCATGTCGCAGCACGACGTGGCGATCAACGCGACCCCGTCGACCCGCGACTCCACCAGCTCCGGGTGCCGCTCGGCCAGCGCCATCACGGTCATCCCGCCCATCGAGTGCCCGGCCAGCACCAGCCTGCCCGCCGGCGCCAGCTCGGCGATCAGCTCCGCGAGGTCGTCGGCCAGCTGCGCGACGGTCGCCGTGCCGGGCTTGGCCGGCTCGGACCAGCCGTGGCCGCGGTGGTCGTAGCGCAGCACCCGCACCCCCGTCGGCAGCAGCGGCAGGACCGGGTCCCACTCCAGGTGGTCCTGCGTCCACGCGTGCACCAGGACCAGGGTGACGGTGGCGTCACGCGGGCCGGACGCGTCGACGTGGAGGACGGTGCCGTCGCTGGTGGTGAAGCGACGGTCCGTCCCCCTTCGACGGACCGTCGCCGTCATCGGGCCCCCAGCAGGAAGGACTTGCGCCACCAGTACGTGCCCGGCTGGCCGACCAGCCCGGCCTCGTCCAGGAACGCCATGATGCGTTCGCCGGACCAGCGCAGCGTCTCGTGCCAGTTCGGGTTGCTCATCGCGGTCTCCCACGCCTCGCGCGGGTTGAGGCCGACCGCCTTGTAGACGCGCGGGTTGATCAGGCTGCGGGTGATCGCGAAGCTGACGACGGCGATCAGCCAGCGCTGGTAGAGCAGCTCGGCCTTGGACAGCTTCGCCATGCCGCGGGTGACCTCCTCACGGGCGAAGGTCACGTGCCGCGCCTCTTCGAGCACGTGGATGCGGTTGACCATGCGCACCAGCGGCTGGATGTTCTCGTCGGCCATGCTCTCCCGCTGGATGCGGTCGAGGATCTCCTCGGCGACCAGGATCGAGCCGTAGAGCGCGGGCCCGTAGCCGATGAACTGCAGCAGCTTGCCCAGCCGGTGCACGATCTTGACCGGCCCGTAGGCCGGTGCGCCGACCCGCTCGACCGAGCGCGCGAACATCGTCGAGTGGCGGCACTCGTCGGCGATCTCGGCGAGCGCGTACTGCACGTGACGCGTGGTGGGGTCGGAGTTGTAGACCTCCTTGAGCAGCAGCTGCATCAGCAGCACCTCGAAGAAGATGCCGTTGCTGGCGACGCTGGCCAGCTCGTGCCTGCCCAGCTCGAGCCGCTGCTCCTCGCTGAGCCGGTCCCACAGGTGCGTGCCGTAGAGCGAGCTGCGGTGCTCCAGCTGGAACGGTTTGCCCTCGTCCAGTGGGGCGTCCCAGTCGATGTCGACCTCGGGGTCGTAGAACTTGTTCGCCGAGGACTTCAGCAACCGCTCCGCGGTCTTCTCCCGGCCGTGGTCATCCAGCGTTCGCGTCATCGCGTGCTCCCCACTGATTGTGTAACCCGTGGTAACAGTTACCTCTGGTAGCATGGGGCGCGTGACGGATCGTGTCAAGCGCAGCGGCAAGCACCCCTCGGCCGGCGAGCCGGCGACCGGCGACGCGCGCCGCGACCGCTGGCGCAAGCACCGGGTGGAGCGGCGGGCCGAGTTCGTCGAGGCGGCCCTGAAGGCGCTGGACGAGCGCGGGCCGGACCTGGCGATGGACGACGTCGCCGTCGCGGCCGGGGTCACCAAGCCGGTGCTGTACCGGCACTTCGCGGACAAGGCCGACCTGTACGACGCGCTCGGCCAGCGGGGCACCGAGCTGCTGTTCTCGCGCCTGGTGCCGGCGATCAACGCCGAGCTGGCGCCGGTGCCGCGGATCCGCATGGCGCTGGACGCGTTCTTCACCGTCATCGAGGAGCACCCGAACCTGTACCGGCTGCTGGCGCGTGGCTCTTTCGCGGGCAAGCAGGCCGACGCCGACGTGGTGGCCGAGGACAAGGAACTGATCGCCACCGCGCTGACCGCCCTGCTCGGCGACTACATGCGGATGTTCAACATGGACTCCGGCGCCGCCGAGCCGTGGGCCTACGGGATCGTCGGAATGGTCCAGAACACCGGTGAGTGGTGGCTGGAGCGCCGGTCGATGAGCCGGGACAGCGTCGTGGAGTACCTGACGCAGATCATCTGGGCCGCCATCGACGGGCTGGCCCGCCAGCACGGGGTCACGATCGACCCGAACAAGCCGCTGGAGGAGAACAAGATCGTCCAGCTCGGACGGGTGCGCCCGAAGGAGGAAACGGATGTCGGCTGACGACGAAGACGGCTACACCGGTCCCGCGACGGTGGTGGTGGACGGCACCGAGGTGCCCGTCGAGGTGGCGCTGAGGGGCCACTTCCAGCCGATCGACGGCTACTACCGCTGGTACGGCCGCATCGCGCCGAACGCCCGGCTGGACGAGCTGTGCGGTGGCCGCAAGAAGAAGGGCGAGATCCGCACCCCGGACGGCTCCGCGGCGGGCGAGTTGTCGGACCCGGACCCGTGGGGCCGCTACCGCATCCTCGGGACGAGCACCCCGCCGTTCACGGTGCCCAGGACACTGGCCGAACTGGCCGAATAACCGCGTCACCCGTGAAACGCAGAAAGGGGCGCCCACCAGCCGGTGGGCGCCCCTTCTTCGCGTCTGCTTGTCAGGAACCGACCGCGAACCCGACCCGGCGCACGTCCGTGGGCGCGATCTCCACGTAGGCGATCCGGTCCGACGGGACCAGGAACTTGCGCCCCTTGTCGTCGGTGAGGCTGAACAGGCCGTCCGCGGTCTTCAGCGCGTCGGCGACCAGCTTCTCGACCTCCTCGGCGGACTGGCCACTGGACACCACCAGCTCACGCGGGGTGTCCTTGATGCCGATCTTGACCTCCACCTGCTACCTCCGACTGGGTTCTGCCACGTACTCCACTGCCCAGGCTAGCCCAGCCCGAGCACCTGCATCCGTTTGGTGTGCCCCTGCTGCAACCGCCGGAACAGCCCGGCGATTCCCGACAGGTCGCCCGACCCGGACACGATCAGCTCCGCCAGCGGGTCCCGCTCGGCCACCACGTACTGCGCCTGGGTGAGCGCCTCGCCGAGCAGCCGCCGCCCCCACAGCGCCAGCTTGTCCCGCGTCTTCGGGTCGGCCTCGATCCCGGCCGCGACCTCCCGCTCGGCGAAGGCCGAGTGCCCGGTGTCGGCGAGCACGGTGACCACCAGGTCCTTGGTCTCCGGGTCCAGCCAGCTGCCGACCTCGCGGTAGAGGTCCGCCGCCAGCCCGTCCCCCACATAGGCCTTGACCAGCGATTCCAGCCACGACCGGGGCGCGGTGGACGCGTGCCAGGCGTCGAAGCGGGCCACGAACGGCGCCATCGCGTCCTCGACGCGCCTGCCGTGGTCGGCGAGGAACTTCGCCAGCATCTCGTAGTGCCCGATCTCGGCGGCCGCCATCGCCGACAGCGCGGCGCGCCCGGACAGGGTGGGCGCCTTCCGCGCGTCCTCCGCCATCCGGTCGAACGCGGACAACTCGCCGTACGCGATGACCCCGAGCAGGTCGACGACGCCTTCGCTGATCTCTCGTGTCACGGCCGTGAGCGTACCGCCGCGCCGGAGAGACGAATCTAACGTGGACACACCGGGCCGAAATGCCGAGGCCGGGGCCGCACCCGTTACAATTGGACGGGAAAGCTACCGCATCAGCTCAGATGCGCCCCACCCGAGGCACACCCGCCTCGACTCGCCGGAGGACGAGCACACCCGGGCGCAGGGCGAGCGGCAGGTAATGCGCGTGCACGCCGTCCAGGCATTCCCGGTGGACCTTCCCGCCGGTTGAGTGCCCAATCTCGACCAGGCCGTGCGCGCTGGTAGAGAGAGGCGATCACACTGACCGCGACGAATCCGGAAAACACGACCGACCCGGTGGCCCTCGAGCACAGCGAGACCGGGGTTCCCGACACCGACACCTCCCACCCGCTGCAGGCCGACCACGTCGAGCCCGCCACGCCCACCTTCGCCGAGCTGGGCGTCCGCCCCGAGATCGTGCGCGCGCTCGCCGAGGCCGGCATCGAGCACACCTTCGCCATCCAGGCCCTGACGCTGCCGCTCGCGCTGGCCGGCGACGACCTGATCGGCCAGGCCCGCACCGGCATGGGCAAGACGCTGGGCTTCGGCGTCCCGCTGCTGCAGCGCGTGGTCTCCCCCGGCGACGGCACCCCGCAGGCGCTCGTGGTCGTCCCGACGCGTGAGCTGTGCCTGCAGGTCACCCGCGACATCACCGACGCCGCCAAGCACCTGGACGTGCGCACGCTCGCCATCTACGGCGGCCGCCCCTACGAGCAGCAGATCAGCGCGCTGCGCAAGGGCGTCGACGTGGTCGTCGGCACCCCGGGCCGCCTGCTCGACCTCGCCGAGCAGAAGGCGCTGGTCCTGGGCAAGGTCCGCGCGCTGGTGCTGGACGAGGCCGACGAGATGCTCGACCTGGGCTTCCTCCCGGACATCGAGCGCATCCTGACCATGGTGCCCGACGAGCGGCAGACCATGCTGTTCTCGGCCACGATGCCGGACCCGATCATCAAGCTGGCCCGCACCTTCCTCAACCGCCCGACGCACGTGCGGGCCGAGGAGAACGACTCCAGCGCGGTGCACGAGCGCACCACCCAGTTCGCCTACCGCGCGCACTCGCTGGACAAGCCGGAGCTGATCGCCCGCGTGCTCCAGGCCAAGGACCGCGGCCTGACGATGATCTTCACCCGCACCAAGCGCACCGCCCAGAAGGTGGCCGACGACCTCGCCGAGCGCGGGTTCGCCGCCGCCGCGGTGCACGGTGACCTGGGCCAGGGCGCCCGCGAGCAGGCGCTGCGCGCGTTCCGCTCGGGCAAGGTCGACGTGCTGGTCGCCACCGACGTCGCGGCCCGCGGCATCGACGTCACCGACGTGACGCACGTGATCAACTACCAGACGCCCGAGGACGAGAGCACCTACGTGCACCGCATCGGCCGCACCGGCCGCGCGGGCAAGACCGGTGTCGCGATCACGCTGGTCGACTGGGACGACATGCACCGCTGGCAGGCCATCAACGACGCGCTCAAGCTCGACATGGCCGAGCCGGTCGAGACGTACTCGACGTCGAAGCACCTGTTCAGCAACCTGGACATCCCGGAGGACGCCACCGGGCGGCTGCCGCTGTCCAAGCGCACCCGCGCCGGGCTGGCCGCCGAGCCGGAGGAGCAGATGGGCGGCCGCCGGGGCAGCGGCGGTGCGACCACCCGCAGCCGCCGCCGCACGCGTGGCGCGGCGAAGCCCGCCGAGGGCGAGGCGGCCGAGGCCACCGGCGAGTCGTCGGGTGAGGAGCGCCGTCCGCGCCGCCGCACGCGCGGTGGCAAGGCGGTCGGCGAGGCCTCCGGCCCGTCCGAGAAGGGCCCGGCCGAGCGAGAGGCCGGCGAGTCCGCGGAGCGACCCGCCCGTCGTCGCCGCCGTCGCCGTTCGGGCTCGGCCAGCGCGTCGGCGAACACGTCTGATACACCGGGTTCGGCAGACTGAGGCCGACCGGCGCCGCGGGGGCGCCGGCGAACACCGGGAGCAGGAACGTGAGCGAGCCCGAGGCGGGAGGACGGCACCGCCGTCCCGAGGGCGATGCGGCCGCCGGGCCGATCGGCGCGGAGGACGTGCTGGCCGGTGCTCCCGCCCCGGCGCCGGCTCCCCAGCGGCCGCGACGCGAGCGGCCGTCGCCGTGGAACCGGCCACGCGACCGGGTGATCGCGGTCGCGATCACCGTCGTCGTGGTCGTCACCGGCGTCGTCATCTGGGCCGGTAGCGCGAACCGCGCGACGACCCAGGAGACGTCCGCGCCGGGCACTCCCCTGCCGCCCTCGCCCGCGACGGTGCCGGCGACGCTGCGTGAGCTGTGGCAGGCGCCCAGCGACGCGGCCCCGGTCCCGATCGCCGAGGGCACGGCGGTGGCGACCGCGAACGGCGGTGAGATCGCCGGTCGCGACCCGCTCACCGGCGCGGTGCGCTGGCGCTACGCCCGCGACCTGACGTTGTGCACCGCCGCCGAGGCCTGGGGCCGGGTGCTGGCGGTGTACCGCAAGGACGGGGTGAACGGCGAGTCCGGCTGCTCCGAGGTGGTCGGGCTCGGCATCGACACCGGGCTGCGCAAGGCGCAGCGCACCGGCAGCGCACCGCTGGGCACGCGGCTGGTGACCGACGGCAGCCAGGTCACCGCGACCGGGTCCGAGCTGCTCGTGACCTGGCGGGACGACCTCGTGGAGACCAACGAGTACGGCGAGGTCCCCGCCCTGGTGAACCCCGGCAAGCAGCCGCGCACCGGGTGCACGTACGGGTCGGTCGCGATGGCGTCCGGGCGGATCGGCGTGATCGAGCGCTGCCCCGGCGATCCGGGTGACCGGCTGACGGTGATGAAGGCCGTGCCGAAGGAGTCGGACGAGCCGCAGGTGTCGTTCAGCGCGATCGTGGCCGGGCACAACGCGAAGCTGGTCGCGATGTCCGGTGACTACACGGCGGTCGCGCTGCCGGACCAGCGGCTGCTGGTGCGGTACGACGCCGACGGCGAGCAGACGGCGGCGTACCCGCTGGACGTGCCGGCGTCGGACCTGGCGCAGGACCCGGTGGGCCTGGCGCCGGTCACGTCGACCACGTCGGCGAACGTGTACTGGTTCACCGGCTCGAAGACGATGGCGCTGTCCCGGGACAATCTCACTGCACTGTGGACGTTGAACAGCGCGCTGGGGCCGGGCATCACGTTCGCGCACCAGCTGGTCGTGCCGATCCAGGGCGGGCTGGCGGTGCTCAACGAGTCGGACGGGTCGACGATCCGCACCATCGCGGTGGACCGGCACGGCTACACCGGACCGGTGCGCCTGGCCGCGCTCGGACCGGTGCTGTTCGAGCAGCGCGGGAACACGCTGGTCGCGTTGTCGTGACCGGTCAGCTCACGCCGCACGGGGCCGAGAAGGTGCGGCTGCGGGGCCTGGCGGCGCTGCGCACACCGGCTCCCGCGACGGCGACGGCCGTCCTGGTGCCCGGGTACACGGGGTCCAAAGAGGACTTCGCCCCGCTGCTGGACGGCTTGGCGGACGGTGGTTTCCGCGCGGTCGCGATCGATCTGCCGGGCCAGTTCGAGTCGCCCGGCCCCCCGGACGAGAAGGCTTATCTGCCGTCCGCGCTGGGTTCGGTGGTGGCCGAGCTGATCGAAGACATCGAGGGGCCGGTGGTGTTGCTCGGCCACTCCTACGGCGGGCTGGTCGCGCGGGCGGCGGTGCCGCCGGGCGCGCCGGTCGTGGGGTTGACGTTGCTGGACAGCGGCCCCGGCGAGTTGCCCGACGGCGCGCGGCGGCGGGCGCTGGGGGCGGGTGAGCCGGTGTTGCGGACGTCCGGGCTGGACGAGGTGTACCGGGTGCGGGAGCAGGTGAGCGCGCGGTCACCGATGTGGGCGGCGATGCCGGCGGACCTGAAGGAGTTCCTGCGGTTGCGGTTCCTGGCGTCGAGCCCGGTGGGGTTGCTGGGCATGGCCGACGGCCTGCGGACCGAGCCGGACCTGGTGGACGCCCTCGCCGCGACGGGCGTCCCGACGCTGGTGGTCGCGGGCGAGTGGGACGACGCGTGGAGCGTGGCGGCGCAGCGCGAGATGGCCGCGCGGCTGGGCGCGCCGTTCGAACTCATCCGCGGCGCCGCGCACTCCCCGAACACCGAAAACCCGGCCGCGTTGCTGCGGGTGCTGCTACGCGCGTGGCGGGAGTGGCTGGGTTAGGCCCACCAGAAGGTCCACAACGCGCCGGCGAGGATCATCAGCACCGCGAGCCCGGCGGCGCCGGCGAGAACCCCGTCCTTCCGATCGGCGACGCGCTGCGCGAGAAGGGCCAGCACGGCGGCCGCCGGGTGGGCGATCATCGGCGCGGCACCCGGCCCGGGGACGTCGAGGAAGGCGCACAGCAGCCCGGCGCCGAGCACGAGCACAGCCAGCGCGACGAGCCCGGCCGCCAGCGAGCCGGTGAGCCCGCGCCACCGCCGGGCCGTCCGGCTCCGGCCACGCGCCGGGGCCAGCTCCAGCTCTTCGGTGTCCGTCATGTCCTCGCTCACCCTGTTCCACTCCTCGACCGGGACCCCCGAGGATTCCACCATGCCCGCGACGGGCCGAATCGGGACCACCCGCACCGGGGATCCCGGTCAGGCGCGCGGCCCGAGGAACAGGCCGCCACTGGCGTCGATGACCTGACCGGTGATCCAGCGCGCCGCGTCGGAGGCGAGGAACGCGACCACGTCGGCGATGTCGCCGGGTTCGCCGAGGCGGTTCAGCGCCGTCGAGCCGGCGATGAACTCGGCCAGGCCCGGGGCCTCGAACGCGGAACCGTTGGTCGCCGTCCGCGTGGCGCCGGGAGCGACCGCGTTCACCGTGATGCCCCGGGCACCGAGTTCGTTGGCCAACGTCATGCTCATCGTTTCCACGGCCCCCTTCGTCATGGCGAACGAGGTCTGGGCCGGGTTGGCCATCCGGGTCGCGACCGACGAGATCGTGATGATGCGGCCGCCGTCGCGGAACAGCGGCAACGCGCGCTGGATGATGAAGTACGGCGCACGCACGTTGACGGCGAAGAGGTGGTCGAACTCGGTCCGCGTCGTGGCTCCGAGCGGTCCGGCGGGTGCGGCCGCGGCGTTGTTGACGAGGATGTCCAGCGGCCGCCCCGCCAGGGCGGACTCGACGCCCGCGAAGAGCGTTTCGACGTCGTCGTCCACACCCAGCCGCGCCCCGACGGCGAACGCGCGCCCACCGTCGCGTTCGATCTCGGCGACCGTCGCCGCCGCGCCCTCGGCGTCCGTGCCGAAGTGCACGACCACCACCGCCCCCTGCGCGGCGAGGCGAGCCGCGATCGCCCGTCCGATGCCACGCGATGCCCCGGTCACCAAAGCCGTTCGCACACCGATCACCCCAGTCTGTTAGCTGCCACCGAATTGTTAGTGACTACCATTGCGGTACTGTCTACCAGGTGGCTGAGCGGCAATCAACGTTGCGGGCGCGACAACGAGCCGAAACGCAGCGCGTGATCCAGGCGCACGCGGTGCGGTTGTTCACCGAACGCGGCTACGACGCGACGACCGTGAACGAGGTCGCCGAGGCCGCGGGTGTTTCGGCGATGACCGTGTACCGGCACTTCCCCACGAAGGAAGACCTCGTGCTCGCCGACCAGCACGGCGGGCTCGTCGCCGAGCGGCTCGCCGCGACTTCGCCGGCGCAGCCGCTGGTCCGCCGGATCGGCAGGGCACTCGTCGACGCGACGGCGACGCTGACCGA
Source organism: Amycolatopsis thermalba (assembly GCF_003385215.1). Taxonomy (GTDB): domain Bacteria; phylum Actinomycetota; class Actinomycetes; order Mycobacteriales; family Pseudonocardiaceae; genus Amycolatopsis_E; species Amycolatopsis_E thermalba. The sequence goes on along the minus strand of NZ_PQHW01000007.1, from coordinate 83,962 downwards.
GGGTGACCCCGCGACGAGGCGGCACCTGCTCGCGCGTCTCCGGCTGATGATCTCGGCACCGGCACTGCGGGCCAGGCACCTGGACAACCACTACGCCCTGCAGGAGGCGATCGTGGACGCCCTCGGCGTGACCGACCCCGAGGGGACGTTCCAAGCCCGAGCAGCGGCCGGAGCCTGTCTGGCCGCGATGCACACGGCGCTGGTGCGCTGGGCCGAGGAGGACGGGAAGACCTCGCTACCGGCCCTCATCGCGCAAGCACAAGCCGCCGCCTTCGGCGACAACCCCGCGGAGGATGGCGCGACCTGACTCTGGAGTTTCCGAGGGAATTCGTGCCGCGGCCGGCCGGTCACCCCATCGGCGGCTGGGCGAGAACCACCCGGCACCGCAACCCCCACGACCTCGACCCACACCAGCCGACCGCCCAGTCCACACCTACGGCGCCAACGACCCCCACGGCCCGCCTCACACACCAGCCACGCGGTCAGCCCCCACACCTACGGCGCCAGCAACCGCCACCGCCCGCTGCCGAGCGGGGCTCCTGAGCCCGGCCTCGCCCCTACGGCGCCAGCAGCTCCCACGGCTTCGCCGCCGCGGCGGCCGCCTGTCCGGCCTCGCAGCTGGGGCGGAAGTCGCACCAGCCGCAGCGGCGGTCGGGGCGGGCGGGGAACAGCACGTCGCCGTCGCCGCCGGCTTCCAGGGTGTCCGTGGCCAGCCGGACGTCCTCCGCGGTCTCCTCCGCGCGCCGCAGGTGCCGCCGCAGGCTGTCCGGCGTGTGCGTCGCCTCCGCGACCGTGCCGCTGGGCAGGTGGTGCAGCTCGACCTTCGTGCACGGGCGCCGCAACGTCCGCTCGGCCGCCACCGCGTACATCGCCAGCGCCTGCGAGCTGCGGGCCTCGTACTCGTCCGGCGCGCGGCGGCCCGTCTTGTAGTCCACGATCACCAGCTCGCCGCCGCGCTGGTCGATCCGGTCCGCGCGGCCCTCGATGATCATCGACGCCGGCTGCCCCGGCTCCGGGTTCACCGGCGCCGACACCCAGCGCTCGATGCCCACCGGATCGCTGGTCACGTCGTGCTGCTCGACGTACTCGGCCACCCACTGCTTGGCACGCGCGCGGTACGTCGCGGCTTGCTCGGCGTCGGCGAAACCGGCGTCCTGCCAGTGCTCCGACAACAGCGCCGCGGCGCGCTCCGGCGTGCGGCGCGCGGGCGGCAGGTCGAACAGCGCACGCAACGCGTTGTGCACGACCGCGCCGAGCGTGCTGTGCGCCCACGGCCCCGTGCGCTGCGGGGTCGGCCGGTCGAGGTAGGCCAGGCGATACCGGCGCGGGCAGTCCGCGAAGGTGGCCAGCCGCGCCGGGCTCACCTTCGTCAACCGCCGCGGCTGGACCGCGAACTCGAACCCCAGTTGCTCCACGCTCGCTACGGTACGCACCACCTCCGACACTTTCGGCTCCGCCCGCGCCCCGCTGCGCATATGATCTGGGCGGTTGGCATTCGGATCAGGGGGCAGTGCGTGTTGACGTTCGAAACGGCGCCGGCCGAACTGGACATCCTCGACGAGGAACTGGGCCTCGGGAGGTTCGTCTACCCGCACAAGGTCCCGTTCGTGAGCGGGACCCGGACCGAGCGGGCCGAGCAGCGGCGGCGCGTGTTCGAGCACTGGCACCGGCTCGGACGCATGTCGCGGGACCGGCTGCACCCCGAGTTCGAGGACCTGCTGCGGCTGTGGGCGCGGCCCGAGGTGCTCGTCACCCAGGTCGTGGCCGAGCTGACCACCGACGCGCAGATCCTGGCGCGCGGCGGCTGGGCCGGCGAACACGGCGTGCTGAGCCGCCAGACCGGCGACGACGTCACGTTCCACGAGCTGCGTGCGGGCCAGGTGCTCCCGCAACTGCTCGACCCGCTGCCGGAGGTGCCGCCGGTGCGCATCGCGCCCGTCAACTACGTGTCGCAGCCCCGCGGCGGCGATCTGTTCGGCGGCGGGGAGCCGCCGCGGGAGAAGCGCGTCGCGGACCGGTACTTCGCGGCGCCGCCGCTGCGGGCCGGGGTGGTCTCGTGCTCGGTCCGCGGCGTCGACACCGGCCGCCTGACCTGGTTCGACACACCCGACGGCCGGTTCTTCACCACGGTCGAGCAGCTGCCCGACGGCGCCCAGCGGCACACGTTCACCCCGGCCGACCGGGCGCGCATCGGCCAGTGGGTGCGGGACCGGGTCAACCAGCACCTGACCGCGGTGCATCGCTGACACCAGGGGAGGAAGTCATGACGCAGCCCGACAACGGGTACTCGCGGCGCCGGTACGAGTCGGAGGTCTACGCCGAAACCGCGGGGAAGTCCGCCGGCAAGTTCTTCGGGCCGGACGCCGAGGCGGTCGCGGGCGACTACTCGGTCAAGTCCGGCCAGATCTACACGCGGAAGCTGCAGGCCGAGGGCGGCGCCTACCGCGACGGCCTGCCGCCCTCGGACCAGCTCTACGAGAGGGTGCCGCACGAGCAGCTGAAGTCCATGGTCACCGACGGTGTCTCCCCGGAGGAGGTCGACGAGCAGGGCACCATCGTCAACGACCTCGGCAACGCCTTCGGCGAGATGGCCTCCGCGCTCCGGCAGGGTGTCGCCAAGGAGCAGGCCGGCTGGCAGGGCGACGGCGCGAACTCCGCCTTCGGCTACTTCAACACGCTCGCGACGTGGGCGGACAGCTCGAAGGACGCGGCCTTCCTGTCGGCCAACCGCTATTCGCAGACCTCCGCGGCCCTCTCTCAGGCGCGCAACAGCATGCCGGAACCGGCGGGCCGGTCGGTCGAGGAATCGGTCGCCGCCGCCCGGCAGCAGCTCGCGGGCGGGGACTGGCAGGCCGCCACCGCCACCATGAACGACATGCAGAACCAGGCCTTACTCCAGCACCAGGCCCAGCAGGAGGCCGCGGCGGTCCTGGCGCAGCGGGACCTGATGCTGCACTCCGGCGGCTCGACCCAGCCCGTGTACGCGACTCCGACCGCGCAGCCCGACACCGGCGGGACGACGACCCCGCAGTTCGCCGCCAACGACAGCACCATCGCGTCGAGTTCGGGCGGGGTCGGCCCCATGGGTGGTTCGCCGGGCGGGGTGCGGACCGTCGGGAGCATCGCGTCGCCCACGGTGCCGCTGCCGGGCGCCGGACCGACCACCGGTGCGTCACCGGCCGCCGGTTTCGCCGACCACGCCGGTGGCTGGGGCCGCTCCCCCGGCACGACGGTTCCCGGCAGCTCGGGGACCTCGGCCGGGGCGGGCATGATGCCGATCGCGCCGGGCCAGGCCGACCAGACCCGCACGTCACCGCGCCCGGGTGCGGGTGCGGGCCCGGGCGGTGTCCCGCCGCGGGCAGGCGTGGGTGGCCGGGCCGCCGGTGGCGCGGCGGGCCGTCTCGGCGGCGCCGCGGGCCAGGAACCGGCGGCGGGCCGCAAGGCCGGGGTCGGTGAGCCGGGCGCTCGGGCCGCCGCGGAGAGCGCGAACAGCGGCCGCGCCGGAGCGGCGGGCAAGGCCGGCGCGTCCGGGACGGGCCTGGCCGGTCCGGCAGGCAACTCGAAGAAGGAGGAGGACAAGGACCACGAACGGCCCGCGTACCTGCTCGAAGACGATCCGGACAGCATCTTCGGCCACGAGGGCGGCACCGACGAGAACGGCAACCGCATCAGCCCGCCGGTGATCGGCGGCTGACACCTGCGCGTCGCCGGTGGAGCGTCAGCCGCCCTCGATGAAGCCGCGCACCGAGTTCGCGACCAGTTCCACGGCGATCGCGGCCAGCAGCAGACCCGCGATCTTCGCCAGCAGCGTGATACCGCTTTCCTTGATGAGCCGGATCACCACGCCGGAGAACCGCATGCACGCGTAGATCACGATGTGCACCGCGACGATCGCGCAGGCCAGCGCCACGTACGCGCCCACGTGCCCGGCCGCCTGCCGCACGAAGACGATCGTCGCGGCGATCGCTCCCGGGCCCGCCAGCAGCGGCGTGCCCAGCGGCACCAGGGCGACGTTCACGTCCTCCACCACGTTCGGCTCGCTCGTCGCGCCGCGGCCGGTCAGCAGGTCCAGCGCGATGAGCAGCAGGAGCAGCCCGCCCGCCCCCTGCAGCGCGGGCACCCCGATCCCCAGGTAGGCCAGGATCGCCTGCCCCGCGATCGCGAACAGCGAGATCACCAGCAGCGACACCAGCACCGCCTGCCGCGCCGCCCGCGCCCGCACGGCGGGCGGCTTGCGGCCGACCAGACTGAGGAACACCGGCACGGTCCCCGGCGGGTCCATGATCACGACCAGCGTGATCGACGCCTCCAGGAACAGCTTCGCGTCGAAGAAGTCGGCGACCGCCAAGGTCAGCCCACCACGATCCGCGCGCCGGACGCCTTGTCGATGAGCGCCTCGAACTGCTCGGGATCGGTGTTCTCCGCACCGATCGGGATCGTCTTGTTCGTGCCGTGGTAGTCGCTGGACCCGGTCTGCACCAGCCCCAGCTCATCGGCCAGCCCGCGCAGCTCGGCGCGCGTGGCCTCGTCGTGGTTGGGGTGGTCGACCTCGAGCCCGGTCAGCCCGAGCTCCGCCAGCCCGACGATGTACTCCGCCGACACGATCCGCCCGCGGCTGCGCGCGAACGGGTGCGCGAACACGGTCACGCCACCGGCCTCGGCGATCATCTCGATCGCCCGCTCCACCGGCGTGTCCTGCCGCGGCAGGTAGTAGCCGCGGCCGGCGCCCAGGTACTCGGCGAACGCCTGGTCCACGCTCGTCACCAGCCCGGCCCGCACCAGGGCCTGCGCGAGGTGCGGACGGCCGGCCGGGGAGTCCGGGCCGAGCGATTCGAGCAGCTCGTCGGCGTCGATCGGCAGGCCGTCGGCCTGCATCCGCACCGCCATCGCCCGCAGCCGGGTGCGGCGCTCCTGCCGCAGCCGGGTCTGCTCGGCCACGATCGCCGGGGACGCCGGGTCGAACAGGTAGGCCAGCAGGTGGATGCTGACGCCGAAACTGCTCACGCACGACAGCTCGGCGCCGGGCACGAGCGTGAGACCCGGCGGCAGCGCCGCGGCCGCCGCGGCCCAGCCTGCCGTGGTGTCGTGGTCGGTCAGCGCGACCACGTCGAGCCCCGCGGCGGCGGCCGTGGCCACCAGTTCGGCCGGCGTGTCCGTGCCGTCCGACACGGTGGAGTGGGTGTGCAGATCGATGCGCATCGGAATCATTGTCGCCTACCCGGCCGGCACACGGCCGACCAGGCACGACGACACCTCAACCGACGATCTTCTTGCCGCGCGCCAGGCGCTGGGCCTTGATCATGGAGAAGCGCTCGCTCTGCTTGTGCTTGTCGCCGAAGACGAGTTCGGAGATGGTGTCGTAGAACTCCTCCGGGCTCGGCAGGAACTCGATCCGGTTCAGCGCCTGGATCTGACCGGCCGACTCGACGACGACCGTGCCGTAGCCGAACATCCGGCCCCACGCCGAGCGTTCGTAGGTCAGGTCGGTGACCTTCGAGATCGGCATCATCGCGACCTTGGTGGTGATGACGCCGCTGGTGAGCACGAACCGCTTGTCGGTCACCACCAGGCGTTCGACCCACCACTCGATGACCTTGAACGCGTACACGACGACCACGAGCAGCGCCGCGTACCAGAGGATGTTCTGGACCACCCACAGGGACGGTGGCAGCAGGTAGGACACCATCACGCAGATCGCGAGCAGGGCGATCGTCTCGAAGGTGTCCCAGGCCAGGAAGGCCCAGTGCCTGCGGACCCGAACCACGCGCCGCTCGGTGTCGAGCAGGTACTCGTCGGGATCCCGGGGGGCGAACATCAAGCCAGCCTATCCGGCCGCCTACGAAGTGAACACGTTGCTGACGAAGGTGATGACGGCCTCGGCCGATTCACGCAGGAAGTCGACGATGTTGCTGACCAGGTTGGCCGCGTTGCCCGGCTGGGCGATCACGAAGAACAGCACCAACGCGATACCCACGAGCCCGGCAATCTTCTTCGCGTTCACAACGATCAATCCCGTCTCTTACTCCGGCATCGGACTGGCAAGCTCACCAGTAACGTTGTACCGCACTCCGCAGGGTTACGGGAGGTAAGTCCCGCGCTTGGGTCAGTGTCCGGCTGTGATCTAATCGGTTGGTTACTCTCCGCGTCCGGCGGGACCGGGTTAGGCTGCCCTCATGAGCGGGATTCGCCCGGTGTCCGTGCGGTGCGTAGGCGGGATCTTGCACGATCACGAGGGCCGGTTGCTGCTCGTCCAGCGCGCGAACGAGCCCGGACGCGGACTGTGGTCGATCCCCGGCGGACGCGTCGAACCGGGCGAAACGGACAGTGAGGCCCTGGTCCGGGAGATGCGCGAGGAGACCGGTCTCGTGGTCCGGCCGGGCGCGCTGGCGGGGCACGTGGTCCGCGGCCGCTACGAGATCTACGACTACGTCTGCCAGGTGGAGAGCGGTTTCCTGCAGGCGGGCGACGACGCGGCCGACGTGCGCTGGGTCGACGAAGCGACCTTCACGGCGCTCGCGCTGACCGATGGGCTGGCGGACACACTGCGTGGCTGGGAGATGCTGCCGCGCTGCTGAGGGCGCTTTCCGGCAGCGGAACCCAGGGCCACTTCTCCGGGCGAGGAGCGGCCCCGGGCGGCACCCCACTCGCGGCGACGCCCACCTTTCTTCGCAGCAGCGACTCGGCAGCCGAGGCGACACCTCGGCTGCGGCGAAACCGCCACCTCACCGGGCCACTACGCGGCGACCCGGCCAGCACACCGCCACCAGCGACACCCCAACCTCCCCCGCAGCAGCAACTCGGCTGCCGAGGCGACGCCTCGGCTGCGGCGAAAATCGCTGCTCGCGGCGGCCTGTCGGCTGTGGCGAGCCGACGGAAACGCGCTGCCTTCGTGCCGAGCCGCCCCGCAGGGGCGCGTTGTTCCCGCGGAGCGAGCCGCCTCCGCGCTGCTGAGGGCGCTTTCAGCCCTGGATGCGGCTCTCCGCGCCACTCCAGTCCCGTTCGCGCAGCTGGAACTTCTGGATCTTCCCCGTCGAGGTCTTCGGCAGCGCCGCCACGAACTCCACCCGGTCCGGCACCTTGAAGCGCGCGATCTGCTCCCGCACGTGCGACCGCAGCTCCTCGGCCGTCACCGCGGCCCCGGGGCGCAGCACGACGTACGCCTTGGGCCGCTCGCCCCACTTCTCGTCCGGGACGCCGACCACCGCGACCTCCGCGACGGCCTCGTGCGAGTCCAGCGCCGCCTCCACCTCGATCGTCGAGATGTTCTCGCCGCCCGAGACGATGATGTCCTTCGCCCGGTCACGCAGCTGGATGTAGCCGTCCGGGTGCCACACGCCCAGGTCGCCGGAGTGGAACCAGCCGCCGCGAAACGCTTTCTCCGTCGCCTCGGGGTCGGCGAAGTAGCCGGACATCACGTTGTTCCCGCGCATCACGACCTCGCCCATCGTGACGCCGTCGCGGGGCACGTCGCGCATCTGCTCGTCCACCACGCGGATCCCGTCGGTCACCAGCATCCCGACGCCCTGCCGCGCCATCAGCCTGCTCCGCTCGGCGATGTCGAGCTTGATCCACCCCTCCTGCGCCTCGCACACCGTGTACGGGCCGTACGTCTCGGTCAGCCCGTACACGTGCACCAGCCGCGCGCCCAGGTCCGTCATCCGCCGGATCACGGTCGGCGACGGCGGCGCCCCGGCCGTGGTCACCACGACCTCGCGCGACAGCGGATGCGCCCCGGAGTAGCCCGCGATCGTGTTCAGCACCGTCGGCGCGCCGTTGAGGTGCGTGATGCCCTCGCCGTCCAGCAGCCGCCAGATCTCCGCCGCGTCGACCGCCCGCAGGCACACGTGCGTGCCGCCGATCGCGGTGACCGCCCACGTCGTGCACCAGCCGTTGCAGTGGAACATCGGCAGCGTCCACAGGTACTTCGACTCCGGCGAATGACCCGAATGGATGATCTCGGCGAGCGAGTTCAGGTACGCGCCCCGGTGGTGGTACTGGACGCCCTTGGGCCGTCCCGTCGTCCCGGAGGTGTAGTTGATCGAGATCGTCGACCGCTCGTCCGCGACGCGCCACGGCAGCGGCTCGTCGCTGCCGCGCGCCAGCAGCTCGTCGTAGGTGATGCCGCCGACGGCCGGATCCGGCGCGGCGCCGTCGACCACCGTCACGATGTCCACGCCGGCGTCCGGCGGCACCGAGGCGTGCAACGCGGCGTCCACGACCAGCACCTTCGCCCCGGAGTGCTGGAGGATGTAGCGGATCTCGGCCGGCGCGAGCCGGGTGTTGATCGCGACCAGCACCGCGCCGGCGAGCGGCACCGCGAAGTGCGCGACCAGCATCTCCGGGATGTTCGGCAGCAGGTACGCCACGCGGTCCCCGGGCTCGATACCGCTCGCCCGCAGCGCCCGCGCCACGCGCGTCGCCTCGGCGGCGAACTCGCGGTAGGTCACGCGGCGCTCGCCGTAGACGATGGCCTCCTTGTCGGCGAAGACCTCGGCGGAGCGCTCCAGGAACGCCAGCGGGGTGAGCGGGGTGAACCACGTGTCCTCAGCCATGACCACATCCTCACCGCAGTGGACCCGGCCACACAACAGCTAGGCGGCCAGCCAGGTCATCCGGGCGCCGTAGCGCGTGGTGCGGGCCAGGGCGACGGCGTCCCAGCCGTCCGCGGTGCGCCGCGCCAGCCCGAGCGTCGTCAGGCCGTCCCGGGCGAAGGCCAGCTCGTCCCGGCCCGGCAGCACCGCGGACAGCCCGTGCTCGTACGTCTCGTCCATGACCCACCACAGTGGACGCGTCTGGCCCAGCGCGGCCATGCGGGACAGGAACTCGGCGCGGTCGGCGTCCGGAATGTGGCCCATGGTCCGGCTGGTGAGCACCACCAGCGGCAGGTCCGCGGGCACCCGGGACACCGCCTCGTCGAACCCGCCGACCGCGCCCGCGGCGATGATCTCCGGCGGCGACTTGCGCTGCGCCAGCGCCGCCGCCCGCAGCAGCCGCACCCGGTCCGGCTGGTCGGCCCACACGCACGCCTCCAGCCACGCCAGCTCGTCCTCATCGGACAGATCCAGCGGCGCCGGGTCGAGCCCGACCCGCGAGGCGACGGTCAGCTTCTTCGGCAGCTTCGGCAGCACCGCGCCGGGCGCCAGGTCGAGCGCGCAGTGCAACCCGACGGCAGCCTTGGCCGGCCCGGCGACCAGCTGCTCGCCACCGTCGCACTGGTACCGGTAGGCGAACCTGTCCATCCCCAGCAGCAACCCGCCCGCGGTGCCGACCTCGATCAACGCGATCTTGCCGCCGGCCTGCTTGGCGGCCATCGCGACCCCGGGGAAGGCCGACGCGGCCCGGCGCACCTCGTTGTTCGCCAGCGACTTCGACGCGAGCATCCCGGCCGCGTCGTCCGCGTGCGCGAGCAGGAACTCGCGGAACACCGGCCAGGTCTGGCCGTCGACGCCGTCGAACCCGCCCAGCGACGGGTAGTAGCGCGAGAGCGGGTGGATCGGGTCGGCCTGGATGAGCCGGTGCGCGACCGCGAACAGCAGCGCCGGGCTCGCCCCGCCGGGCGCGGCGGCCAGCAGGCCGGCCACCTCGTCGTCCTCGGCGGCCTTCGACGCGAGGTGCTCGTAGAGCGGCGACTCGCCCGCCGCGCTCCCGGCGAACTCGCTCAGCTGCCGCTTGGCTTCGGCCAACCCGATCGTCACGCGCTCTCCCTCACTCGTGCGGAACGGGACGGCCCGGTTGCTCGCCCCCACGCGCCTCACCGTAGTTCTGCTTCGGCACCAGGACCTTGCGGCGGAAGATGCACACGATCGTGCCGTCCTGCTTGTAGCCCCGGGTCTCCACGTACACCACGCCCCGGTCGTCCTTCGACTTCGACGGGGTCTTGTCCAGCACCTCGGTCTCACCGTAGATGGTGTCACCGTGGAAGGTCGGCTTGACGTGCCGCAGCGACTCGATCTCCAGGTTCGCGATCGCCTTGCCCGACACGTCCGGCACCGACATGCCCAGCAGCAGCGAGTAGACGTAGTTGCCCACCACGACGTTCTTGCCGAAGTCGGTGGTCTCGGCCGCGTAGTGCGCGTCCAGGTGCAGCGGGTGGTGGTTCATGGTGAGCAGGCAGAACAGGTGGTCGTCGTACTCGGTCACCGTCTTGCCGGGCCAGTGCTTGTACACCGCGCCCACCTCGAACTCCTCGAAATACCGCCCGAACTGCACCGCTCGACCTCCCTGCGGGTAACGCCACACCGACCTGGAGCGACGTCAACTGATGTTGAGGAGTACCCTCGGCCAATGGAGGCGGTGCGTCAACGCGACAGCCGCCACGTTGCCGGTCCGGCTGGAGGAGGTGAGGAACGCACGATGAGTAGTGGCGATAGTCCGCTCCCTAGTAAACCCAGCGTTTCCCTCCGCATGGCCGGAATCCTCTCCGGTCGTTAGGTCTCTTTTCGCCCGGGAAAACGCTGGTCAGTGCCGAGCGGACGCATTCCTGCCCGCCCGGCGGTCGTGGTACGCACTGCGAAAGCCAGGAGATCCCATGCCTGCGATTCCCTCCCTCGGTGGCCTGCGCGGCCGGGGCAACGGCCGGTCGACCCGGGTCGAGCCGCCCGTGCCGGTCCCGGTGTCGGCCTACATCGTCGACTGCGCCGTGTACGTCGACGGCGAACGGCTGCCCGGGCGCTGGACGCACGCCGAGGCCATCAAGGAGGTCCGGCGCCGGCGTGACGGGTTCGTCTGGATCGGCCTGCACGAGCCCGACCAGCAGCAGATCCAGGGCATCGCGGAGGTCTACGGCCTGCACGAGCTGGCCGTCGAGGACGCCGTGCAGGCGCACCAGCGGCCGAAGCTGGAGCGCTACGACGACACGTTGTTCATGGTGCTCAAGACGGTCCGCTACGTCGAGCACGAGTCGCCCACCACGGCCAACGAGATCGTGGAGAGCGGCGAGCTGATGGCGTTCCTCGGGCTGGACTTCATCATCACCGTCCGGCACGGGGCGCACTCCGGGCTGGCCCGGCTGCGCCGCGAGCTCGACGAGGACCCGGAGCGGCTGGTGAACGGCCCGGCCGCGGTGCTGCACGCCATCACCGACCTCATCGTCGACCAGTACCTGGAGGTCACCTCGTCGATCGAGGAGGACATCGACGAGATGGAGGCGCGCGTGTTCGCGCCGCGGTCGACGGTCAGCGCGGAGCAGATCTACCTCATGAAACGCGAGGTGCTGGAGCTGCGCCGGGCGGTGTTGCCGCTGGTCACGCCGGTGCGCCGGCTGGCCGAGGGGTTCACCCGGCTGGTGCCCGACGAGGTCCGGTCGTACTTCCGCGACGTCGACGACCACCTGACCACCGTGTCGGAGCGGGTGGGCAACTTCGACGAGCTGCTGACGACGCTGGTGAACGCGACGGTCGCCAAGATCACGCTCCAGCAGAACAGCGACATGCGCAAGATCACCTCGTGGGCGGCGATGATCACGGTGCCCACGATGATCGCGGGTATCTACGGCATGAATTTCGACTACATGCCGGAATTGCGCTGGCAGTACGGCTATCCGGCGGTTCTCGTCATGATTCTCGGGATCTGCCTGCTTCTTTACCGAATATTCAGGAAGAACAACTGGCTGTAGCCCATTCCTGAAGTGTTCGATGAAAGGAGTCGACTCATGACCAGACTGCTCACGAGCGTGAAGTTCTGGGCGCTCGCGTTGACCCTGACGTGGATCGCGGTGGTGGCGGTCCTGATCGCGGACCACCCGGAACTCGCGCAGGCCCGCTGAGGAGTCCCTATCGTGGACCCATGCGCGCACTGGTGGTCGCCGACGAGGTCGACGAGCGGCTGTGGGCCGGTATCGGCCCCGGCTGCGACGTCGGCCTCGTCCTGGCCGCCGGTGACCTGCCGTTCGACTACCTGGAGTTCCTGACCGACGCGCTGGGCGGTGTGCCGTGCGTGTTCGTGCCCGGCAACCACGACCCGGACCTGTCCGGGTTCACCCGCCACGGCGGCCTGTTCCTGCGGGCCGGGTTCCCGCAGGCGTGGCCCGGTCCGGCCGGTGGCATCAACGCCGACGGCCGCGTGGTCGACGTGTGCGGTCTGCGGATCGCGGGGCTGGGCGGCTCGGTCCGCTACAACGACGGGCCGAACCAGTGGACCCAGGCGCAGCAGGCCCGCCGCGCCCGGGGCCTGGTCCGGCAGGCGGCGCGCCGGCGGCGCCGCGACGGCCGCGGCGTCGACTTCCTGCTGACGCACGCCCCGCCGCGCGGCGTCGGCGACCGCGAAGACCCGCCGCACCGCGGCTTCGACTGCCTGCACCCGGTGGTCGAGCGGATGCGGCCGGACTGGTTGCTGCACGGCCACATCCACCCCTACGGCGAACACCCCCGGGAGCACCGGATGGGCGAGACCCGAGTCCGCAACGTCGTCGGCAAGCACCTCATCGAGTTCACCCCGCACGAGGTGCGGACGTGACCCCCGCGCGCGACACCGGCTTCCCCCGCGCCGACGCCGAACACGACTTCCTGCGCGCCCGGCGGCGGCAGGTGCTGTCCCGGCTGGCGAACTGGCTGCGCCGGGAACCCGACGACGTCAACATCATGCTGCCGTTCGACGAGGTCGTGGACGCGCTGGGGTACGCGGGCGAGCGGCGGATCGGGCGGCGGGTGATCCCGCTGAACTCGATCGTCGGCAGCGTGGACCGGGGCCGCGACTTCGACCGCCGGTTCCGGCCCACGTCCGGCCGGGTGCGGGAGCGCTGGGAACGGCTCGCGCTGGCCGCCCGCCGCGGCGAGCACATCCCGCCGATCGAGGTGTACCGGGTCGGTGACCTGCACTTCGTGATCGACGGGCACCACCGCGTGTCGGTCGCCTACGCGCTCGGGCTGGAGACCATCGAGGCGTCGGTGACCGAGGTGCACACCAAGCTCGACCCGAAGGGCATCCGCTACCGGGGCGACCTGATCGTCAAGGACTACCGGCGGCTGTTCCTGTCGCGGGTGCCGCTGACCGGCGAGGCGCGCGCGGCGATCGTGGTGAGCGACCCGTGGGACTACGCGCACCTCGGTGAGCACGTCGAGGCGTGGGGGTTCCGGCTCATGCAGGCGGAGGGCAAGTTCCTCGACCGCGCGACGATCGCCCGGCGCTGGTACGACGAGGAGTACCTGCCGGTGGTGGAGATGATGCGGCAGGCGGAGCTGATCGGGGACCGCACCGAGGCCGAGGCGTACATGTGGGTCGCGGGCGAGCGCTACCGGCTGATCCGGCAACACCGCTGGGACGACGAGGTCATCGAAGCGCTGCGGGCCCGCCGGCGCTGAAGGCCGGCGCCGCTGCCCGGCCCCGCAGCGCGCGCCGCACGCCGAGGCCCCCGGTCAATCCGGGCGGCGGCGCCGGGCGGCCCCGCAGCCTGCGGAACGCCGCATCACTGAGAGCGCGACCGAACACCGGCCCGAAGCCCAGCGAGCCCGCCGACGGTGAGACCCCCGGTCACCGCGGCCTGCGGAATGCGGCATCACCGAGGACGCGCCGCACGCCATCGCCGAAGCCCACCTCACAACGCGGCAGGCTGCGGCACCGCCCGACCCCGCAGCCTGCCGAACACCGCACCGCCGACGGCGCGCCGCACACCATCACCGAAGCCCACCTCACAACGCGGCAGGCTGCGGCACCGCCCGGCCCCGCAGCCTGCGGAACACCGCACCGCCGACGGCGCGCCGCACACCATCACCGAAGCCCACCTCACAACGCGGCAGGCTGCGGCACCGCCCGGCCCCGCAGCCTGCGGAACGCCGCATCGCTGAGGGCGCGGCCGCACACGGTCACCGAGCCCACGCACTGGCCGTCCGCGTCCAGGATCCGTACGTCGTAGCGTGGCCGGTTGCCTCGGGTGCCGGTCTTCGCCCAGCTCAGGACCGCTCCGGTGGACGGGCCGGCGGGCACCGTGGCGGCCAGCCGCGTCAGCACGAACCGGGTGCCCTCCTGCCGCTGGTTGTCCGCGTACTCCAGGAGCGTCACGAACTGCCGCGCCGCCTCGATCAGCCGTTCCGCGGTCCGCCCGCCGTCGAGGTGGTGTCCGGCCGGCGGCGGCAGCACGGTGACGCGCCAGTCCTGCTCGCTCTCGGCGAGGTCGCCGACGACCACGTTCTCCGCCCGGCGGCGGTGCACCAGCCGCCGATCGACGGGCCGCACCACCCGGCGCGGATCCTCCGCCGAATCCACGGGCCACTCGACGGCAGCGCCCACCTCGACCGCGCCGGAACCGGCAGACCGCACCGGATCCTCCACCGAATCCACGGGCCACTCGACGGCAGCGCCCACCTCGACCGCGCCGGAATCGGCAGGCCACGGCGGATCCCCCAGCGAACCCAGGGGCCACTCAGCAGTGGCGCCCACCTCGATCGTGCCGGTCATGATCGTCCGCCCCTCCTGACCGGCCTCCACCCGCCACCGCCCGGTGCTCGACTCGCTCGGCTCGGCGGTCAGCTGGACCGGCGCGTCCAGTTTCCCCATGCCCCGGAAGTCGAGCGTCAGGACTACAGCGGGCTCCGCCCCGGCCGGGCGCACGAGGTCCAGCGCGGCGCTCAGGAGCAGCATCCCGGGCAGGTGGTCGAGCTCGTGGTCGAAGAAGAACGGGTCGTCGAGGTCGGCCACGAGTTCCCGGGTTCGCCGCCACCGGTCGACCACGAGCACGTCCGCCAGCGGCGCCCGCCGGGCCGGCCGGAACGGGCCGCCGTCGTGGTAGGCGGTCGGGATCAGGGCACCCTGGCGGATCCCCGGCGGGAGACCGAGGATCTCCGCGACCTCGGCCTCCCGCCGCAGGTGACAGGTGGTCCACACGGTGCCGAGACCGCGGGCCCGCGCGGCGAGCAGGTAACTCCACGCGGCCGGGAGCAGCGAGCCCCACAGACCGGCCTGGCTGCCCTCGGGCAGCCGCGACGCGACGAGGCACGGCAGCACCAGCACCGGCACCCGGTGCAGGTTGTCGGCGAGGAACCGGGCGCTGTCCAGGTCCCGGGACGGCCCGGGGTCGCCCAGCTCGGCGACGTATTCGGCGAAGCACCACCGGTAGACCTCGGCGATGCGCGCGCGCTGCTCCGCGTCCCGCACCACGATCCACCGCCACGGCTGCCGGTTCCCGCCGCTGGGCGCCTGCACGGCGACCTCCAGGCACTCCCGGATCACCTCCGGCGCGACGGGCCGGTCGAACCGCAACCGCCTCCGAACCGCACGGGTGGTGGTCAGCACCTCGTCGATCGGCAACGTCATCGGAATCCCCTTCCGCGATACCAACGGTGATTCGACATTACCGAATAATCCATCACTCTTGTGGGTTAAATCACAGCGTTCTCCGGGCACGAAAGAGGGCCACCCCTCCGCCAGGAGAAGTGGCCCTCGTCGCGCCGGAGCGCGGTCACTCTTCGTAGGTCAGGTTCTTCCCCGACGACGGATCGAACAGCTGCACCTTCTGCACGTCGAACCACACGTCGAGCGTGCCGCCCTCCCGGGCGCCCGACGACGGGGACAGCCGGGCCGTGATGGACGCTCCGCCGCCCGGCACGTCGTCCGCTCCGGCGTCCGCCGCCAGCTCCGCCAGCTCGGACGACGTCGCCGTCGCGCCTTCCACCGTGAAGTACGCGTACTTCTCCGAGCCCATCGACTCCAGCACGTCCACGTGGGCGCTGAACACGCACCCGCCGCGCGTGGCGGTGTCGTCGAGCAGCCCGGCGTCCTCGAAGTGCTCCGGCCGGATGCCGGCGATCACCTCCCGCGGCGCACCGGCCGCCTCCGCCAGGCGGCGCAGCCGGTCCGGCAGCTCGACCGTGCCCAGCGGGCTCTTCAGGCTCCCGTCCTCCAGCGTCGCGGGCACGAAGTTCATCGACGGCGACCCGATGAACCCGGCCACGAACAGGTTGGCCGGGTGGTCGTAGAGGAACTGCGGCGACCCGATCTGCTGCACGTACCCGGCCCGCAGCACCACGACCCGGTCACCCAGCGTCATGGCTTCGGTCTGGTCGTGCGTGACGTACAGCGTGGTCGTGCCGAGCTGGCGCTGCAGCTTCGACACCGACGTCCGCATCTGCCCGCGCAGCTTGGCGTCCAGGTTGGACAGCGGCTCGTCCATCAGGAACGCCTTGGGGCTGCGCACGATCGCCCGGCCCATCGCCACCCGCTGCCGCTGCCCACCGGACAGGTTGGACGGTTTGCGGTCCAGGTGCGGGGTCAGGTCCAGGATCTCGGCGGCCTCCTCGACCTTCGCCTTCACCGTGGCGTCGTCGATCTTCGCCAGCCGCAGCGGGAAGGCCATGTTCTCCCGCACGCTCATGTGCGGGTACAGCGCGTAGGACTGGAACACCATCGCGATGTCCCGGTCCTTCGGCGCCTTCTCGTTCATCCGCTCGCCGTCGATGCGCAGCTCGCCGGAGGAGATGTCCTCCAGCCCGGCCACCATGTTCAGCGTGGTCGACTTCCCGCACCCGGACGGGCCGACCAGGATGATGAACTCACCGTCGGCGACCTGCAAGTCCACTTCGGACACGGCGAGCGCACCGTCCGGATAGCGCTTGCTCACCTTGTCCAGCACGATCTCAGCCATGGCGCTACCCCTTCACCGCACCGGAGGTCAGCCCCGCGACGATGCGGCGCTGGAAGAACAACACGAACAGGATGATCGGGACGGTGATCACGACCGCGGCGGCGCAGATCGTCCCGGTCGGGTCCTCGAACTGCGAGGCCCCGGTGAAGAACGACAACGCCGCCGGCACCGTCCGCGACGCGTTGGTCGAGGTCAGTGAGATGGCGAACAGGAAGTCGTTCCAGCAGAAGATGAACACCAGGATCGCGGTGGTGAACACGCCCGGCGCCGCCAGCGGCGCGATGACCCGCCGGAACGCCTGGCCGGGCGTGGCGCCGTCCATCTTGGCCGCCTTCTCCAGTTCCCACGGGATTTCCCGGAAGAACGCCGACAACGTGTAGATCGCCAGCGGCAGCGCGAACGTGATGTACGGCAGGATCAGCCCCGGCCAGGTGTCGAACAGCCCGAGCGTGCGCTCGATGTTGAACAGCGGGCTCACCAGCGACACCTGCGGGAACATCGCGATCAGCAGCGAGACCCCGACCAGCAGCTGCTTGCCGGGGAAATCCAGCCGCGCGATCGCGTACGCCGCCATCGTCCCCAGGATCACCGCGATCAGCGTCGCGATGATCGAGATGCCGATCGAGTTGATCAGCGCCCGCACGAAGTCCAGGGTCTGGAAGATGTCCGCGTAGTTCTCCAGCGTCCACGAACGCGGGATGAACTTCCCGTCGTCGATGGTGTCCTTCGTCTTCAGCGACAGCGACAGGATCCACAGCACCGGCACCAGCGCGTAGACCACCACCACGATGTCGATCAGCGTCCACTTCGTCTTGCGGCCGGTGGTGACCGCTCCGCCCATCACCATCAGCGCTTCCCTCCCTTGTCGCTGCCCGGCGCCGCGGTGCCGAACAGCTTGATGAAGATGAACGCGATGATCGCGACCGTGATGAAGATGAGCACCGACATCGTCGACCCGATGCCCAGGTTCAGGCCCTTGATCAGGTTGTTGTAGGTCTGCATGGACACCGACGACGTGTCGTTCTGGCCGCCGGTGAGCACGTAGATGTTGTCGAAGATGCGGAACGCGTCCAGGGTGCGGAACAGCAGCGCCACCAGGATCGCCGGCTTCATCACCGGCACGATGACCTTGATGAACCGCTGCCAAGCGCTCGCGCCGTCCATCGCCGCGGCCTTGAGCAGGTCGTCCGGCACCAGCGCGAGCCCGGCCATCAGCAGCAGCGCCATGAACGGCGTCGTCTTCCACACCTCGGCGAGGATGATGATCGCCATCGACGGCAGGTACTGCGTCAGCGGCGCCGAGTCCCCGGCCAGGGTGTTGGCCAGGTAGCCGGTGTCCGGGGTCCACGCGTAGTACCAGGAGAACGCGGCGACCACGGTCACGATGCCGTACGGGATCAGCGACACCGTGCGCACCAGGCCGCGCCCGACGAGCGTGCGGTGCATGATCAGCGCGAGCACCATGCCCAGCACCAGCTCGATGGCCACCGAGATGATCGTGAGGGCCATCGTGGTGCCGAACGCCGTCCACCAGTAGGAGTCCGACAGTACCGCCGCGTAGTTGGCGAGCCCGACGAACTCGGTGTTCTGCGGGAACCGCAGGTCGTACCGCTGCAGCGACAGCCAGATCGAGTAGACGATCGGGTACCCGGTGACCGCGACCATCACGAGCGCCGCGGGCGCGCACAGCAGCCAGCCCAGCCGCCGCTCCGCCCTCTTCCCTTCGCTCAGGGCCGCTTTCCCCGTTCTCGCCGTGGTCTGTGGCGTCGTGGAAACGTCCTCGACCGTGCTCACGGGATCACCCCTTTCGAGTTCAGCGCGTCGGTCAGCTTGCTGCGCAGCTCTTCGGCCGTCCGCTGCGGATCGATCTCCGACGGCGGCGACAGCACCTTGGAGATCACCGTGGACAGGCTCTGGTACGCCGGGGTCAGCGGGCGCACCGCCGGATCCTTGAGCGCGGCGAGGATCGCGTCCCGCATCGGGTACGCGGTGGCCATGCTCGGGTTGTTGTCCGCGTCGACCGGCTTGGTCGGGTCGAGCGGGGTGTCGTCGGTGTAGAGCGCCTCGATGCTCGGCGGGACACCGTCGTTGAGCGCGGAGAACTTCTGGCTCTCCGGGCTGCGCAGGCACAGCGCCGCCTCGAACGCCTCCGGCTTGTGCTTGGAGGTGGTGCTGACCGCGAGGTCGTAGCCACCGATCGTGGTCTTCGCCGGGATCCCCGGGTCGACGGCCGGGTAGGTGGACCACTTGAAGTGCTGCAGGTCCTGCGGCTGCTCGTCGGCGTAGGAGGCGTAGACGAACGGCCAGTTCAGCTCGAACGCGCCGTTGCCGCGCTGGAACGCCTGCCGGACGTCGTCCTCCTTCTGGTTCGTCAGCGACGGGTCGGTTATGCCGCTGGAGGTGACCCGCTTGAGGAGCTCCAGCGCCTGCACCGCGCCCTCGTCCATGACCACGGACTTGCCGTCGTCGGAGAGGATGCGCCCGCCCGCGGAGGCGACCAGCGTGTTGTAGATGACCACCAGGCCCTCGTACTGGGCGCCGGTGAACAGGATGTTGTGCGGTTTGCCGGCCGCCTTGAGCTGCTCGGCCTGGTTGATCATCTCGTCCCAGGTCGCGGGCGGCCGCGGTGTGATCCGGTCGTCGTACCAGAGCAGCTGGACGTTGGTGTTCTTCGTGGCCGCGTACAGCTTGCCGTTCCAGGTGGCGGTGGCCAGCGGGCCGGGCAGCACGCCCGCCTCCGCCTGCGCCTTGTTCGGCCCCGTCCACTCCTCGGCCCAGCCGGCCTCGGCGAACTCCGGCACCCAGGTGACGTCCAGGCCCAGGATGTCCAGGCCGTCGTCACCGGCGGCGAGCCGTCTCGCCATCTGCAGCCGCTGGTCGTCGGCGCCGCGCTGGAGCTTGTTGTAGACGATCCGGTAGCGCCCCTCGGCCTTGGCGTTGCAGTTGTCCACGACCGACTGGAACGTGTCCTCCGGCGCGTAGTACAGGTTGAGCGTGATCCCCTGTTCGGATCCACAGGCGGTCACCAGCCCGGCGGTCAGCATGCCCGCGCCGACCACCGCTGCGATCCGGCCGGGCGGCCTGCCCCGGCTCTTACCGTTCCCCATCAGGCCTCCTCCTCGGCACGCGGCCGGCGGGAGACCCACCCCGCACGCCGTCGTGCATGCAATCAAGCAACCCGAGGGTGTCAACCCGGGTCGCACGATCGGTGGGAACTGAAACTATGCCCGGCGATCACCGTCCGCAAGCGGTGGAGGTCACGATTCAGTCCGTTGCCCCGGATGGCCGCATCGCGAGCTTCGCCAGCAGGTCACGGCCCTGCTCAGCGTTGCGGGGCTGGCACAGGACGTCGTAGCGGCCCGCGACCAGCTGGCTGGCCGAGGCGAAGTCGCGGCGGCCGCGCGAGGAGGCGTAGCTGATGGCGGCGAACACCAGGCCGAACAGCACACCGGAGACCAGGCCGACCAGGATCGGCTGGTAGGTGACCGTCGCGCCGGAGGCGAACATCGCCAGCAGGAAACCCACGAACAGGCCGAACCAGGCGCCGGAGATCGCGCCGGTCATGAGGACGCGACCCCACGACAGCCGGCCCAGCACCCGCTCGACGAGCATCAGGTCGACGCCGACGATGGTCACGTCCTCGACCGCGAACTGGTTGTCGGCGAGGTAGTCGACCGCCCGCTGCGCCTCCTGGTAGGTGGCGTAGGAGCCGATCGGCCACCCCGTGGGCGGCGTCGGCAAGCGCGGCAGGCCCTGTACTTGACGGCCGCCGGAGGAGAACGGGCTGGTCACGGTCATCACCTGTGCTGTCGTAGTGATCGAGTGACTTCATCCTGCCAACCCCCATGAAACCACGCGAACCCGACACACCAGGGGTTGATCAGCTCTTGACCTGGTACTCGCGCAGCAAGCCGCGGCTGATGATCGTCTTCTGGATCTCGCTGGTGCCCTCGCCGATGAGCAGGAACGGCGCCTCGCGCATCAGGCGCTCGATCTCGTACTCCTTGCTGTACCCGTAGCCGCCGTGGATGCGGAACGCCTCCTGCGTCACCTCGGCGCAGTACTCGCTCGCGATCAGCTTCGCCATGCCCGCCGCCACGTCGTTGCGCTCGCCGGTGTCCTTCAGCCGGGCCGCGTTGACCATCATCAGGTGCGCGGCCTCGACCTTGGTCGCCATCTCGGCCAGCTTGAACGCGATCGCCTGGTGCTGGGCGATCGGCTTGCCGAACGTCCGGCGCTGCTGCGCGTACTCCACCGCCAGCTCGAACGCCCGGATCGCGATCCCGCACGCCCGCGCCGCCACGTTCACCCGGCCCACCTCGATGCCGTCCATCATGAACGCGAACCCCCGGCCCGGGGCCTCGCCGAGGACCTGCGACGCCGGGATCCGGAAGCCGTCGAACACCGCCTCGGTGGTGTCGACGCCCTTGTAGCCCATCTTGTCGATCTTGCCCGGAATCGTCAGCCCCGGCGCCACCTCACCGAAGCCCTCCGGCTTCTCCACCAGGAAGGTCGTGAGGTTCTGGTGCGCTTTCTCCGCGCCTTCGTCGGTACGCACCAGCAGCGCGATCAGGTTCGACGAGCCGCCGTTGGTCAGCCACATCTTCGACCCGTCGATGACGTAGTCGTCCCCGTCCCGCCGCGCGCGCGTCTTGATCGCCGCCACGTCCGAGCCCAGATCCGGCTCGGACATGGAAAAAGCACCGCGAACGAGTCCTTGTGCCATCTTCGGCAAGTACTTCTGCTTCTGCTCCGGCGTGCCGTGCCGGGAGATCATGTGCGCCACGATGAAGTGCGTGTTGATCACACCCGACACGCTCATCCACCCGCGCGCGATCTCCTCGACCACCAGCGCGTAGGTCAGCAACGACTCGCCCAGCCCGCCGAACTCCTCGGGAATGGTGATCCCGAACAGCCCCATCTCCTTCATGCCCTCGACGATGTCCGCCGGGTAGGCGTCCGCGTGCTCCAGCTCCTGGGCGTGCGGGATGATCTCCTTGTCCACGAACGAGCGGACGGTGGACAGGATCTCGTGCTGCACGTCGGTGAGACCGGCGGTCCGGGCCAGACGGGCCATGGGGCGACTCCTGTGTCTGCGGGCGTTATTACCGGCGAGTATCGCGCCCGCCGTGCGATCCCGCATATGGCGCGCCTCACCCGGGGGCGGACTCCTCCGGCTGCCGCGGCGCCGGCGCCTGCCCGTTCACCTGCCGCTCGGCGGACTTCTCCGGGTGGGCGGTGTGCCGTTCGAGAAAGCGGAGCAGCTCGACCGGGAACGGCAGCACGAGCGTGGAGTTCTTCTCCGCCGCCACCTGCACCACCGTCTCCAGCAGCCGCAGCTGCAACGCCGCCGGGGCGTCGGCCATGATGCCCGCGGCCTCGGACAGCTTGTGCGACGCCTGCAGCTCGCCGTCGGCCGAGATCACCCGCGCCCGGCGTTCCCGCTCGGCTTCCGCCTGGCGCGACATCGACCGCTTCATCGACTCGGGCAGCGCGACGTCCTTGATCTCCACCCGGTCGATGTGCACGCCCCAGTCCAGGGCCGGGCTGTCGATCATCAGCTCGAGCCCCTGGTTGAGCCGCTCCCGGTTGGAGAGCAGGTCGTCCAGGTCGCTCTTGCCGATGATCGAGCGCAGCGAGGTCTGCGCCACCTGCCCGACGGCGAACCGGTAGTCCTGCACGTTGACGGCGGCGACCACGGGGTCGATGACCTTGAAGTACACGACGGCGTCGACGCGGACCGTCACGTTGTCCCGCGTGATGCCCTCCTGCGCGGGCACCGGGAGGGTGACGATCTGCATGTTCACCTTCTGTAGCCGGTCGGCGCCCGGCAGCAGCATGGTCAGGCCCGGCTCGCGGACGTTCGGGCGGACCCGGCCGAACCGGTACACCAGCCCGCGTTCGTACTGCCGGACCACGCGGAGGCTGGTGGCGAGCCCGGTGACTCCCACGGCCGCGACGACGGTGATGATTTCGGCCAGCATGGCGGCTCCCAGGGGTGCGTGTCCCTTGACGCGATGTTACCCCCGTCACAGTCATTGGGAAGTGCCCGATCGCTGGCACTCTGGGTGACGTGCGGGTACCTGAGGAGTTCGCGGAGCGGCTGATCGACAACGAGGGGGACGTGGTGCGGCCGTGGCTGGCCGCGCTGCCCGACCTGGCGGACTGGTGCTGCCGGCAGTGGGGGCTGGCGATCGAGGGGCTGCCCTGGCACGGCTACACGGCGCTGGTGTTCCCGGTGCGCCGCGACGGCGAACCGCTCGTGCTGAAGCTCGCCTGGCAGGACGACTGGACCCGGGACGAGCCGGTGGCACTGTCCACCTGGGATGGTCGTGGCGCGGTGCGGCTGCTGGAAAGCGCTCGCGGCGCGCTGCTGCTGGAACGGCTCGACGCGTCCCGGACGCTGCTGACCGAGCCGCTGGACAAGGCGCTGGAGATCGCGTGCGGCCTGCTGCACCGGCTGACCGTCCCCGCTCCCCCGCTCGGCCGCACCCTGCGCGACGAGGCCGTCCGGCTCGCCGAGGAGATGCCCGTGGAATGGGCGCGGCTGGGCGGGCCGGTGCCGAAGCGGTTGCTGGACGCCGCGGTCGCGGTGTGCCGGGACCTCGGCCCGGAGGCCGGGACGTCACTGGTCAATCAGGACCTGCACTACGAAAACGTCCTCGCCGGGTCGCGCGAACCGTGGCTCGTGATCGATCCGCAGCCGATCGCCGGCGATCCGGAGTTCGGCCTGATCCCGTTGCTGTGGAACCGGTTCGACGAGTCCACAGTGGAAGAGCGGGCCCGGGTGCTGACCGCCGGGCTGGACGCGGACCGCGCCCGCGCCTGGACGCTGGTGCGGGCCGTGGACGACTGGCTGTGGGCCGCCGAGCACGGGGGTTTTCCCAGCGTGCCGATCCTCAGTGCGATCGCCGAGTGGGCGGCGCTCGCCTAGTCCCCACCCGCCAGCCCGCCACCGCCCTCAACCGACGCGCTACGCGCGGCTCGCCTAATCTTCCAGCATGGCCGGAGTGAACAGAGTCTTCGCCGCCCAGCTGGCCGGCCTGCCGGTGTTCGGGCCGGACGGCGAGTCCATCGGCAAGGTCCGCGACCTGGTCGCCGGCCTGCGGCTGGACCAGCAGCCGCCGCGGGTGCTCGGTCTCGTCGTCGAGCTGGCCACCCGGCGCCGGGTGTTCGTGCCCATGCTGCGGGTCACCGCGATCGAACCGACCGCCGTCACACTCGCGACCGGCTCGGTCAACATGCGCCGCTTCCACCGCCGCCCCAACGAGGTGCTGGTGCTCGGGCAGCTGATCGACGCGCAGGCCCGGCTGGCCGCCACCGACGCGCGGGTCACGGTCGCCGACGCGGCGATGGAACCGGTCCGCACGCGTGACTGGGTGCTGGCCAAGCTCGCCGTCCGCGAGCGCACCGGGCGGCTCGGCCTGAGCAGGCGGCGGTCGTCGCTGCGGGTGCTGCCCTGGTCGGAGGTGCGCGGGCTGAGCCTGACCGACCTCACCGGCCAGCCGCAGGGCGCCGGGCAGCTGCTCATGCTGTTCGACACCATGCGCGCGGTCGACATCGCCGCGACCATGCGCGACCTGCCGACCAAGCGGCGGCACGAGGTGGTCGACTCGATGGACGACGAGCGGCTCGCCGACGTGCTGGAGGAGCTGCCCGAGGAGGACCAGAAGGAGCTGCTCGCCCACCTGGCCGAGGAGCGCGCCGCCGACATCCTGGAGGCGATGAACCCGGACGACGCGGCCGACCTGCCCGCCGAGCTGGCCCCGGCCGACCAGAGCCGCCTGCTCGAGCTGATGCACCCGGACGAGTCCGAGCCGCTGAAGCGCCTGCTCACCTACTCGTCGGACACCGCGGGCGGCCTGATGACGCCGGAGCCGGTCATCCTCACCCCGGACGCCACGATCGCCGAGGCGCTGGCCCACATCCGCAACCCCGACCTGCCGGCCGCGCTGGCGAGCCTGGTGTTCGTGTGCCGCCCGCCGACCGAGACCCCGACCGGCCGGTACGTCGGCTGCGTGCACTTCCAGCGCCTGCTGCGCGAGCCGCCCGCCGAGCTGGTCGCCAGCGCCGTGGACACCGACCTGCCCGCCCTGGGCCCGGACGCCGAGCTGCCGGAGATCACCCGCTACTTCGCGGCCTACAACCTCGCCTGCGGTCCGGTCGTGGACGACCAGGACCACCTGCTGGGCGCCGTCACCGTCGACGACCTGCTCGACCACCTGCTGCCCGACCGCTGGCGCGAGACCGGGCTGGCCGACATCACCGAGGGACAGGAGATTGACAGTGCCTGAGTTGACCGCGCGGCGCCGCCTCGACCAGCCCCGCTCCGGCCGCGGGCCCCGGGTCAGCATCGACCCGGACAGCTTCGGACGGCTGTCCGAGCGGCTGGCCCGGTTCCTCGGCACCGGGAAGTACCTGTTCTGGCAGACGCTCATCGTGATCGTGTGGATCATCATCAACCTGAGCGCGGCCGCCCTGCGCTGGGACCCGTACCCGTTCATCCTGCTCAACCTGGCCTTCTCCACCCAGGCGGCGTATGCAGCGCCGTTGATCCTGCTGGCGCAGAACCGCCAGGACGACCGCGACCGGGTGTCGCTGGAGGAGGACCGGCACCGGGCGGCGCAGACCAAGGCCGACACCGAATACCTGGCGCGTGAGCTGGCCGCGCTGCGCCTGGCCGTCGGCGAGGTCGCCACCCGCGACTACCTGCGCGGGGAGCTGGACAAGCTGCGTGAGGACCTCAACACGAAGCCGCGACGTGGCAAAAGCAATAGGGCCCAGGCAGAGGCCATTACCGGTCCGTAGCATGGTGGGGTGACCAGTACGCAGCAGATCCCCAGCGCCGAGGACGTCCGCGCGGCGCTGAAGGACGTTCACGACCCCGAGATCCGCAAGCCCATCACGGACCTCGGAATGGTCAAGGACGTCGCGGTCAGCGAGGACGGCGTCGTCACGGTCGCGGTGTATCTGACGGTCGCCGGCTGTCCGCTCAAGGACACCATCACCAAGGACACCCAGGCCGCGGTCGGCAAGCTCCCCGGTGTGCGCGAGGTCCGGGTGGAGCTCGACGTGATGAGCGACGAGCAACGCACCGAGCTGCGGAAACAGCTGCGCGGGGATTCGGCGGAACCGGTCATCCCGTTCGCCCAGCCGGGCTCGATGACGCGGGTGTACTGCGTCGCGTCCGGCAAGGGCGGGGTCGGCAAATCGAGCGTGACGGTCAACCTGGCGGTGGCGATGGCCCAGCGCGGGCTGTCGGTCGGCGTGGTCGACGCGGACATCTACGGTCACTCGGTGCCGCGCATGCTGGGCGCGCGCGAGAAGCCGACGAAGGTCGAGCAGATGATCATGCCGCCGCAGGCGCACGGCGTGAAGGTCATCTCGATCGGCATGTTCACCTCGGGCAACACGCCGGTGGTGTGGCGCGGGCCGATGCTGCACCGCGCGCTGCAGCAGTTCCTGGCCGACGTGTTCTGGGGCGATCTGGACATCCTGCTGCTGGACCTGCCGCCGGGCACCGGGGACATCGCGATCTCGGTCGCGCAGCTGATCCCGAACGCGGAGATCCTGGTGGTGACCACGCCGCAGCAGGCGGCGGCCGAGGTCGCCGAGCGGGCCGGCGCGATCGCGATGCAGACGCGGCAGCGGATCGCCGGGGTCATCGAGAACATGTCGTGGCTGGAGACGCCGTCCGGGGAGCGGATGGAGATCTTCGGCTCCGGCGGCGGCCGGACGGTGGCGGAGTCGCTGTCGAAGTCGGTGGGCACGGAGGTGCCGCTGCTGGGCCAGGTCCCGCTCGACCCGCGCCTGCGTGAGCAGGGCGACGCGGGGACGCCGCTGGTGCTGGCGGAGCCGGAGGCCCAGGCGTCGCAGGTCCTCCAGGACGTGGCGAAGAAGCTCTCGGTGCGGGCGCGCGGGCTGGCGGGCAAGATGCTCAACCTGAGCCCCAGCGGCCGCTAGCCGGGGCTTGAGAACCCAAGGTAGCTGGGTGGTCATCCCGTCGCCTGACACGTGACGATCACCTTGGGCCAGGGCCGCAACCCAGGCCGCCAACCGGCGGCCGAACATGCCAACCTTGCGGCCCTGGCTCAAGGTGATATGCACAAACCGGAAGGCGACGGGATGACCACCCAGCGACCACCCACCCGAGGTGAGACAACAACGGTCCCCCGTCATCCCGGAGCCTGCCCGTCCGGCGAGGACATCTTTTGATCTTTAAACCCGCGCCTTGGGCAGGCGGAGAGCCCGCCCTGCGGGCGGGAGCGCCTCACGGCGCCGAACGGTCACCTTCCGACCACCCCCGCCCCCGCTCCTGAATTGTGTTTCGGTCGCCGAGCAGGCGTGTCAAGGCGGGAAAGAGTACCTTGACACGCCTGATCGGCGACCAAAGACCGGCTGTGGATCGGGGGCGGGGGAGGTCTGGTTGGGGTAGTCGGTCCTGCTGCGTTGCCAGGCGGGGGTTGTGCAGGGCTGCCGCGCGGCCCTTGGGGTAGTCGGTGCTGTTGCGTTGCCAGGCGGGGGTTGTGCAGGGCTGCCGCGCGGCCCTTGGGGTAGTCGGTGCTGTTGCGTTGCCGGGCGGGGGTTGTGCAGGGCTGCCGCGCGGCCCTTGGGGTAGTCGGTGCTGTTGCGTTGCCGGCCGGCGGTTTTCGGGCACGCTCCCAAAAAAAGAGCGCCCCGTCAGGGGCGCCTTCTTTGCTCAGGTGGCGTCGGGGTCCACCGGTGGCTTCTCGCCTGGCTTGAGTGGCTCCGGCTCCGCCTTGGTGGCCGGGCTGGCCGCCGCGGGGTAGCCGTTCGGCTTCACGCTTCCGCCCGACAGGCCGTTGATCCCGAGCGGGTCCGGGTCACCGTCGAAGAGGTGCTGCGTCACCGCCCGGCGCGGGTCGAAGTTGCGCAGCTGCCGCAGGTCCTCCAGCGGCTTCTGGAACTGCTCGAAGTCCGAGCCCATCTCGTCCTTCAGCTGCTGCCGCGCGCCGTTCGCGAAGTCGCGCACCTTCCGCACGCTGCGGCCCAGCCACGCGGCCGCCTCGGGCAGTCGCTCCGGGCCGAGGATGAACAGGCCCGCGACGATCAGGACGAGGATCTCGCCCCAGCCAACGCTTTCGAACATTCGCGAACCTCCGCCTCACACGGCCGTAGCTCTCCCAGGTTACCTCGGCGACAGCCCCGGTCCACCGCTGATCGAGGAGTTCACGTCTCGGCTACCGCGCCGTCAGTCCGAGCCCAGCGTCACGTCGACCATGAGCGTCCGCCCCTGCCGCACCAGCTGCACCGGCACCGTTTCGCCGATCTCGTGCTGCCGCACCGCCACCGTCAGCTCCGCGGCGTTGCGCACCAGCCGGTCACCGAGCTTGGTGATGACGTCGCCCTCCGCGATGCCGGCCCGCGCGGCCGGGCCACCGTCGGCGACGTTGAGCACCTGCGCGCCCTCCGACGTCTCCGCCGCCACCGACGCCGCGTTCACCCCGATGTCGGCGTGCTTGACCTGACCACTGCTGATGAGCGTCCGCGCGATCTTGATGGCGTCGTCGGCCGGGATCGCGAACCCGATGCCGATGCTGCCGCCCGAACCGTCCTGACCACCATCGGTGCGGATCGACGAGTTGATGCCGACCAGCGCGCCCGTGGAGTCGACCAGCGCCCCGCCCGAGTTGCCGCGGTTGATGGGCGCGTCGGTCTGGATGGCGTCGTAGGTGACCGGCGGCTCGCCGTTCTCCCCCGCCGCGGTGACCGGCCGGTGCAGCGCGCTGACGATGCCCGAGGTCACGGTGTTCTCCAGCCCCAGCGGCGAGCCGACGGCGATCACCGAATCGCCCGGTTCGAGGCTGGCCGGGTCGCCGATCTGCAGCACCGTCGGATTGGACACGGCCACCTTGATCACGGCCAGGTCCGTCTTCGGGTCCGTCCCGACGACCCGCGCCTCGGTGCGGGTGCCGTCGGTGAACACCGCGGTGATCTTGGCCTGCGGATCGCTCGTGGCCAGCGAAATGACGTGGTTGTTGGTGATCGCGTAGCCCTGCGGGTCGATCATCACGCCCGAGCCGACGCTGCCGGACTGGCCGGACTTGACCTCGATCGAGATGACCGCGGGCGCGACGCGCTGCGCGATGTCGGCGATCGAGCCGGGCGCGCGTTCCTTGCCAGCCTCGGCCTCGGAAATCGTCGCCGAGCCGGTCAGCGAGTCACCCGCGCCGCCGAG
Source organism: Amycolatopsis thermalba (assembly GCF_003385215.1). Taxonomy (GTDB): domain Bacteria; phylum Actinomycetota; class Actinomycetes; order Mycobacteriales; family Pseudonocardiaceae; genus Amycolatopsis_E; species Amycolatopsis_E thermalba. Next base: position 55,190 of record NZ_PQHW01000007.1, on the reverse strand, counting down.
CCACCAGCCGATCAGGCCGCCGACCGCGCCGATGAGCAGGCAGATCACCCCGAGCAGGCCCAGCGCGACCGGCTTGACCCGGCGGCCGAACAGCAGCTCCGGCAGCGACAGCTGGGCGCTGCGCGGACGGTCGGCGTCGGAGTCGTCGGAGTCGTCGGGATCGAGCGCCGGGCGGGACAGCACCGCGGCCGAACCCGGATCGCGCCACGGGTCGGTCATCCGGGACCACAGCGGCGGCTCCGGCTCACCGCCCGGGTGCCTGCCGTTGTCCCCGGCGGGCCGCTGGAGCCGCACGTCCTCCGCGCCGGGCGGGCGGCCGAAGGCCTCGGCCAGCGACTCCGGCGCCGGCGGCGTGGACGCGATCTTGTCGCCGTTGCGCGTGCCGGGGGTGTAGAGCTTGTCGAAGGCGCCGTCCACGCCGTGCGGGCGGCCGAACACACCGGCCTCCGCGGGATCCACCGGCGGCCGGTCCAGCGGGCGCGGCGCCAGCCGCGGTTCCGCGCCGGCGCTGTCCTGTGGTGGATTCGGCTGACTCATCGTTCCCCGGGTGGCTGGCTCGTCGTGTTGTCGGCGCGACCCTACGCCACCGATTGTCCCGCGCGGGCGGTGAAGGGCGCGTCAGCGACCGGCCACTGGGGCAGGGGTGGTGGTGGTCGTGGTGGTGGCCGGTGCGCTCGGCTCGCCGCCGAGCTGGGCACGCAGCACGCCGGGCGCGGGGGCCTGCCCCGGCTCCGGGTTGGCCTGGGTCGGATCGCCGCCGGTCGACGAGGTCACCACGAGCGCGAGCGCGCTCAGCACCAGGCCGGACACGGCCACCCCGGCACCCTGCGCGACCCGGCGCCGCACCGACGGTTGACGCTGCCCGCCCAGCACGGCGGAACCGCTACCGAGAGGCGCGCTCGACCCGAGCGGCGCCGACGACCCAAAAGGGGACGATTTGAGGCCGGCGACGCGGTCCGGCCGCTGGATCGCGACCAGCTGGCCGTCCTCGGTCACCGCGAGGTTGTCGGGACTGGTGGGCAGGTCGGTGTCCTGCGGGATGTTGCGCAGGCTCGCCAGCAGGCTGGCCGGCATCGACGGTGCTCCCGCGTGCCGGACGGCCGCGCGCACCTGGCGCTGCGACGTCACCTCGGCCGCGCAGATCGGGCAGCGCGCGACGTGCGACGCGGCACGCTCGCGGGCGCCCAGGCTCATCTCGCCGTCCACGAAGGCGACGACGGCGTCGGGAAGCAGGTGAGACTCGGGCAGGCCCCAGCCTCGCAGTTCGCTCATGCGGAAACCCCCACGGATTCCTCCTTGGCCGCCCGGCGCCGTTCGAGCGAGGCACGCAGCGCCTGCCGGCCGCGGTGGATCCGGCTGCGCACGGTGCCCAGCTTCACGCCGAGCGTCGCACCGATCTCCTCGTAGGAAAGCCCTTCGACGTCGCACAGCACCACGGCGGCGCGGAACTCCGGCGGCAGCTCGTCGAGCGCGGCCTGCAGGTCCGGGTCCAGGTGGGTGTCGCTGTACACCTGCTCGGGGCTCGGGTCGTCACCGACGATGCGGTCGGTGTCCTCGGGCAGCCCCTCCATGCGCACCCGCGAGCGGCGGCGCGCCATGTCCAGGAACAGGTTCGTGGTGATGCGGTGCAGCCAGCCCTCGAAGGTGCCCGGCTTGTAGGACGCCAGCGAGCGGAACACCCGGATGAACGTCTCCTGGGTGAGGTCCTCGGCGTCGTGGCTGTTGCCGGTCAGGCGGTACGCCAGGCGGTAGACGCGGTCGCCGTGCTCGCGGACGACCTCGTCCCACGACGGCGGGGTCCACGCGGACTCGTCGACCGTGACCGGGTGGCCCTCGACCTGCTCGTTCTTCAGGCTGTTCTGCATCGTGGGGGACGGCACCTCCATCAGGCTGTTCTCCCAACTGATCTGTCCAACGCGGGCCATCCGCACTGTGTTCCCGGGTACCCCTGGTGCCCGTTGAGACCCAGCTTGGCCTCTCTCCTTATGTGGGTAGTGAGACGAGACTGAGAGCCGCCTGAGAGAAGTGTGCACGTCTTCCGCGGGTTTGGCGACGACCAGCGCTAACCTTGCGCGCGTGACCTCCGAGACGCTCGCGGCGAGTGGCGGCGACCACGCCGAGGGCTACCTGCCCGACCACCCGGCCGACGCCGCGCTGCTCGCCGCACGGGCGCGCTCGGCGGAGCTGGGCTGCGCGGCGCTCGGACCCGCGACCGGGGCGGCGCTGTGCTTCCTGGCGACGAGCCTGCGGGCCCGCGCGGTGGTCGAGATCGGCACCGGCATCGGGGTCAGCGGGCTCTACCTGCTGCGCGGCATGGCGCCGGACGGGGTCCTGACCTCGATCGACATCGAGCCGGAGCACCACCAGGCGGCGCGGCGGACGTTCCGCGAGGCCGGGTACCCGCCCGGGCGGACGCGGCTGATCATGGGCCGGGCGCTGGACGTGCTGCCGCGGCTGACCAGCGGCGGGTACGACCTGGTGTTCGTGGACGCGGCGCGGGCCGAGTACCCGCGCTACTACGAGCACGGCGTGCAGCTGCTGCGGCCGGGCGGGGTGATCGCGTTCCACGGCGTGACGGACGCGGCCCGCGGCGAGCGGCGGGAGCCGGGCTCCCTCGCGGCGCGCGAACTGGCGCGGGCCATCCGCGAGGACGAACGACTGGTGCCGGCGCTGCTGCCGGTCGGCGGAGGGCTGCTGGTCGCCGCGGTGCAGTGATCGCCGCTGGTCAGCGCTGGTCTGCGCTGCGTCGCCGGGCGCTGGCAGCCGGTGACGCCCCTCGAAATTGTCGTACCCCTGGTGCAGGATCACCTCACGCGAAATGTCCGGATCGACGAGGGGGTCGTCATGCGCGAGGCAGTCGTCAGCGCCGCGCGGTTCATCACCACGCACGCGGCGGAACCGCTGGGGCTGGGGGACGTCGCCGACCACGTCGGCTACAGCCCGTTCCACCTGGCCCGCACGTTCACGCGGGAGCTGGGCATGCCGCCGTGCCAGTACCTGACGGCCCGCCGGTTCGAGAAGGCCAAACAGCTGCTCCTGCGGACCGACGAGCGGATCATCGACATCTGCCACGCGGTGGGGTTCTCCGCGGTCGGCACCTTCACCACCCGCTTCACCGCCGCGGTCGGCACCACGCCCGTCGAGTTCCGGCGGCTGCCGGACGTGCTCACCGGCTCACCGCCGCACCCGGTGTCGGTGCCGGGCGCGGGCGGCGGCACGGTCATGGGCACGGTCCGGCTGAGCCCGGCCGCCTTGATGGCGCTGGGCCCGAACCCGGCGGTCTACGTCGGGCTGTTCTCCAAGCGCGCCGCGCGCGGGTTCCCGGTCAGCGGCACGCTGCTGGCCGAACCGGGCGATTTCCTGCTCCCCGGCGTCCCACCGGGCACGTACTGGGTGATGTCCTCGGCACTGCCCACCGGCACCGGCCCGGCGGCCCAGCTCATCCCGGGCCGCACCGTGCTCGGCGCCTGCCCGCGCGCGGTCCGGGTGTCCGCGGAGGCGCCGGTGCACCAGCGCGACGTGCACCTGGAGCTGGGTCAGGACTGGTCGCCGCCGGTCCTGATCGCCCTGCCGGCGCTGGCCTCGGCCGATGCGCAAGAACGGAGAAGACACCGGTGAGAGCGCCGCCGTAGCGTCCGGAGGGTGATCACCCACCTGCACTCGGCCACCATCCTGGTCGGCGACCAGGAGGAGGCTCTGCGCTTCTACGTCGGCACGCTGGGCTGGGAGAAGCGGGAGGACGTGCGGTTGGGGCCGGTCCACCGGTTCCTGACCGTGGCGCCGCCGGGCGCGCGGACGTCGATCGTGCTCGGGCAGCCGGAGGTCTACGAGCGCGCGGTGGCCCCGGGCGGCACCGGCATCACGGTGATCACGCCGGACGTCGCCGCCGCCTACGCCGAGATGACCGCGCGCGGCGTGCGGTTCGTGGGGGAACCGCAGGTCATGCCGTGGGGCGTGATGGCGACGTGGTTCGCCGACCCGTTCGGGAACGAGTACTTCCTGCTGGAGGGCTGACCACCGCTCGCCGAACACCACGCCCGCGCAGGCCGACCACCGTCCCACCAGCCAGCACCAGCCACACCACCGCAGCCCCGACCAGCCAGCGCCAGCCGAAGTGCCCGAAAACCACACTGCCGAGCGTGCCGCCGACGCTGCTGCCCAGGTAGTAGGCCAGGGTGTACATCCCGGACGCCTGGCCGCGCGCGCCCTCCGGCGCCTCGGCCGCGGCCCAGCCGTTGGCCACCGCGTGCGCGGCGAAGAAACCGCCGGTGAGCACCACGAACCCGAGCACCACCAGCGGCAGCGAATCGGGCAGGGTCAGCAGGATCCCGCTCGCCATCACGGCCAGCCCGCCGAGCACCGCGCGCGGCCGTCCGAACCGGGCGACCAGCCGGCCCGCGTTCGACGACGACACCGAGCCCACCGCGTAGGCGAGGAACACCAGTGACGCGACCGCCGGGGACAGGCCGAGGTCCCCGGTCAGCCGGAACCCGGCCGCGTTGTACATCGCCACGAACGCGCCCATCGCGAGCAGCGCCACGCCGTACTGCGCCAGCAGCACCGGCCGCCGCAACGCCAGACCCATCCCGCTCAGCACGCCCCGCGACCGCTCCCCCGGCGCCCGCGCACCGGCGGGCAGCGACACCACGGTGATCGCGCTGCACACCAGCGCCACGCCCGCGACCACGGCCAGCGCGCCGTGCCAGCCCAGCGCCTCCGCGCTGAACCCGGCGGACAACCGGCCGAGCATCCCGCCGACCGTGTTGCCCGCGATCATCGCCCCCACCGCCGCGGCCACCCCGGTCTTGCCGAGCTGCTCCACCAGGTACGCGGAGGCCACGCCCGGGAACCCGGCGATCGCGATCCCCTGCAGCGCCCGCAGCACCAACAGCACCGGGTACGAGGGCGCGAACGGCATCAGCAGGCCCAGCACGACCGACAGCGTCACCGACGCGATGATGATCGGCCGCCGCCCCACGATCTCCGACAGCGCCGCGATCGGCAGCACCGCGATCGCGAGCGCCCCGGTCGCCACCGACACCGCGAGCGACGCCGAGCCGGGGTCGAGGTGGTACTGCGCGGCGAGCTGCGGCAGGACCGGTTGCGGCGCGTAGAGCAGGGCGAACGACGAGATCCCCGCGGCGGCGACCGCGAGCTTCACCCGCCGCGTCTCCGGGCGGACGGAGACGGGCACATCGACTGACACGCCCTCAAAAGTAAGCCGCGCTAACAGATACTTCCAATGCGTAGAACTGGCACTATTCATACCGTGGCGTATGAGAATTCGGCTGAAGCGTCTGACCAGCGGCTGGCGGCGGAGCTGGCCCCCAGCCTGGCGCTGCTGTCCGCCCTGCGTGAGACGCGCAACATCACCCGTGCGGCGGAACGGCTGGGCGTCCCGCAGCCGACGGTGAGCCGCCGGCTGGCCGCGTTGGCCGAGATCGTCGGCGCGCCGCTGACCCGGCCGGACGGGCGCGGCGTCCGCCTGACGAGGGCGGGCGAGATCCTCGCGGCGACGGCCGCGCGGGCACTCGCCGCGGTCGAGACGGGCGTGCGGCAGACGCGGGAGGAGATCTCGCCGGATCGCGGGCACGTGGTGCTCGGATTCCTGCACCTGCTGGGCCGGTGGCTGGTCCCGTCGCTGCTGCGCGACTTCCGCGCCGACCACCCCGGGGTGCGGTTTTCGCTGGTCCAGGGCTCGCGGCAACACGTGCTGGACCGCCTCGCCGACGGTGAGCTGGACCTGGCGCTGGTGGCTCCGCTGCCGGAGACCGCGACGCTGGACAGCTTCGCCTTGTCGGAGCAGGAGCTGCTGCTGTCGGTGCCAGAGGCGCACCCGCTGGCCCGGCGGCGCCGCATCCGGGTGGCGGAGCTGGCCGGCGAGCCGTTCGTGACGCTGGAGCACGGCTACGGGCTGCGGCAGATCATCGACGACCTCTGCGCGGCGGCCGGTTTCGAGCCGCGGATCGCGTTCGAGAGCCAGGAGTCGGACACCGCGCGGGGCCTGGTCGCGGCGGGGCTGGGGGTGGCGCTGCTGCCGCGGTTCGGGCCGGTACCGCCGGCCGGGGTGGTGGAGGTGCCGCTGTCACCGCGGGTCAGCCGGACGATCGGCTTGACCTGGCGGGCGGGCGAGGAGCCGACCCCAGCGGTCGCCGCCTTCCGCGACCACGTCCGCACGAACGGCGCACGTTACGCCTGACGAGACCCGCGCGGACTCACCCGGCTACCGGCCACCGGCACTGGCACCGCCACGACGGCGCCCGGGAGCTACGAACGACTCCGCGAACGCCACCAGCGTCCGCGCCACGCGAGCAGGCCCCATCGCCGCGACGGCGCCCCGGAGCTACCCCTGGTCCGAGCCCCACGACTCCGCGAACGCCACCAGCGTCCGCGCCGCGAAGCCCGTCGCGCCGGGGACGACCTCCGCGTAGGGCTTTTCGGCTCGGGCGGGGCCCGCGATGTCCAGGTGCGCCCACGGCAGGCCCTCGGTGAACTCGCGCAGGAACAGCGCCGCCGTGATGCCGCCCGGCCCGCCCGGCGCCTGCTTCACGTCGGCCAGCTCACCGCGCACCGCGTCGGCGTGGGCGTCCAGCAGCGGCATCCGCCACCAGGCCTCCCCCACGCTCGCGCCGGCCTCGCGGATCTCGTCGGCCAGCTTGTCGTCCGTGGCGAACAGCCCGCCGGTCCGCAGGCCCAGCGCGACCTTCATCGCGCCGGTCAGGGTGGCCACGTCGACCACGGCGTCCGGGCTGAACCGCCGGGTCCCGTAGGCGAGCGCGTCGGCCATCACCATGCGGCCCTCGGCGTCGGTGTTGGACACCTCGGTGGTCCGCCCGCCGTAGTGCCGCACCACGTCGCCCGGCCGGTACGACGACCCGGACACGTGGTTCTCCGCCGCCGGCACCAGCGCCGTGACCCGCACCGGCAGCCGCAGCGACGCGATCGCCAGCGCCGCGGCGATCACCGCGCCACCACCGGCCATGTCGGTGCGCATCAGGTGCATCCCGTCGGCCGGCTTGATCGACAGACCGCCGGTGTCGAACGTGATGCCCTTGCCGACCAGCAGCAGGTGCCGCACCGCGCCGCGCGGCCGGTAGGTCAGCTCGATCAGCCGCGGCGGGCTCGCCGAACCGCCGCCGACCGCGAGCACCCCGCCGAAGCCCTGCGCGGCCAGCCACTGCTCGTCCCGGATCGTGGCGCTCAGGCCGGGCACCTCGCCGGCCAGGCGCGCGGCGGTGTCCGCCAGCCACTCCGGGTTCTTGACGTTGGACGGCGTGTTCGCCAGGTCCCTGGCCAGCGCCGACGCCCCGGCCAGCACCCGCACGCGCTCGACGATGCGCTGGTGACCGGCCTCCGCGGTGATCAGGCGCAGGGTGCGCAACGCGGGCTCGTCCACCTCCGCGGTGACCTTGAACCGGTACCCGCCGAGCAGCGCGCCCAGGGTCAGCTCCGCGACCTGCTCGCCGGTGACGTCGCCACCCAGCTCGACTTGCACGGCCTTGACGTCGGCGGCCTCCCGGGCCAGCGCCGCGCCCGCGGTGCGCCACTGCGCGGGCTCGCCCTCGCCGATCCCGACCAGCCAGCGCACGTCCCCGGCGGGGACCCGGCGGACCTCACCGGCCTTGCCGGAGTGCTCGACCCCGCCGACCGGCGCGGCCGCACCCGCGGGAACCAGGACGGCCAGGTCGGCGCCACGACGGCGCGCGTCGGCGACCTCGACGTCGATCAGGCGGCTGGGAACGGACGGCAGGGGGAACCGCGCCATCTGGCGACCTCCTGGAACTCAAGGGACTGCGGCCGCGCGTGACGTCAGCCGGTGACGACGGGACGGGACGTGCTCAGCTGGTGGCCTCCTGCAGGGCAACCCCCAGATCCTTGGCCTCTTCGGCCGACAGCTCGACGACAAGTCGCCCGCCGCCCTCGAGCGGAACGCGCATCACGAGGCCCCGCCCCTCCTTAGTCACCTCGAGGGGACCATCTCCGGTCCGGGGCTTCATGGCCGCCATAGCGTGCTCCCTCCGTATCAACCGGCGCGCCCGGGTCGCGCTCCTCAAGCCAACCGGGTCAGGCCCCATTCTCCCTCATCAGGATGGGCGCGCGAACGCGGACCGATCTTTTCGTGTTTGCTTAGGTGCTGGTATCGCCCCGCACCCGAGTTTTCAGGAGGACCTCCGGTGACCACCGAGGACGTGCTGCTCACCGCTGACGCCGACGGCGTGCGCACCGTGACGTTGAACCGCCCCAAGGCTTACAACTCGCTCACCGTGGAGCTGAAGGAGCGCCTGCTCGCCGCGTTGCGCGAGGCTTCGGCGGACCCGGCGGTGCGCGCGGTGGTGCTGACCGGCGCGGGCAAGGCGTTCTGCGCGGGCCAGGACCTCAAGGAGCACGTCGGGCTGCTGCAGGCCGGCGACCCGGCCCCGCTGCGGACCGTGCAGGACCACTACAACCCGATCGTCCGGGCCATCGTCGAGATGCCGAAGCCGGTGATCGCCGCGGTGAACGGCCCGGCCGCGGTCGCGGGGGCGGCTTTCGCCTACGCCGCGGACCTGCGGGTGGCCGCGTCGTCGGCGAACTTCCTGATGGCCTTCGCCAACGTCGGGCTCGGTCCGGACTCGGGCGCGTCGTGGACGCTGCAGCGGCTGGTCGGCTACGGGCGGGCGGCCGAGCTGATGCTGCTGGCGCGCACGGTCGGCGCTGAGGAGGCGCTGTCGCTGGGCCTGGTCACGGAGGTCGTGCCGGACGAGGAGCTGGCCGGCCGGGCGCAGGCGCTCGCCGCGAAGCTCGCCGCCGGGCCGACGGTCAGCTACGCCAAGATCAAGCACGTGCTGACCGTGGCCGCGGAGGGCTCGCTGGAGGACGCGCTGGCCGCGGAGGACGCCGCGCAGACGGTGCTCGGCTCGACGGCCGACCACCGCGAGGCGGTGGAGGCCTTCGTCGCCAAGCGCAAGCCCGACTTCCAGGGCAAGTAGGGCGATTCCGGGCGGCGGAGCCGCTGTCGCCACGCACGCAGCTCGCACCGCCGCGGGTTCTGAATCAGCTCAGCCGCGCGGAGCGCGTCCGTTGAGGGTGGTGGCGGGCTGGCGGGCGGGCCCCCTCGCGAGGACAGCGCCGACGTGGTGGTTGGCACTGTCGCGCGAAGCGCGTCCACCAGGGGTGGTGGTCGGGCCGGCGGGTGGGAATTCATGAGGAGGCGATCCCGGAGCGAGGGGGCTCCTGAGTCAGCTCAGCCGCGCGAAGCGCGTCCGTTGAGGGTGGTGGCGGGCTGGCGGGCGGGGCCGCCACCCGCACCGCCACGCAGGGTGCCCAGTTATGTCGTTGCGCGGAAGCAGGTCACCAGGTGGTCGTCGACCATGCCGGTGGCCTGCATCAGCGCGTAGCACGTCGTCGGGCCGACGAAGGCGAACCCGCGCTTCTTCAGCGCCTTCGCCATCGCCGTCGACTCCGGGGTGATGGCCGGGACGTCGGCCATCGTGCGGGGGCGCGGGCGCTTCCCGGTCGGCGCGAACGACCACAGCAGCTCGTCCAGCGGCTGGTCCAGCTCCGCGATCGCGCGGGCGTTCGTGATCGCGGCCAGGATCTTCGCCCGGTTGCGCACGATGGACCCGTCGGCCATCAGCCGCTCCACGTCGTCGTCGCCGAACTCGGCCACCTTCTCCGGCACGAACCCGGCGAAGGCGTTCCGGAAGCCCTCCCGCTTGCGCAGGATCGTGATCCACGACAGCCCGGACTGGAACGCCTCCAGGCACAACCGCTCGTACAGCGCGTCCTGCCCGCGCAGCGGCACGCCCCACTCCGTGTCGTGGTACTCGGCGTAGTCCGGCGCCGAGTTCGCCCACGGGCACCGCGACACGCCGTCCGCGCCGATCGACTCCATCACACCTGCCCCACCGAGTAGCTCTCCGCGAACTTCGCGAACCGTTTCAGCGAATACCGCAGCCCGAGCACGAACGCGGGCTTCACGACCGGCCAGCCCAGCTGCCCCGCAGGCCCGAGCGGCGGCACCAGGCTCTCCGACCAGACGAACGTGGACCGGTGCGCGCCCTTCGCGTGCACGTGGAAGGCACCGGTGCCCTTGACGACGCTGCCCAGGTGCCGGACCGTGCACCGCACCGGCGGCTCCCAGCTGGTGATCTCCATCGGATCGGTGACGCCCACCCCGCGCACCCCGGTGAACGCGCTCAGCTTCGACCCGACGCTGCGCCCGTCACCCTCGACGACCTCGACGTGCGTGCCGAGCATCCACTCGTGCTGCCGCTCCCAGTCGGTCAGCGCGAGCCACGTCGTGCCCGCGCCCGCGTGCACGTCCACGGACAGGACCAGGTCGATCATCCCGATGTCTGCCGTTCCGCCTCGAGCACGGCCACCCGGGCGCGCAGCTCGTCGATCTCGGTGCCCAGCCGCCGCATCACCCAGTCCACTTCGGACATCTTGTACCCGCGCAGGACCAGCTGGAAGCGCACCTTCTGCACGTCCTCGCCGGTGATGTCGCGGACCGGCAGGCGGGTCGGCGAGCTGCCCGGCGGCAACGGCGCGAGCTCCTCGCCGCGGCCGAACACGACGGCGGCCAGCAGGAACACCACCGCCGCCACGAGCAGCATGATCAGGAGGTAGATCAGGGCGGTCGTCACGTCAGAATCGTGACACACCCGGGCGCGGTTCGTCCCCCGAGCGCACCTGCCGCATCGGCGGCCGGTCGGCCACCAGGACCTCGGACTCCCGCGGCACCCACGTCCCGGCGTCGGCCACGAACTGGGTCAGCGTCCCGGAGCCGCCCGCGTCGATGCCGCACCGGGCCAGCGCGGTGCCGAGGATCTGCCGGGCCATGACGCCCAGCTGCAGCAGCGACCGGTTCCGGTGCTTGCGGACACCCAGGTTGACCTGGGCCAGCCCGGCCATGCCGTAGCGGGCCTCGGCGTCGAGCAGCAGCCCGATCTCCACGCCGTACCCCGCGGCGAACGGCACCGATTCGAGGAACTCGCGGGTGGCCGCGTACTCGCCGCCCAGGGGCTGGACGACCGCCGACAGCGCGGGCCGCAGCGCGGACAGCACCGGGCGGGCGAGCAGCTCGGTCACCCGCCCGCCGCCGTGGCCGGCCTCGGCCGACTCGACCCGCAGCGGCCGCCGGTAGAAGCCCTTGACCAGGTGCACGCCCTCGGTCAGCAGCAGCGGGCCGAGCAGCGCGGGCACGAACCCGGGGTCGGGGTCGACGAGGTCGGAGTCGAGGAACACGACGAGGTCACCGCTGGTCGCGGCCAGTGACCGCCACAGCACCTCGCCCTTGCCGGGCAGCGGTTCGAGGTCCGGCAGCACGTCCTCGCGGCGCACCACACGGGCCCCGGCCGCCGCGGCGACCGCGACCGTCGCGTCGGTGGAGCCGGAGTCGACGACCACCAGCTCGTCGACGAGCGTGCCGACCAGCGGCCGCACCGAGGCGACCACCCGGCCCACGGTCTTCTCCTCGTCGAGCGCGGGCAGCACCACCGACACGGTGCGGCCCGCTTTCGCCCGTACCAGGTCAGCGGGGTCGAAATCGGGCTCCTGCCACGTGCGCAGGGCGAACCAGCCGGTGTCCATGACCGCCGATCGTGCCATGCTGGAATCGACGACGAACTGGAGGAACCGTGCTTTACCAGCTGATCCGTCTCCTGGCCGTACCGGTGGTCAAGCTGATCTACCGGCCGGAGGTGCGTGGCGCGGAGAGGGTTCCGGCGTACGGCCCGGTGATCCTCGCGCCCAACCACCGGGCGGCCGTGGACACGACGCTGTTGGCGCTGGTCAGCCCGCGGCGGGTGCGGTTCCTCGGCAAGGCGGAGTACTTCACCGGCAAGGGCCTGCGCGGCCGTCTGATGGCCGCGTTCCTGGACGCGGTGGGGTTCGTGCCGGTGGAGCGCGGCAACGCGAAGGCCGGGCTGGCGGCGCTGGAGTCCGGCCGCCGGGTGCTCGACCAGGGCGGGGTGTTCGGCATCTACCCGGAGGGCACCCGCTCGCTCGACGGCCGCCTGCACCGCGGGCACACCGGGGTGGGCTCGCTGGCGCTGGCGACCGGCGCGAAGGTGGTGCCGGTGGCGCTGACCGGCACGGAGAAGCTGGTGCCGAACGGCAAGCTGTTCCCGCGGTTCGCGAAGGTGACCGTCGAGTTCGGGGAGCCGCTGGACTTCTCCCGCTACGACGGCCTGGACGCGTCGCCGGCGATTCGGCGCGCTGTTACCGACGAGGTGATGTACGCGATCGCGGAGCTTTCGGGGCAGGAGTACGTGGACAAGTACCACAAGCGTCCGGGTGAAGCTGCGTAGGCGCTACGCGCGTATCTCAAGCGCCGGCTTCGCTTCGCTACGCCCGGATGAGAAGTGCCCTCCCGAACCCGATCTTCAATTGTTCGGTTGCCGAGAAGTCGCGTCAAGGCGGGAAAGCGTGCCTTGACCCGACTGCTCGGCAACCGATTTGGCTGGGGATCGGGTGGCGGGAGAGGGGTGGCTCGGGCGGTGGGGCCGGTTTCGTTGCCGGGTGGCGGTTTGGGTCGTGGTGGTGGTGCTGTTATTGCCACTTGGCGATGTCGGGGGCCTCGTACCTCGCGAAGGCGTCCAGTAGTGCTGCTGGGTCCTCGTCCACGAAGACCAGGTCCCGGTGCTCCGCGCGCAGGAACTTCTCCGTGACCATGTGGTCGATGAAGTCGCGGAACGGGCGGTAGTACCCGCGCACGTCGACCAGGCCGATGGGCTTGCCGTGCAAGCCGAGCTGGGCCCACGTCCAGACCTCGGCCAGCTCCTCCAGCGTCCCGGCGCCGCCGGGCAGGGCCAGGAACGCGTCGGCGTACTCGGCCATCTTCGCCTTGCGTTCGTGCATGTCGGCGGTCACCACCAGCTCCGACAAGCCCGCATGCGCGATCTCGACCCGCTTGAGGTGCTCCGGGATCACCCCGATCACCTCACCGCCCGCCGCCACCGCGCCGTCGGCGACCGCGCCCATCAGGCCGACGCTCGCGCCGCCGTAGACCAGGCCGATGCCCCGCTCGGCGAGCAGCTTGCCGAGCGCCGTGGCGGCGTCCACGTACACCGGGTCGCCGCCGCCGGAAGAACCGCAGAACACACAGATCCGCTTCACTTAGTGGGTGTCCTCCCAGGCCTTGTAGGCCTCCTCGACCATCGCCACCGCCTCGTCGACGTCGTCGGTGAGGTGCAGCAGCGCCAAATCCTTGTCACTGATCTTGCCCTGGGCGTACACCGCGTCCCGGACCCAGTCGTAGAGCCCGCCCCAGTAGGACCGTCCGAACAGGACCACCGGGAACTTCGTCACCTTCTTGGTCTGGACCAGGGTGAGCGCCTCGAACAACTCGTCCAGTGTGCCGAAACCACCGGGCAGGCAGATGAACGCCTGCGCGTACTTGATGAACATCGTCTTGCGGGTGAAGAAATACCGGAAGTTCACCCCGAGATCGACCCACGGGTTCAGGCCCTGCTCGAACGGCAGCTCGATGCCGAGCCCGATGGACAGCCCGCCGGCCTCGGACGCGCCCCGGTTGACCGCCTCCATCGCGCCCGGCCCGCCCCCGGTGATCACCGCGAACCCGGCGTTCGCCAGCCCGGCGCCGATCTTGCGGCCCAGCTCGTACTCGGGGTGGTCGCGGGGCGTGCGGGCCGAGCCGAACACGGTGACCGCGCGCGGCACCTCGGCCAGCGCGGCGGCCACCTCGACGAACTCGGCCTGGATGCGCATGACCCGCCACGGGTCGGTGTGCACCCAGTCGCTGGGCCCGCGCGAGTCGAGCAGGCGCTGGTCGGTGGTGGTCTGCTCGATGCGGCGCTCGCGGCGCAGCACGACCGGACCCCGCTGCTTCTCCCGCGGGTGCTCGGGATACTCGGACGCTTCGTCCACTTCTGGCCCTGTCACCCCGCCGAGCTTACTGGCCCAGGAAGTCCCGCAACACGCGCGTGACCTGCCGGATCTCCCGGGCCGCGACGTGCTCCTCACGGGTGTGCGCGAGGGTGGGGTTCCCGGGGCCGAAGTTCACCGCCGCCATGCCCAGCGCGGCGAACCGGGCGACGTCCGTCCACCCCAGCTTCGCCGCCACCTCGCCGCCCGCGGCCCGCACCAGCTCGGCCGTCGCCGGGGCGGTCAGGCCGGGCAGCGCGCCCGGCGAAAGGTCCACAACGGACAGTTCGTAGCCGTCGAACACCTCACGCAGGTGCTTTTCGGCCTGCTCCGGGCTGCGGTCCGGGGCGAAGCGGAAGTTCACCGCGAGCACCGCCTCGTCCGGCACGACGTTGCCGGCCACCCCGCCGGAGATCCGCACGGCCTGCAGGCCCTCGCGGTAGGTGAGACCGTCGATGTCCACCACCCGCGCCTGGTAGGTCTCCAGCCGCCGCAGCGGCTCGCCCAGGGCGTGGATCGCGTTGACGCCCATCCAGGCGCGCGCGGTGTGGGCGCGCTTGCCGGTCTGCCGCAGCTCGACCCGCATGGTGCCCTGGCAGCCGGCCTCGATGACCGCGTTCGACGGCTCCCCCACGATCGCCAGGTCGCCGGCCAGCCACTCCGGCATCTCCCGCTCGATCCGGCCGAGACCGTTGCGCACGGCCTCGACCTCCTCGTTGTCGTAGAAGACGAACGTGACGTCGTGGCGCGGCTCGGTGACGGTGGCGGCCAGGTGCAGGAACACCGCGTCGCCGCCCTTCATGTCGACCGTGCCGAGCCCGTGCAGCACCTCGTCGTCGCCGGAGCCCTCGCGGCGCACCGGCAGGTTCTCGTTGACCGGCACCGTGTCCAGGTGCCCGGCCAGCACCACGCGGGCGGGCCGGCCGAGGTTCGTCCTGGCCAGCACGGCGTCACCGTTGCGCACCACCTCGAGGTGCCCGGCCTGCGCGAGCAACGCGGCCTGCACCGCGTCGGCCAGCGCCGTCTCCTGCCCGGACACGCTCGGGACGTCCACCAGCGCGGCGGTCAGGTCGACGGGGTCGGCGTGCAGGTCGAGAGTCGTCATGTCCCGACTCTAGGGGGTGTCGTACCGTGGGCTGATGCGCACATGGAAGCCCCTGATCACGCTCGGTGCGCTGGCACTCGTGCTGGCCGGCTGTTCGAACGAGGCGGGCCCGACCCCGAAGGGCGGCGCCGGGCCGGCGGAAACCCCCTACGCGCTGTCGATCAAGCTCAACGCCCTGACCGCGGACACCTGCTTCCGCGACCCGGCCGGGCAGACCCCGCGCGGCTGCGGCAAGTACGTGACCGAGCTGGGCAGCACCCCGGGCCTGGTGCGCGAGCAGGCCGGCACCAAGCACCCGGACCTGGTCGCGGCGGCGAACGACCTGGAGAAGGGCATCGGCGCCTACCGCGGCAGCCACTGCGACGCCGTCGCCGAGCCGGGCGGGGCGTGCACCACGGCGCTCACCTCGATCGCCGACAGCCTCCGGTCGGTCAAGCAACTGGTGGACACCCAGCTCGTGACCGGCTGAGTTACGGTTAGGGCCGTGAGCGAGCAGAGCCCCAATCCCGAGACCACCGGTGCGCACGGCGTCGGCCTGGCCACCGTCACCACCGACGGGACCGTGCTGGACACCTGGTTCCCGCAGCCCAAGCTGGGCGAGCCCGGCACCAGCGGGACCGAGCGGCTGACCCGCGGGCAGGCCGCCGAGATCCTCGGCGAGGCCGCCGCCGCGCTGCTCGGCCCGGACGAGGCCCGCGGCGTCGAGGTGGTCGCGGTGCGCACCACGATCGGCACGCTCGCGAAGGCTCCGGCCGACGCGCACGACATCTACCTGCGCCTGCACCTGCTGTCGCACCGCCTGGTGCAGCCGCACGGGCAGAACCTGGACGGGATCTTCGGCCTGCTGGCCAACGTCGTGTGGACCAACCACGGCCCGTGCCCGGTCGAGGGCTTCGAGCAGACCCGGCTGCGGCTGCGGGCGCGTGGCCCGGTCACCGTCTACAGCGTGGACAAGTTCCCGCGCATGGTCGACTACGTGGTGCCCGCCGGGGTGCGGATCGGCGACGCGGACCGCGTGCGCCTGGGCGCGCACCTGGCCAACGGCACCACGGTGATGCACGAGGGTTTCGTGAACTTCAACGCCGGCACGCTCGGCGCGTCGATGGTCGAGGGCCGCATCTCGGCCGGTGTGGTGGTCGGCGACGGCACCGACGTCGGCGGCGGCGCGTCGATCATGGGCACGCTGTCCGGTGGCGGCAAGGAGGTCATCTCGCTGGGCGAGCGCTGCCTGATCGGCGCCAACGGCGGGGTCGGCATCTCCCTCGGCGACGACTCGGTGGTGGAGGCCGGGCTGTACGTCACGGCCGGCACGAAGGTCGTGGTCGAGGGCAAGACCGTCAAGGCCCGCGAGCTGTCCGGCATCTCCGGCGCGCTGTTCCGGCGCAACTCGGAGACCGGCGCGGTCGAGGCCGTGCCGCGCACCGGGGCCGGCATCGAGCTGAACGAGATGCTGCACGCGAACTGAACGCGGGTTTCGTTCACCTATCATTCATCTGGTGAGCACCGCTACGTTGCCCTCCCGGGTCGTGACCGTCGGTGACCTCGGCCTGCCCGGGCAACCGCTGGTCGCGGGTCCGCGGGACACCCCGGAGACGCTGCTCCGGGCCCGGATCGACGGGCAGCTGCGCGCGATGCTCAGGTACGAGCCGGGCACGCGGTCCGGGTCCGATCCCGAGGACCTGCACCAGATGCGCGTGGCCGTCCGCCGGCTCCGCAGCGCGTTGAAGCTGCTGGGGCCGGCGGGCGACGACGTGCGGGCCGAGCTGAAGTGGCTCGCCGCCGGGCTCGGTGACGTGCGCGACCACGACGTGCTGATCGGTCACCTGCGCGCGACGGTCGCGTCGCTCGGCGAGCCCGACCAGGCGGCCGGGGCGCGGCTGGTGCGGATCTTCGTGGCCGAGCGGGCGAAGGCGAAGCGGCGGCTCAACCGGTGCCTGGGCAGCGCCCGGTACGCGGCGTTGTTGCGGTCGACGGCGCGGCTGGTGCTGACGGAGCTGCAGCTGACCGCTGATCCGGCGCCGGGCCCGGTGGACGTCGGTGCCGTGGTGCGCAAGCCGTACCGGAAGCTGGCGAAGGCGGTGGCCGCCCTGCCGGCCGACCCGCCGGACGACGAGCTGCACGAGCTGCGGATCCACGGCAAGCGGCTGCGGTACGCGGCGGAGACGGCGCAGGCGGCGGCGCGGAAGAAGCAGGTCACGCGGGTGCGGGAGCTGATCAAGGCGACCAAGCGGCTGCAGGACGTGCTCGGGGACCACCAGGACGCGGTGGTGGCCGCCGCGCGGATGCGGGACCTGCTCGCGGTGGCCGACGATCCCGCCGTGGGTTTCGTCGCGGGCCGCATCGCGGAGCGGGAACTGAGGCGCCGCGCCACCGCCCGGGCCGCCTGGCCGGCAGCACTGGCGAAGGTGAACGCGGCGGCGGCCAAGGTGTGCGGCTAGCGCCCCCACCGCCCGGCCCCCTGCACTGAGCGGCAGCTGCACCGGCCAGGCCACCGCGCGGCTAGCGCGGCCAGGCCGGCCGCCGGGGCGCCGCGCACTGACGGCACTTCACGGCCGCAGCCAGGCTGCGGCCAGCGGCCCCCACTGCCTGGCCCCCTGCACCAGGCAGCAGCCACACCGACCAGACCCCCACGCGCCCGCGCGCCGACGGCACCCACGACCGCAGCCAAAGGCTGCGGCCAACCCCCACCGCCCGACTCCCTCCACCGGGCGGCAGCTGCACCGGCGGGCCGCCTGACCGGCGGCCCGCCGACCGCAGTCACAACCAGAACGACCACACCATCACCAGCCGCCCACATCGACGTCACTAGCGCACCAGCGTGCCCACGTACCCGTCCGGCCGCACCACAACCTCCTTCGCGGCGTACGCGGCGAAAGCGTGCCCCTCGGCGTCGACCACGTGCCGGCCCCTGGCGGACTCCCCCGGGCGCAGCACCGCGTAGGTGTGCGGCTCGTCCGTTGCCGGGCCGCCGAAGATCAGCCGGGTGGCGTGTGGGCCGCGGAACAGGTCGAACAGCCGGATCGCCTTGCCGCTCTCATCCACCAGCGGCGCGTCCGGCGCCCGGTCCCCCACCGCGAGCCCGGGCTCGTCCGAAGTCCGGTAGCTGATGTCCAGCTGCTGGGTCTCCTCACCGCGCTCGTGCGCCCGTTCGTCGCCCTCCAGGTACTTGCGCAGCAGCTCCGACGAGACGCGCAGCACCCGCTCGGCCACCCCCCGCCGCTCGGATTCGTAGCTGTCCAGCAGCTCCGGCGACCCGTCCGCGAGCTTCCAGCCCAGGTTGTACGCGTCCTGCACGCTCGTGTTCAGCCCCTGCCCACCGGTCGGCGGGTGGACGTGCGCCGCATCGCCGACCAGGAACACCCGGCCCACCCGGAACCGCTTCGCCAGCCGCACGTTCGGCCGCCACACCGTCGACCACGTCAGCTCCCCCAGCCGCACGCCGGCACCGACTCCGTCCAGAATGGACTGCAAAGTCACCACGCTCGGCTCGACGTCCTCCTCCCCCAGCGGCGCACCGAACTGGAACAGCCCGATCCCCGGCAGCGGGCTCATCACGACCCCGCGCCCCGGATCCGCCGCCCGCGCGAACCAGTAACCGAACTCCGGGTCGAGATCGGCCTCGACGTCGCCCAGCAGCATCCGCACCGACTCGTCCGTGACGCCCTCGAACTCGATCCCCAGCGCCTTCCGCACGAAACTGCGCCCGCCGTCCGCGCCGACCAGGTAGTCCGCCCGCACGGTCTCCCCGGTGGCCAGCTCCGCGGTGACCCCGGAGGCGTCCTGCGTGAAACCGGTCAGCGCCGCGCCCAGCTCGACGCGCACCCCGAACTCCGCCAGCCGGTCGCGCAGGATGCCCTCGATCTGCGCCTGCCCCAGCGTCCACCCGTTGGGGTAGGGCACGTCCGGCGTCGGCTCGCGCCGCTCGGCCATCCGGCGCTCCCCCACGAACTCGCCGTCCAGGTGCACCCGGAAGGCCGGTGTGTCCCGGCCCGCGGCCAGCACCGCGTCGATCACCCCGAGGTCGTCGAACACCTCCAGCGTGCGCGGCTGCAGCCCGTCGCCCCGGGACCCCCGGAAGAACTCGGTCGCTTTGTCGACGATTCGCACGCCCACCCCGCGCCGGGCGAGGTCGATGCCCAGGGCGAGCCCGGCCGGGCCGGCGCCCGCGATCAAAACATCCATGACTGAATCTCCATTCACTGAATTTAAATTCATAATGGACTTGCTAGCGTGCTCCCGTCAAGGAGGTGCGGTGAAGCGCAAGGAGAAGGCCGCGGAGACCGAGGCCGCGCTGAAGGCCGCCGCGCAGCGCCTGTTCGCCACGCGGGGCTACCTGAACACGAAGATCACCGACATCACGGCCGAGGCGGGTCGGGCGGCCGGGTCGTTCTACAACCACTTCGCCAGCAAGGAAGAACTGCTCGAGTCACTGCTGGCCGACCTGGAGGCGGCCGGCGACGAGACCGTGGACCACCCCGAGCACAGCCCGGACTTCACCGATCCCACGGCGGTCCGGTTCCACGTCGCGGGGTACTGGCACTTCTACGCCGAGCACGCGGCGACCCTGCGCGCCCTGCGGCAGGCGGCCCAGGTCAACGAGGACTTCGCGCGCAAGCTCAACGAGTTCACGCGGGTGCAGAACGAGGAGATCACCGATCACGTGGACTACGTGACCGAGGCGGGCCACCGCCTGCCCGGCTCACCGCTGGCGAGCGTCACGTTGATGACCGCGGTCGTCGACAGCTTCGCCCAGCTGTGGCACGACGGGGTGACCGACCTCACCGAAGACGAGGCGATCGAGGCGCTCACCCGGTTCGTCTACCGGGGGATCAGCGGCCGCGACTACTGACCGAGGCGCTCGGCGGCGGCTTCGACGCGCTCGTCGGTCGCGGTGAGCGCCACCCGCACGTGCTCGCCGCCCGCGGGACCGTAGAACGTGCCCGGCGCGACCAGGATCCCGCGCTCGGACAGCCACCGCACGGTCTGCCAGGCGTCCTCACCGCGGGTGGCCCACAGGTAGAGCCCGGCCTCGGAGTGGTCGATGCGGAAACCGTTGTCCTGCAACGCCTTCTGCAGCACCAGGCGACGGCGGGCGTAGCGTTCGCGCTGGAGCGTCAGCGCGCTGTCGTCGGTCAGCGCGGCGGTCATCGCCTCCTGGACCGGGCGCGGCACGATCATGCCGGCGTGCTTGCGCACCGCCAGCAGCCCGGCGACCAGCTCCGGGTCACCGGTGACGAACCCGGCGCGGTAGCTGGCGAGGTTCGCGGACTTGGACAGCGAGTGCACGGCCAGCAGGTTGTCGTGGCGCCCGCCGCACACCGACGGGTGCAGGATCGACACCGGATCGGCGTCCCAGCCCAGCGCGAGGTAGCACTCGTCGGAGACCACGATCACGTCCCGCTCGCGGGCCCACTCGACGATCCCGCGCAGCGTGTCGGCGCCCAGCACGCGTCCGGTCGGGTTGGACGGCGAGTTCAGCCAGACGATCGCGGGCGTCTCGGCGAGACCGCGCGGGTCGTCGGCGCGCAGGATCCCGGCGCCCGCGAGCAGCGCGCCGACCTCGTAGGTCGGGTAGGCCAGCTCGGGGATCACCACGGTGTCGCCGGGCTCGGCGCCGAGCAGCCGCAGCAGCCAGGCGACCAGCTCCTTGGACCCGATCGTGGGCAACACCGCCGCCGGGTCGACGCCGGTGACGCCGTGCCGTCGGTTCAGCGCCTCGACCGCCGCCGCACGCAGCTGCGGCGTGCCGTGGGTGGTCGGGTACCCGGGGATCTCCGAGACCGACGCGAGGGCGGCCCGGATCGACTCGGGCACCGGGTCGACCGGCGTGCCGACCGACAGGTCGACGAGGCCGCCCGGGTGGGACTTCGCCCGTGCCGTGGGCTCGGCGAGCGAGTCCCACGGGAAGTCGGGCAGACCGGTACCGCCGCGGTTCATTCGCCCTGCGGGGGCAGGTCCTTGATCCACTGCGGATCGTTGCTGGTCTTGCCGACCTTGGAGGCGCCGCCCGGCGAGCCGAGGCTGTCGAAGAAGTCGACGTTGGCCTTGGTGTACTCGGCCCACTCGTCCGGCACGTCGTCCTCGTAGTAGATCGCCTCGACCGGGCACACCGGCTCGCAGGCACCGCAGTCCACGCACTCGTCCGGGTGGATGTAGAGCATGCGGTCGCCTTCGTAAATGCAGTCGACGGGGCACTCGTCGATGCACGCCTTGTCGAGCACGTCGACGCAGGGCTCGGCAATCACGTACGTCACTGCGATCTCCAGCTAGGTCCAAGGATCCACTACCAATCCTGGACATTACGCGCCGATGCGCGGACCTTCCAAAGTAAGGCCACCCTTAATCCGCCGATCGGCGAGCACAATGGGGGCGTGGACTCCTCCGAGACGCTCGAACTGCGCTGCGCCGACGCGTGGCCGGCGGTAACCGTGGACAAGATCGGTGACTGGCGGCTTCGCGCCGCCGGCGGCTTCACCGGGCGCGCCAACAGCGCATTGGCCGTCGGTGACCCGGGGATGCCGATCGGCAGCGCACTGGCGGCTGTTTGTGACTTCGCCCACGCCCACGCGATCCCGCCGGTCGTGCACGTGGTCGCCGGCAGCGCGAACGAGCGCGCGATCGAGGCCGCGGGCTGGGTGCCGAACACCGGTCACGCCGCCGGGCACCTGGTGTCCGTGCTCACCGGCCCGCTCGGTGAAGGCGCCGAAGAGGTGCCCGTCCTCCCCGAGCCGACCGCCAACTGGTGGGAGCTGACCGTCGGACGGCCCGATCCGACCGACGCCGAGCGGCACGTGCTCACCACCGGCGAGATCGGCTACGCGGTCGCCGAAGTGATGGGAGTCACAGCCGGCGCGGTGCGCGCGGCGGTGGCCGACGACGTCCTGCACATCGCCCGGCTGGCGGTCCGGCCGGACTACCGTCGCCGCGGCCTGGCCTCGGCGTTGATGGCCGCGTGCGGTCCGTGGGCGGCCGAGCGCGGCGCGACGCGGACCGTGCTCCAGGTCGCCGTGGACAACGCGGGAGCGCTCGCGTTCTACGAGCGGCTCGGGTTCACCGAGCACCACAGGTACCGGTACTGGGTTCCGGGCCCCCGGGCGTGCGAGGATCGCTCGCTGTGAAGGTTGTCGTAGTTGTCGGCGGGGTGGGCGGCGCCCGCTTCCTGCTCGGAGTGAAAGCCGCGCTGGGTCTGCCCCCGATCGGCCCTGGGGACTCGACGCACGAGATCACGGCGGTGGTCAACACCGGTGACGACGTGTGGATGCACGGTCTGCGGATCAGCCCGGACCTGGACACCTGCATGTACACGCTCGGCGGTGGCATCGACACCGAGCGCGGCTGGGGGCACCAGGGCGAGACCTGGGTGGTCAAGGAGGAGCTGGCGGCCTACGGCGCCGAGCCGACGTGGTTCGGGCTCGGCGACAAGGACATCGCCACCCACCTGATCCGCACGCGGATGCTGCGCGCGGGCTACCCGCTGTCCGCGGTCACCGAGGCGCTGTGCGACCGGTGGCAACCCGGTGTGCGGCTGCTGCCGATGACCGACGACCGGGTCGAAACCCACGTCGTCATCGACGACCCGGAGGACCCGGGCAACCGCAAGGCGATCCACTTCCAGGAGTGGTGGGTGCGCTACCGCGCCGAGCCGCAGGCGCATTCGATCGTGCCGGTCGGGGTCGAGGAGGCCAAGCCGGGGCCGGGTGTGCTGGACGCCATCGCCGAGGCCGACGCGGTCCTGTTGGCACCGTCCAATCCGGTCGTCTCGGTCGGCACCGTGCTGGCCGTGCCGGGCGTGACGGAGGCGCTGCGCAAGACCGAGGCCGGGGTGGTCGGGGTGTCGCCGATCATCAGCGGCAAGCCGGTGCGCGGCATGGCCGACGCGTGCCTGAGCGCGATCGGGGTGGAGACGTCGGCCGAGGCCGTCGGCATCCACTACGGGTCGCGGCAGACCTCGGAGGACGGCCTGCTCGACGGCTGGCTGGTCGCCGAGGGCGAGACCGTGCACGTGCCGGGCGTCGCGGTGCGGGCGGTGCCGCTGCTGATGTCCGATGTGGACGCCACCGCGGCGATGGCGCGTGCCGCGCTCGAACTCGCGGGAGCCGAAGTTGAGTGACCATTCCGCCGCGCGGCTGGACATCCTGCCGGTCGAGGGCCTGCCCGAGTTCCGGCCGGGCGACGACCTGACCGGCGCGATCGCGACCGCCGCGCCCTGGCTGCGCTCCGGTGACGTCCTGGTGGTCACCAGCAAGGTCGTGTCGAAGATCGAGGGCCGGCTGGTGCGCGTGCCCAGCGACCCGGAAGCCCGCGACGCGGCGCGGCGCGAGCTGGTCGAGCAGGAGTCGGTGCGGGTGCTGGCCCGCTTCAACCGGACCCTGATCACGCAGAACCGGATCGGCGTCGTGCAGGCGGCGTCCGGTGTGGACGCGTCCAATGTGGCCGGTGACGAGATCGCGCTGCTGCCCGCCGATCCGGACGCCTCGGCGCTGGCGCTGCGCAACGGGTTGCGCGAGCGGCTGGGCGTCGAGATCGCGGTGGTCATCACCGACACGATGGGCCGGGCCTGGCGGGTCGGGCAGACCGACAACGCCATCGGGGCCAGCGGGCTGCGCGTGCTGCACTCCTACGAGGGCGAGGTCGACGCGCAGGGCAACGAGCTGCAGGTCACCGAGATCGCGGTGGCCGACGAGATCGCGGCGGCCGCGGACCTGGTGAAGGGCAAGCTGACCGCGACGCCGGTCGCGGTGGTGCGCGGGCTGGAGATCACCGACGACGGCTCGGACGCGCGGAAGCTGGTGCGGCCGTCGGAGGAGGACATGTTCTCCCTCGGCACGCGCGAGGCGATCGCGCAGGGCCGTCGCGAGGCGGTGCTGGTACGCCGGTCGGTGCGCTCGTTCACCGACGAGCCGGTCGATCCGGACGCGCTGCGCCGCGCGATCGGCGCCGGGTTGACCGCGCCCGCGCCGCACCACACGCGGCCGGTGCGGTTCGTGTGGCTGCGCGACCGCGGGCTGCGGACGAAGCTGCTGGAGGCGATGCGCGAGGCGTGGCGGGCCGACCTGGCCGGCGACGCGTTCACCGAGGAGCAGATCGCCCGGCGCGCGGCGCGCGGGGACATCCTGTTCGAGGCGCCCGAGGTGGTGATCCCGTTCCTGGTGCCCGACGGCGCGCACACCTATCCGGACGAGCGGCGCAACGCGTGCGAACGGACGATGTTCACCGTCGCCGGGGGCGCCGCCGTGCAGGGGCTGCTGGTGGCGCTGGCGGCGGAGGACCTCGGATCGTGCTGGATCGGGTCGACGATCTTCGCCGCCGACGTGGTGCGTGAGGTGCTGGGGCTGGAGCCGTCGTGGCAGCCGCTGGGCGCGGTGGCGATCGGGCACCCGGCCACGGCTGCCCAGCCGCGCGAGCCGGTGACCGACGGGCTGGTCGAGCTGTGAGCCTGCACACCGACGTGGTGGAGACGCTGGAGAAGTGGCAGCCGGGCACGGCCGGGCAGGAGGCGCTGCGGCACGCGTTCCTGGGGTTCCTCGCCGCGCGGGAGGACGCGTGCCGCCGGTCGTGCGCGGCCGGGCACATCACCGCGTCGGCCGTGGTGCTGGACGCCTCGCGGTCGCACGTGCTGCTGACGCTGCACCCGCGCGTCGGGCGGTGGTTGCAGCTGGGCGGGCACTGCGAGGATTCGGACGCGTCGCTGGCGGCCGCCGCGTTGCGGGAGGCGTCGGAGGAGTCCGGGATGAGCGGGCTGACGATCTCGGCGGAGCCGGTGCACCTGGACGTGCACCCGATCACGTGTTCGCTGGGGGTGCCGACGCGGCACTTCGACGTGCGGTTCGTGGTGACCGCGCCGGCCGGTTCGGAGCCGGTGCGCAGCGACGAGTCGGACGACCTGCGGTGGTGGCCGCTGACCGCGCTGCCGCCCGGTTCGGAGGACCTGACCGAGCTGATCGCGGCGGCGTGCGAATGATCGTGTCGGTCGACCCGTCCTCGGCGGTGCCGCCGTACGAGCAGGTGCGGTCCGGGCTGGCGCGGCAGATCAACTCCGGCGCGCTCGCGGTGGGCACGAAGCTGCCGACGGTGCGCGGGCTGGCGGAGGAGCTGGGCATCGCGCCGAACACGATCGCCCGCGCCTACCGGGAGCTGGAGGAGGCGGGGCTCATCGAAACGCGCGGCCGGGCGGGTTCGTTCGTGGCCGCCGCGGGGGACGAGTCGCTGGCGCGGGCGCGCGAGGCGGCCGAGACGTACGCCGCGGTGACGCGAGCTTTGGGCTTGTCCGGCGAGGAGGCGCTGAAGATCGCCCGCGCCGCGCTGCACATCACGCGGTAACGCAGAACTCACGCCCCGGAACGCAGAACTCACGCCCCGGAACGCAGAACTCGCAAGCAGGAACGTGGGACTCGCACCACCGCGCGAGTCCCACGCTCACGCACGCGAGTCCCACGCTCGGGGGCGCGAGTTCTGCGTTCGAGCGCGCGAGTCCCACGCTCGGGGGCGTGTGTCACATCGCGCGGTAGTCGCGTGGCGAGAACCTGGGGCCGAAGCGTGGGCGCGAGAACCCGGCCGCCTCCAGGTACCGCACCGCGCGCTGCCGGTGTGGCGCGTAGGGCGCCAGCACCTCCGCCAGGCCCTCGTCGTCCAGGGGCTCGCCGAGCAGGGCGTACCCGACCACCGCCGGGATGTGGAAGTCGCCGAAGCTGACTGCGTCCGGATCGCCCCAGGCGCGCTGCGCGACCTCCGACGCGGTCCACACCCCGATGCCCGGCACCTTGCGCAGCCACGCGCGCCCCTCCGCACCGCGCAGCTCCACCGCCTTCTCCAGCCGATGCGCGACCTGCGCCGCGAAGATCAACGCCTTCCGCCTGCTGTGGTCCACGCCCGCGCGGTGCCAGGTCCAGTCCGGAATGGACATGATCGCCTCCGGCGTCGGCGGCACCCGCATCCCCGCCGGGGCCGGGCCCGGAGCCGGCTCGCCGAACCACCGGCACAGCTCCCGCCACGACCGGCGCGCCTCGTAACCGGTGACCTTCTGCTCCAGCACCGCCGGGACCAGCACGTCCCACACCCGCCCGGTCGCGCCGAGGCGCAGCCCCGGCATGCGGCGCCGCACCTCGGCGATCCGGTCGTGGTGCGAGACGAACTCGCTGTCGTCGTCCTCGGCGCCGACCAGCGCGGGCACGCCGTCGAGCAGCCGGTCCGCCCCCGGGCCCCACGCCGCGGCCTCGATCTCGCCGTCGGCGAAGCGGCGCAGCACCAGCGTTCCCGGCCCGTCGGCGGTGTTGCCGGTGAGCCACGTCCGGCCGTGCTCGTCCGCCCGCAGGCACGGATCGCCCTTGCCCCGGCGCAGCGGCCGGAGGACCGCGTCGAGGTCGAGGGTGAACGGCGGGCGGTACCGCATCAGGCGTCGCTGGAGAACCGGATCGAACCGTCGGGCAGGGTCACGTCCGGCCACACCCGGGCGCCGTCGAGCAGCTCGCACCCGGCGCCGACGACCGCGCCGTCGCCGAGGACGACGCCCTTGAGCACCGCCCCCTTGCCGACGCGCGCGCCCACGCCCAGCACGGAGTTCTCCACAACGGCATTCTCCGCCACGGACACCCGGTCGAACAGCACCGACCCGCCGATCCGCGCCCCGGACGCGACGTGCGCCCCGGCGCCGATGGTCGAGCCGCCGGTGACGGTCGCGTCCGCGGCGACGTCCGCGCCCTCCAGGACCAGGGCCTCGCCGGCCGGGCCGGGCAGCGCCGAGGTGGGGGCCAGGCCGCGCACCAGGTCCGCGCTGCCGCGCACGAACGCCTCCGGGGTGCCGACGTCGAGCCAGTAGGAGGCGTCGACGAACCCGTGCAGGTGCGCGCCGCCCTCCAGCAGGCCGGGGAACGTCTCGCGCTCGACCGACACGCGGCGGCCGGCCGGGATCGACTCCAGCACCGGGCGGCGGAACACGTAGCAGCCGGCGTTGATCTGGTCGGTCGGCGGGTTCGGGGTCTTCTCCAGGAACGCGGTGACCCGCCCGTCTGCGTCGGTGGGCACCGAGCCGAAGCGGCTCGGGTCCTCGACGCGCTGCAGGTGGAGGGTGACGTCCGCGCTCGTGTCGAGATGGGTCTGGACCAGTGCCCGCAGGTCGGCGCCGGAGAGGATGTCCCCGTTGAAGATGACCGCGTGGTCGGCGCGCAGGTGGCCGGCCACGTTGCGGATGGCGCCGCCGGTGTCCAGCGGCTCGTCCTCGACGACGTACTCGACTTCCAGCCCCAGCGACGCGCCGTCGCCGAAGTGCTCCTCGAACACCTCGGCGCGGTAGGACGTGCCGAGCACCACGTGCCGGATCCCCGCGGCGCGGATGCGGGACAGCAGGTGGGTCAGGAACGGCACGCCCGCGGTGGGCAGCATCGGTTTCGGGGCGGACAGGGTCAACGGCCGCAGGCGGGTTCCCTTACCGCCCACGAGCACCACGGCATCGACATCAAGCTCCGATGTCACCTCGAAATCCTTCCCGTTATCACGCACCGGTGGGCGACAAGCCGCGGGAAACAATGACGGCGACGGCCCGGAGGGCCTACCCTAGACAGCACACGGAGGGCCCCGTTCGGAGAGGGCCCACGTCGAGTCGGGAGGCCTAGGGGATGGACCCCCGCGATCGAGCGGATGCTCTGCTGGCCAGGGCACAGTCCCGGGGTGCGTTCGTCGTGACGCCGGACGCCGCGACCTCGCCGATGGACGCTTCGACCACGCAGCAGATCCCCCGGGACGTGGTCGACGAGATCGACGCGGACGACCCGGACACGACGGCCGTGGTGCCGGCGTCGGTGATCGAGTCGGTGCAGGGCAGCCTGCCGGACTCGAAACCGGACACGCGGGTCGACCTGCGGCCGGTGCAGCCGGAGGAGGAGGTCGACGGCCTGGTGCCGACGACCAAGACGCAGACCGGGAACTCCGATTTCGCGCGGCGGCTGGAAGGCCTGTAGGGCCGGGTTACCTGCCGCGCGTCTCGAACTTCAGGCGCACCTTCAGACCCAGCTTCACCGCGGCCAGCACCGGCTTCCAAGCGAGGCCCTGGTGGCGGTCGGCGAGGTAGCGGTAAGCGCTCTCGTGGTGGGCGGCCAGCATCTTCTTCGGCGCGCGGGACGTGGCCTTGCCACCGATGTGCGTGACCGCGGCGGAGGGCACGTACACGTTGTGCCAGCCGGCGCGGCCGATGCGGTCGCCGAGATCGACGTCCTCGAAGTACATGAAGTAGCGGGTGTCGAAGCCGCCGACCGAGTCCCAGGCCGCGCGGCGGATGAGCTGGCACGAGCCGGACAGCCAGCCGGAGGTGCGTTCGCTCGGGGCGGCGTGTTCCTGGCGGTAGGCGCGGGTCCACGGGTTGGCGGGCCAGATCTTGCCGAAGACGGCGTGGCCGACGCCGCGGCCGAGCGAGGGCAGCAGGCGGGCGGAGGGGTAGACGGTGCCGTCGGGGTCGCGGATGAGCGGGCCGAAGGCGCCGCCGCGGGGCCAGCGCTGGGCGGCTTCCAGGAGGGTGTCCAGCGAGCCGGGTTCCCATTCGAGGTCGGGGTTGGCGATGACGATCCAGCCGTAGCGCTCGTCGAGGGTCGCCACGCCGCGGTTGGCGCCGCCGCCGTAGCCGAGGTTCTCGCCGATGCGCAGGACGTGCGTGTTCGTGCGCTGCTCGGCCCGGTCGAGGGCGTCGTCGGTCGAGTCGTTGTCGGCGACGACCACGTGGACGTCGCGGGTGGTCGCCTTTTCGAGGCTGTCGAGGAAGCGGTCGAGGTCCTCACCGGGGAAGTACGTCACGACAACCACGGCGACCCCGTCGCCGTAACGGCTCGGCTCGGTCACGCGGGCCATTGTGCCCCCACTACGCAACGCAACAAGGCAGGCACCCCACGATCAGCACCGCGGCGGTCCGCTACCGCACGGAGTGACACGACTACACCCCGGCAGAATTGCGGGAATGTCGGTCCACGCCTTCATCGACGAGTCCGCCCGTGACAGCCGCTACTTCCTGTGCGTCGCGGTCCTGGACCCGGCCAGCCTCGCGCCGACCCGCAAACAGCTGGCGGCGCTCCTGCTCCCGGGCCAGCGCGAGCTGCACTTCAAGAAGGAGAAGCCGCCGCGCCGCCGTCTCCTCGCCGACCGCATCGGCGGCCTGGCCGCTTCGACGCTCGTGTACGTGACGTCACGGACCCGCAAGACCGAGGAACAGGACCGGCAACGCTGCCTCTCCGAGGCAGTACGGGATCTGGTTTCGATGCAGGCGCACCGGGTGGTCATCGACAGCCGCGAGGAACAGGACCGCCACGACCAGGCGACGATCTACCGAGCACTCGGCGGCAGGCCTTCGGGTACCGGTGTCATCTACGAGCACCTCGACTCGACCGCCACGCCGCTGCTCTGGATTCCCGACGCGGTCGCCTGGTGCTACGGCGCCGGTGCCGACTGGCGCCGTCGGGTGATGCCCGTCGTGGACAAGGTCATCAACCTCTGAACAGCGCAAAGCCCGTGACACGACCGTCCGGACGCACCACGGGCTCACTTCTCGGCCCTACGGGGGCCTCGCATCAACGACTATACCCCATCCGGCCGAACACCGTCCAACGGCTATTGCTCCCGCTTGTGCAGGTGCCACGCCTTGGCGTACGCCTCGCGGTGTTTCTCCGCGCTCGTGGCCCACGAGAACTCCTTCGCGCGCCTCTGGGCGGCCGAGGCGAGGAACGCGCGCCGTGCGGGGTCGTCCAGTAGCTCGCCCAGCGCGACGGCCACGTCGCCCGGGCCGACGCCGCAGTACGCGACCGCGTCGCCGCCCACCTCCGGTAGCGACAGGCGCCGCGTGGTCAGCACGCACGCCCCGCACGCCATCGCCTCCAGGACCGGCAGCCCGAAGCCCTCCCCGAGGCTCGGGTAGGCCACCAGCTCCGCCCCGCCCAGGAACCCCGCCAGCGAACCGAACGGCAGGTACCCGGCCCGGATCACCCGCAACCGCAACGGCGCCGCCGCCAGCGCCTTCTCCACCTGCGTGTCCCAGCCCGGCTGCCCGGCCAGCACCAGCGCCGGCGGGTCGGGCCGGTGCTCCACCGCCTTCACGAAACCCCGGATCAGCGCCGGCACGTTCTTCCGCGGCTCCAGCGCCCCCAGGAACGCCACGTACGGCATCCGCTCCAGCCCGATCGCCGCCCGCGCGGCCCGCACCTCGTCCGGCGTCGGCGGGTGGAACCGCTCGACGTCCACCCCGTGCTCGATGATCGCCGGCTGCCGCCGCACCCGCGCCACCCGCGCCAGCTCCGACGCCGTCGCCTTCGACGGCACCACGCACAACGTCGCCCGCTGCAGCGCCGTCCGCGTCCAGCCGCGGAAGAACCGCGCCTTCACCGACGAGTGCAGCACCGCGTCGGTGAAGAACGTCGCGTCGTGCAACGTCACCACCGACGCCGACGGCCCCGCCAGCGGCATCGTGTAGTGCGGCGAGTGCACCACGTCCACACCCAGCCGCCGCGCCAGCGACGGCAGCGTCGTCTGCTCCCAGATCAGCCGCGCGGTGCGCGTCGCGGTGGACTGGACCGCCGGGACGACCCGCGAGTGCGGCGCGAGCCGGTCGAAGAGCCGGAAGTCCCGCGGCTGGCAGACCACGGTGATGCGCGCGCCGTCGTCGTCCAGGGCCGCCACCAGCGAGTCCACGTAGCGACCGACCCCGCCCCGGTCCGCAGGCACGGCCGTGGCATCGATCAGGACGCTGGGTTCGCCTCTTCCCACTCGTGCAGGGTACGGCTGATGAGGATCGCCGTGGTCGGGAACTCACGAAGTGGTGCGGTCGTGCACGACCCAGACGGCCCGCGCCGCACCCGCCCAGGAGAACGCCGCGGCCCGCGCCCGTCCACGACGTGCCAGGTCAGCCGCGCGTTCCGGGCTGGTCAGCACGTCGGTCAACGCCGCCGCCAGCGCCGCCGCGTCCCCGCGCGGGAACGCCACGCCCGCTCCCCCGGCGACCTCGACCAGCGCTGGAGCGTCCGAGTGCACCACCGGCACCCCGGCCGCCATCGCCTCCAGCACCGGCAATCCGAAGCCCTCCGCGACGCTCGGCGCGGCCAGCACGGACGCCCGCCGCAGCACCGCCGCCAGCGCCACGTCGGTCAACCGGCCCAGAACCCGCACGTCGGCCCGGTTTCCGGCCATCGCGACGGGGTCCAGACCACCCCAGCCCGGCTGACCGGCGAGCACCAGCGGCACCCCGACCCGCTCCATCGCCCGCACCAGGACGTCGATCCCCTTGCGCGGCTCGATGGTCCCGACCGCCAGCACATAGCGGTCCGGCACGTCCACCTCGGGCAGGTCGTCGCGGGTGAACACCTCCGCCACGCCGTGCCCGGCCACGGTCACCGGCACCGCCACGGGCACCCGCGTGCGGAGGTCGTCGGCCACCGCCCGCGTCGGCACGACGAGTCCCGAAGCACGCCGGGCCGCCCGCGCGATCATCGCCCGGTGCCAGCGCACCCCCCGTGGCGTCAGCGTTTCCGGATGGGTCCACGGCACGGTGTCGTGCACGGTGACCGACAACGTCCGCCCGCGCGGCACCCGCGCCGGGGCCAGCGGGGTCGGCGCGTGCACCGCGTCCCCGCCCGGCCAGTACGGCAGCCCGGCCTGCCACGCCGCGACGAGCGCCCGCGGCGGCAACGGCAGCATCCGCGCACCGGGCAGCCTCTCGGCGTGCCGCGCGGTGACGCTCGACACCGTCCACCCCGGCGGCGCGGTCTCGGCCAGCGCACGCAGCAGCTCGGCGGTGTAGCGGCCCGTCCCGCCGGGCACGGGCGCGAGCAGCTGCTCGGCGATGACCACGAGTTCCGGCACGGCCCGTATTCTTCCGGTGTGCCGATCCGCAGCACCGTCGTGGTGGTCACCTGGCGCGGTGCCGCGCACATCACCGCCTGCCTGGACGCCCTCGCCGCCCAGACGCGTCCCCACCGGCTGCTCGTGATCGACAACGCCTCCGACGACGGCACCGCCCGCCTGCTGGCCACGCACCCGTCCGCGCCGGAGGTCCGCCGCCTGCCCCGCAACGCCGGGTACGCCGGCGCCACCGCCCATGCCATGTCCGAAGTGGACACCGAGTTCACGGTGTGGCTCAACGACGACGCGGCCCCCGCCCCGGACTGGCTCGCCGAGCTGGAGGACCACGTCGGCGACGCCGCGGCCGCCGCGTCCCGCCTCGAACACGCCGACGGCCGGGTCCAGTCCCTCGGCGTGAACCTCACCCCGGACGGCCACGGCTACGACACCACGGAAACCCCGGCGTTCGCCTTCTGCGGCGGCGCCGCGCTGATCCGCACCCGCACGCTCCGTGACGTGGGCGGGGTGCCGTCGAGCTTCTTCTGCTACTACGAGGACACCGACACCGCGTGGCGCCTGCGGCTCGCCGGCCACGACATCGTGACGGTCCCCACGGCACGTGTCACGCACCGCCACGGCGCCAGCACGCACCCGGGATCCGCGAGGTTCCACCGGTGGAACGAACGCAACCGGCTGCTCACCCTCCTGCGCTGCGCCCCGGCCACGATCGCCGCTCGCGAGCTGGCCCGGTTCGCCGCGATCACCGCCCTGCTGCCGCTGAAGCGGAACGTGCCGGAGGCGCCCAATTTCCGCCTCGGCCTGCGGTGCCGCGTCCTGGGCGAAGTGATCCTCCGGCTGCCCGGCGCGCTGGCCGCGCGGAAGTCGATCACGCGCCGCTCGACGGTCCGCCGAGGCGCGGTCTGGGCGGCCTGGACCTCCCGATAGTCTCTGCCGGACACACGCGAGTACGGAGGTCGGGCGTTGGTCCAGGGGGACACACCACTGCCGCTGGTCTCGGTGATCTTGGTGAACTACCGGGGTGCGGCGCACACGATCGCCTGCCTGCGCGCCCTGCGCGAGGACCTCGACTACCCGAACCTCGAGGTGCTCGTCGTCGACAACGCCTCGGGCGGTGACGACGTCGCGCGCATCAAGGCCGCGGCGGGCGACGCGCGGGTGATCGAGTCGGACACCAACACCGGCTTCGCGGGCGGCTGCAACCTCAGCGCCCGGCACGCCCAGGGCAGCGTGCTCGCGTTCCTCAACAACGACGCCCGCCCGGACGCGGCGTGGGCGAAGACGGCGGTCGAGGTGCTGCGGGCCGAACCGACCGTCGCCGCCGTGGCCAGCAAGGTCCTGGACTGGGACGGCACCGGCGTGGACTTCGTGGACGCGGGCCTGACCTGGTTCGGCATGGGCTACAAACGGCACGCGGGCGGACCGCTGGCCGATGTCGCGCCCGGTGAGCACGACGTCGCCAAGGACGTGCTGTTCGCCACCGGTTCGGCGATGTTCGTGCGGGCCGACGTGTTCCGCGCGCTCGGCGGGTTCGACGAGCGTTTCTTCATGTTCTACGAGGACGTCGACCTGGGCTGGCGGCTCAACCTGCGGGGCTGGCGCGTGCGGTACGTGCCGGAGTCGGTCGCCTACCACCGCCACCACGGCACGATGTCCGAAGTGGACGCCCCGGACACCGGCCGCGAGACCTTCCTGCTGGAGCGCAACGCTCTGGCCGCCCTCTACAAGAACCTCTCCGACGAGACGCTGGCGAAGGTGCTGCCCGCCGCGCTGGCGCTGGCCGTGCGCCGCGCCACCGCCCGCGGCGAGCTCGACCCGACGCAGCTGGACCTCGCCAAGGCCGGTCCGGTCGAGACCGCGCCGGTGCCGATTCCGCGCACCACGCTGGCCGGGGTGCTGGCCATCGACCAGTTCGTCGAACTGCTGCCGTCGCTGGCCGAGTCGCGCGCCGCCGAGCAGGCCACGCGCGTGCGCACCGACGCCGACCTGATCCCGCTCATGCGCAAGGCGATGGAGCCGGCCTATCCCCTGCCGCGCTACCTCGCCGCGCACGACGTGCTCGCCGAGGTCTTCGGCATCGAAGCCGTGTTCGGGCAGCGCCGCAAGGTCCTGGTGATCACCGGCGACGCGATCACCGACCGCATGGCGGGCCCGGCGATCCGCGCGTGGAACATCGCCACGGTCCTGTCCGCCGAGCACGACGTGCGCCTGGTCACGGTCAACCCGCTGGCCGCGCCGCCGCCCGCGCCGTTCCCCGTCAGCGCGGCGAAGAAGCGGGACCTGACCGAGCCGGTCGCGTGGGCGGACATCGTGATCCTGCAGGGTCACGTGCTGGAGATGGCGCCCGCGCTGAAGGCCCAGGACTCGAACAAGATCGTGGTCTGCGACCTGTACGACCCGATGCACCTGGAGCTGCTGGAGCAGGGCAAGAGCGCGCCGGACGACCGCCGCGCCGCCGATCTGGCCGGGGTGACGCGGGTGCTGGACGCGCAGCTGCTGCGCGGTGACTTCTTCCTGTGCGCGTCGGAGCGGCAGCGGTTGTTCTGGCTGGGCCACCTGGCCGCGCTGGGGCGCCTGTCGCCGCGGCTGTACGACGCCGATCCGACCACGCAGTCGCTGCTGTCGGTCGTCCCGTTCGGCCTGTCGCCGGAGCCGCCGGTGCGGACCGGCCCGGGCCTGCGGTCGACGCTGGGCATCGACGGCAGCGACCGGGTCGTGCTGTGGGCGGGTGGGGTCTACAGCTGGTTCGACCCGCTGACGCTGGTGCACGCGATCGACCGGCTGCGGCAGCGACGGCCTGACGTGAAGCTGGTGTTCCTCGGGATGAAGCATCCGAACCCCGAGGTCGCCGAGATGGACATCGGCGCGCGCACGATCCACCTGGCCGACCGGCTCGGGCTGACCGACAAGCACGTGTACTTCAACGAGCAGTGGGTGCCCTTCGGCGAGCGACAGAACTGGCTGCTCGACGCGAACTGCGGGGTGACGACGCACTACGAGCACGTCGAGACCACGTTCGCGTTCCGCACGCGGGTGCTGGACTACCTGTGGGCGGGGCTGCCGATCGTGACCACGGACGGTGACGCGTTCGCCGACCTGGTGCGCGACGAGAAGCTGGGTGTCGTGGTGCCGGCCGAGGACGTGGACGCACTGGCCGACGCGCTGGAGCGGGTGCTGTACGACGAGGACTTCGCCGCCGGGTGCCGCGCGCGGATCGAGGTCGTCGCGCAGCGGTTCGCGTGGCCGACCGCGCTGGCGCCGCTGGTGGAGTTCTGCCGCAACCCGCGCCCGGCGGCCGACCGGCTGATCGGCGCGGCCCCGCTGACCGCGGAGGAGCCGGTGCGTGGCGCGGAGGCGGTGCGGCGGGATCTGGCCCTGGTCAAGGAGTACCTCGCCGACGGCGGCCCGAAGGAGCTGGCGCGGCGGGTAGCGGGCCGGGTGCGGAAGGTCGCCCGCCGTCGTGGCTGAGCGAGCGCTTCGGGTCCTGCTGGACGGCACGCCGCTGCTGGGTGACCGGACCGGCATCGGGCGCTACACGGCGTCCCTGGCCGAAGAGCTCGCCTCGATGTCCGATGTGGACATGCGTGCGGTGGCGTTCACGTTGCGTGGCTGGCGCCGGTTGCGGTACGTGCTGCCGCACGGCGCGCGGGCTCGCGGCATGCCGGTCGCCGCGCGGATGCTGCGCAAGGCGTGGCTGCGGTCGACGTTCCCGCCGATCGAGCTGTTCGCCGGCCGGGCGGATGTGGTGCACGGGACCAACTTCGTGCTGCCTGGCGCGGTGCGGGCCGCGGGTGTGCTGACGATCCACGACCTGGCGTTCCTGGACGCGCCGGGCGAGCTGCCGCCGAGTGACCGGGAGCTGCCGGAGCTGGTCCGCCGCGGCGCCGCCCGCGCGGACGTGATCTGCACCCCGACGGCGGCGGTGGCGGACGCGGTGGCGACGCGGCTGGACGTGGACCGGGCGAAGGTCGTGGTGACGCCGCTGGGCGTGGACGCGGCGTGGTTCACCGGACGCCCACCGGACGAGCCGATGCGCGAGCGCCTGGGGTTGCCCGAGCGGTACCTGCTGTTCGTGGGCGCGGCGGGTCCGCGCAAGGGCCTGGACTGGTTGCTGAAGGCCCACGCCGCGGCGGAGGACCTGCCGCCCCTGGTGTTCTCCGGTCCGGGGCCCGCGCCGGGGAGCCCGCGGAGCCGGCGGCTGGGGTACCTGTCCGAGCGGGACCTGCACAACGTGATGGCGGGGGCGGCCGCGCTGGTGCTCCCGTCCCGGGACGAGGGGTTCGGCCTGCCCGTGCTGGAGGCGCTGGCCTCGGACGTGCCCGTGGTGTGCTCCGACATCCCCGCGCTGCGCGAGATTTCGGGCGGCTTCGCGCACCTGGCGCCCTACGGCGAGGTGGATGCCCTGATCGCCGCCCTGCGCGAGGCGGTCGCGGAACCCCCGCTGGCATCGAGGTCCATCGAGCGACGCGCCCACGCGGCGAGCTTCACGTGGCGCCGGACAGCGGAGACGACGCTGGCGGCCTACCGGCAAGCCACGCAGCGCTAGCGCGAGCCCCGAACACAACCCAGCGACCACCCACCCAAGGCGACGGGCGTGCCCTTGGTCATCCCGGAGCCTGCCTGTCCGGCGAGGACATCTTTTGATCTTTTCCCGACCGCGCCTCACCCCTGCCGGGCGGGCCGGATCACCAGCTCCCCGATCTCCACGTCGTCCGGCTGCGCGATCGCGAACGCGATGGCGCGTGCCACCGCCTCCGGGCTGATGCCGAGGTCCGCCATCGCCCGCTGGGCCGCCTCCCGCCGCGCCGGATCCTCGACGTGATCGACCAGCTCGGTCCGCACGTAGCCCGGCGAAACAGCGGTCGTCCGCACCACCCCGTCGGTCGACTCCTGCCGCAGTGCCTCCAGCACGGTACGCACCGCGTTCTTGGTCCCCGCGTACACAGCCTGGGTCGGCACGATCTTCAACCCCGACGTCGACACCGTGGTGACGAAATGCCCCCGCCCCTGACGGCGGAAAACCGGCATCGCGGCGGCGATCCCGTACAGGACACCCCGCAGGTTGACGTCGATCATCGCGTCCCAGTCGTCCACGTCCAGATCGGCCACCGGCGCGAGACGGGCGACGCCGGCATTGCTCACCAGCACGTCGAGCCGCCCGAACCGGTCCACCGCCAAGGCCACCAGCTCCGCCACACCCGCCCGCTCGGTGACATCGACCGCCAGCATCTCCGCCCGGCCACCCTCGCCCCGGATGCGCGCCACCAGCGCGTCGAGCCGATCACCTCGCCGGGCCCCCAGCACGATCGCCGCGCCCCGACCCGCCAGCTCCAGTGCCGTTGCCTCACCGATGCCGCTGCTGGCTCCGGTGATGGCGACGACCTTGCCGTCCACTCCGCTCACGACGGACCCTCCCACTAAGCTGACAACTGTCCGCTTACTGTACCGGACAGTTGTCCGCTCAGCGAAGGAGGAGTGCCGTGCCCGCTCGCCGATCGGACGCAGCGGCCAACCGGGACCGCATCGTCGAGGCCGCGCGCGCCGAACTGGACACCTCCGACGACCTGAAGCTCCACGCGGTCGCGAAGGCCGCGGGCGTGGGCCAAGGCACCCTCTACCGGCACTTCCCGACCCGCGAGCACCTGCTCGCCGAGGTGTACCGGCACGAGATGACCCAGCTCGTCGACGCCGTCGCACCGCTGCTGGCCGAGCACCCCCCGCTCCGCGCGCTGACCGGCTGGCTGGAGCGGCTGCTCGGCTACGCGCGGGTCAAGCGCGGCGTGATGGCGGCGATCGAGGCCTCGGCGTGGCAGGACCTCTACACCGACCAGCACCACCGGCTGGACGAGGCGCTCGGGATGCTGCTGGAACGTGGGAAGGCCGCCGGCGAAGTGCGCGAAGAGGTCGACGCCGCGGACGTCATCCTGCTGCTGGGCGCGTTGTCCCGAGTCCCCGAAGCCGAGTGGGACGCGCGGGCCCACCGGATCGTGGCGGTCATCGTGGACGGTCTGCGTCCCCGTTGAGGTAGGCGTGCAGCGCCTCCCGCCAGGGCCGCAGCGGCGTGAGCCCGGCCCGCTGCCACGCCTCGTTGGACAGCACCGAGTACGGCGGCCGCGGCGCCGGCCGGGGGAACTCGGCCGTCGTGCACGGCTCCACCCGCTCCGGGTCCGCCCCCAGCTCCTCGAAGATCGCCCGCGCGAAGCCGTACCAGGTGGTCTCGCCGGCGTTGGTGCAGTGCAGCACCCGCCGCTGCGGCCCGTGCCCGCTCACCACGGCCCGGCCGAGCTCCAGCAGCCCCGCGGCCAGGTCGGCGGCCGACGTCGGCGAGCCGCGCTGATCGTCCACAACGGACAGCGTGTCCCGCTCGCCTTCCAGGCGGCGCATGGTTTCCACGAAGTTCGACCCGCCCGCGCCGTACACCCACGCCGTCCGCACGACCCACGCCCGCGCCCCGGACCCCAGCACGGCGTCCTCACCGGCCGCCTTGGTCCGGCCGTACGCGCTGCGCGGCCCCAGCGGGTCCTCCGGCTCGTACGGCCGCGACGCGTCACCGGGGAACACGTAATCGGTCGACACGTGGATCAGCGGCACCCGCCGCGACGAACAGGCCGCCGCCAGCACCCGGGCGCCGTCGGCGTTGATCCGGAACGCGCGCGGCTCGTCGGTCTCCGCCGCGTCCACCGCGGTGGACGCGGCCGCGTTGATCACCAGCGGGCTGCGCCCGGCCTCCGCGGCTTCGGCGGCCAGCGCGTTGACCGCGGCGATCACCGAACCGGCGCTGGTCAGGTCGACTTCGCCCGACGACGGCGCGACCACCTGGACCTCGGACGAGGCGAGCGCGGACAGGGCGCTGCCGAGCTGCCCCGTTCCGCCGGGCACGAGCACACTGAGCATCGTCACTTCCCCACCAGCGCGGCGCGCCGCTTCAGCGGCTCCCACCACGCGCGATTGTCGGCGTACCAGCGCACGGTATCCGCCAGACCCTCGTCGAAGGAAACCCTCGGCGCGTACCCGAGCTCGGTGCTGATCTTGGTGATGTCCACCGAGTACCGCCGGTCGTGCCCCTTGCGGTCGGCGACCCGCTCGACGCGCTCCCAGCCCACCCCGACCGCGGCCAGCAGTCGCTCGGTCAGCTCACGGTTGGTCAGCTCCGTGCCACCACCGATGTTGTAGATCTCCCCCGGACGGCCGCCGTCGGCCACCAGCTGGATGCCGTGGCAGTGGTCGTCCACGTGCAGCCAGTCACGAACGTTCAGCCCGTCGCCGTAGAGCGGGACTGTGAGCCCGTCCAACAAGTTGGTAACGAAAAGCGGGATGACCTTCTCCGGGAACTGGTACGGCCCGTAGTTGTTCGAGCACCGCGTCACGCACACGGGTAGTCCGTGCGTCCGGAAGTAGGACCGCGCGATCAGATCGGAGGACGCCTTCGACGCCGAGTACGGCGAATTCGGCTCCAGCACGTGGTCTTCCGACCACGATCCGCTCTCGATCGAGCCGTACACCTCGTCCGTCGAGACGTGCACGAACTTGCCCACCCCGGCGTCCAGCGCGGCCTGCAGCAGGGTCTGCGTGCCCAGCACGTTGGTCAGCACGAAGTCGGCGGAGCCGAGGATGGAGCGGTCCACATGCGACTCGGCGGCGAAGTGCACGACCAGGTCGACGCCCTGCACGACCCCGGCGACCACCTCCGCGTCGGTGATGTCGCCCCGCACGAACCGCAGCCGCGGCGAGTCCGCGACCGGCGCCAGGTTGGCCTCGTTGCCGGCGTAGGTGAGCTTGTCGAGCACCACCACCTCGGCGTCGGCGAGCGCCGGGTAGGCCCCCGAGATCGCCTGCCGGACGTAGTGCGAGCCGATGAAACCCGCGCCCCCGGTCACCAGGACCCGCATCGCCTGCTCCTCCTCAAGATCGTCATGGACCAGCCCACGGCCGCTTCACTCACCCGAACAGTAATCTGGTGGCATTCACCCGGGTCGGGGGCTGGGAGGGAGCGAGTGTGACCGACGGGCTTACCACCCGCCTGGAGGCCGCGGACGAGGTGACGTGGCCCGCGCGGCCCATCCCGTCTCCCAGACGACGGCGCCACCGCATCGCCGTCATCGCCCGGCGCGGCGGCAAGCTCGTCGTCGCGCTCGTGTCGGTCGCGGTGCTCACCATCACCTGGTACGGCTGGCAGTTCATCGGCGACCCCAACTCCGGCCTGTCCACCACCCAGGTGTTCGACGAGGAACTGCACGCGGTGCCGCTCGACGGCGCGATCGACATCCTGCTGGTCGGCATGGACAGCCGCACCGACGCGCAGGGCAACCCGCTGCCCCGCGAGGTGCTGGACATGCTGCACGCCGGCGAGTCCGACGGCGAGAAGCAGACCGACACCATGATCCTCGTGCACATCCCGCAGGACGGGCGCCGCGCGGTGGCGATCTCGTTCCCCCGCGACTCGTGGGTCGAGCTGGCCGGCGGCTTCGGCAAGCACAAGCTCAACGGCGCGTTCGTCTACGCCTACAACGACAAGTTCAAGGAACTCCAGCAGCAGGGCGTCGACCTGGAAACCGCCGACGAGCAGGCCAAGGTCACCGGCCGGAAGAACCTGATCGCCACGCTGGAGACGTTCATCGGCAAGCCCGGCATGATCGACCGCTACGCCGAGGTCAACCTGGCGAGCTTCTACGAGGTGACGCGGGCCCTCGGCGGCGTCGAGGTGTGCCTCAAGGCGCCGGTGCGGGAGCGCAAGTCCGGGGTCGACCTGCCCGCCGGGCGGCAGACGGTCGAGGGCGTGCAGGCCCTGGCGTTCGTGCGGCAGCGCTACGACCTGCCGGGCGGCGACCTCGACCGCATCGCGCGGCAGCAGGCGTTCCTGTCCGGGCTGGCCCGCAAGATGCTGTCCCGGGACGTGCTGGCCAACCCCGGCAAGCTCTCCGACGTCATCACCGCCGTCAAGAAGTCCGTGGTGCTCTCCGACAACTGGGACCTGCCCGAGTTCGCCGCCCAGATGCGCGGGCTCAACGGCGGCAACATCGAGTTCCGCACCATCCCGGTGATCGGCAACGCCACCATCGGCGGCGCGGACGTCGTGCGCGTCGACCCGCAGGCCGTGCACGCGTTCGTCGACCAGCTCACCTCCGACTCGGGCGCGCCGGCGTCGAGTTCGGCCACCCCCACGTCGCCGGCCCGGACGTCGTCCAGCGCGCCACCCACCTCGAGCCGGCGGCCCGCGACGACGACGAGCACCCCGGTGGTGACCTCCTCCTCCCCCGCGCCGCCGCCCATCACCGCGGGCGACGTGCCCTGTGTGAACTGACGCCCCGGTGCCTTAACCTGGTTCCAGGGGATGACGAGGGGGGAGACACGGGGATGGACGACGAGCCGAAACCGACGCCCTACCCGCGGTCGACGGCCCCCGCCGAGGAGCCGCCGGCCGAGGAAGCGCCGCGCCGCCGTCGTCACCCGTTCCGCGCGACCGGGAAGGCGGTGGTCGCGCTGGTGTCGGTGGTCGCGCTGGCCGCCACCGGGTACGCCTGGGCGACCTACCACGAGGTGCAGGGCAACGTGCACACCACGGATGCCCTCGACCTGCCCGAGGACAAGCCGGCGCCGCCTGCCGACGACGGGGGCGACGACATCCTGCTGGTCGGCGCGGACGCCCGCACGGACATGCAGGGCAACGCGCTGCCGCTGCAGGTGCTCAAGACGCTGCGCACCGAGCAGACCAGCGGGGTGAACACCGACACGATCATCGTCGTGCGGATCCCGAAGAACGGTGCGAAACCGTTCGCGGTGTCGATCCCGCGGGACACCTGGATCGACGTGCCGCGCGGCGGGCAGGGCAAGATCAACTCGGTGTACGGCCTCGCCAAGCAGGCGAAGGCCGACGAGCTGCGGGGCCGGGGCAAGCGGGATTCGGCCGAGGTCGAGCGCGACTCCGACCAGGCCGGGCGGCAGGCGCTGGTGCAGGCGGTGCAGGACTTCACGCAGGTGCGGATCGACCACTACGCCGAGGTCAACCTGCTCGGGTTCTACCTGATCACCGAGGCCCTCGGCGGGGTCGAGGTGTGCCTGAACCACGCGACCGAGGACAAGGACTCCGGCGCCGACTTCCGAGCCGGGGTGCAGACCGTGTCCGGCGGCGAGGCGCTGTCGTTCGTGCGGCAGCGGAAGAACCTGCCGCGCGGGGACCTGGACCGGATCGTGCGGCAGCAGGCGTTCCTGTCCTCGGCGCTGCACAAGGTGCTGTCGGCCGGGGTGCTGGCGAACCCGGGCACGCTCGGCGACCTGACCGACGCGCTGCACCGGTCGCTGGTGCTCGACCCGGACTTCGACCTGCTGCAGTTCGCGGACAAGGCGAAGGGGCTGGCGTCCGGGGACGTCACGTTCACGACGATCCCGGTGATCACGATCAACGGCCGCAGCCCGGACGGGGAGCAGAGCATCGTGGAGGTCGACCCGGTGGCGGTGCGGCAGTTCTTCGCCGGACTGGCCGGGCGGAGCCCCGGTTCGGGCGGCGGGGCGGCTCCGGGTGGCGCGGTGGTGCAGGCGGTGCCGGCGGGGGTCACCTGCGTCAACTAGGTTGATGTGGTGTCCCTGACCGATGCGTTGTTCCGTCCCCTGCTGGCCCAGCCGGGGAAGCCGCTGATCACCCACTACGACGACGCCGCGGGCACCCGGGTGGAGCTGTCGGTGGCGACGACCGCGAACTGGGCCGCGAAGACGGCGAACTGGCTGGTCGAGGAGTTCGACGTGGAGCCGGGCGATCCGGTGGCGGTGGTGCTGCCCGCGCACTGGCAGACGGCCGGGGTGCTGCTCGGGGCGTGGTGGTGCGGGGCGGAGGTGGTCGCTTCGCCGTCGGGTGCCCGGGTGGCGTTCGTCGCGCCCGGCGGTTCCGGCGAGGGCGCCGAGTCCACGGCGGTCGTGGCGCTGGACCCGATGGGGCGGGGGCTGACCGCACCGGTTGCGGGCGCGCTGGACTACCTCAACGAAGCACGCGCCTACGGCGACGACTTCAGCCCGATGATCCCCATCTCCGGCGACACCCCGGCGCTCGCTGGTTCCACTGTGGACGAAGTGCTGTCGGAAGCCCGTGGCCGGGCGGAAAAGCTCGGTTCCGGCGCACGGGTGCTGTCCACTGTGGAGTGGGCCGTGCCGGAGGGTGTGCTGGAGGGCCTGCTGACCCCGTTGTCAGCCGGCGCCCACCTGGTGCAGATCTCGAACCCGGACCCGGCGAAGCTGGACGACCGCCGAGCCGCCGAACGGACGACGGTCGACCTGCTCGCCTAGGCGGTCTGCAGTTCGGCCTTGCGTGCCCGCCGGCCGAGGAGCAGGTGGTCCAGCGAGAGGCGCCCACCGTTGA
This sequence comes from Amycolatopsis thermalba, assembly GCF_003385215.1. Classification (GTDB taxonomy): domain Bacteria; phylum Actinomycetota; class Actinomycetes; order Mycobacteriales; family Pseudonocardiaceae; genus Amycolatopsis_E; species Amycolatopsis_E thermalba. Next base: position 12,045 of record NZ_PQHW01000007.1, on the reverse strand, counting down.
ACCCGAGCGCGAGGGCCGCGGCGCCGAGGACGAGCACGAGTTCGTAGCCGCCCTGGCCGGTGAGGCCCGCGTCGAGGTGGACCCAGAAGATCGCGCCGACCATGTCCACGGCGAACAGCACACCCAGCACGGGCAGCGCGGCGCCCAGGATGAACGCGGCCGCGCCGATCGTTTCGAGGACGATGACGAAGAGGGCGGACAGGGTCGGCAGTGGTACGCCGATGCCGCTCATCATGGTGGTGACACCGTCCAGGCCGGTGTCCCATTTCTGCAGGCCGTGCGCGAGGAAGACCACACCCACCGCGACCCGGCCGACGAGCGCCGCCACGTCCTTGACTCGGTCGTACATCCCTGCTCCCCGTTCTTGTTGAAGTTTCAACTAGCGGCACCGACGGTACCGGAGCGAGGTGAGCGGGTGGTGAAATAACCACATTTTGGACATGAACAGGTGAGCAGGGCCACAGGCGTGGTCACTGCTTCGGAAGGAGGGGCTCCAGCTCGGCAGCCAACTCCCGCGCGGCGTCACAGGCGCACGCACGCTGTTCCGCACGCAGCATCGTCGCGGTCGCCACGGCGCGCCCATGCGCACCGACCTTCAGCGCGAAGTCACACATACCCTGCCCCGCGCCGAACGGCTCCCCTTGGCGCGCTTCCCGGCCGTTGACGGTCGCCGGAGCGCTACCGGGTACTTGCCTTGAGTACTCCGAAAGCCCCTGAACGGGATCAAGCGCAAGGGAATACGTCCCGTAATCAGGCTTGGAAGCATGGCATTCGTTGCGCGCGGTCTTCCGCTCGCCGGGCGCGAATCCCTCACCTTCGAGCAACTGACCGAGGACGGTGCACGCGTCCATGTCGGCCAACGCTTCCTCGGGGGACCTGGCGGAAGGCGAGGCAGAGACTTCTTCGGCGGGCGATGGCATCCCGGCAACAGTTTCGGAACATCCGGCCATCGCCAGGAGGACGGCACCAGAACCGGCAAGAAGGCAGATGTACCGCGACAGACGAGTCACTCGACACTCATTCCTTGAATCGCCGGAGGTGCCTCTCGGCTTCATCATCGGCAGCATCAAAGTTGCGGATCGCCACGTCCAACGCTTGCCGCAGGTTGTCCAGACCGGCCGTCAGCATGTGGAACACCGGGACCGATGAGCGATCGTCCGAGTCCAGCGCTTGCCGAACCGTGCCTGGCTGCCGCAGGAAGCCCCCGCAAAAAGAAGCGGCGCGGCGCCCAACCCGGGCACCGCGCCGCCAAAAAACCTCTCAACCCTTCAACAGAGCCCGCGCCATCACCATGCGCTGGATCTGGTTCGTGCCCTCGTAGATCTGCGTGATCTTCGCGTCGCGCATCATGCGTTCCACCGGGAAGTCGCGGGTGTAGCCGGCGCCGCCGAACAACTGCACCGCGTCCGTCGTCACCGACATCGCCACGTCGCTCGCGTACGACTTCGCCGCCGAGGCCATGAAACCGGCACGCGCGTCGCCGCGTTCGGTGGCCGCCGCGGAGGCGTACACCAGGTGCCGGGCCGCCTCGATCTTCGTGCCCATGTCCGCCAGCATGAACTGCACGCCCTGGAACTCCGCGATCGCGCGGCCGAACTGCTTGCGCTCCTTCACGTACGCGACCGCCGCGTCCAGCGCGCCCTGCGCGATGCCCAGCGCCTGCGCCCCGATCGTCGGGCGCGTGTGGTCCAGCGTCCGCAGCGCCGTCTTCAGACCGGTCCCCGGCTCGCCGATGATCCGGTCCGCCGGAATCGTGCAGTTCTCGAAGTAGATCTCCCGCGTCGGCGAGCCCTTGATGCCGAGCTTGCGCTCCTTGGGCCCCACCGAGAAGCCCGGGTCGTCCTTGTGCACCACGAACGCCGAAATCCCGTTCGACTTCTTCGGCGCGTCCGGGTCGGTCACCGCCATCACCGTGTACCACGTCGACTCGCCGGCGTTGGTGATCCACGCCTTCGTCCCGTTCAGCACCCAGTGGTCACCGTCCAGCCGGGCGCGGGTCCGCATCGACGCGGTGTCCGAGCCGGCCTCCCGCTCCGACAGCCCGTACGACGCCGTCGCCCCCGCCGCGATCTCCGGCAGGACCAGCTTCTTCAGCTCCTCCGACGCCGACAGCAGGATCGGCTGCGTGCCCAGCTTGTTCACCGCCGGGATCAGCGACGCCGACGCGTCGACCCGCGCGACCTCCTCGATCACGATGCACGCCGCGATCGCGTCCGCGCCCTGACCGTCGTAGGCCTCCGGGATGTGCACCGCGTTGAAGCCGGACGCGTTCAGCGCCTTCAACGCCTCGTACGGGTACCGCTCCTGCTCGTCCACCTCGGCGGCGTACGGCGCGATCTCCTTCTCCGCCAGCGCACGCACGGCAGCACGCAGCTCTTCGTGCTCCTCGGCCAGCTGGTAGAGGCCCGGGGTCTCCGACACCTGCGTCACCTTTCATCGAGCGGGTAAGAAGTCCGTCATCCATGTTAGTGCTCGTTCACTAGCCGGAATTGTGTTCTGGGCCGCACCTTCGCTCTATGGTGGGGTGATGCCGATCACTGCTGGGTCATGGCCGCCCCACCTCCCGAGATCGCTGGACTACCCCGACGTCCCCGCCGGATCGATCCTGGCCGGTGCCGCGAAACGCTACGGCGACCGAACCGCGTTCACCCACCACGACCGCTCCCTCACCTACGCCCAGACCTACGCCGCCGCGTGCCGGTTCGCCAACGCGCTCCGGGCACGGGGCATCGGGCCGGGCGCCACGGTCGCCATCCACCTGCCCAACTGCCTCGCCTACCCCGTCGCCTACTACGGGATCCTGCTCGTCGGCGCCACCTTCACCCCGGCGAACCCGCTGCTGCCGCCCGCGGACCTCGCCCACCAGCTCGCCGACTCCGGCGCCGTCGCGGTGGTCACGCTCGGCAAGGTCGCGCCGGTGGTCACCGCGGTCCGCGCCCAGACCGCCGTCGAGCTGGTCGTGGTCGTCGCCCCGGACGACCCGGCCGGGCTCGCCGAGGGCCAGGTGGAGTTCCAGGCCTTCGCCGACGGCCAGCCGGACACCCGTCCCGACCTGGACATCGACACCCGCACCCACCTCGCCCACCTCTCCTACACCGGCGGCACCACCGGCCGGTCGAAGGGCGTCCGGCTGCCGCACCGCAACGTCGTGGTCAACACGCTGCAGTACGCCTGCTGGGGCACCGGATCACTGCCGGCGCTGGACGACGACGGCGACCTCACGCTCGACCAGGTCGGCAGCCCCGACGAGTGGCCCACCCGGCTGGGCACCGGCTCGGGCATCAACCTCACGCCGTGGTTCCACGCGATGGGCACCATCGGCGGGCTCAACGTGCCGGTCATGGGCGGCGGTTCGGCCACGCTGCACGACCGCTTCGACCCGGTCGCCTACCTGGCCGACGCCGAACGCCTGCGGGTCACCTCGATCGGCGGCGCGCCCGCCCTGTTCGCGGCCCTGCTGGCGAGCCCGGACCTGGCCACGCGCGACCTGTCGAGCGTGCGCGGCATCAGCTCCGGCGCCGCGCCACTGCCGCACGAGATGCTCAAGGCGCTGGCCGCGCGGTTTCCGGACGCGGTGATCACCGAGGGCTACGGCCTCACCGAGGTGACCATGGGCGCCACGATCAACCCGGCGTTCCGCTCCGGCCTGCGCAAACAGGGGTCGGTGGGCGTGCCGGTGTTCGACACCGAGGTCAAGATCGTGCCGCTGGAGGGCGGCGAGGACCCGGTGCCCGAGGGCGAGCAGGGCGAGGTGTGCATCCGCGGGCCGCAGGTGATGGCGGGCTACCACAACCGGCCCGACGAGACCGCCGCCGTGCTGGTGGACGGCTGGCTGCACACCGGCGACATCGGCGTGCTGGACAAGGACGGCTACCTGTCCATTGTGGACCGCAAGAAGGACATGCTGCTGTACAAGGGGTACAACGTGTACCCGCGTGAGCTGGAGGAGCTGCTGATCGCGCACCCGGGCGTCGCCGCGGCGGCCGTCGTGGGGCGCAAGCAGACCGACGTCGGCGAGCTGCCGGTGGCCTTCGTCGTGCGGGCGGACGAGAACGTGACCGAGGCGGAGATCCTGTCCGCGGTCAACGACAACGTCCTGCCCTACAAGCGGATCCGCGAGCTGCGGTTCGTCGACGAGATCCCGGTGTCGGCGGCGGGCAAGATCCTCAAGCGGGAGCTGCGGCAGCGGCTCTAGAGCAGCGGCAGGACCCGGGCGCGGTAGAACTCGATCGCCACGCCCGGGTCCTCCTGCGGGAAGTGCAGGAACGGCGTCACACCCGCGTCCAGCAGCTTCCGCAGGGCCGCGACGTGGACCGCCGGATCCGTGCCCACCGTCCAGCGGCCGGCCACCTCGGCCAGCGGGGTGGCCTGCGCGGCCTCCTGGATCGCGACCGGGTTGGGCAGGTCGGCCGGCTTGACCGTGAACCGCCACCGCTGCGCCGCCAGGTCGATCTCGCGCTGGTCGCCGACCACCGCGAACAGCTCGGCCCACTTCGGCATCGCGTCCGGGTTCTTGCCCGCCTCCCGCGCGCCCGCGGCGAACGCCTCCCGCAGCGCCGGGTCGAGGGACGCCCCGGCCTGCGTGATCCAGCCGTCGCCGTAGCGGCCGGCCAGCCGCGCGCTCTTCGGCCCCTGCGCGGCCACGTACACCGGCGGCGGCTTCGCCGGCAGGTCGTACAGCTTGAGCTGGTCGGTGGCGAAGAACCGGCCGCGGAAGGTGACCCGCTCCCCCGTCCACAGCCGCCGGATCAGCTCGATCGCCTCGACCAGCCGGTCGTGCCGGTCGGCGTAGCGGCCGTACTGCCCGGTGCCCGCCTGCTCGTTGACCGCCTCACCGGTCCCGAGACCGAGGAACGTCCGTCCCGGGGCGAGCAGTTCGAGGGAGGCAAACGCTTGCGCTACCTCGGTCGGGTGGTGCCGGTAGCTCGGGCAGGTCACCCCGGAGCCGAAGGTGACGCGCCGGGTGCGCTCACCGACCAGGGCGAGCGTGAGCCACGGGAACATCGAGTGCCCCTGGTTGTCCTGCCACGGCTGCAGGTGGTCACTGGCCCAGACGAACGCGAAGCCCGCCGCCTCCGCCTGCCGCGCGAAGTCCAGCAGCCGGTGCGTCGGGAACTGCTCGTGCGACAGCACCAGCCCGACCGGCGCTCGCGCCGCGGGCGGCTCGACGCGGACGAATCCGGCGGAAGCGGCGAACATGCCCAGGGTGCGGCGCGAGAACTCCATGATCGCCGGATACCCGGCGGAAACCGGACCGACCGAGAGTTCACCGACACTGGTGATTTCACCGATGCCCGGCCAACACGATGGCGGGACACTCGGTGAACGCTCCACACGAGACTCCGCACCCTGCCCCTGCTCGCCTGCGCCGTCCTCGGACTGGCCGGCGCCGCGGCGACCGGCACCGCCGCGACCACCGCGGCCTGCGCGGACCTCGAGATCGTGTTCGCCCGCGGCAGCGGCGAGGTCCCCGGCCTCGGCATCACCGGCACCCCGCTGGTGTCCGACGTGAAGTCCGCGCTGCCCTCGGCCTCGGTGTCGTCCTACGCGGTCGACTACGCCGCGAGCTACGACCAGACCAGCGCCGCGATCGGCATCCGCACCTACCTCGGCACCGGCCAGACCATCCCTGCCGAGCTGGCGCCCCGGGTGGTCGCGGTGATCGCGTTCGGCAACCCGCTCGGCCTGTACGGGCAGACGATCAAGACGGCCACCTGAGCTACGCCACGGACGGCAGCGTCGACCAGGCCGCAGCCTTCATCGCGGAAGCAGTACACCGCGAGCTAGGACTGAAGCTTCTCGCGGAGCTTGGCGTCCTTGTCGAGCACCAGCTGTTCCAGGTCGGCCTGGAAGGCGGCCATCTTCTCCCGCAGCGCCGGGTCCTGCACGGCCAGGATCCGCACGGCCAGCAGCCCGGCGTTGCGGGCGCCACCGATCGACACCGTCGCCACCGGGACCCCGGCCGGCATCTGCACGATCGACAGCAGCGAGTCCATCCCGTCCAGGTACTTCAGCGGGACCGGCACGCCGATCACCGGCAGCACCGTGGCCGAGGCGACCATGCCGGGCAGGTGCGCGGCTCCCCCGGCACCGGCGATGATCACCTTGATGCCGCGGTCGGCCGCGGTGCGGGCGTAGTCGAGCATCCGCTGCGGGGTCCGGTGCGCGGAGTACACGCCGACCTCGTAGGACACGCCGAACTCGTCCAGCGCCGTCCCGGCCGCTTCGAGCACGGGCCAGTCGGAGTCGCTGCCCATGATCACGCCGACGTCGGTCACGCGTGCTCCCCTCTCAGTGGATGTCGTAGCCGTCGGGCCATTCGGCGTGCGACAGCCAGTGCGCGGCCAGCTTGGCGCGGGTCCGCAGGTTCTCCAGGTCGCCGCCGACGAAGTTGACGTGCCCGAGCTTGCGGCCGGGCCGCTCGCCCTTGCCGTAGAAGTGCACGTGGGCGTCCGGGAAGCGGGCGAACAGGTGGTGCAGCCGCTCGTCGGGCGCCATCCGCGGGGTTTCCGGCGCGCCCAGCACGTTGGCCATCACCGTGGGCGCGATCAGGTCGGTCACGCCCAGCGGGTAGTCCAGGACCGCGCGCACGTGCTGCTCGAACTGCGAGGTCGCCGAGCCGTCCATGGTCCAGTGGCCGGAGTTGTGCGGGCGCATCGCGAGCTCGTTGACCAGCAGGCCGCCGTCGGTCTCGAACAGCTCGACCGCCAGGATGCCGACCACGTTCAGCTCGTCGGCCAGCCGCAGCGCCAGCTCCTGCGCCTCGTGCACCTGGCGCGAGGTCAGGCCCGGCGCGGGCGCCAGCACCTCGGTGTTGATGCCGTTCTCCTGCACGGTCTCCACGACCGGCCAGGCCGCGCCCTGCCCGAACGGCGAGCGCGCGACCAGCGCGGACAGCTCCCGCTTCATCGTGACGCGCTGTTCGACCAGCAGCTCGGTGCCGGCGGCCCGCAGCTCGGGCACCAGCGTCCGGGCCTCGGCGTCGGACTCGACCATCCACACGCCACGGCCGTCGTAGCCGCCGGTGGCGGCCTTCAGCACGACCGGCCAGCCGTGCTCGGCGCCGAACTTGAGGATGTCCTCCACTTCGGACACCTCGGCGTAGGGCGGGCACGGGAAGCCGGTGGCGGACAGGTGGTCGCGCATCACCAGCTTGTTCTGCGCGAACGCCAGCGCGTCGGGCCCAGGGCGGACCGTAAAGCCCTCGTTGACCAGCGCGAACAGGTGCTCCCACGGGACGTGCTCGTGGTCGAAGGTCACCACGTCGACGGTCTTGGCGAACTCGCGCAGCGCGTCGAGGTCGGTGTGGTGCCCGAGCTGGACGTCCCCGGCGACCATCGCGGCCGAGTCGTTCGCGTCGACGGCGAGGATCCGCATCGACTGTCCCAGCGAGATCGCGGCCTGGTGTGTCATCCTGGCGAGCTGGCCGCCGCCCACCATCCCGACGATCGGGAGGCCTGTGCGCTTGTCCATAACGGCTCTAGATTACGGGGAGACGCAGCTCACGAGCCGTCAGGCCGAGGATTCCCAGCGCCGCGGCCAGCACGTAGGCGTTGCCGGGCACGAACAGCTCCGGTCCCCAGCCGAACTCGGTGTCGCCGCCGTTGGGCACCAGCATCACCACGCAGCTGGCGAAGAACACCGTCACCAGGCCCGCCCACACCCAGCGCGCCGTCGACGCGAGCAGGACGATCAGCGGCACCGCCCACACCCAGTGGTGCGACCAGGACACCGGCGAGACCAGCAGCCCGAGGAACGCGGTCACCAGCAACGCGGCCAGCGTCTCGCCACGCCGGTGCAGCCGCCGGACCAGCCACACCGCCGGTACCGCGAGCACCGCCCCGATGCCCAGCGCGACCGCGGTGGACCAGGACGCCTCGTGCGAGAGGCGGTTGACCAGCCCGCCGAGCGACTGGTTGAAGATCCACGACACCCCGCCGACGCGGTGCGGGTCGAACGCCGCCTCCGCCCAGTAACGCGCGGCGTCGCCGGGCATCAGCGCGAACATCAAGATCTGGAGCCCGGCGAACGTGCCCAGCGCGCGCAGCCCGTCCCGCCACCGGCCGGTGACGAACAGGTGCGCCACGAAGATCAGCGGCGTCAGCTTGACCGCGGCCGCGACCCCGATCAGCACGCCCGACCAGCGCGAGCCGGCCAGGACCAGCACGTCGAGCACGACCAGCGCGAGCAGCACCAGGTTGATCTGCCCGAGGAAGATCGTCTTCCAGACCGGCTCCAGCCCCAGCGCCGCCACGGTCAGCCCGGCGACCGCCCAGCCGCGGAACCGCCCGCTCACGCGGATCACCACGGCCAGCGACAGCACCGACGCGGCCGCCAGCACGCCCCAGGTCAGTCCGCTGGGCAGCGCGGCCAGCGGGACGAACAGCAGCGCCGCGGCCGGCGGGTAGGTGAACGGCAGCGACACCCAGGACGGCAGCGTGGACAGCCGCTCCGGCGTGTAGACCGCGTCGCCGTGCAGGAAGGTCAGCGCGCCGGCGCGGTAGACGGCGCTGTCCGCGCCCAGCTGCCAGCCCGCGAGCCAGCCGGCCACGCCGACCGCGAGCGCGCCCAGGACGAGGGCGCCGACCAGGGCGGGCTCAGCCCGCGACCGTAACGTCGTCACGCGCCCGCTCCCGCCGGCGCTGCAGCGCCCACCGCGTCACCAGCACCACGGTCAGCACCAGTGGCGTGAGGATGTAGGCGTTGCCCAGCACGGTCTGCCAGAACTTCCAGTGCAGCTCGATGTTGCGCCCGTTGGGCAGCGCCAGCAGCACGCAGCTGATGAACACCGCGACCACCGCCCCGGTGGCGACCCAGCGCCTCCAGGCGGTGGCGGGCGTGGTCTGCGGCAGCCGCGACACGAGCAGCACCAGCAGCGGCACGGCCCAGACCCAGTGGTGCGACCACGAGATCGGCGAGGCCAGCAGCCCGAAGAACGCGGTGACCAGCAGGGCGGCCAGCGCCTGCCCGCGGCGGTGGAAGCGCAGCATCAGCCACACGGCCGGGATCGCCAGCAGCGCCGCGACGCCCAGCGCGGCCTTCGACGCCCACGGCGCCAGGTCGGTGAGCCGGTTCATCAGGCCGTTGAGCGACTGGTTGCCCGCCCAGTGCACCGGGCCGATGCGGCCGGTGTCGGAGATGGTCTTGGTCCAGTAGCGGATCGTGTCGCCCGGGATCAGCGCCAGCATCAGCAGCTGCAGGCCGAGGAACACGCCGAACGCGCGGAACGCCTCGCGGCGGCGGCCGGTCAGGAACAGGTGCGCCACGAACACCAGCGGCGTCAGCTTCACCGCCGACGCGATGCCGACCAGCACCCCGCCCCAGCGGGTGTTCCGCGTGGTGACGACGAGGACGTCGAGCACGACCACGGCCATCAGGATCAGGTTGATCTGGCCGAGGAAGATCGTCCGCCACACCGGCTCCAGGCCCAGCATGACCAGGGAGAACACCAGCGTCGCGCGGGCCGGTGAGGACCACCAGCGGCGCACGGCGGGCGGGGTCGGCAGCGAGCCGATCGCCACGCGGATCACCAGCGCCATCGCCAGCACCGAGATCGCGGTCAGCACGCCCCAGGCGATCTGGACCGGCAGGATCGCCAGCGGCACGAACAGCAGCGCGGCCGTCGGCGGGTAGGTGAACGGCAGCAGCGCCCACCACGGCTCCGGCGGCAGGGTGTTCGCGTCGTAGAGCGGATCGCCGTGCAGGAGGGTGATCGCCCCGGCCCGGTACACCGCGCTGTCCACGCCGAGCCGCCAGTCGAACAGCCAGCCGACGATGCCGAAGACGAGTGCGAGCAGCGGGACGAGCGACAGCAGCAGGATCGAACGCGGCCGCACCGACAACCGGGCGAGCGAGGTGCGCAGGGCCAGGCGCGGGTGCGCCGGCTCGCCGAGCGGCTCGCCGCCGGTGGCGGGCACTGACTGGGTCACCCTTTCAGGAAATCACGAAACGACTACAGCGTGCGCGGAAGGGTCGGGTTCCGGCGGCCACAGGGTCAGGTTCGTGCGAGTCGCTGCAGCAGGTCGCACGCGGACTCGTGGGTCGCGGGCAGCCGGACCAGCTTGATCTTCGGCGGGCCGACCGGTTCGAGCTGGTCGTCGACCGAGAGCCGCTCGTGCAGCTCGCGCCGCAGCATCACGGCCTTCGCGGCGATCCGGCCGTCGCGCGGGACCGCGGCGGCGACCGTGGACGGCCCGAGCTTCGCGATGCTCTCGCCGCCGTCGAACACCACCCGCAGCGCCTCGGCGATCAGGATCATCGCGGTGAGCCGGGGCCAGCCGCTGACGGCGGACAGGTCGACCGAGACGACCAGCAGGGTGTGGTCGTCGGACACCTGGTGCCCGGGCCGGCGGTACAGCTCGCGCAGCCGGGTGCGCAAGTAGGACGCGGTGGGCAGGCCGGTCAGCGGGTCGACGACCTCGGTGGTGGCGAGCTTGTCCATCGCGACATCGGCCCACGCCAGCGCCGCCACCCGCAGTAGCCGGGCGGGCAGGGCGTCCACGTCCGGGCTCACCAGATCGCCGGACTCCCCCGGAGGGGTGGTTACCGCGTGCAACGCCGCCAGATCGGTGAGGGCGCCGTCCTGCCCGGCGCCGGCCGCGGCCCGCGCCCTGGCCAGACTCGCGATGGGGATCTCCGCGGAGCCGTTCCGCAGCATCGCCGCGCACACCGTGTCGACCTCGGGAAGCGCCCAGTCGCTGGGGAAACGCCATCCCGCGGCCAGGCTCGCGGCCTGCCAGCGCGCCCGCAGCTCGCGCAGCGATCCGCCGCCGCCGGGCTCCGGTTCGAGCCGCAGCCCCATGGCCGGCACGTCCACTGGCAACCGTCCTCTCGTCCCGCGACCGCTGTTCCGGTGATGTGACGATCGAAGCGGCGCGTCGTGACGGAATTACACCGTGCGGGTCAATAGGGCCAGGTGTTGCGTGACGGGCCGGGACCGGTCAGTCACACTGATCGCGCGCAGCAGCGGGGATGAAGGAGAGCGGTGTCCACCCTTTCGGCCGATTTCGAGGGCAAGAGCGACGCGGAGCTGATCACCGACGTCCGCACCGGCACCCTGGCCGCGTACGGCACGCTCTACGAACGGCACGTCAGCGCGGCCTACAACCTGGCGCGGCAGCTCGCCCGGTCCACCGCCGAGGCCGACGACCTGGTCTCCGACGCGTTCGCGAAGGTCCTCGACACGCTGCGCGCAGGCAAGGGCCCGGACAGCGCCTTCCGCGCGTACCTGCTCACCGCGCTCCGGCACACCGCCTACGACAAGACCCGCAAGGACAAGCGCGTCGACCTCAACGAGGACATGACCACGGTCGGCGCGGAGGCGCTGACCGTGCAGTTCTCCGACACCGCCGTGGCCGGGCTGGAGCGGACGATGGCGGCGAAGGCGTTCGCGTCGCTGCCCGAGCGCTGGCAGGCCGTGCTGTGGCACACCGAGATCGAGCAGCAGAGCCCGGCCGAGGTCGCGCCGCTGCTCGGCCTGACGCCCAACGGCGTGTCCGCACTCGCCTACCGGGCCCGTGAGGGCCTGCGGCAGGCGTACCTGCAGGTCCACCTGGCCGAGACGTCCGCCGACAAGTGCCGCGCATGCGCCGACCGGCTCGGCGCGTGGACCCGCGACGGCCTGTCCAAGCGGGAACGCGCCCAGGTCGAGGCGCACCTGGACGAGTGCGCGGACTGCCGGGCGCTGGCCGCCGCGCTGGCCGAGGTCAACGGCGCGCTGCGGGCGATCATCGCGCCGATCGTGCTGGGTGGCGCGGCGCTGGGCTACCTCGCGACCGCGGGCAAGGCGACGGCCGCGACGGTGGCGACCGCCGGTGCCGCGGCCGGGTCCGCGGGTGGTGCGGCTTCCGTCGCGGCCGCCGGGCCGCGGCAGTTCGTCGGGGTCGGCGTGTCCGGTGTCGCGGTGGCCGCCGCGGTCGCCGCCGCGCTGGCCGCGGGTGGTGGCACGCAGGAGATCCCGGCGGCCGCGTCGGCTCCGGCGCCACCGCCGGCGGTCGCGCCCGCGCAGCCCCCGGCCCCGCCCGCCGCCCCGCCGGCCGCCCCGCC
>NZ_PQHW01000069.1 GCF_003385215.1 Amycolatopsis thermalba | reverse complement strand
CTGGGGAGGGGGATGGGGAAAACGAGCGGCACGGTGCTGCCCCGATGACAGCGGGGCAGCACCGGCTGAGCGCGACGAGCCAGTCAGCGGCACTGGTCCAGCCGCGCGGTCACCACGGCCTGCGGCCGCAGCACCACCGGGCCCACCAGGCCCGACGGAAGGATCCTGTGGCACGAGCCGATCAGCGGCCCTGGTCCAGCCGCGCGGTCACCACGGCCTGCGGCCGCAGCACCACCGGGCCCACCAGGCCCGACGGGAGGATCTTGTTGCGCGAGTTGGCCAGCGTGTTGGTCACCCGCACCGCGATCGTGTTCTCGCCGGGCTTCAGCAGTGCTGTGGCGTCCACTGTGTACGGACGCCACAACGCCGTGGGCAACACCGCGCCGTTCACGGTCACCATCGCCAGGTCGTGCACCGCGCCCAGGTCCAGCACCAACCGGCGGCCGGCCAGGTCCCGCGCGGTCAGCGACACCGTCGTCGTGTAGACGGCGCTTCCGGAGAACGTCGGGTCGAAGCTCGTCCACGAACCGAGCGGGCGTTCCGCCTCCACCGCGCCCGGCTTCTCCAGCCGCACCTGCCACGGGCCCGCCAGCGGGATCGGGGTCAGCGCGTCCGTCACCGAAGCCACGCCGCCGTAGCTGCGGCCGTTCGCCGCGCCGGACAGGTGGTACTCGCCGGGCGCGCCGGCGACCACCGTGGCCCGCAGGGACCGTCCGTCCACAGTGACCGCGTCGGCCGGCAGCGTGCCATCGGTCAGGTGCGGGGTCTCCCGGACGCCGTGGCGGAACACCACCGCGAGCGTCTCGTACGGCTGCAACCGCACCGGCACCGCCACACCGTCCCGGTCCGCGCGGTACGCCGTCGCGGTGCGGGCCGAACCGGTGCGCGGGTCCCAGATCTCCGGGACGCCCCCGCTGGGGAACGTCGCGGTCGTCGTCACGACCTGGTCGCTCTCGTTGTTCAGCAAGTACGCGACATCCTGGCCGCGCGCGGTCCGCGACACCCGCACGCTCGGCGCCGCGGGCTCCAAGCGAGCCGCCGCGTACGCCCGGGCCAGCCCGGGCAGCGCCTCGGCGTCGCCCACCACCGCGACGGAACCGGCACCACGCCGCTGCCAGGCGGCACCCGCGTCGCCGAACAGGCGGCTCAGTTCACCCGCCAGCTCGGCGTCCCGGCCACGCGCCTCCCGCGCCGGCAGCGGGCCGACCGCCGCGACGTGCCCGCCGACCTGCACGAACCGCGCCAGCGTGCGCACCGTTTCCAGGTCCAGCACCGGCGTCCGCGGCAGCACCACGAGCTGGTAGGACGCCTGGCCGACGTGCAGCTCACCGGCCCGCGCCACGGCCTGGAACCGCGCCACCGGATCGCCGGACAACGACGAGTCACTCACCAGGTCGAAATCGACCTGGCCCCGCTCCAGCGCGTACGCGGCGTCCGCGAAGTGCCCGTCCAGCGTGTGCTCGGCGTCGGCCACCCGGGTCTGCTCGGCCGCCCGCTGCGGCTGCACGAGCACGGTCCGCGCCAGGTTCTCGCCCCGGCCCAGCTCCATCACCCGGCCGATCCACGCGTCGACCGCGGGCATGTCCGCCCAGAACGTGCTGCGCGGCCCGAACGGTGGCGGGAAGTTGACCGAGTTCTCGTCGGTCCACATGGCGTGCAGGAACGTCAGGTTCACGCCGCGCGCGGCGAGCGCACCGGTGGTCGCGTGCATGAACTCCGGCGCGACCTGCCAGCCCGAGTTGCCGAACGTCTCCATCACCACGCGCGGCGCACCGCTCTGGTGCGCGGCGGACGCGGCGTTGCGGCCCAGCATGGTCTGCTCGCCGAGCGTGTAGTCGCCGGTGATCATGTCGCTGCCGGGCACCTGCGCCCACTGGTTGTCCTTGCTCAGGTCACCGGTGGAGTGCATGCGCTGCTGCGGGCCCTCCTCGTCCAGCAGCGGGTTGGTCAGCAGCTGCAGCCCGTGCCGCGCCATCCACTCGGCCTGACGCTGGTAGTAGTTCGTGGCGAACAGATCGTTCACCGCGCGCCAGTAGTAGCCGGCGGCCGGATCGGCGGTGGGGTCCAGGCCGTCCGCGGCGCCCAGGTACGCCACGCCCGGGGTGCCACCGGCGGCGACGATCGCCTGAGCCAGGCCCGGCGAGGCCGGCAGCCGCTTGAACGGGTGCGGCTGCGCGGAGGCGAGGAACGGCTCGTCGTCCCAGAACCCGGGCACCACGGTGCCCATCGCCCACGGGAAGCGCCGCACGTACTCGCCCGGCACGGTGTCCAGGAACGCGTCGGTGGCCGCCGGGTCGAGCAGGTCCAGGTACCCGCGCACGTAACCGCTGGAGTCGTCGCGCAGCAGCGCCTGCGCGTACACGTCCACCTGCCACTGCCCCGCCGGGACCGACCAGGCGCCCTGCGCCGGGTCCAGCTCGACCGCGGTCCGGAAGTCGGCCGTGCCCGCCGGGCGCGCCGCCGCCGCGGTGATCCCGGCCAGGGTGACCCGCGCCGCCGGGAAATCGGTGAGCGCCCGCGCGTCGTCGAAGTTCGACGACCACAACACGCCGCCGTCCGGCGCGGTCACCGACAGGGTGTCCCACTGCGACCGCTGGGTGCCCTCGGCCGACACCGCGACCGAGCCCTTCGCGTACGTCGAGTCGGTGGCCGCGGGCTGCACGGTGTTGTTGATCTTCGGCGTGATCGTGTTGCCGGAGACCGTCACCGTGATCGTCTGCGCGCGGGTCGCGGAGAAGCCGGGCGTCGGGATGCCGGTCGTCAGCCGGGTCCGCTGGGTCCCGTCGACCCGCCACACGCTCGTGTTGCCCTTCACGTCGACGTCGACCAGGTAGCCGTTCGTGCCGTCGCTGCGCACCATCAGCTGCGTGCCGCCGCTGGTGAGCGTGACCTTGCCGGTCACCGTGTAGTCGGTCCAGCCGCCGCCCGGGGTCAGCGCCGCGCCGCCGGGCTTGGTCGCCGGATCGACGACGAGCTTGCCGCCGTCCACCGACAGACCCGTGGTCTCGGCGAGCGTCAGCGTCGCCGGACCGGTCACGATGCGGCTGGACCGCAGCAGTCCCTTGAGCCGCAGCTCGGGGTGCTCCTCGGCGACCTTCAGCCCGCCGCGGCCGCTCGGGAAGTTGTTGTCGTTGAACAGCCACATCTTCATGCCCGTGCGCTGCGCCTCGCGCAGGACGTGCTCGATGAGCGTGAACCACTCCTCGGTGAGGAAGGCCGGCCGCATCGACGCGCCACCGTAGGGGAACACGACGGCCTCGTAGATGCCCTTGTCCCGCATCTCGGCCATCTGCCGGTCGGTGGTCTCCGGCGTGATCGTGTTGTTCCAGTACCAGTAGACGCTCGGCCGGCTGTCCTTCGGCGGGTCGGCGAAGGCGGCCGGATCGAACCGGGACAGATCGGTGGTCGGGGCCGGGCCGGGGCTTTGTGCGACGGCGGGTGCCGAGGCCAGGCCCACGGCGGTGACAGCCGCGAGCAGGACGGAGACGAGTCTTCTCATGGTGGTGTCCTCTCAGGCCACGCGCGAGCGGAAGGTCCAGGAACCGGAGCCGGCCTCGAAAACCGCCTCGGCGCCGTCCACGCGGACGAAGCGAGCGCCGTCGGCGACCGGGACGTGACCGGTGAACGGCACGTGCACCTCGGCCGTCGCGCCCACCGGCACGGTGACGTCCAGCCGGTACTCGCCGCCGGTGCGGCTCCAGGAGGTGCGGATCTCGCCGTAGGTGCTCTCGTACCGGCCGGAGGCCGAGGTCAGATCGCCGACGACGGCCGGGTCGATCAGCAGGCGCCGGAACCCGGTGGAATCGGGCGTCTGCTCGATGCCGGTCAGCCGCGTCTGCAGCCAGCCGTCCATCGCGCCGAGCATGAAGTGGTTCTGCGACTGGCCGCTGCCGCCGTCCCAGGTCTCGCCGAGCGCGGTCAACCCGGCCTTGACCTGGAAACCCAGGCTGGGGCTGGTGGTCCGGGTCGCGATCAGGTACACGACGTCGTCGCGCCCGGCCTCGGACAGCACGCGCAGCACGGACGGGAACGAGATCTCGCCCATGATCAGGTGCCAGCCGGTCGCCTGGATGCTGTCCACCAGGTGCCGCACCTGCGCGGCCCGCAGGTCCGCGGGCACCGCACCCATGTCCAGCGCCAGTGCGGTCGCGCCCTGCCCGCCGCCGCCGAACAGGCCGGTGGCCGGGTTGTAGTACTTCGCCCACACCTTGCGGGCGAGGTCGTCGGCGCGGGCGCGGTAGGTGGCCGCGTCCGCGTCGCGACCCAGCGCCTGCGCGACCTGCGCGAGCCCGTCGGCGATGGCCCACACCCCGAACGTGCCGGTGATCGCACGCGGCATCACGGGCTTCTCGGTGGTGATCCAGTCGCCGAGGCTGTAGTCGTAGACCCCGCCGTCGATCCAGCGGGTGGTCTGTCCCTCCAGATAGGACAGATACCGCTGCATCGCCGGGTAGTGGGTGCGCAGCAGGTCGGTGTCGCCGTAGGTGCGGTAGGCCTTGAGCGGCAGCAGGACCAGCGCGCCGCCCCAGTTCGGGTCGTCGCGGTAGGTGCCGGCCAGCGTCACGTAGTCCGGCACGGTGCTGGGCACCAGACCGGAGGACTCCTGGCCGTCGGCGATGTCCTGGACGATCTTGCCGAGGTAGGCCTCGACGTCGTAGTTGCGGGCGATCGTGTCGAAGGCCAGGTGGTCCTGCTCCAGCCAGCCCAGCTTCTCCCGGCTCGGGCAGTCGGTGAGCACGCTCTGCATGTTGTTCTCCAGCGCGTGCCGGGTGAGCCGGTGGATGCCGTTGACGATCTCGTTCGACGTGGTGAACTCGCCCGCGGAGTCGTTGTCGGCCATGGTGCGCAGGCCGGTGACCGACAGCTGGGCGTCGTCCGGGACGCCGACGACCTCCAGGTAGCGGAAGCCGTGGTAGGAGAACTCGGGGTGCCAGGTCTGGGCGCCGCCCTTGCCGGTGAAGCTGTCCCAGATCGGCGCGCCGACGTTCGACTTCGACTGGTCGACGCGCCCGTTGCGCAGCGCCTCGGCCGGGAAGACGCGGACCGTGGTGCCGGCGGGGGCGGTCAGCGTGATCCGCGGGATGCCGGCGATGTTGCGGCCGACGTCGAAGACCCGCACACCGGGCGCGGGACGGGACACCTCGGCGCCGGGCAGCTGCTCGACGATGCGGACGGGCTCGCCGCTGCGCGCGGTGAGCTTCGTGGTCGGCGCGGGCGGGGCGACGGCGGTGACCGGCGTCCAGGTGGCGCGGTTCGCGCCCGGCGCGTCCCAGCCCGGGATTTCGCGGCGGGCGTCGTAGTCCTCGCCGCCGTACCAGTTGGACGCGGTGGTCGGGCCGAGCGTGGTGCGCCACGAGGTGTCGGTGCCGACGCGCTGGACGCTGCCGTCGGCCATGGTCAGTTCGAGCTGCGCGATCACCTGCGGGTCGCTCGCGGTGCGGGCGAACTTGCGGTAGCGGCCGGAGGTGTGCAGCGCGTCGGCGGTGCCGTTGCCGACCGCGATGCCGATCGTGTTGCCGCCGCCACGGATCTGGCCGGTGACGTCGTAGGCGGCGTAGGTGACCCGGTCGGCGTAGTCGGTGTTGCCGGGTTCGAGCACGGCGTCCCCGACGCGGGCGCCGTTGAGGCTCGGCACGTACACGCCGAGGCCGCTGACGTACAGGCGGGCCTGCTTCACCTGGCCGTGGACGGTGAAGTCCTTCGCGAACAGCGGCAGGGCCTCGGGCAGCCAGTTCTCCGGCGTGGGCTGGTCCTTGACGGTCGCGGCGACGGTGAACGGGCCGGATGCGGCGGGCGCGGTCTGGATCGTGTAGTCGACGGGGAAGTTCGGGGTCCTGCCGTCGGCGGTGAGGGTGTCGGTGCGCGGGTAGAGCACGACCTGGTCGAAGGTGCGGTCGGCGCCGAGGTCGATGGTCACCCACACCGGCGCGTCCGGGGTGTCGTGCGCGGCGCTCTGGTAGCCGGCGTTGCTCGCCTCCTCCGGGTTGGAGGTGACCAGGCCGTCGGCGATCAGGCCGGGCTCCCACTCCTTGCGGATGGTCTCCGTCTCCGAGGCGGTGACGAACTTGTCCCGCCCGGCGGCGAAGTTGACCGACGGGTCGGCGGAGTTGCGCACCTGCATCTCGGCGAGCTGCAGCCGGTGGGTCAGATCCGGGAAGCGGCGCGCGGTGCCGGTGGTGACGAGGCGGTTGTTGCTGTCGATGGGCTGTTCGGCGAGCGGGAGGCCGAGTTTGGTGACGTCGAGGCGGACGTACCGCGCGGTCCGCCCCGGCAGGGTGACGACCACCGGCTGCGCGGGCTTGCGGCTCAGCTGCCAGTCGTGGTTGGTGACCCAGCCGGCCGTCCAGTCTCCCCGGTCGATGAGGCCGGTTTCGAACCAGGTCGGCTCGCTCCACGCCGAGGGCGCGGGGCCGGACCAGGTGCGCACGCGCCAGTACACGCGCTGACGGCTGGTGAGGGTCTTGCCGGCGTAGGTGGCTTCGACGTCGGCGCTCGCGACGCGGCCGGTGTCCCACAGGTCGGCGCGGCCCCGGCCGAGGGCTTCGGGTGAGGTGGCGGCCTGGATCTGGTAGGCGGACTGCTCGCGCTGGCGTGCGTGCGCGGTGTTCTGCCAGGACAGGACGGGCGTGGTGTCGTCCGTCCCCAGTGGACGGTCCTGGTGCGCGGTGCGCAGGCCGGTGACGGAGACGAGCCCGCCCTGCGCGACGCCCGGCGGGGCGAGCCCGGTCACCAGCGCCGCGGCGACGGTGACCGGGATCAGGATTCTGCGGAGACGAGAACGAGAGCGCATCGATGCTGCTCCTCCTCGGCCGGTGGGGAAACGGCCGCTGATTCGACGGTGAATCGTTTCAAAACCTGAGGGAACGTTACGTGGACTTCACGTTCGGAACAAGATCGGTGTCCGATTTCGGCCACCGCGGCCCCTCACGCGGGGGATCTTCCGCCCAGGCCGTAGGTTTCGGGCGTGAGAAGACGTGCTTTTCCTGGGATTGTCGGTGCTGTCCGGGCTGACGGTGGCCTGCGGTCGGACCCGGGCCCGGCCCCGGCCACCCCCTCGGACTTCGGCACCCCGCTGCGGATACCGCCGCTGCTGCGGCCGGAGCCGGACGCCGGTGGCGTGCGCCGGTTCGACCTCGCGATGCGGACCGGCACGACGCAGATCCTGCCCGGCAAACAGACGCCGACCTGGGGCTTCAACGGCACGTTCCTCGGACCGACCCTGCGCGCCGCGCGCGGCGACGTCGTCCAGATGGCGGTCCGCAACGAGCTTCCCGAGACCAGCACGGTGCACTGGCACGGCATGCGCCTGCCCGCCGCCATGGACGGCGGGCCGCACCAGCCCATCGAGCCGGGCGCGCTCTGGTCCCCGCGGTGGACCATCGACCAGCCCGCGGCCACGTCCTGGTACCACCCGCACCCGCACGGCGCCACCGCGCGGCACGTCTACCGCGGGCTGGCCGGCATGTTCATCGTCGACGACGAGACCGATCCCGGGCTGCCCTCGGACTACGGGGTGGACGACATCCCGCTGATCCTGCAGGACAAGAACTTCGCCGAAGACGGCTCCTTCGACGGTGACCCGCTCGACGGCACGTTCGGGATCCTGGGGGACCACGTCCTGGTGAACGGCACCTACGGTCCCGTGCTGCAGGTGACCACCGAGCGGGTCCGGTTCCGCGTGCTCAACGGCTCCAACGCCCGCATGTACACCCTCGGCTTCGGCGACCGGCGCCGCTTCCACGTCGTCGCCACCGACGGCGGGCTGCTCGGCGCTCCCGTCGAGGTCGAGCAGTTCTCCCTCACCCCCGGTGAGCGCGCGGAGATCGTCGTCGCGTTCGCGCCGGGCGAGCAGGTCGTGCTGCGCAACACCGACAACGGTGTCGACATCGGCGCGGGCGACTTCGACGTGCTGAAGATCGTCGCCGCCGGACGGCTCACGCCGTCACCCGAACTGCCCGCGCGGCTCACCGAGCTGCCCCCGTCACTCCCCCGCCCGGCGCCACCGTGCGGCGGTTCACGCTCAACGGCCACGACGCCATCAACGGCAAGGAGATGGACCTGACCCGGATCGACGAGGTCGTGCCGGCCGGTGCCGTCGAGATCTGGGAGATCGAGAACAACGTCTACTCGCACAACTTCCACATCCACGAGGTCGCGTTCCAGATCCTCGACACCGACGGCGCCCCGCCGCCGTCCTACGCCACCGGGTACAAGGACACCGTCTACGTGCCCGGCAAGAGCGTCGTCCGGCTCGCGGTCCAGTTCGGGAAGTTCACCGATCCCACGTCGCCGTACATGTACCACTGCCACATCCTGCGGCACGAGGACTCCGGGATGATGGGCCAGTTCGTCATCGTCGAGCCCGGCACCGAAAACCAGGTCAACCGGGCCATTCCCGGCCACCCGCACTGATCCGCCGCCCCGTAGCGGAACAGTAGCGGGGACGGGTTCGTCCTGCGTGCGCGCTCCGGTTCGCGTCAGGGGCATGCCAAGCCGGTGGGCGACGATGAATCCTTCACCACTGGGAGGCTCATCATGCAACGAAGCTTGACACGGCTGGCCACGGTGTCGGCGCTGGCGGCCGCGCTGACGTTCACCGGCTGGACGGCGACCACGGCGCTGGCGGGCGCGAGTCCCGCACCCACGGACACCGGGACGGTGACGACCCAGGACGTGTGGGTTCCGTGGAAGGTCTACGCCACCTACGAAAAGTGCCGGCAGCAGGGCCGGGACATGATCGGCGTCGGCGCCGTCGTCGACTACCGGTGCAGCTTCGACAGCCCCGGCTGGCTGCTCGAACTCCGGATGGTCAGCTAGCGGGCCCGCCCGGCGGGGAACTCACAGCAGGCCCCGCCGGGCGGCCCACACCACCGCCTGGATCGGCGCCACGAAGCCCAGCCGGTCGCAGAGGGCACGCAGCCGTCGGCGGACGGTGCGTTCCGACAGGTCCAGGCGGCGCGCGATGGCGTCCAGCGGGAGGCCGTCGGCGAGCAGTTCCAGCAACTCCAGATCCGCCTGGGGCAGCGTGGCGGGGCGCTGCGCGGTCGTCACGGCGACACCAGCAACACGTGCAGCGTCCGCGGCCCGTGCACGCCCTCGACCCGGTTCAGCTCGATGTCGCTCGTCGCGCTGGGGCCGCTGATCCAGGTTTGCGGCCGGTCCGGGGACAACGCGGCCACAGCCTGGGGCACGCCGGGCACGATCTGGTCGGTCCGCAGCACGCACACGTGCCGGTCGGGCACCAGGCTCACCGCGCGGCGCCCCTGTCCCGGCCCGTGGTCCAGCACGATCGTGCCGGTGGTCGCGATCGCCAGCGCCGCCAGGGTCACCACCGCGTCCAGCCGGTCCAGCTCCGCCGCGGACTGCCCGGTGTCCGGCACCGCACCGGGCACCTCCCACGGGAAACCGTCCGGCACCAGCACCGCTTCCGCGTCACCCAGCGCCGACGACAGCGCCGCGGGCAGAGTGTCCACAGTGCACCGCGTCAGCTCGGCGCGGTAGTCCACCAGCCGCTCGGCGAACAGTTCCACCACATCACCTGACGGCACCGCCGACCGGTAGCCGCGGGGCACCGGAGCCTCCGACGGGTCCGCCGAAGCCAGCGCGGACCGCACCCGGCCCAGGATTTCCTCGCGCGCGCTCATCGCCGTCCCTCCCGCCGCCACCACGACCGGAACGACTCCACCGGCGGCGCCGGCACGTCCCGCGCGTTGCTCCACAGCGAACCCGGCCACGGCAGCCGTCCCAGGGCGCGCCGCCCGCCGGGCATCACCTTGCGCCCCAACCGGTTCAGCGCCCGGCCCGCGACGCCGAGACCACGCTCGGCCCAGCCCAGGCGCCGCGCGTCGGCGAGCACCCAGGACGCCGACTTCATCGCCACCGCCTCGGCCTTCGGCGACGACCGGTGCGCGTCGACCACTGTGGACCGCAGGTGCACCAGCACCTCGGGGATGTCGATCCGCACCGGGCACGCCTCGAAGCACGCGCCGCACAGGCTGGAGGCGTACGGCAGCGAGTCGACCTGCTCGTCCACACCGGTACCGCGCAGCAGCGGGTTCAGGATCGCCCCGATCGGACCCGGGTACACCGAGCCGTAGGCGTGTCCGCCGGTGCGCTCGTAGACCGGGCACACGTTCAGGCAGGCCGAGCACCGGATGCAACGCAGCGCCTGCCGCCCCACCTCGTCGGCCAGCGCGCGGGTGCGGCCGTTGTCCAGCAGCACCACGTGCATCTCCTGGCCCTCGGTCGCGCCCGACCAGGTCGAGGTGTAGGGGTTCATCCGCTCCCCCGTGCTCGACCGCGGCAGCAGCTGCAGGAACACATCGAGATCGGACCAGGTCGGCACGATCTTCTCGATCCCGACCACCGACACCAGCACCTCGGGCAGCGTCAGGCACATCCGGCCGTTGCCCTCGGACTCGACCACGACCAGCGTCCCGGTCTCGGCGACCGCGAAGTTGGCACCCGACACGGCCATGCGCGCCCGCAGGAACTTCTCCCGCAGGTGCAGCCGCGCCGCACCCGCCAGCTCCGCCGGCCGGTCCGACAGGTCGTCGGGTGCCGGGCGCCCGGCGGCGGCCATCTTGTCCCGGAAGATTTCCCGGATTTCCGCGCGGTTGCGGTGGATCGCGGGCACCAGGATGTGCGAGGGCAGGTCGTCGCCGAGCTGCACGATCAGCTCGGCCAGGTCGGTCTCCCACGCGGTGATCCCCTGCGCGGCGAGCGCTTCGTTGAGACCGATCTCCTGCGTCGCCATCGACTTGACCTTGACGACCTCGTCGACGGCGTGCTGCCGCGCGATGGACGCGACGATCTCGCACGCCTCGGCCGCGTCCCGCGCCCAGTGCACGGTGGCGCCGCGGCCGGTCAGCGCCTTCTCCAGCGTCAGCAGGTGCTCGTCGAGGTGGCGCAGCGTGTTGTCCTTGATCGCCGCGCCGGCCAGCCGCAGCTCCTCCCACTCGCCGACCTCGCCGACGACCGCCGCGCGCTTGGCGCGGATCGTGCCGGTGGCGTGCGCGAGGTTGCGGCGCAACTGCGTGTCCGACAACGCCTCCCGCGCCGCCTTCGGAAAGGCGGGCATTCCCACGAAAGTGGCGCTCACGAGCGATCCTCCGTTCCCGCCAGCACCTCGGCCAGGTGCATCACCCGCACGCCGGTGCGCTGCCGCGACAGCAGCCCGCCGATGTGCAGCAGGCACGAGTTGTCCCCGGCCACCAGCACCTCGGCGCCGGTGTCCAGCACGTGCCGCGCCTTGTCCGCGCCCATCGCGGTCGAGGTCTCGGCGTTCTTCACCGCGAACGTGCCGCCGAAGCCGCAGCATTCGTTCGCGGCGGGCAGCTCCACCAGGTCGAGCCCGCGCACCTCGCGCAGCAACCGCAGCGGCCGGTCGCCGACGCCCAGCATCCGCAGCGAGTGGCAGGTCGGGTGGTAGGTGACGCGGTGCGGGAAGTACGCGCCCACGTCGGTCACGCCGAGCACGTCGACCAGGAACTCGGTCAGCTCGTACACCTTCGGCGAGGTCTCCGCGACCACCTCCTGCAACCGCTCGTCCCCGCTGCGGCGCGCCACGATCGAGTGCTGGTGCCGCACCGAGCCCGCGCACGACCCGGACGGGGTCACGATCGCGTCGTACCCGGCGAACGCGTCGACGAAGTTGCGCACCACCGGCACGGCCTCGTCGAGGTAGCCGGTGTTGACCATGGGCTGCGCACAGCAGGTCTGCGCGGCCGGGAACTCCGCCGCCACGCCGAGCCGCCGCAGCAGCGTGAACACCGCCTTGCCGGTGTCCGGGAACATCGCGTCGTTGATGCAGGTGACCTGCACGGCGACCTTCATGCCACCACCCTCGGATCGATCCGCGCGGCCGCCCGCGCCCAGTCGGCCTCGCGGCCGGACGGTTCGTAGCGGCGCAGCTCGTGCGTGTCCCGGATCAGCGCCCGCATCGCGGCGAGGTCCGGCAGGTCCGCGCCCAGCGCCCGGGCCTGCACGAGCACGTTGCCCAGCGCGGCGGCCTCGACCGGCCCGGCCAGCACCGGCACGCCGCAGGCGTCCGCGGTGAGCTGGCACAGCAGCTCGTTGCGCACCCCGCCGCCGACCACGTGCACGACGTCGACCGGCCTGCCGGTCAGCTCCGATGCCTGGCGCACGGTCCGACGATAGGCCAGCGCGAGGCTGTCCAGCACGCACCGCACGATCTCGCCGGGCGTCTCCGGGACCCGCTGACCGGTTTCGGCGCACGCCTGCCGGATGCGTGCGGGCATGTCCCCCGGCGGCAGGAAGACCGGCGCGTCGATGTCCACGACCGCCGACAGCGCGGGCACCTCCGCGGCCTGCGCCAGCACCGACGGCAGCGACACCGGCGTGCCCTGCGCGTCCCAGGTCCGCAGCGACTCGGACAGCACCCACAGGCCCATCACGTTGCGCAGGAACCGGATCGTGCCGTCGACGCCGCCCTCGTTGGTGAAGTTGGCCGCCAGCGCCGCGTCGCCCAGCTCCGGTTCGCCGAGCTCCAGCCCGACCAGCGACCAGGTGCCCGACGAGATGTAGGCGAAGTTCGTGCCCGGCTCGGCCGGCACGCCCACCACCGCGGACGCGGTGTCGTGCGATCCGACGGCGACCACCGGCAGTTCCGGCAGCGCCAGCTCGGCGGCCAGGTCCGGCAGCAGCGTGCCGACCACCGTGCCCGGGTCGCGCAGCGGCGGCAGCAACCGGGCCGGGATGCCCAGCCGCTCCGCCAGGCCCACCGCCCACTCCCGCGACCGCACGTCGTAGAGCTGCGTGGTGGAGGCGTTGGTGCGTTCGGCGCCACGCACCCCGGTCAGCCAGTAGTTCAGCAGGTCCGGGATGAGCAGCAGGGTCTCGGCGGCGCTCAGGTCGCGCTCGGCCAGCAGCTGGTAGAGCGTGTTGAACGGCAGCTGCTGCAGGCCGGTGACGTCGAACAGCTCGCGCGCCGGAACCGTCTCCAGCACCCGCTCGGCCACGCCTTCGGTGCGGGCGTCGCGGTAGTTGACCGGATTGCCCAGCAGCGCCCCGGAGGCGTCGAGCAACCCGTAGTCCACGGCCCAGGAGTCTATGCCGAGACCGTCCAGCGCACCGGCCTTGTGCGCGGCCCGCACGCCGGTCAGCAGCTCCCGGTACAGGGCGAGGATGTCCCAGTGCAGGGTCGATCCACCCGCTCGGGCGACCCGGACGCCCCCGTTGGGGAACCGGTGCACCTCCTCGACCGCGAGCACGCCCGGCCCCACCGTCCCGGCCATGACACGCCCGCTGGAGGCGCCCAGGTCGGCGGCCGCCAGGCGCATCACACCCGCACCACGCGCAGTTCGAGGCCGAGCAGGTCGGCCACGGCTTCGAGTTCCGGCACGCGGTGCCCGGTGCCCAGCGCCCAGTGGTGGTTCACCCCGGCGGCCGACCACGCGTCGGTCCACTCCCCCGGGTTGCCGCCGAAGTCCACCCGGGAGGTGGTGTTGCCGATCTCCAGCAGCGGCCCGGGCACCACCTCGCCCTCGGACGCGACGAGCGTGAACCGCCCGTCCCGTTCCTGGCCGAGGCCGAGCAGGGTGACCGGACCGTGCTTGACGTCGAACTCGACGGACACGCCCCAGCCGCGCTTGCCGTGGTAGACGCCGAGCCCGCGCAGCAGCGGCCGTCGCGCGCTGATCGCCAGGTGCGCGGGGCCGTCGTGGCCCATTTCGACCACGTTGTCCCGGAAGTTCAGCGCCTGCAGCTCGGTGAACGAACCGCCCGCGCCGAGCCGGTCCATCACCAGCATCGCCAGCGAGTTGCGCAGCTCGAACTCCCCGGCCGCCGGGATGCCGCGGGCGGTCAGCAGCGACGCGCCGAGGATGAACCCGGCGCCGACCCGCTCGTGGGTCTCCCCGTCCAGGCCGCGGTGGTAGTAGGCCAGCGTGTCCAGGGAGAAGTCCTCGACCAGCCGGTCCAGCGCCACCGAGACGCGGGCGCCCCACGCGAAGTCCTCCTCGACGACCGAGTCGTCCAGCTCGAAGATCTCCTTCGCGAGGTCCATCCGCGCCTTGGTCTCGTCGTCGGTGACCTTCTCGACCCGCACCCGCAGGTCGTCGATCTCCAGGATCTCCACGTGCCCGCCGAACTGCGCGGTCACCAGGGTCGGGTCGGTGGCGACGTCCATCATGCCCGGGTAGAGGTGGCCGAGCAGGCCGTGCCGCCCGTGCCGGAACGCGGCGCGCACCCCGGCGGCCTTGATCCAGCGCTCGACGCGGGTCCAGGCCCGCTCGTCCTCCAGATACCCGGACACCGAGCGGAACTCGACGCCCACGCGGCGGAACGCGTTGGCCATCTCCGGCAGCGGGCAGGCGCCGCAGTAGGCGAGCCAGGCCCCGGTGTCGAAGTTCGCGTGGTCCATCGCCTCGGTGGGCTGCAGGTTGAGCAGCAGCACCGGCGAGCCGCTGCGCTGCGCGACCGGCGCGAGCATGCTCGAGGTGAGGTAGGTGGTGAGGAAGCCGATGATCAGGTCGCAGTCGGCGACCCGCACCGTCTCCGCCGCGGCCGCGCCCTCCCGCTCGTCCGAGACGAACCCGGCGTCCACCACCTCGCAGTCCAAAGCGGACAGACGCTCGGCCACGCGCCGTGCGGAGGCCTGCAATTGCGGCAGCAGCTCCGGGAACTGCGGCCAGTACGCGCCCAGCCCGCCGGCGACGAGGCCGACGCGCGTGCGCCGCGGGGTGATCCGCTCGAGGGTCATCAGAATGTGTCCTTCCTGCGTCAGCGGAGGAAAGCGGCCGCGACACCCGCGTCCACGGGCACGTGCAGGCCGGTCGTGTGCGTCAGGTCGCCGCCGGTGAGCGCGAACACCGCCGCGGCGACGTGCTCGGGCAGCACCTCGCGCTTGAGGATAGTGCGCTGGGCGTAGAACTTGCCCAGGTCCTCCTCCGGCACCCCGTAGACCGCGGCGCGCTGCGCGCCCCAGCCCCCGGCGAAGATGCCCGAACCCCGCACCACACCGTCGGGGTTGACGCCGTTGACGCGGATGCCGTGCTCGCCCAGTTCGGCGGCCAGCAGCCGGACCTGGTGCGCCTGGTCGGCCTTGGCCGCGCCGTAGGCGACGTTGTTCGGGCCGGCGAACACCGAGTTCTTCGACGAGATGTAGACGATGTCCCCGCCGAGGCCCTGCGCGATCATCGCCTTCGCCGCGGCCTGCGAGACCAGGAACGAGCCCTTCGCCATCACGTCGTGCTGCAGGTCCCAGTCCTTCTCGGTGGTCTCCAGCAGCGGCTTGGAGATCGACAGGCCGGCGTTGTTGACGACCAGGTCGATGCCGCCGAACGCCAGCACCGTCGCGTCCACCGCGGCTGCGACCGCCTCGGCATCGACGACGTTCGCGACCACGGAAACCGCCTTGTCGGTGTTGCCGATGCCGCGGGCGACCTCCTCGGCCGCGTCCGCGTTGAGGTCGGCGATCGCGACACAGGCGCCCTCGGCGGCCAGCCGCTCGGCGATGGCCCGGCCGATGCCCGAACCGGCGCCGGTCACCAGCGCGACGCGGCCCGCGAGGGGCTTCGGCTTGGGCATGCGCTGGAGCTTGGCCTCCTCCAGCGCCCAGTACTCGATGCGGAACTTCTCGCTCTCCGGAATCGGCGCGTAGCGGGAGACCGCCTCGGCGCCGCGCATCACGTTGATGGCGTTGACGTAGAACTCGCCGGCCACGCGCGCGGTCTGCTTGTCCTTGCCGAAGGAGAACATGCCGACACCCGGGACGAGCACGATCGCCGGGTCGGCGCCGCGCATCGCCGGGCTGTCCGGGGTGGCGTGCCGCTCGTAGTAGGCGCGGTAATCCGCGCGGTAGGCCTCGTGCAGTTCCTTCAGCCGCGCGACGACATCCTCCAGCGGTGCGGTCGCGGGCAGGTCGACCACGAGCGGGCGGACCTTGGTGCGCAGGAAGTGGTCCGGGCAGGACGTGCCGAGCGCGGCCAGCGGCTGCAGCTTCTCCCGGGACAGGAACTCCAGCACCACGTCGCTGTCGGTGTAGTGCCCGACCTGGCGCTGGTCGGTCGAGGCCAGCCCGCGGATCACCGGCGCGAGTGCGGCGGCCCTGGCATGCCGCTCCGCCTCCGGCAGCGGCTCGAACCCGGGCACGACCGCGCCGAACGGCTCGGCGCTGCCGCGCTCGGCGAGGAACTTCTCCGCGGTCCGGATGATCTCCAAGGAGTTCTTCTGGCACTCCTCGGACGTCTCGCCCCAGGCGGTGATGCCGTGCCCGCCCAGGATCACGCCGATCGCCTGCGGGTTGGCCTTCTTGACCGCGGCGATGTCCAGGCCCAGCTGGAACCCGGGGCGGCGCCAGTCGACCCACACCACGCGGTCGCCGAAGCACTCCTTGGTCAGCGCCGGGCCGTCGGCGGCGGCGACCAGCAGCATGCCCGAGTCCGGGTGCAGGTGGTCCACGTGGGTGGCCTCGACCAGGCCGTGCATCGCGGTGTCGATCGACGGCGCGGCGCCGCCGCGGCCGTGCAGGCAGTAGTCGAACGCGGCGACCATCTCGTCCTCGCGCTCGACCCCCGGGTACACGTCGACCAGGGCGCGCAGGCGGTCCAGCCGCAGCACGGCCAGCCCGGCCTCGGTCAGCGTGCCCAGGTCACCCCCGGAACCCTTGACCCACAACAGTTCCGTCGGCTGCCCGGTGACCGGGTCGGTCTCGTTGCCCTTGGCCGAGGTGTTGCCCCCGGCGTAGTTGGTGTTGCGCGGGTCGGCGCCCAGGGCGTTGCTGCGCTGGATGAGTTCGGCGGCGGGATTGTTCGTCATGGTGGTTCAGGCTCCCCAACCGGCCTGCCGGCCGTCGGCTCGTTCGGCGACGATCTTGTCCTGGTAACCGCTGCGGTGGTAGGCGGCGATCGGGTCCGGGTCCAGCCCGGACTCCTCGCGCAGCTCGGCCAGCAGCGGCCGCACGTCGGTGTTGTAGGCGTCCATCAGCACGGCGTTGGCGCCGAGCACGTCCCCGGCCTGCTGCGCGGCGAACAGGGCCGCCTTGTCGACCAGCAGGGCCTTCGCGGTGGCCTCCTGCACGTTGAGCACCGAGCGGATGATCGCCGGGATCTTCGCCTCGATGTTGTGGCACTGGTCGAGCATGAAGTTGATGCCGTAGGACGGGTCCAGCGCGTCGGCGCGCACGATCTCCCACATGATGCGGAAGAGCTGGAACGGGTCGGCGGCGCCGGCCATCAGGTCGTCGTCGGCGTAGAAGCGCGAGTTGAAGTCGAACGCGCCGAGCTTGCCCTGGCGCAGCAGGAACGCGACGATGAACTCGATGTTGGTGCCCGGCGCGTGGTGGCCGGTGTCGATGCACACCGTCGCTTTAGGACCGAGCTCGACGCAGTGCGCGTACGAGGTGCCCCAGTCCGGCACGTCGGTGGCGTAGAACGCGGGCTCGAACAGCTTGTACTCCAGCAGGATCCGCTGGTCGTCGCCGAGCCGGTCGTACGCCTCGCGCAGGGCAGCGGCCAGCCGGTCCTGGCGGGTGCGCAGATCGTCCTGGCCCGGGTAGTTGATGCCGTCGGAGAACCAGAACTTCAGGTCCTTGCTGCCCGTGGCGTCCATGATGTCGATCGCCTCGAGCAGGTGATCGGTGGCCTTGCGGCGGATGCGCGGGTCGGGGTTGGTGACCGAGCCGAGCTTGTAGTCCTCGTCCTGGAAGACGTTGGTGTTGATGGCGCCGATCTCGATGCCGAGGTCGCGCGCGTACTTGGCGAGAGCGCCGTAGTCGTCGACCCGGTCCCACGGGATGTGCAGGGCCACGCTCGGCGCGATGCCGGTCAGCTCGTGCACCTTCGCCGCGTCGGCGATCTTCTCCTCCGGCGTCCGCGGCACCCCGGGCTGCGGGAACACCTTGAACCGCGTGCCGGAGTTGGCATAGGCCCACGAAGGCGTTTCGATCCGCTGAGCCCGCAGGGCTTCTTTCACGGCGGTCAGGTCGGACAACGGGATCACTTTCCTTCCAGGTGGAAGACCTCGGTGAGCAACTGGAACCCCTCGTCGGGGCCGCGCCCTTCCAGGCCGGTGAAGAACTCGGCCATCTCGGCCTGCCAGCGGGCGTTGACCTCGGTGCGGGCCATCGCCGCCCGCGCGGTGTCCGGGTCGTCGGCCTCGACGTAGCCGATCAGCAGGCCGTCGTCGCGGAGGAACAGCGAATAGTTGCGCCATCCGGTGTCGGTCAGCGCCTGCCGCATCTCCGGCCACACCGCGCGGTGCCGCTGCGCGTACTCGGCCATCCGCTCGGGTTTCACCTGCAGGCAGAAGCAGTATCGGGCCACAGTTCGTCCTTGGTGGAGACCCGGCCGGGCCGCCGGTGCGGCCCGGCCGGGGAGCATCAGAAGTTGTACTGGTCGATGTTGCTCGCGTCGAACACCGTCGGCGGGCCGAGGACGATCTCGCCGTCCGCGCCGATGGTGTACTCACCGAGCTTGCCCGCCTTGAACGTCTGGCCCTGGGCGCCGGTGATCTGGCCGGAGGCGAGCGCGACACCCGCGTAGGCGGCCAGGTAGCCGATGTCGGCCGGGTTCCACAACGCGAACTTCGTGACCGTGCCGTCCTTGACGTACTCGCGCATCTGGTTCGGCGTGCCCAGGCCGGTCACCGCGACCTTGCCCTTGTAGGCCGACGAGCTGATGTAGCGCGCGGCCGCGGCGATGCCGACGGTGGTCGGCGCGACGATGGCCTTCAGGTTCGGGTACGACTGCAGCAGGCCCTGGGCCTCCTGGAACGACTTCTGGTCGTCGTCGTTGCCGTAGGCGACCTTCACCAGCTTCAGGTTCGCGTACTCGGGCTTGGCCAGCTGCTGCTTGAACACCTCGATCCAGGCGTTCTGGTTGGTGGCGTTCGGGGTCGCGGACAGGATGGCGATCTCACCCGAGCCGCCGGCCAGCTCGCTCGCCATCTTCGCCAGCTGCTCGCCGATGCCCTGCGTGGTGGCCTGGTTGATGAACACGTCGCGGCAGTCCTTGGCCGCGTCGGAGTCGAACGCCACGACCTTGATGCCGGAGCTGCGGGCCTGGTTCAGCGACGGGCACACCGCGTTCGGGTCGTTCGCGGCGATGCCGATCACGTCCTGCTGCTGCTGGATCAGCGTGTTGATGTAGCTGACCTGCGAGGAGGCGCTGGCGTCGTTCGGGCCGACCAGCTTGTACTCGGCCTTCAGCTCGTCCAGGGCGGTCTTGCCGCCGCCGACCTCGATGTCCGAGTACGGGTTGTTGAGCTGCTTGGGCAGGAAGGCCATCTTCACGCCCTCCTTGGTGGGGGCGTTCGGGTCGGCCTGCGCGGTCGGCTGGGCGCCACCGGCACCGGCGGAGCTGCTGTCGTTCTTCGTCGTGCCACCGCACGCGGCCACCGTCAGCACGAGGGCTGCCGACACCGCACCGGCGAGGAGTCGTCTCTTCATGGGGCGTTTTCGCCTTTCTATGTGGTCGCCCGGCGCCGCAGCGCAGCCCGGAAGCGGATGACGATGTTGGGCAGGAGCACCGAGATGATCAGCAGCACCCCGGTGACGATGTTGAGCGCCTCGTTCGACACGTCCTGCAGCCGCAGCGCGTTCTGCAGCGTGGCCAGCAGGACCACCCCGGCGAGCACCCCCGGCAGGGTGCCCTTGCCACCGAAGATCGAGACACCGCCGAGCAGGACCGCCGCCACGACGGCCAGTTCCATGCCCAGTCCGTTGTCGGCGCGGGCACTGGAGTACCGCAGCGTCCACAGCACCCCGGCCAGGCCGGCGACCAGGCCGCTGACCACGTACAGCCAGAACTTCAGCCGTCCCACGCGGATACCGGCGAAGCGCGCCGCCTGCTCACCGGCACCGGCGGCGAACACCGACCGGCCGACCGGGGTCGCGTGCAGCACCAGGCCGAACACCACGGCCAGCACCACCAGCGGGATCAGCATGTTCGGGACCGGGCCGTCGCCGATCGTGCCGGTCACCCACGAGGTGTAGGCGCGCGGGAAGTCCGCCACCGCCCCGTCGCCGAGCACCACGAACGCCAGGCCGCGGTAGAGCGCCAGCGTGCCGATGGTGACCGCCAGCGACGGCAGCTTCAGCACGGTCACGAAGAACCCGTTGAGCGCGCCCAGCACCGCGCCGAGCACCAGGCACAGCGGGATGATCGTCTCGATCGGCAGCCCGCGGTTCCACAGGTCGCCCATCACGGCCGAGGTGAGGCCGAGCGTGCTCGCCACCGACAGGTCGATCTCGCCGGTCACGATCACCAGCGTCATCGGCAGCGCGATCAGCGCGATCGGCAGCAGGTCCAGCAGCAGGAAGGTGAAGTTGCGGCTGCTGCCGAAGTTCTCCACCGCCCCGGAGGCGATGAGCAGCACCAGCACCGTGATCACGATGACGGCGGCGTCCCAGCTCGCCAGGCGGGACAGCCAGGCCGGCCGCTTGTCAGACATGGGAATCCCTCTTCTTCAGTGACTTGGCGACCCGGACGGCGACCAGCCGGTCGGCGCCGATCGCGAGCAGGATCAGCGCGCCGACGATGGCCTGCTGCCAGAACTGGTTGATGTCGAGGACGGCGAGTGAGCTGCCGATGACGGTGAGCAGCAAGGCGCCCAGGCCCGCGCCCCACACGGTGCCGCTGCCGCCGAACACCGCGACCCCGCCGACCACCGCGGCGCCGACCACGTTCAGCTCGTAGCCGTTGCCCGCGGCGGCGTCGATGGTGCCGAACCGGGCGGCGAACAGCACCCCGGCCACCCCCGCGAGCGCGCCGCTCACCAGGAACGCGGCGATCGTGTTGCGGCCGACCTTGATCCCGGCCAGCTCGGCGGCCTGCGGGCTCGACCCCATCGCGTACAGCTCGCGGCCCGCGCGGTAGTTGCGCAGCACGACCCCGGCGACGACCAGCACGATCACCGCGATCAGCACCAGCCACGGGATGCCCAGGATCGAGGAGTTGCCGAACCGCAGGAAGTGGCCGGGCAGCTCGTCGGCGTTGATCTGCTCGCCACCGGCCCAGAAGTAGGCCGCGCCGCGGAAGGCGTAGAGCGTGCCGAGGGTGACCACCAGCGCGGGCACCTGGCCGAACCGGACCAGCACCCCGTTGACCAGGCCGCACGCCGCGCCGACGGCGAGACCGGCGACCAGCGCGGCGATCACCGGCATGCCCTGGTTGTCCTGCAGCAGCGAGCCGACCGCGAACGCGGACAGGCCGAGCACCGAGCCCACCGACAGGTCGATGTTGCGGGTGATCATCACCGTCGCCTGGCCGACCGCGAGGACGGCCAGGATCGCGGTGCCGAGCAGGATGTCGCGGATGCTCTGCGCGGACAGGAAGCGCGCGTTCTGCGTCGCCGTGAACGCGACCAGCGCGACCAGCGCGAGGACGATCCCGGCTTCGCGTGCCCGGAACAGGCCGCCGAGGGAGAACCTGCGGGCTGTGGGCGCCGGCCCGCTCATCTTGGGAGACATCACCTTCGTCGCGTTCACGCCGCCGCTCCCTGACCCATCGCTGCGAACATCACCGAGTCCTCACTCGCGTCGTCGCGGCCGATCTCCGCGACGATCCGGCCCTCACGCATCACCAGCACGCGGTCGGCCATGCCGAGCACCTCGGGCAGCTCGGAGGACACCATGATCACCGCGACGCCCTCCGCGGCCAGCGACGACATCAGCCGGTGCACCTCGGCCTTCGTGCCGACGTCGATGCCGCGCGTGGGCTCGTCGACGATCAGGACGCTCGGCGCCATCGACAGCCACTTGGCCAGCACGACCTTCTGCTGGTTGCCGCCGGACAACGTGCCCACGGCGTCGCCGAGGCGGCCGTACTTGGTCTGGAGGCGTCCGGTCCAGCGCAGCGCCTCCTTGCGCTCGCTGCCGCCGAACAGGAAACCCAGCTTCGCCAGCGCGCCCGAGCGCGGCAGGGTCACGTTCCGCTCGATGGACAGGTCCATGACCAGGCCCTGCTGGCGCCGGTCCTCCGGCACCAGGGCCATGCCCGCGGCCATCGCGGCGCGCGGCGAGCCCGGCTTGAGCTTCTTCCCGCGCAGCTTCACGGTTCCCGCGTCGCGGTCGTCCACTCCGAACACGGCCTGGACCACTTCGGACCGTCCACTGCCGACCAGGCCGGCGAATGCGACGATCTCGCCGGCCCGGACCTGGAACGAGACGTCGCGGAACACGCCTTCCCGGGTGAGACCGTCCACTTCGAGCACGACCTCGCCCGGGGTGACGTCCTGCTTGGGGAACAACGCGTCCAGCTCACGGCCGACCATGCGGCGGACCATCTCGTCCACGGTCAGGCCGGCCATCGGATCGGTGGAGACGTGCTTGCCGTCGCGCATGATCGTCACGCGCTGGCACAGCTCGGTGATCTCCTCGAAGCGGTGCGAGATGAACATGATCGCCGCGCCCTCGTCGCGCAGGTTGCGCGCCACCGAGAACAGGCGCTCGACCTCGACCAGCGACAGCGCCGCGGTCGGCTCGTCCATGATCAGCACGCGCGCGTCGGCCGAGAGGGCCTTGGCGATCTCGACGATCTGCTGGTCGGCGATCGACAGGCCACGCGCCGGGCGGCCCGGGTCGATCCGCACGCCGAGGCGGGCGAACAGCTTCTCCGCCTCGGCCCGGATGGCGCCGCGGTCGATCATGCCCAGCCGCTTGCGCGGGTGGCGGCCCATCACGATGTTCTCCTCGACCGTGAGGTCGGGGAACAGCGTGGGTTCCTGGTAGATCACCGCGATGCCGGCGGCCTTGGCGTCGGCCGGGGAGGAGAACTCGACGGGCTGCCCGTCGACCAGCAGCGTTCCGGTGTCCGGGCGGTGGACCCCGGCGAGCATCTTGACGATGGTCGACTTGCCCGCGCCGTTCTCGCCCACCAGTGCGTGGGCCTCGCCGGAGTGGAGGGGGAACGACACCCCCTGCACGGCGGCCACCGCGCCGAACGACTTCGTGACGCCGCGGACCTCCAGCAAGGGCACAACGCCCGGGTCCTGCCGCACCATCGCGACCTCCGAAATGAAAGGTTTCACAAACCTGGCGCGCTGACGCTACTATGCGCTGGATCACGAAGTCAACGACAAGTTCTCAGCCCAGTTCAGCGCGGTTCTTTCGGTCGCGATCCGATAACATTGACGCTTGTTACACGTTTCAACCGGAGGAGTCACGTGACGCGCACGACCACGGAGGGGGCCGCCGCGGGAGAGCCCCGGGCGGCGGGGATCAAGGACGTCGCGGCGGCGGCGGGCGTGTCACTGGGGACCGTGTCCAACGTGCTGAACCGGCCCGATCGCGTCAGCCCGCGCACGCGCGCGAAGGTCGAGGCGGCGATGGCCGAGCTGAAGTTCGTGCGCAACGAGACGGCGCGGCAGCTGCGGGCGGGCCGCAGCCGGATCCTGGCCTACGTGATGCTCGACGGGAGCAACCCGTTCTTCACCGACGTGGCCGAGGGCGTGGAGGACGCGGCGGACGAGGCCGGCCTGTCGCTGTTCCTGTGCAACAGCGCGAACCGGGCCGAGCGCGAGCGCGACTACCTGAGCCGGCTGGAACAGCAGCGGGTGCAGGGAATCCTGATCACGCCGGTCGATCCGGGCTCACCGGTGCTGGCCGAGACGGCGGCGCACGGGATCCCGCTGGTGATCGTCGACCGCACCGGGCAGCCGGGCGACCACTGCTCGGTGGCGGTGGACGACGTGCTGGGCGGGCGGCTCGCGGTGCAGCACCTGCTGGAGCTGGGACATCGGCGGGTGGCGTTCATCGGCGGGCCCGACACGCTCGGGCAGGTGCGCGACCGGCGCGAGGGCGCGTTGCGGGCGCTGGCGGAGGCCGGGCTGGGGCCGGAGAACCTGGTCGACCTGACGACGTCGGCGCTGACCGTGGCCGAGGGCCGGACGGCGGGGCAGCGCCTGGCCGGGCTGCCGTCGTCACTGCGCCCGACGGCGGCGTTCTGCGCGAACGACCTGCTGGCGCTCGGGTTGCTCCAGACGTGCGTCAGCCTGCGCCTGCGGGTGCCCGACGACCTGGCGATCGTGGGCTACGACGACATCGACTTCGCCGCGGCCGCCGCGGTGCCCCTCACCTCGGTGCGGCAGCCACGGCGCCGGCTCGGCCGGACGGCGGCGGAGCTGCTGCTGCGGGAGACGGATCCCGGACACGAGCACCAGCAGGTCGTGTTCACGCCCGAGCTGGTGGTGCGAGCCTCCACCCGCCACGGGGCCTGACTCCGGGGCGGAGCGCGGGTGGCTGTCCGCCCGCCCCGGCCTAGGCGCCGCCGCGTGGACCCCGCTTCTGCGTGCCTGCCCGCGCCTTCGCGGGCTTCGCCTCGACGGGCTTGACCTCGGCGGGCTTGACCTCGGTGGGGTTGGCCTCGGCGGGGTCGGCCTCGGCCTGCCGGGGCGCCGCGCCCTTGCCGCGCCCGGCGATCGCGGTGCCGACGCCGATCGCGACGGCCACCGGCCACTCGATCAGCTCGACCGCGGCGAGCAGGCCCAGACCTCCCCAGTAGGCGAGCTGGCGGGGCGGTGGCAGGAAGGACCGTGCGGTGTGCAGCGCGGCGGTGACCTCGCCGCGGCCGGGCACGTGCGGCGCCCGGAACTCGGCTCGCACGAACGGCAGGTTCACCGTGGCGGTGCGCGTTTTCGACTCGCTCGGCTGCTCCGGCGGACTGCTGGTCATGGCTCTCCCTCCCGCCCGGCTCATGCTACGACCGAACGGAGATCGACTGAACCCTTTCCAGCCGCGTTACCACCGGACGGTGGTCGGAGGCCGTCGTGGCGACCGTCCAGGCGGAACGGACCGCGAAGTGCCGGGACGCGGTCACGAAGTCGATGCGCTTCACCGGTTCCGCGGCCGGGTAGGTGCCCGCGCGCGGGTCCGCGTCGGCCAGGCTGGTCCACAGTGGAGCGAGTTCGGGGGCGGTGGGTTCGGCGTTGAGGTCGCCGGTGAGGATCTCCGGTCCGGGCAGCCGGTCGAGGACGGCGAGCATGTCGGCGACCTGCGCCTGCCGCACGGCGGGATCGGCGCGGTAGTCCAGGTGGGT
This sequence comes from Amycolatopsis thermalba, assembly GCF_003385215.1. GTDB lineage: Bacteria > Actinomycetota > Actinomycetes > Mycobacteriales > Pseudonocardiaceae > Amycolatopsis_E > Amycolatopsis_E thermalba. The sequence goes on along the minus strand of NZ_PQHW01000069.1, from coordinate 13,558 downwards.
GGCGTAGACGCGGACCGGCCCGCCGTGCGCCGCGACGGTCACCTCGGCGAAACCCGGCGCCGGGGCGGGGGCCGCGTCCGGGGTGAGCGTCGACAACCGGGTGATCTCGAGGTTTCGCGCGGCGAGGATCGGGTAGCGGCTCAGCACGGCGACGCCGTACTGGCGGCGTGGCGCACCGGGCGCGGGCGGGTCGAGGTCGTAGATCGGCGCGAAGAACACGTGCATTCCCAGGGCGCGCGCGAGTTCGGTGGCCTCGTCGCGGTACTGGCTGCGCGCGTCCCAGTGGACGTCGACCTCCTGCAGCCCGACGACGTCCGCGCGCAGGTCCCGGATGGCGGCGGCGGTGCGGGCGAGGTCGAAGACGCCGTCCTGCCCGGCGCCGGCGTGGATGTTGTAGCTGGCGACGGTGAGCCCCGGCCGGTGCGCCGCGGCCGCCGGAGCCGCGCCGAGAGCCAGAACCGCCGCGAGAACCACCACTGCGAGCCGCACGATGATCACCCTAGCGGCGAAGGCAACCCGCCGGGCGGTTCGTGCGCACACCACCTGCCGCCGAGCGGAACCTCCTCCGACTTGCACCACGCCGGCCCGTTGCGCGGCCGGCCGGGGCCACCATGAAGGCAACCCGCCGGGCGGCTCGTGCGTACTACCTGTCGAGGAGGGGGAGCGCGATGGCGGCGCGGAACGTGGTGAGCACGGGGCTTCCCGGCGCGGACCTCGTCGCGTCCGCGGCCGGTGGCGATCCGGGGGCGATCCGGGAGCTGGTCGCCGCGGTGACGCCCGTCGTGGTGCGGTACTGCCGGGCGCGGCTGCGGCACGGCGCGGACGAGGTCGCGCACGAGGCGTGCCTGGCGATCCTGCACGCGCTGCCCGGCTGGGCCGGCCCGTTCCCCGCGCTCGTGTACGAGCTGACGGCCCAGACGGTGGCCGGCGCCCGTGCCCCCGAGGCCGACTCACCGGTGCTGGCGCTGCCCGGCGTGGAGCGGGAGATCATGCTGCTGCGCGTGGCGGCCGGCCTGTCGGCGGAGGAGACCGCCTCGGCGCTGAGGTTGTCCGCGAACCAGGTGCGCCTCGTGCAGCACCGCGCGCTGAACCGCCTGCGGGGGATCTCCTCAGGGTGAGGGCGTGCTGGACCGCATGCCGGCCAGCAGGCCGAGTCCCGCCATCACGCCGGCCAGGAAGTACCACGCGTCGCCCAGGGCGGCGGACGCGATGATCGCCAGGATGAGGACGCCGCCGGCCGCGGCCCATCCCGACACGTTCGGCTCCGCCATGACGTCCACGATCCTCCTCGGCGGCGCCACCCGCACCACGAGGACGCGGAATCACCCTCGAAGTGCAACCTCGCGGGTGAGTCGCGAGCGCCGCACCTCCGCGCAACACCCCGCCGGGGCCCAGCCGCAGGACTCGCAGCCCCAACCGCAGAACTCGCGACTCCGAGTGCAGAACTCACAGCACCGAGTGCAGAACTCGCGGCAATGAACGTGGAACTCGCGACAGCACGCGAGTCCCACCCTCCCGCGCGCGAGTCCCACGCTCCCGCACGCGAGTCCCACGCTCGCGGGCGCGAGTTGCACCCTCCCGCGCGCGAGTCCTCCCCTCCCGGGGCCGGCGTCAGCCGGCCATCGCGCGCATCCGGTGGACCTCGTCGGTCTGCGAGGCGATCACGTCGGTCGCCATCTCCTCCACGAACACGTCCGCCCCGGCGCCCAGCACCTCGGTCGCCATCGTGATCGCGCCCTCGTGGTGCGCGGTCATCAGTTGCAGGAACAGCCGGTCGAACTCGGGCCCGGACGCGGCCGCCAGCGCGGCCAGCTGCTCCTCGGTCGCCATCCCCGGCATCGGGCCGTGCTCGGCGTGCGAGCCGTGGTGACCGGAGTGCTCCCCCGGCACCTCCAGCCCCCGCTGCCGCAACCACGCGGTCATCGACGTGATCTCCGGCCCCTGCGTCGCCGCGATGCGGGCCGCCAGGCCCTTCACGTCCTCCCGCGCGGCCCGCGCCGGCACCAGCTCGCCCATCCGGATCGCCTGCTGGTGGTGCATGATCATCCGCTGCACGTACGACACGTCGGCGTCGTTGTGCCGGTTCGACGGCACCGCCGCGCTCGCCTCGTCCGCGGGCAGCGTCCGGGCCGGCTCCCCGGGCGCGCCCGGCACCACGACCGGCGGCGCCTCCGGTTCCGGCGCGCACGCCGCGCCCAGCACCGCCGCTGCCAGCAACGTTCCCACGACGAACCCCCGCACGGGCCCTCCTCGCACTCGTCCGTACCCGCGACCGTACCGCAGGAAAAAGCCTACTTTCGGCGCTGTCGCCGAGGCGGGAGATTCGGTCATACTTCGTTTTTCTTCCGAACCGAAAGGGGTTGGCCACGTGGCTCTGGGGAACCGACGCAGACGCCGGCTGTTCGCGCTCACCGGCGCGCTCGCCCTGTCGCTGACCACGCTCGGCGCCGCACCGGCGTCGGCCGAGCCCGGCATCCCGGGGGTCGACGAGGTCAGGCAGTCCCGCAACATCCAGCACCTGGCGAACATCCCGAAGCAGGCCCCGTTCGACAACGTGAACGCCCTCGGGACCGACATCGCGTTCACCGACGACCACGCGATCGTCGGCAACTACAGCGGCTTCACGATCTACGACATCAGCAAGCCCAGCAAGCCGGCGATCGTCAGCCAGGTGCTCTGCCCCGGCTCGCAGAACGACGTCTCGGTGTCCGGCGACCTGCTGTTCCTGTCCACCGACTCCTCGCGCAGCGACAACTCCTGCGCCAGCACCAGCCAGCCGGCCACGGAGAAGAACTCGTGGGAGGGCATCAAGGTCTTCGACATCAGCGACCTGGCCAGCCCGAAGTACGTGGCGGCGGTCGAGACGAAGTGCGGTTCGCACACCCACACGCTGGTGCCGGGCAAGAACGGCAAGGACGTCTACCTCTACGTCTCCTCCTACAGCCCGCGTGCCGAGTTCCCGGACTGCCGGCCGCCGCACGACCTGATCTCGGTGGTCAAGGTCCCGGTGCACAACCCGGCGGCCGCGGCCGTCGTCAACGAGCCGGTGGTCTTCGGCGAGGCCGGCGGCAACCGCGGCATCCCGGGCACCTTCCCGAACCACTACGTCACCGAGACCTCGGGCTGCCACGACATCACCGCCTACCCGGAGAAGGACCTGGCGGCCGGCGCGTGCATGGGTGACGGGGTGCTGTTCGACATCTCCGACCGGGAGCGGCCGCGGATCATCGAGCAGGTCCAGGACGACACGAACTTCGCGTTCTGGCACTCGGCGACGTTCAACAACCAGGGCACCAAGGTCGTCTTCACCGACGAGCTGGGCGGCGGCGGCCAGCCGGCGTGCACGGCGGCGATCGGCGCGGTCCGCGGCGCGGACGCGATCTACGACATCACCGGCCGCGGCGACGACCGCAGCCTGCGCTTCGCGAGCTACTTCAAGATCCCGCGGGAGCAGGCGCAGACCGAGAACTGCGTGGCGCACAACGGCTCGCTGATCCCGGTCAAGGGCCGCGACATCATGGTCCAGGCCTGGTACCAAGGCGGGATCTCGGTGTGGGACTTCACCGACTCCGCCCACCCGAAGGAGCTGGCCTACTGGGAGCGCGGCCCGCTGTCGAACGAGCAGCTGATCACCGGCGGGTCGTGGTCGGCCTACTACTACAACGGCCACATCTACTCCTCCGACATCCAGAAGGGCCTGGACGTGTTCGCCCTGCACGACCCGCGCACGGCGAGCGCGAAGTCGGTGCGGATGGACGAGCTGAACGTCCAGACCCAGGGCCGCTACCGCGGATGATTCGACGGCGGGCCGCTAGCACAGCCTGACGATCGAAGGCAAATCCATCCTGCCGCCGATCACCATGTGGGACGGTTGTCCCCCGTTCCGGTGACCGGCGGCAGGATGGCGCCATGTCCGAAAACTCCTCCGACGACGCCGTCCTCCCCGAGAAGCCGCGCCGGAAACGCGGCCCGCTGGCCGGCGTCATCCTCGCCGTGGTCGTCGTCCTCGTCGCCGTGGTCCTGATCGTCGTCAACACGACGTCGGACTCCGGCACCAGCGCCGGCCACACCACCGTGAAGATCGGGGTCACCGACGCGAGCGCCGACTACTGGAAGGCCTTCCGGCAGGTCGCCGCCGAGAACGGGATCGACCTGGAACTGGTCAACTTCTCCGACTACACGCAGGCCAACCCGGCGCTCGCGCAGGGCCAGCTGGACGTGAACCTGTTCCAGCACCTGCTGTTCCTCGCCAACTACAACGTCAGCGCGAACCAGGACCTCACCCCGGTCGGCTCGACCTACGTGGTGCCGCTGAGCCTGTACTCGCGCAAGCACGCCACCGTGGCCGACATCCCGCGTGGCGGGCAGATCGCGATCCCGAACGACCCGACCAACCAGGCGCGTGCCCTGCTGGTGCTGCAGTCGGCCGGCCTGATCTCGCTGCGCGGCGGCGGGACCGTGCTGTCCACCCCGGCCGAGATCGACCAGGCCGCCTCGAAGGTCACCGTGACCCCGGTGGACGCCTCGCAGACCGTGGTCGCGCTCCCGTCGGTCGACGGCGCGATCGTCAACAACAACTTCGCCCTGGACGCGAACCTCGACCCGTCGGCGGCGCTGTTCAACGACGACCCGGCGAACCCGTCGGCGGAGCCCTACATCAACACCTTCGTCACCCGCGCCCAGGACAAGGACAACCCGACCTACCTCAAGCTGGCCCAGCTCTACCGGGATCCGCGCGTGGCCGGCGAGGTGCGGGCCGAGTCGAAGAACACCGCCGTGCTGGTGGAGCGCCCCAACACCGACCTGCAGGCGATCCTGGACCGCCTCGAACAGACCGTGCGGGCCGCGAAGAAGTGAACGCGCTCATCGAGTTCCAGGGCGTCACCAAGCGCTTCGGTGACGTCACCGCGCTGGCGGACGTCGACCTGACGATCGGCGCGGGTGAGGTCTTCGGCATCATCGGCTACTCCGGCGCCGGCAAGAGCACGCTGGTCCGGCTGGTCAACGCGCTCGAACCGGTCACCTCCGGGCGGGTGCTCGTCGACGGTGTGGACCTGACCACGCTGAACGAGCGGGAGCTGCGCCGGGTGCGGGCCGGGATCGGGATGATCTTCCAGCAGTTCAACCTGTTCCGCTCCCGAACGGTGTTCGGCAACGTGGCCTACCCGCTGAAGATCGCCGGGTGGGACAAGGAACGCCGCAAGGCGCGGGTGGCCGAGCTGCTGAAGTTCGTCGGCATCACCGACAAGGCGTGGCACTACCCGGACCAGCTCTCCGGCGGGCAGAAGCAGCGCGTCGGGATCGCCCGGGCGCTCGCGACGAACCCGAAGATCCTGCTGGCCGACGAGTCCACCAGCGCGCTCGACCCGGAGACCACCGGCGAGGTGCTGCGGCTGCTCAAGCGGGTCAACACCGAGCTGGGCGTGACGATCGTGGTGATCACCCACGAGATGGAGGTCGTGCGGGAGATCGCCGACCGGGTGGCGGTGCTCGACTCGGGCCGGGTCATCGAGCAGGGCAGCGTGTTCGAGGTGTTCTCGTCGCCGAAGACACACGCGGCGCAGCGGTTCGTCGGGTCGGTCGTCCGGGACACCCCGGAGGGCGCCGACCTCGACCGCATCCGCGCGCGGCACGGCGGGCGGCTGGTGACGGCGAAGGTCCACGACGACGGGCGGCTCGGCGCGGTGCTGTCCGACGCGGTCGGCAAGCACAACGTGCGGTTCGAGATCGTCTACGGCGGCATCACCGCGTTGTCCGGCCGGTCGTTCGGCGGTCTCACGCTGGAGCTGATCGGCGCGGACGCCGACGTGGACGCGCTCATCGCGGACCTGCGCGCCACCACCGAGATCGAGGAGATCGCGGCATGAGCCTGGACTGGGAGACCCTGGGCCCGGTGTTCTGGGAGGCGATCGCGCAGACGCTGGGCATGGCCGTGGTCGCGCTCGTCGTCGGCGGCGCGCTCGGGCTGGTGCTGGGCATCCTGCTCTACACCACGCGCGCGGGCGGGCTGCTGGCGAACCGGTTCGTGTTCACCGTGCTCAACGTGCTGGTCAACATCATCCGGCCGATCCCGTTCATCATCTTCATCACCGCGATCGGGCCGGTGACGATCTTCGTCGTGGGCACCCAGCTGGGCACCGCGGCGGCGACGTTCACGCTGGTGTTCGCCGCGACGTTCGGGATCTCCCGGATCGTCGAGCAGAACCTGGTCACCATCGACCCGGGCGTGATCGAGGCGGCGCGCGCGATGGGCGCGAGCCCGCTGCGGATCATCCTGACGCTGCTGGTGCCGGAGGCGCTCGGACCGCTGGTGCTGGGCTACACGTTCGTGTTCGTCGCGATCGTCGACATGACGGCGGTGGCGGGCGCGGTCGGCGGCGGCGGGCTCGGCGACTTCGCCATCACCTACGGCTACCACCGGTTCGACTGGGTGGTGACGTGGCTGGCGGTCGTCACGATCATCGTGCTGGTGCAGGGCGCGCAGTTCCTCGGCAACTGGCTGGCGCGCAAGGCGCTGCGCCGCTGAGGTCCGGGTCGTTGACTCGGCGCTCGGCGGGGCGGATGGCGCTGCAGCTGAGCCTGGACGGCGTGGTCCTGGACGGGGAACGGGTGCCGCGGCAGGTCACGCCCTGGTCGTGACCTGCTCCGCCCAGAACTCCGTCACCAGGTCGTGGAACTCCTTGGCCCGCTCGATCTGCGGCATGTGCCCGGTGCCGGTGAACAACCGCGTCTGCGCGTGCGGCAACGCGCGCCGGGCGGCATCCAGGTGCAGGGCGGGCAGGATCAGGTCCCGATCACCCCACACGACGAGCGTCGGCAGGGCCCGCGCGGCCACCGCCTGGATCAGCTCGGCACGCCAGTCCTCCCGCACGCCGCGGAAACCGCCCAGTCCGCGGGCGGTCTCCAGCATCACCCGCGCCGCGTGCGGCTGCCGGGCGATCTCCAGCGCGTGCTCGACCCGCTCCCGCGTCGCGAACGCGCGGTCGTGGAACAACGCCCGCTCCACCCGCATCGCCGCCGACCGGCTCGGGCGCAGCAGCAGCTTCCCCAGCGGCCGCAACGCGAGCAGCCGCAGCGCCATCGTCACCTCGCGGCCGAAACCGGCGCTGTTCACCAGCGCCAGGCTGCGCACCCGCTCCGGCGCGTCCACCGACAACCGCATCGCGACCGCGCCGCCGAGGGAGTTGCCGGCCACGTGCACCGGGCCGGTCTCCCCCACCGCGTCCAGGAAGTCCGCCGCGAACCCGGCCAGCGCCGCCAGCGTGTGCTTGCCCGGCAACGGTTCCGACATCCCGAAGCCGGCGAGGTCGACGCTGTAGGTGCGGTACTCGTCGGCGAGCAGGTCCTGCTGCTCCGACCAGTCCCGCAGGCTCCGGCCGATCCCGTGCAGCAGCAGGACCGGCGGCCCGTCACCCGCGACCCGGTAGCGGGCTCGCCGCCCGCGCACGTCCACGAAGTCCACGGTCAGCGAAGCCTTCCCAGCAGACGGCTGTGCGCGCCGGGCAGCAGCCGCACCAGCAGGTCCGGGATCTTCGCGTCCCAGCCGATCAGCACGCGCGGCTTGCGGTGCTCGATCGCGTCCACGATGACCGCCGCCGCCTTGGCCGGGTCCATCCGCAGCACGCGTTCCCACTGCCGGGTGTCCATCCCGCCGGGCACGCCGCTGCCGACGCGCGCCGACTCCGCGATCCGGGTGCGGATGCCGCCCGGATGCACCGACGTGACGCCGACCTGCCCGGCCAGCTCGTGCCGGATCGCCTCGGTGAACCCGCGGATGGCGAACTTGCTCGCCGAGTACGCCGACTGCCCGGGCGGCGCGATCAGCCCGAACAGGCTGGACACGTTGGCGATGTGCGAGCCGGGCGCGGCCTTGAGCGCGGGCAGCAACGCGTGGGTCAGCTGGACCGGGGCGCGGAAGTTGACGTCCACGACCCAGCCGAACTCCTCCAGCGTCAGCTGGTCGAACCGCCCGCCCAGCGCCACGCCCGCGTTGTTGATCAGCAGCGTCAGGCGCGGGTTCTCGGCCAGCACCCGCTCGGCGGCCGCGGCCGTCTCCTCCGCCGAAGCCAGGTCGACCACGTGCGCCGATACGTCCACAGTGGATCCCACGGCCTTGGTCACCGCGGTCAACCGGTCGGCGTCGCGGTCCAGCAGCACCAGGTTCGAGCCCCGCGCGGCCAGCGCGTGCGCGAGCGCCGCACCGATCCCGCTCGCCGCCCCGGTCACCACGGCCGTGCCGCCGTCGAAGGTGTAGCGCCGCATCAGGCCACCCGCTCCTTCGCCTGCTTCGCGGTGCGCGCGAACCGCATGGCGTCGTCCTCCAGCGACCCGTGCCGCATCAGCAGCACGTCGCGCGGGTAGTTCTGGAACAGCCGCCACGGCGCGGCCGGGCCCTGCTTGGGCAGCTTGTCCAGGCTGCGCAGCACGTACCCGGACTTGAGGTCGATCAGCGGCTCGGTCGCGGTGACCGACGGCGGCGGCACCGGGGTGCAGGTGGTGTAGCCGTGCTCGTCGAGGTGGTTGAGCAGGCGGCACACGTACCCGGCGACGAGGTCGGCCTTCAGCGTCCAGGACGCGTTGGTGTAGCCGATGGTGAACGCGTAGTTCGGCACGCCGGACAGCATCATCCCCTTGTACGCCAGCCGTTCGCCGAGCTCCACCGGCTCGCCGTCGACCACCAGCTCCAGCCCGCCGAAGGGCAGCAGGTTCAGCCCGGTGGCGGTGACGACGATGTCGGCCTCCAGCACCCGCCCCGAGGACAGCCGGATGCCGTCTGCGGTGAACGTCTCGATGGTGTCGGTGACGATGTCCGCCTTCCCGCTGCGCACGGCCTTGAACAGGTCGCCGTCCGGGACGAAGCACACCCGCTGGTCCCACGGGTCGTAGCTGGGGTTGAAGTGCCGGTCCACGTCGAAACCGCGCGGCAGCTGGGCGGAGACGGCCTTGCGCAGGAACTTCCGCACGACTCCCGGGCTGCGGCGGCTGAGCTGGAAGAACAGCATCGCCGACACCACGTTCTTCCACCGCACGATCGGGTAGGCGACCTTGGCCGGCAGCACCCCGCGCAGCTTGTCGGCGACCGGATCGGTGCCCGGCAGGGACAGCACGTAGCTGGGCGAGCGCTGCAGCATCGTCACGTGCGCCGCGTCGCCGGCCATCGCGGGCAGCAGCGTCACGGCCGTGGCCCCGCTGCCGATCACCACGACGCGCTTGCCGGTGTAGTCCAGGTCCTCCGGCCAGTGCTGCGGGTGCACGACGGTCCCGGTGAACTCGTCCTGCCCCGGGAACTGGGGCGCGTAGCCCTGGTCGTAGCGGTAGTAGCCGGAGTTGACGAACAGGAAGTCACAGGTGATCCGCACGCGCTCACCGGTGTCCGAGCGCTCCGCCTCGACCGTCCACAGTGCTTCGCCGGAGGACCACTCGGCCCGCACCACGCGGTGGTGGAACCGGATCCTGCAGTCGATGCCGCGGGTGCGCGCGGTGCGCTGCACGTACTCGCGGATCGACGGGCCGTCGGCGATCGCCTTCGCGTCGGTCCACGGCTCGAACGAGTAGCCGAGCGTGAACATGTCCGAGTCCGAGCGCACGCCCGGATAGCGGAAGAGGTCCCAGGTGCCGCCGATCGCGCCGCGCGACTCGAAGATCGCGTACGACCGGCCCGGACACTCCGCCTGCAGGTGACTGGCGGCGCCGATGCCGGACAGCCCGGCACCGACGATCAGGACGTCGACGTGTTCCAGCGTCATCGCTTCCCCGTTCCTCCGGCGTCTGAACCGCAACGTACCAACGGTATGTCGAGACGGTCAACACCCTGTCGAGAGCGCCGACAGGGCGTCGACAGCCTGCTACGGTGACGGCATGGCCACCGATCCCGCCGTCCGCGCCCGCCCGGCTCGCGGCCGGCGCGCGCCCCGGCCCAGCGGCGACGAACGGGAGCTGGCGATCCTGGCCACCGCCGAGCGGCTGCTCGCGGAGCGGCCGCTGAGCGAGATCTCCACTGACGACCTCGCCCGCGGCGCCGGGATCTCGCGGCCGACGTTCTACTTCTACTTCCGCTCCAAGGACGCGGTGCTGCTCACGCTGCTCGACCGGGTCACCGAGGAGGCCGACCGGGCGTCCTCGGCGGTGTTCGACACCCCCGGCCCGAGCCCCGCGCAGCGCTGGCGGCAGTGCCTGGACGCGATCTACACGACCTTCCGCGCGCACCGCGCGGTCGCCCTCGCGGCGGCGGAGGCCCGCCACACCAACGCCGAGGTGCGGGAGCTGTGGGCGGGCATGATGGAGACGTGGGTCCGCCGCACCGCCGAAGCCATCGAGGCGGAGCGGGCGCGCGGCGCGGCTCCGGCCGGGCTTCCCGCGCGGGACCTGGCGATCGCGCTGAACTCGATGAACGAGCGCGTCCTGTACGCCACCTTCGGCGGTGACGGGCCGGCCGTGCCCGAGGCGGACGTGGTCGACGTGCTGCTCGACGTGTGGCTGACCACCATCTACCGCACCACCGAACCACCGGCCTGAACCGTTTCGGCCCGCCGCCGCCGGGTAGCCCGGGCGCATGGAACGCAAGCACGACGACCCGCGCGAGGACCTGCCCGGCGCCGAGGACTCCTCGGCCGAGGAACAGCAGGTCCAGCGGGGCGAGCAGGGCACCTCCGAGGGAGACCCGCACGACGACTTCGATCCGCAGCAGGGCCAGTAGCCTGGGGGCGTGGACCGCCTCGCCCTGTTCGAAGCCAACCGCCCGCGCCTGCTCGGCCTGGCCTACCGGCTGCTCGGCGAGGCGTCCGAGGCCGAGGACGTCGTGCAGGAGGCCTACCTCCGCTGGGAGGCGAGCACCGGCGTCGAGGTGCCCGAGGCGTGGCTGACCAAGGTCGTCACGAACCTGTGCCTGAACCGGCTCACCTCCGCGCGGGCGCGGCGCGAGCTCTACACCGGGCCGTGGCTGCCGGAGCCGGTGTTCACCGGAGGCGGCGAGCTGGGCCCGCTGGAGACCGCCGAGCAGCGTGAGTCGCTGTCGATCGGGCTGCTCGTCCTGCTGGAACGGCTGACCCCGCCGGAGCGCGCGGCGTTCGTGCTGCGCGAGGCGTTCGGCCACAGCCACCGCGAGATCGGTGAGATCCTCGACCTCGACGAGACCCACGTCCGCCAGCTCTACCGCCGGGCGCGGCAGCACGTCGGCGACGGGCGCACACGCTTCACCGCGACGGCCGAGCAACGCCGCGCGATCGTGGAGCGGTTCCTCGCCGCGGCCGTGCACGGCGATGTGGCGGCGCTGGAGCGGATGTTCGCCGAGGAGGTCGTGTCCTGGGCGGACGGTGGCGGCAAGGTCAGCGCGGCCCGGCGTCCGGTGTCCGGGCGCGAGCGCGTCGCTCGCTACGTCGCCGGCCTGGTGCGCGATCCCCGCGCGGGGGAGATCGAGTTCTCGGTGCGCTCGATCAACGGCGAACCGGGCATCGCGATGCACCTGTGGGGTGAGCTGTTCGGGATCGTGGTGCCCGAGCCGGGCGCGGACGGCCTGGTCGCCCTGCGCACCATCGTCAACCCGGACAAGCTCGCGTACGCGGCGGCCCAGAAGGGGTCAGCGTGAGTACACGTTGACGTCGTCGGCAAGGCCGAGCGCGGCCGGGTCCCGGCGCCCGGACGCGGCGAGCACGAAGTCGAGCGCGTCGGCCTGCACGGTTTCTCCCCCGTCGCCGATGTCGATCGGGCCGAAGCCGCGCAGGTCGAGTCGCGCCGGCCCCCATCCGCGCTGCCGGAGGGTGTCGGCGACCCAGTGCACGGCGGCGGCCAGACCACCGTCCCGTTCGGACTCCCGGCCCAGTGCCGCGCGGATGTCGTCGCCGTGGACGTAGGCGTCGTACCACAGGGTCAGGACGCCGTTGCCGATCGTCCGGCCCGGCACGCCGCTGGGTTTGCCCCACAGCTCGTCGTCCAGTCTGGACAGTGACGTGCGGAGTCTTCCGTTGGCCGCGCGGAGCATCGCGGCCAGTTCGGCCGGGTCGTGGTGCCGGAGGGCGGCGGCCTGCTCGTCGGGGCTGCGTCTGCCGATGGTGCCGTCGGCGGTGTCCACGGCGTTGCCGACGACGCGGGCGGCGACGTCCCGCACCCGCCATCCGGTACACCGCGTCGGCGTGTCCCAGCCGGCGTCGGCCGGTTCGATGAGGTCGGCGAACCGGTCGTACTGGCTCAGCGCACCGTCGACGATCCTCGGGCGGGTCAGCGCGGCAGTTCCGCGGCGAGGCGGCGGACGGTCTCGGCGAGGACGATCGCGTGGCCGCGGGCGTTGACGTGCAACCGGTCCGCGCTGTAGATCCCCGCGTCGGCTGACGCGGGATGGTCGCCGAGGTCGACGTACCAGGCGCCGTGCCGGTCGGCGACGCGGCGGGTGAGCCGCGCGAGCTGGGCCAGCCGGACGCGGAGCCCGTCGCGCCGGTCCGCGGCCGCGAGCGGGGAGCGGGAGATGTCGAACAGGCCCATGATCACCACCGCGGCCCCGGCTGCGCGGAGCGCGGAAACGATTTCGGACAGCGCTTGCTCGACCGCGACGGGGTCGAAGGAGCGGCGGAGCATGTCGTTGCCACCGGCCGCGACCACCGCCAGGTCCGGCCGGAAGTCCAGGGCCGCGGCGAGCTGGGTGTCCCGCACCTGGGCGGCGCGCGTGTCGCGGAGGCCGAGGTTGGCGTAGGCCAGGTCCGGCTGGTGTTCGCGCAGCAGGTCCGCCAGCCGGTCGGCCCACGGTGGCGGCGGGTAGCCGTCGGCCGGGTCCCCCAGCCCCTCGGCGACGCTGTCGCCGAGGATCGCGAGCCGCCGCCAGGGTGCGCCGCGCAAGGTTCCGGTGAGCACATCGGTGGTCATGCCGCCCCCTCGAAAGTTTGTGGACGACTGTACTTTAAGTTTGACCGCAGACGTGCGTCAAGGAGGTTCTGTTCGAGGGGGTTTGTGTGGGACGCTCGTCCGCTCAGTTGCGCCGCTGCTGGGGGATGGTGCCGGCGCCGGCCCGGCGGGCGGCCACGACCAGGCATCGCTCACACGGCATGCCGACGGGCCGGTCCAGCAGGTCCAGCTCACCGCGGCGGCCTTCGAAGCCGCAGTAGGCGACCAGCAGCCCAGGCCGCTCCGCGGGCAGCGGGAAGACGTGGGCGACGCGCTGGGTCTCGCCGACGGTGCCGGAGCGCGGCCGGGCGAGGACGAAGGTCGCGTTCAGCCCTCCTGGCTCGTCGTGCACCCGCACCCATCCACTCACGGTGAGCCTCCTCTCGGGGCGGGCCCCGGTGGGTCCACTCCGGATACTCGTGGCGGTGGTTCCCTGGTGTGCCCAGACGGCAAACTCCGCGAGCGGCTTTTCACCCGACAGTGCCGGATTCGTCCACAATGGGCAGCGCGCCCAGACTGGGCGACCGCAGGCAGAAGCACCGCTCGACGACGCGCCACACCCGCGAGCACGGCCGACGGACGGCGGCCACGCAGCCGCCGGTCAGCGCGGGGGACCCGCCTCCGCTCCCCCGCGCCTCTCGAGCCCGCGCGGCACCCACCCCGGACCCCAACTCCGCCACCACACCCG
>NZ_PQHW01000068.1 GCF_003385215.1 Amycolatopsis thermalba | reverse complement strand
CCTCTCCATTCGTCGGCAGCGTCAGGTGTGTATAAGAGGCAGCCCCGACATCGCCGAGTGGCAATAACAGCACCGCCACCACGACCCAAACCGCCACCCGGCAACGAGGCCGACCCCACCGCCCGAGCCACCCCTCTCCCGCAACCCGATCCCCAGCCAAATCGGTTGCCGAGCAGTCGGGTCAAGGCACGCTTTCCCGCCTTGACGCGACTTCTCGGCAACCGAACACTGAAAGATCGGGTTCGGGAGTGGCAAATCCGGGCGTAGCGAAGCGAAGCCGGCGCTTCCAGCCGCGCGCAGCGCAGATACGCGCGTAGCGCAGCGCCTACCTACGCATTAACCCCACCATCGACAGTGATCACCGACCCGGTGATGAACGCCCCAGCGGGCCCCGCGACATGTGCGACGGTCGCCGCCAGATCCTCCGGCGCCGCGTGCCGCCCGATGGCCGACAACGCGAGCGCGCTCGCGGCCCGCGGCCCGTCCGCCGGGTTCATGTCCGTGTCGGTCGGCCCCGGCTGCACGACCACCGACGTGATCCCCCGCGCCCCGAGATCGCGCGCGAACGCCCTGCTCAACCCCACCACGGCCGCCTTCGACGAGGCATAGGCGCTCAGGCCCTGCCGTGGCGCCCGCTCGCCCAGCGTGCTGCCGATCGTGATGATCCGTCCCCCGTCGGGCAGGTGCCGCACCGCGGCCTTGGTGGCGACGAACACCGCCCGCACGTTGACCGCCAGCGCCCGGTCGAAGTCCTCCAGGCTCAGCTCTTCGACCGTGCCGTGCGGGAACACCCCGGCGTTGTTGACCAGTACATCCAGCCCGCCCAGCGCCTCGGCGGCCTGGTGCACCGCCGCGGTCAGCGCGTCCGCGTCGCCGCTGTCCGCCTGGATCGCGAGCGCCTTGCGGCCCAGCCCCTCGACCGAGGCCACCACCTCGGCGGCGCGGGAGGCGGCCCGCTCGTAGGTCACCGCGACGTGCGCGCCCTCCGCCGCGAGCTTCCGCGCGATCGCCGCGCCGATGCCCCTGCTGCCCCCGGTCACGAGCGCCACCTTGCCGTCCAGCGAAGCCATGGAGTCCTCCATTTCTGTAGTGATCGACACAGAAATTAACGGCGGCAGGATCGCGGGTCAAGACTTTCTGTGTCGATCGCTATAGAATGCGAACCATGTCACCACGCGGCCGCCCGAGGGCCTTCGACCGGGACGCGGCGCTCGACGAGGCGATGTACGTCTTCTGGGAGCGCGGCTACGAGGGCACCTCGCTGTCCGACCTCACCGCCGCCATGAAGATCAACTCGCCGAGCCTGTACGCGGCGTTCGGCGGGAAGGAGGCGTTGTTCCGGGAGGCGATCGAGCGCTACCGGGAGCGGTTCGCGCGCCGGCCGCCGGAGGAGGCGGCCGCGCGCGACGCGGTCGAGGCGTGGCTGCGTCACAGCGCCCGCGGCTACGTCGAGGACGGGCACCCGCGCGGGTGCATGGTGGTGCTCGCCGCGCTGAACTGCACGGAACAGAACCGGCCGGTCCGCGAATTCCTGGCCGCCAAACGACGGAGCAACCTGATGGGCATCGCGGAGCGGCTGCGGCGCGCGGTGGCGGAGGGCGACCTGCCCGAGGACGCCGACATCGACGGCATCGTCCGGTTCTACGGCACGATTCTGCACGGGATGTCGATTCAGGCCCGCGACGGCGCGGAACTGACGGACCTGGAAGCGGTCATCGACACGGCGATGACCGTGTGGCCGCGATTCCTGGGAAAAAAGACGGCACCCGGCTGACGGGCGTTCACCCGGGTGCCGTCCGCTTTTTCCGTTCCGGCTACTGACCGGAAAGGGTCAGCTGTGGTTTTCCGGTGCGGATGATCGTCTCCCGCTCGGCTTCCGACAGCCCGCCCCAGATCCCGTACGGCTCGTGCACCGCGAGCGCGTGCTCCCGGCACAGGTCCAGCACCGGGCAGGACTGGCAGATCGCCTTCGCGCGGGCCTCCCGCCGCGCTCTCGCCGGCCCCCGTTCGCCGTCCGGGTGGAAGAAGGCCCCGCTGTCCATCCCCCTGCACGACCCCCGCAGCTGCCAATCCCAGATATCGGCGTTCGGGCCCGGGAGCCTCCGCGTGTCTGCCATCCTGACCGCCTCCGATTCGGTCGTGCCACCCCTGCTTTGTTGCCCGGTGATTACTCCGAATGGCGCAACGGCGGTAACGTTAGAAGCGCGCCAATAGTTGTTCAAGGGAATCCCGGCGATTCAGCCGTTAGGCTTCCCCCGGATGCGTGAGATCAGGGCCGTAAACAGGGAAAATAACGAAACCGATTCAGGTTGCCCCGTTCGAGTGGTACCGGGATATTGGGTCGGGTGAGCCGTCCCAGGGGTGCCGGTCAGGCCGAGCCGACGATGCCCGTGGCCGCCGTCGCCCGGCGGCTCGGGGTCGCGCCCTCGACCCTGCGCACCTGGGACCGCCGCTACGGGCTCGGCCCGAGCCGGCACACCGGCGGCAAGCACCGCCGCTACTGCGCCTCCGACATCGGCCGCCTCGAACTGATGCAGCGCGCGCTGCTGCGCGGCGCCTCGACCGCGGAGGCCGCCCGCTACGCGCTCCAGCAGATGCCGAAGTCGTTCGGCGCCGCTCCGGAGATCGCCGCCCAGCCGCTGCCGCCACCCGCCGAACAGCTGACGGCAGCGCAGAACGGCGCGGCGGCCCGGCGGTTGCGCGCGGCCGCGGTCGCGCTCGACGGCCGGGCGGTGCAGCAGACCCTCGACGACGCGATCGGCGGCGCCGGCGTCCTCGACGCGTGGGAGGGCGTGATCGCCCCGGTCCTCGACGCCTGCGGCAACGGCTGGCCGGGCAGCCCGGCCGGGGTCGAGGTGCAGGCCCTGCTGACCGAGTGCGTGCTGTCCGCCGTGGTGCGCGCGACCCCGGTGCTCGACCACCCCCGCAACCAGCGCCCGGTCCTGCTCAGCCGGGTCCCGGACGAGCCGGACGCGCTGCCGCTGCACGTGCTGGCCGCCGGTCTGGCCGGGCGCCGCATCGGCTCGCAGCTGTTCGGGCTCCCGCTGCCCGAGCCAGCGTTGTCGGCCGCCGTGCGGCGCAGCTCGCCCGCGGCCGTGGTGCTGTGGGCCGACCGTCCCGGCAACGCCGACGCGGAGCTGTTCCCCGAGGTGTCCCGCGGTGGCCTGCGCAGCCGCCTGTTCGCCGCGGGCCGCGGCTGGCGCGCCGGGATGCTGCCCGACCGCGTCGAGCCGCTGCCCGACCTGCGGACGGCGGCTGACCGCATCGAGTACGTCCTGGTAGGGAAGTAACGTGCACGAGATCGAGTTCCGACGAGCGGCCTTCGGCGACCGGCCGGCGCCGCCGCCCCGCGTGCTCGCGGCCGGCGGCCCGCCGAAGCGGCGCCTGCTCGGCGCGATCGTGCTCGGCGCCCAGGGCCGGTACGCGGCCGCGGCCACCCTGCTCGACGGGCTCGCCCGCGGCCGGGACCAGGTGATCGCCGCGCTGGCGCTGGCCACCCTCGCCTCGCACCGCCGTCAGCTCGGCGGGCACGCCGTGGCCCGCGGACTCGACGGCTCCGCGCTCCGCCGGGCCGCCGCCGCGGAGTCGGAACCGGATCCCGACGGCCTGGACGCCCGCGGCGCG
Source organism: Amycolatopsis thermalba (assembly GCF_003385215.1). Classification (GTDB taxonomy): domain Bacteria; phylum Actinomycetota; class Actinomycetes; order Mycobacteriales; family Pseudonocardiaceae; genus Amycolatopsis_E; species Amycolatopsis_E thermalba. Next base: position 35,214 of record NZ_PQHW01000068.1, on the reverse strand, counting down.
CTCGCCGACGCGCTGCTCGGACTGGCCGCCGACCACCTCGGCACCGGGCGGCTCACCGCGTCGCGGCGGGTCCTCGGCCGGGCGGCCGCCGCCGCGGACAACTGGCGCACCCGGACCCGGCTCGGCTGGGTCACCGCGGAACTGGCCCTCGCCTCGGGCGAGGCCGAGGCCGCCGTCGCGCCCGCCGAGGCGGCACTCGGCAAGGCCACCGCCGCCGGATCGATCCGGCACACCGTCAAGTCGCGGCTGGTGCTCGGCGCGGCGCTGGGCACCATCGGGCAGAAACGAAGAGCCGGGGAGCTCGTCTCCGGCGCCCTGGCCGACGCGGACAAGTACGAACTGTCCTCGCTCAGCTGGCCCGCCGGGCTGATCGCGGCCGATCTGTGGCCCGCCGAGGCGGACCGCCACCGATCGCGAACGGCCGCGGTGTTACACGCAGTGTTACTAAACTCCGATCCCGAGGGGAGGCGGATCGCGCATGGTTCACCGTGGGTTCCGGTCTGACCCCGGGTGCGGGGCCTCGGCCGGCCATACCGACATCCGGGCGAAGAAGTTCCAAAAAAAGCCACCGGATCGTGTCAAGGTACGGCCTCAAGCGTCCGATAGGGGATATGGAATGTCACCCGGCTGCAGGAAGGAACACCCGTGACGACGGTCTTGATCTGCGACGACCGACGCAGTGTCCGCGAAGGGCTCACCCGCGTGATGTCTGCTGTCCCCGGTGTCAGTCGCATCGACTGTGTAGCGCACGGTGACGAGTTGCTGGCCCGGTACTCGCGGCAGCCGGTCGACGTCGTGCTCGTCGGCACCCAGCGCGCGATGCCGGCCGGGGTGGAGGCGACTCGGCGGCTGGTGTCCGCCAACCCTCAGGCCAACGTGATCGTCTTCGGCGCGCCGGACGACGCCGGCAGCATCGCCGCCGCCATCGCCGGCGGTGCCCGCGGCTACCTGCGCTGGGACGCGTCCCGGCCGGAGCTGGTCGCCGCGCTCGCGCACACGCTCGCCAGCACCTCGGTGCCCGCGCCGCGCCAGCCGGCCGACCCGGGCGTCCAGCTCACCGAGCGCGAGCTGCAGGTGCTGCGCGGCATGAGCCAGGGCAAGAGCAACGGACAGATCGGCCGTGAGCTGTACCTGTCCGAGGACACCGTGAAGACCCACGCCCGCCGTCTGTTCCGCAAGCTCGGCGTGCGGGACCGGGCGCAGGCCGTGGCCCACGGCTTCCGTCGCGGTCTGGTCTCCTGACGCGGACGCGCGGATCGGCGGAGGACACTTCGCGGTTCCGCGCGCCGCGTGGCTTCATCGACCCCACTGCGAGCCACATCCGTGCGATACTGGGCGGCCTCGGTTCGGCGAGGCCGGCGCGGCTGTAGAGCCGACCACGCATACGCGACACCGGCGTCGCCAGGTACCGTAGGCCTCACCGGTGTGAGCGATGTGGGGATTGCCGCGCCGTTGATTTTGCACGCCTACACGTAACGCTGGGACTGTTGTCTGCGATGGCCAATGTGGGGGACGGGCTGGATGAGCCAGTCGCCGCCGCTGTCGAGGGGGATCCCCAGGCGGTGGAGCGGCTGCTGGCCGCTATCCGTCCCCTGGTGGTGCGGTATTGCCGTGCCCGGGTCGGACGACAGGAGCGGTCGTTCGCCTCGGCAGACGATGTGGCCCAGGAGGTGTGTCTAGCAGTGCTCACGGCGTTGCCTTCGTACCGTGACCAAGGCCGTCCGTTCCTGGCCTTCGTGTACGGCATCGCCCAGCACAAGGTGGCCGACGCGCATCGGGCCGCCGCGCGCAACCGGGCCGAGCCCGTCGCCGAGATCCCCGACGAGATCGAGGGCGACATCGGGCCCGAGCAGCGGGCTTTGCAGGGGGAGTTGAACGAGCGCATGGCACAGCTGCTCCGGGTCCTGCCCGACAAGCAGCGCGAGATCGTGGTGCTGCGGGTGGTCGTGGGCCTGTCCGCAGAGGAGACCGCGGAAGCGGTCGGTTCGACGCCGGGGGCCGTCCGTGTCGCCCAGCACCGCGCGCTGGCCCGGCTCCGCAAGGCGCTGGCGTCCGAGGAGGTGGCCTGAGTGACCGATCGCGAAGACGTCAGACGTGAGCTCGAGTTCGAGTCGACCATGAGTTCGTCACGGGCGGAGTTCGAGGCGGACCTCACCGCGATCCGCGCGGACGACGGTCTGCTGGACTCGCTGGGCGGGTCCGATCCCGGTATCGCCGACGACCTGGGCGATCAGGAACTCAACGCGCTGCTGCTGTCCTGGCGGCGCGACATCGACAGCGAGCCGCTCGCCGAGCTCATCGACACCGACACCGCGGTCACCACGATCAAGACGGCCGCGATGGCCCGCCGCCACGGGCAGCGGGCGCGCCGTCGCCGCCTGCTCGTGCCGGTCGCCACGGCCGCCGCCGTCCTCGCCATCGGGTTCACCGGCACCAGCATCGCCGCGCGGGACGCCCAGCCCGGCGACACGCTGTGGGGCCTGACCAAGGTGCTCTACGCCGACCACGCGCGGTCGGTCGAGGCCGCCTCCGCGGCCCGCATCGACCTGCAGCAGGCCAGCATCGCCCTGTCCCAGGGCCGGATCGCCGAGGCGCAGCAGGCGCTGGCCGAGGCCGCCGCGACGCTGAGCCAGGTCACCGAGGAGGAGAACCTCAGCCAGCTGATGGCCGAGCACCAGCAGCTCGCCTCGATGCTGCCGGACTCCTCCACGACCACGCCGGACTCGCCGACCTCGCTGCCGACGTCGGCCGCGCTGCCGCCGCCGAGCTCGACCAAGTCGCCGTCGCCGTCGAGCACGACGACGCCGCAGCCCACCACGACGCCGAGCCCGTCGGAGAGCAGCACCCCGTCGCCGAGCCCGACGACGGAGAGCAGCACGACGGCCCCGGGCGACGGCACCTCGGGGAGCACGGTGCGCTACGACACGCCGGACTCGGGAGCGGGCCAGGCGCCGGCCGGTGTGGACACCGGCACCAGCTCGAACTGACCACGCGCGAAGGGACCCGGCCGGGAGCGGCCGGGTCTTTCTTCGTTTCCGGGGGGAGCTGGCCTCGAACCGCAGGGTGGGGCTCGCCGGAGTCCTTCCGCCCGGAGCGCAGCGCCGGACCGTGGACCGGACGGCTCGGCAGATCCAGGGCCGGACATGGCGAAGGCCGGCCTCCCGCGGCCCGGGGCTGCGGGGGCCGCGTCCCGCTGCCGGGACCGTCGCGCGTCGGACGTGTCAGGAGCGCCGCACATCCGGTCCTGAGGAAGGCCCGGACTTCGGCGGCCCCGGGGCTGTGCGCGGGCCGCGTCCCGCTGCCGGGACCGTCGTGCGCCGGACGCGCCTGGAGCGCCGCCGCTCTCCGCAGCCCCGGACCTGAGGAAGGTCCGGTCTTCGGCGGCCCCGGGGCTGTGCGGCCGCGTCCCGGGGCCGGGGACTGTCGCGCGCTGGACGTGCCCCGCGCTGCACGCTCCCGGACATGGCGAAGGCCCGGCCTCCCGCGGCCGGGCCTCCTCGCTATCGGTCAGTAGGCGCTTTCGGTTGTCGTGATCCCGTCCGCGAAACCGCGGCAGTAGTCCCAGCTCACGTAGTCCGCCGGGTTGGGGTCGAAGGCCGGCTCGTGCGGGCGCATCCGCCCGTCCGCGAGCAACTGCTCGAGGCTCGCGCGCAGCAGGTGCCAGTCGTGGAAGTGCGGCTGATCGCATTCGCCGCAGTCGACCACGATCCCGCGCACCCCGCGCGGCTCCAGCAGCGCCTGGTAGACCGCCAGGTCGGACAGGTCCGCCAGGAGCTCGGCGCGCGCCTGCGCGTCCATCGGTTCGGCCAGCTCGTCGTCCCCGAAGCCGGCGAGCTCCCGGGCGGGGTCGTCCGGATCGTCGGCGAACGGGTCGGGGGGCAACACTTCGTGCGGCACGCGTCGCACCGTACCTGTCCGACCGGGTCGCTTGTCCAGGGCCTTTCCGTCCCCCCAAACGGGAGCGAGTTTCCCCGGTCACGTCTGGCCCCAGTCCGGGGGTTGCCGCCGCGGGCGCCAGATACCATCGATGAAAGGTTCACCCGCCACTGCCAGGAAGGTCAGCCACCCCCATGACGAGCGAGTTCGCCCCGGAAGACAAGTTCGCGATGCTCGGGCTGACCTTCGACGACGTGCTGCTGCTGCCGGCCGAGTCGGACGTCGTGCCCAGCAATGTCGACACGTCGACCCGGCTGTCCCGGAACATCACCCTGCGCATCCCGCTGGTGTCCGCCGCGATGGACACCGTCACCGAGGCGCGCATGGCGATCAGCATGGCCCGCCAGGGCGGCATGGGCGTCCTGCACCGCAACCTGCCGATCGAGGAGCAGGCCGCGGCCGTCGAGGTCGTCAAGCGGTCCGAGGCCGGCATGGTCACCGACCCGGTCACCTGCTCGCCCGACGACACGCTCGCCGAGGTCGACGCCCTGTGCGCGCGGTTCCGCATCTCCGGCCTGCCGGTGACCGACGCCTCCGGCACGCTGGTGGGCATCATCACCAACCGCGACATGCGGTTCGAGCTGGACCACAGCCGCCCGGTCAGCGAGGTGATGACCAAGGAGAACCTGATCACCGCGCAGGTCGGCGTCACCGCGGACGCGGCGCTGGGCCTGCTGCGCCGCCACAAGATCGAGAAGCTGCCGATCGTCGACGGCGCGGGCAAGCTGCGTGGGCTGATCACCGTCAAGGACTTCGTCAAGACCGAGCAGTACCCGCACGCCACCAAGGACCCGGACGGCCGCCTGGTCGTCGGCGCCGCGGTCGGCGTCGGCGCGGCCGGTCACCAGCGCGCGATGGCGCTCGCGGACGCGGGCGTGGACGTGCTGATGGTCGACACCGCGCACGGCCACTCGCGCGCGGTCATCGACATGGTCGCCACCCTGAAGAAGGAGCTGGGCGACACGGTCGACATCGTCGGCGGCAACGTGGCCACCCGCGCCGGCGCGCAGGCGCTGGTCGACGCGGGCGCGGACGCGGTCAAGGTGGGCGTCGGCCCGGGCTCGATCTGCACCACGCGCATCGTCGCCGGGGTCGGCGTGCCGCAGATCTCCGCGATCTACGAGGCCGACAAGGCCTGCCGCCCGGCCGGGGTGCCGGTGATCGGCGACGGCGGCATCCAGTACTCGGGTGACATCGCCAAGGCCATCACCGCCGGCGCGTCCACCGTGATGCTGGGCAGCCTGCTGGCCGGCACCGCCGAGTCACCGGGCGACCTGATCCTGGTCAACGGCAAGCAGTTCAAGACCTACCGCGGCATGGGGTCGCTGGGCGCGATGCAGTCGCGGGACGGGCGCAAGTCGTACTCGAAGGACCGCTACTCGCAGGACGACGTGCTCAGCGAGGACAAGCTGGTGCCGGAGGGCATCGAGGGCCGCATCGCGTTCCGCGGGCCGCTGGCCAACGTCGTGCACCAGCTCGTCGGCGGGCTGCGCTCGGGCATGGGCTACGCGGGCGCGGAGACCATCGAGCAGCTGCAGCAGGCGCAGCTGGTGCGGATCACCGCCGCGGGCCTGAAGGAGAGCCACCCGCACGACGTGACGATGACGGTCGAGGCGCCCAACTACACCTCGCGGTGACCCCCTGGTCGCAGGTCACACCGATGGCCTAGCGACAATGAACCGTCACTACTGGCGGCGAGAAGGGACCTGACGTGCGCGATCTGGTCGAGATCGGCATGGGACGCACCGCGCGGCGGGCGTACGACCTCGATGACGTGGAGATCGTCCCGTTCCGGCGGACCCGGTCGTCGGCGGTCGTGTCCACCGCGTGGCAGATCGACGCCTACCGGTTCGACATCCCGCTGGTCACCCACCCGACTGACGCGGTGGTGTCGCCGGAGACGGCGGTCGGGATCGGCAAGCTGGGCGGGCTGGGCGTGCTGAACGCCGAGGGCCTGTGGGCCCGGCACGCCAACGCCGAGCAGGCGCTGCTCCGGCTGGTGGACGCCGCGAAGGACGAGGACCGCACCGCGCTGGTGAGGACCCTGCAGGAGCTGCACTCCGCGCCGGCGCAGCCCGAGCTGCTGGCCGAGGCGATCCGGCGGGTGCGCGAGTCGGGGGTGACGGTCGCGGCGCGGGTGAGCCCGCAGCGCGCGGCCGAGCTGACGCCGCACCTGATCGCGGCCGGGGTCGAGATCCTGGTCGTGCAGGGCACGATCATCTCCGCGGAGCACGTCGCCCACGACGACGCCGATCCGCTGGACCTCAAGGACTTCATCGGTGGCCTGGACGTCCCGGTGATCGCCGGTGGCGTGTCGGACTACCGCACGGCGATGCACCTGATGCGCACCGGCGCGGCCGGCGTGATCGTCGGCCACGGCTACACGCCGGGCGTGACGAGCACCGACCGCGTGCTGGGCATCGGCGTGCCGATGGCGACCGCGATCATCGACGCGGCCGCCGCCCGGCGTGACTACCTGGACGAGACCGGCGGCCGGTACGTGCACGTCCTGGCCGACGGTGGGATCACCAGCTCGGGCGACATCGCGAAGGCGATCGCCTGCGGCGCCGACGCCGTGGTGGTGGGCGCCCCACTGGCGGCGGCGTCCGAGGCGCCCGGCCACGGCCTGTACTGGACCGCGGCCGCCGCCCACCCGAACCTGCCGCGCTCGCGGGTCGCCGCCGGGCCGGACATCGAGGTGGACCTGAAGACGCTGCTGTTCGGCCCCTCGTCCGACGCGGAGGGCGCGATCAACCTCTTCGGAGCGCTGCGCCGCGCGATGGCCAAGACCGGCTACTCCGACCTCAAGGAGTTCCAGCGCGTGGGCCTGTCGGTCCGCGGCTGACCCGGCCCCTCACGGGCGCGTCAGCGTGCCCTCGACCAGGGTGGTCTGGCCGGTCACGTACTCGCTCCACACGCCGGCGCCACCTGGGTCCCGGGGCGGGCGAAGCTCTGCACGAAGCTGTGTCCCCGGTGGACGGCACCGAAGGTCACGGTGAACGCCGACGTGCTGGGCGGGTCCTGCGGCGGGACGTCGCTCGGCGGCACGATCTCGTCGAGCCCCCAGCCGTAGTCCTCGCGGTAGTCGCCCACCACGCGTTCCAGCGTGTTCTCCAGGATGGCCCCGCTGACCGGCGATCGGTCGACGTCGAGCGCCGCCCGTCGAACGTGATGGCCACCCCGAACCGGGAACCGCCGTCCGGGGCGTAGGCGACCGTTCCGGTGTCGATGTTCTCCGGACCCGCCACGTCGGGTTCGTACGGCCGCTGCGGTCCGTGGGGCCTGGGTGCGGATGGGTTTCGCCGACCCCACCCGCCGCGCGATCGTCCGCCTGCTCCAGGCCGAGGGCGACCGCCCGTGCGGGTGGACGCGGTGCTCGCGAACGCGGAGAGAGGTTAGTTGTGTGTTCGGGGACGTCGGTGGTGGTCTGACCCGGGTTGGATGATCTTGATGTGGGTGAGGACCTCCGGGTTCGGTGTGTCACCACAACGCCGTTGGGCAGGGTGCGGCCGGCCCGGTGGGCCGGGCGTTACCGCGCCCACGGCCCGGCGGCTACCCCCGACTCCACACCGGCATCGGCAGTCACACCCCAGCCCACCGCGGAAGCAACCTCACCAGACAACACAACTAGTCCCGCAACTCCGTGCACGGCACGACCACCGCGAACAGCAGTGGCTCACCGGGTGGCGGCACCGGCGCGACGACGATCGTGACGTCGTCGGGTCCGGGGAAGATCGGCACGGCGTACCGGCCCGCTTCCTCGGCCACCAGCGGCACCGGCTGCGGCGGACGGACCGGTGCCGCGCACGCGGCCCGCGCCTCGGCCACGGACGCGCGCCACGACGGGCCGCCGGTGCGCACGCTCGAACCCGCCCAGTCGCTGAGCACCTGCACGCCCAGGAACACCGCGACCGCGCCGCCGACGACCGCCCGCGGCCGCAACCGGTCCAGCAGCGCCGCCACCGCGACCCAGAACAACAGCAGCGGCACGATCGCGTACCGCGACCCGTTCAGCGAGAACTCCGCGCGCTCCAGGAACCCGCCGGTGCCCCGCAACCCGACCGGCACCGCCAGGTACGCCACCGAACACACCAGGCCCACCACCGCGACCTGCCGCGCCACCCGGTCCGCGCGCCACAGCAGCAGCGCCACGGCCAGCGCCACCACCACGCCGACGACCGCCACCAGCACCAGCCCGGCCGCCTGGTACACCGGCCCCAGCAGGCGGTCCCCGGTCAGCGCGCTCAGCACCACCCGCAGCCCGTAGATCGACGGCAGATCACCGGCCACCGTCTCGCTCGCCCGGTACCCGGCCGCGCGGGTCAGGTGCACCCAGCCCTGCACGGCCAGCGCCACCACCATCACCGCCGGCGCGATGCCGGCGACCAGCCGGCGCGGCGCCCGTGCGATCCCGACGACCGCGGCGGGCAGCACCAGCGCGGTCAGCGGATCGGACAGCGCCGCCAGCGCCACCACCGCCGCCGAACCCACCTGCCCGGCCACCGATCGCGGCGGCGCGAGCAGCACCCAGAACGCCGCGTAGGCCAGGTACCAGTGCAGGTCGCTGACCGCCGCGTTCACCTCGAACCCGGCCTGCGGCAGCAGCGGCACGATCGCGGTCACCAGTACCCGCGCCCAGGCCGACCGCAGCACACGTCCACTGTGGAACCACACCAGCAGCGAGATCAACGCGACCACCAGCGCCGCACCCGTCGCCAGCGCGGCCGCCGCCCACTGCGGCGGCAGCGCCGCGACCGGCTGCGCCACCAGCTTCGCGACCACCTGCAGGTACCCGGCGTGCGGGGTGACCAGGTTGTGCCACAAGGAATGCCGCATCGCCTGGTTCAGGAAGACACCGCCGTCCTCCGCCCACACCACGTCGTACGCACGCAGCCCGGGACCACGCATGAGCTGCAACCAGGTCGCGGCCAGCACCCAGGCCACGCTCGCCGCGACCGTCGCGGTGCGAGCCCGGTTCACTGCCGTCGCAGGACGCGGTCGGCGAGCGTCGCGGGACGCTCGTCGAGCATCGCCCGCAGCCGTTCGTTCTGCCTGCGCAGCTCGTCGGCCTCGGCCCGCAGGTCGGCGGTCTCCGCCGCGAGCTGGTCGAGGTCGTGCCGCTGCCGCGCGATCGTCTCCGCCATCGTGTCCGCGTTCTCCGCGTGCGCCACCATTTCGTACTGCAGCTGCAGCAACCGGGTGTAGAGCGCGATGCGGTTGTTCTCCATCGTGTAGAGCAGCCGCGAGTCGCGGTAGGGCCGCAGCGCGTCCAGCAACTCCTCGTCGCGCGTCACCACGCCGACGCCGAAGATCGCCGGGATCATCGCCAGCTGCCAGTCCTCGGTCAGCACGTCCTCGACCGCGGTGAGCACGCCGTTGCGCTCGCCGCCCGCCTCCTGAGCGCAGGTGAACGCGCCCAGGCCGACGAATCCGGCGCGGGTCAGCTCGTCGTGCCACACGGTCGGACCCTCCGAACTGGACGGATGGCGGTCCTCCGGCGCGAGCCGGGACGGCAGGTAGTACTGGTCCCGTCGCGAGCACGGCCACAGCAGGTCGTGCAGCACGACCACGGCGTCCCGCGCGTTCGCCAGCACCCAGGCCAGTTCGGCCCGCACGGTGGCGTAGTTGTGGTCGCCGTCCAGCACGTAGAGGTCCGCGACCGGGAGGTCCGGCAGCACGTCCGGGGAGTGGTCCTCGACCAGGTGCAGGGCCGGGTTGCCGGCCAGCGCGGCGCGCAGGCTGTCGGTCGGGGCCGGGTCCACGCAGTACACCGCCTCGGCGCCCAGCTCCGTGTAGATGCCGCTGACCTGCCCCGATTCGACGCCGACCTCGACCACCGTGGAGATCGGGTGGTGCGCGTAGACGACCTCGAAGATCTCCCGGAAACAGGACAGCGAGTGCAGCAGCAGGGGCGCCTGGCGGGCCGCGCGGGCCTGCGCGTGCGGGTCGGTGCGGGTGCCGTAGTCGTTCACTTGCCGCTCCGCAGCTGCCGCACGGCGATGCGCGCCGCCGACGTGGCCAGTCCGACCGGTCCGTGCGTGCGCAGCTCCTCGCGCACCCGGCTCGTCACGCGGGTCAGCCGCGGCGCCGACGGCGGGTGGACGCCCAGCCCGGTGCGCGACTTCGGCAGCATCGCGAAGGCGACCGTCACCTGCCCGGACGTCACCGGCGCGCCGAACCGGGCGGCGACCGGGAACCACACCGCCCCCTCGTCGGCCTCGAACTCGAACAGCGTGCCGCCCAGCCACCGGCAGGCGGCGTGGATCAGCCCGGCGAAGTCCTCGGGGTGTTCCCAGCGCTCGACCCGCGGCACGCTCTGACCGGGCACGATCGCCTTCACCTCGACCCAGTCGATCCGCACCAGCGCGGGCCGCCCGGGCACCGCGACCGCACCGTCGGTGACGACGGCCGAGCGGAAGTCCAGTCGCGCGAAGGACAGTCCGTCGTGGTTGATCCGCACCCGGCGGCGCGGCCCGTCGTGCCATTCGCCGTCGCCGGTGCGGAAGCTCAGCCGGGTCTCGGCGGGATTGTCGGACGGCTCGAACAGGTCGGCGTCCACCTGCCGCTCGGCGAGCGCGCGGGCCCCGGCGGCCAGGCGGGTGTCCGAGGCCGCGAGCAGGGCGGGCCAGAACGCGTCGCGCATGGTCAGGTCGGCCAGGTCGGCGGGGGAGAGGTAGGGGATCGCGGGCACCAGGTCCTCCGGCACCACGCGGGTGATCAGCGCGGAGCCGAAGTTGTCCTCGTGCGCCCAGTTGCCGAACACCGCGGCCTCCGCGGTGGTGGGGGCCTTCAGCGCGGACACCAGGATGTTCGCCAGCCGGTGCCGCGCGGCGCCGGTCAGGTCCGGCCAGCCGTCGCCCGCGTAGCGGTTCCACTGGGCCTGGAACTCGCGGATGCCGTCCTGGACCGCGCGGCGCTGCGCCAGCTGGTCCGCGCCGTCGGAGGCCGGGCCGAGCACGGGCGAGCCGTCGTCGGCGAAGTCCAGCAGCGAGCCGCAGAAGTCGTTGACCGATTGCTCCAGCACCTCCGGGCTGCGGCTGACAGTCCGCGCGATCTCCGGCGGCTGCCCGCCCTGACTCAGGTAGCCCTCGATGCGCAGCCCGGCCCGGTACACGCGGGTGGACCGGTCGTCGGTGGCGAGGTAGAAGCCGGCCGGGCGGGCGCCGATGCCGGCGACGTCGAGCAGTTTGCCCAGGTAGTACTGGATCGTGCCGCCCCAGCCGAGGTCGACCAGCGCCGGCTCGGGCTCGTCCAGCATCCCGGCGCGGCGCAGCTCGCCGAGCACGCGCTCGCGGATGCGGGTGACCGTGACCGTCAGCTTGTTGCGCAGGTGGGCGGTCTCGGTGAGCACGTCGGTGACCAGCCCGGCCTCGCGGCCGTTGTCCAGGACGGTGTCCAGCATCTCGGCCAGCGGCGGCACGTCGCCCGGCCGCAGGTGCAGGGCCTGCATGAGCTGGCGGACGGTGAGCCCGTGGCGCTGCTCGATGAACTGGCGCAGCGAGTCCGCGTCGGCCGGGTCGAGCGCGGCCAGCGAGGTGACGTGCCGGGACAGCCAGACCGGCCGGGCTTCGACCTGCCAGCCGCGTGCCTGCGCGGCGTTGTTGATCAGCGCGGAGAGCAGGGTGCCCTCACGCATCGGGCACCACAGCACGGAGATGCCGGACTGGTGGGCGCGCAGCGCGACCCACTCGGCGAACCCGGTCAGCACCGGCCCGAGCACCGAGGCGCCGTACCGCCACGCGGTGCGGACCGGGGTCGGCGCCGCGGGGTCGGCGCGCTGGAGGGTCTTCGCGCGCAGGCTGGTGATGCCGTAGTCGCCCTGGCCGGTGTCGAGGTGCTCGCCCAGCGGGTCCTCCAGGCCGAGCGGCTCGCGCTCCCGCTCCAGCACCGCGCGGAACTCCTCGTCCAGCCGCTCGTAGTACACGGTCCGGATCCCCAGCTCGCGCGGCACCTCGATGTCGGCGACCGCGTTGTCCCCGATGTGCACGACCTGCTCGGGGTGCACGCCGAGGTTGTCCAGGACGATCTCCCACAGCCCGGACGCCTTGTCCAGCCCGTGCTGGTGCGAGCGGAAGATCCGGGCCTCGCGCAGCGCGCCCAGGCCGGGCCGGTCCAGCAGCTCGGCCAGGTGCTCCTCGGTGAAGTAGGTGTCCGACACCAGCACGGTCGGCACGTGGTGCTTCGCGGCAAGTTCGACCAGCTCGGCGATGTCGAGGTCGGGCACGGTGAAGTCGCGCTCGCAGGTCACCTCGGCGCGGACCAGCTCGGGCAGCTCGGCGCCGAAGATCCGCAGCGGCATGTGCTGCCAGATGTCGGACAGCGACACCTCGGTGCCCAGCGCCTCCTCGCTCTGCCGCGCCCGCTGCTCCGCGACGATCCGCATGCGCCGGAACGCGGCCGGCGTGACCCAGCCCGGGCACCGGCCGTCGCGCACGAGCCGCGCCCCCAGCACGGCGAACACGTCGGTGGGCCGAGGGGTGCGCCGCCACAGGATGGTGTCGAAGACGTCCAGTGACAGGGCGGCGCACGAGCCGTCGGTGATCATCCGGCGGACCCGGGCGAGCGAAGGCGGTAGCGACAAGTCGATCTCCCCAGTGAATGTGATGAGTGATACCAAGAGAATCACTCTTATGGGGGAAATACGTTACGCGCGGCGAAAAGGTTGCCCCGACTGATCGGTAACTTACTACTGGTCAGAACCCTGTGGTGGTGGTTACGCTTTACCTGTGACCTCGCGTAACAGCAATGCGGCTGACTATGACGTCATCGTGGTCGGATCGGGGTTCGGCGGCAGGGTGGCCGCGCTCCGGCTGACCGAGAAGGGCTACCGGGTGGCCGTCGTGGAGGCGGGCCGCCGGTTCGCCGACGACGAGTTCGCCAAGACGTCCTGGGACCTCAAGCGCTACCTGTGGGCGCCGGCGCTGGGCTGCTTCGGCATCCAGCGGATCCACCTGCTCCGCGACGTGATGATCCTGGCCGGCGCCGGGGTCGGCGGCGGGTCGCTGGTGTACGCCAACACGCTGTACCGGCCGCTCAAGCCGTTCTACCAGGACAAGCAGTGGGCGCACATCACCGACTGGGAGTCCGAGCTGGCGCCGTACTACGACCAGGCGAGCCGGATGCTCGGGGTGGTCACGAACCCCACGGTGACGCCGTCGGACGAGGTCATCCAGAAGGTCGCCGCCGACATGGGCGTGGCCGACAGCTACCACCCGACGCCGGTCGGGGTGTTCTTCGACAAGCCGGGGCAGCGGGTGCCCGACCCGTACTTCGGCGGGGCCGGGCCGGAGCGGACGGGCTGCACCGAGTGCGGCTCGTGCATGACCGGCTGCCGGGTCGGCGCGAAGAACACGCTGGTCAAGAACTACCTGTACCTCGCCGAACAGGGCGGCGCGCAGGTCATCCCGCTGACCACGGTCACCGCTGTCCGCCCGCGCGGGGACGGCTCGTTCGAGGTCGACGTGCGCAAGACCGGCACCAGGTCGAAGCGGTTCCGCACCACGCTCACCGCCGGGCGGGTCGTGCTCGCCGCGGGCACCTGGGGCACGCAGCGGCTGCTGCACGAGATGCGCGACCAGGGCGTGCTGCCCCGGCTGTCGCCGCGGCTGGGCGAGCTGACCCGCACCAACTCCGAGGCCATCATCGGCGCCGGCCGCCCGACCGTCGACCCGGAGCGCGACTTCAGCAAGGGCGTGGCGATCACGTCGTCGTTCCACCCCGACGAGTCCACCCACATCGAGCCGGTGCGCTACGGCAAGGGCAGCAACGCGATGAGCCTGCTGCAGACGATCGCCACCGACGGTTCGGTGCCGACGCCGCGCTGGCTGCAGGCGGTGCGGTTCCTGGCCAGGCACCCGGTGCAGAGCGCGAAGCTGCTCAACGGGTACCGGTGGAGCGAGCGGACCGTGATCCTGCTGGTGATGCAGAGCCTGGACAACTCGATCACCACCTACACCAGGCGCGGCCTGTTCGGGCGGCGCAAGTACACGTCGAAGCAGGGCCACGGCGAGCCGAACCCGACGTTCATCCCGGCCGGCCACCAGGCGAACGAGCTGACCGCCAAGCACATCGACGGCACCGCGGGCGGCACCTGGGGCGAGGTCTTCGACATCCCGCTCACCGCGCACTTCATCGGCGGCGCGCCGATCGGCACCAGCCCCGAGGACGGGGTGATCGACCCGTACCACCGGGTGTTCGGCTACCCCGGACTGTCCATCGTGGACGGTACCGCGATCACCGCGAACCTCGGCGTGAACCCGTCGCTGACCATCACCGCGCAGGCCGAGCGCGCGTTCTCGTTCTGGCCCAACAAGGGCGAGGCGGACCAGCGGCCGGACCAGTCGAAGGGCTACCGGCGGATCAAGCCGGTCGCGCCGAAGAACCCGGCGGTCCCGGCCGACGCGCCGGCCGCCCTCCGACTGCCGCTGGTGTCTACAGGTCGATCCCGGCGAACACGGTGACCCGCTCCTCGGTGAGGTCGTGCATGGCGGCGAGCACGCCTTCCCGGCCCACCCCGGAGCCCTTCACCCCGCCGTAGGGCATCTGGTCGGCGCGGTAGGACGGCACGTCCCCGATGATCACGCCGCCGACCTCGAGTTCGGCGGAGGCGCGGAAGGCGAGGCGGACGTCGCGGGTGAAGACACCGGCCTGCAGGCCGTAGGCGGAGGCGTTGACCGCGGCGAACGCCTCGTCGGCGTCGTCCACCACGGAGACGGCCAGCACCGGGCCGAAGATCTCCTCCGACCAGGCCTTGGTGTCGGCCGGGACGCTGGTGAGCAGGGTCGGCTCGACGGTCGCGCCCTGGCGCGAGCCGCCGGCCAGGAGCTTGGCGCCGGCGGCGACGGCCTCGTCCACCCAGGCCACGATCCGCTCCGCGGCGGCCTCGTCGACGACCGGGCCGACGTCCACAGTGGAGTCGTAGGGGTCGCCGGTGCGCAGTGCGCCGATGGCTTCGGCGAGCGCGGGGATGAACTCGTCGGCCACCGAGCGCTCGACCAGGACCCGCTGCACCGCGATGCACGACTGGCCGGCCTGGTAGTTGCCGAAGGTCGCGATGCGCTGGGCCGCGCCCGCCAGGTCGGGCCAGTCGCCGAGCACGACCGCGGCCGCGTTGCCGCCCAGTTCGAGGACGACGTGCTTGCGCGGGGCGGCCTCGGCCAGCGACCAGCCGACCGGGCCGGAGCCGGTGAACGACACGACCGGCAGGCGCGGGTCGGCGACCAGCTTCGCGGTGTCCTCGTTGCCGAGGGGCAGGACCGAGAACGCGCCCGCCGGCAGGTCGGTCTCGGCCAGGATCTCGCCCAGGACCAGCGCGGACAGCGGGGTGCGCGGGGCGGGCTTGACGATGATCGGGGCGCCGACGGCGAGCGCGGGGGCGACCTTGTGGGCGACGAGGTTGAGCGGGAAGTTGAACGGCGCGATGCCCAGGACCGGGCCGCGCGGGATCCGGCGGACCATGGCCAGGCGGTTTTCGCCCGCGGTGTCGGTGTCCAGGCGCTGCAGGTCGCCGGAGAAGCGGCGGGCCTCCTCGGCGGCGATGCGGAAGACGTTGACCGCGCGGCGCACCTCGGCCTCGGCCCACTTGAGCGGCTTGCCGTTCTCGGCGGTGATCAGCTCGGCGAGTTCCTCGGCGCGCGCGGCGAGTTGCTGCGAGGTGTGGTCCAGCGCGGCGGCCCGGACGTGCGCTGGTGTCCGGCGCAGCTTCGGCGCGACGGCGACCGCGGCGGCCACCGCACGCTCGACCTGATCCGCCCCCGGCACTGCGACGGTCGCCACCTCGCTGCCGTCGAACGGGTGATGCACGTCCAGGGTGGCCGTCCCCTGCTGCGCCCGGCCGGCGATCCAGGCCGGCCGCGGTTCCGGCGTGATGGTGTCCATGACAACAACTTAGGCGCCTGACGGAGCGTGGTCTCGCGGTCGGCGCGGGCTACCCGATCGGGTTACTCAGAGCTCCACGACGTCCCGGAGCGCACCCAGGAGCGCGCCGAGGCAGATGTCGTGCAACTGCTCGCGGGTGACCGACCCGGTGGTGAGCCATTCCACGCACAGGGTGCGGACGAAGGTGAGCCAGCTCAGCACGATCGCGGAGACGACGCCGCGGACCTCGTCGGGGAGCCGGGCCGCGTCGAGCACGCGTTCGCGGAGAACGGTCAGCTCGTCGTCGATGACCGCCTGCACCCCGCGGTCACCGGCGAGGGTCCGGTTGGCGGCCAGCACGGTGTTGCGGTGAGCCGCGAAGTAGTCGAAGTGGGCTTCGAGTGCGGCCGAGATCTGGTCCGGGATCGACGCGCCGGACTCGAAGCGGGCCTGGGACAGGAGGTTGTCCGCGGCCTGCCGGTACACGGCGGCGAACAGGCCGGGCTTGGTGGGGAAGTAGCGGTACAGCAGCGCGCGGGAGACGCCGGCCTCGTCGGCGATGTCCTCCATCAAGACCTCGTCGTACGGCTTGGCCGCGAACAGGCGCGCGCCGGCGTCGAGGAGTTCCGCGCGACGGGCGGCGGGAGTGAGGCGGCGGCGTGCGGTCACGCCCCCACGTTACTCGACATGCGTCTACTAGTAGGGCTTAGTAGATACACGTCTACTAAGGGGTTGACATGGCTCGGGCGTTGAAGTGGCTGATGCTGGCGATGGGCGTCGTCTGCGCGGCGATCGGGGTGTTCCACTTCGTCGGCGGGATCGCGTCGGTCCCCGGCGAGGGGGGCGCGGGAGCGACGGTGGACAGCCGGGAACGCTTCTACGGCGCGCTGTTCTTCGGGTACGGGCTGGCGTGGATCTGGGCCGCGCGGCGGGTGCCGATCCCGGCTTCCGCGGTCCGATGGCGCGGTGATCTTCTGGCTCGGCGCCGCCGGCCGGCTGGTGTCACTGGCCGTGCACGGGTGGCCGCAGTGGTTCCAGCTGGCGCTGACGGCGGTCGAGGTCGCGCTGCCGCCGGTGTTCCTGTGGCTGGCCGCGGCGGACGAGAAGGCCCGGGCCGGCGCGGAACCGGCACGACCCCGGTGATGGAATACCCGCCGCGCCGCCCCTGTTGTACGAGCTGGTCGGTGCGGTCCGTGTCCCCCGGGCCTCACCCTTCACCGTCAGGGAACACCGGTTCGCCCGGAGCCCTGTTCGGACCTTTCGCCGAGAGGCGACCGCCGCACCGGCCCCCAGTCTCGAAGAACCCCGTCCCCGGGCGCACGTGACCGAGCCCACCTGGGACGATGGGAGACACACGTCGTCCTGATGGAGGTCCGGTGTCCAATCCGAGCGGTCCGGTGCTCGTCGTCGACTTCGGCGCGCAGTACGCGCAGCTGATCGCCCGCCGGGTCCGCGAGGCCCAGGTCTACTCCGAGGTGGTGCCGCACACCGCGTCGGTCGACGAGATCCTCGCCAAGAACCCCTCCGCGATCGTCCTGTCCGGCGGCCCGGCCAGCGCCTACTCGCCCGACGCGCCCGGCATGGACCCCGCGCTGGCCAAGTCCGGCGTCCCGATCTTCGGCATCTGCTACGGCTTCCAGGTCCTCGCCCAGGCGCTCGGCGGCACCGTCGAAGCCACCGGCAACCGCGAGTACGGCCGCACCGAGGTGCACATCCCGGCCGACGGCGGCGTCCTGCACCGCGAGCTGCCCGAGCGGCACCAGGTGTGGATGAGCCACGGCGACAGCGTCACCAAACCCCCCGCGGGCGCGAAGGTCACCGCGACCTCCGAGGGCGCCCCGGTCGCCGCCTACGAGAACACCGACGACCGCATCGCCGGCGTCCAGTACCACCCCGAGGTCCTGCACTCGCCGCACGGCCAGGAGGTCCTGCGCCGGTTCCTGCACGACATCGCCGGCATCAAGCCCCAGTGGACGACCGCCTCGATCGTCGAGGAGCAGATCGGCCGCATCCGCGAGCAGATCGGCGAGGACGGCCGCGCGATCTGCGGCCTGTCCGGCGGCGTCGACTCCGCCGTCGCCGCCGCGCTGGTCCAGCGCGCCATCGGCGACCGGCTCACCTGCGTCTTCGTCGACCACGGCCTGCTGCGCCGCGGCGAGCGCGCCCCGGTCGAGCGCGACTTCGTCGCCGCCACCGGCGTGAACCTGGTGACCGTCGACGCCCGCGAGCGCTTCCTCGACGCGCTGGCCGGCGTCACCGACCCGGAGCAGAAGCGCAAGATCATCGGCCGCGAGTTCATCCGCGTCTTCGAGCAGGCCGAGCGCGACCTCAAGGCCGAGGGCGACTACCGCTTCCTCGTCCAGGGCACGCTGTACCCGGACGTCGTCGAGTCCGGCGGCGGCACCGGCGCGGCCAACATCAAGAGCCACCACAACGTCGGCGGCCTGCCCGAGGACCTGCAGTTCGAGCTGGTCGAGCCGCTGCGGCTGCTGTTCAAGGACGAGGTCCGCCGCGTCGGGCTGGAGCTGGGCCTGCCGGAGACGATCGTGCACCGGCAGCCGTTCCCCGGGCCCGGCCTGGGCATCCGGATCATCGGCGAGGTCACCGCGGACCGGCTGGAGACGCTGCGCGCCGCCGACGCGATCGCCCGCGAGGAGCTGACCGCGGCCGGCCTGGACCGCGACATCTGGCAGTGCCCGGTGGTGCTGCTCGCGGACGTCCGCAGCGTCGGCGTCCAGGGCGACGGCCGCACCTACGGTCACCCCGTCGTGCTGCGCCCGGTGTCCAGCGAGGACGCCATGACGGCCGACTGGACCCGCCTGCCCTACGACGTGCTGGAACGCATCTCCACCCGCATCACCAACGAGGTTCCCGAGGTCAACCGGGTCGTGCTGGACGTGACCAGCAAGCCGCCGGGCACCATCGAGTGGGAGTGATCCGGACCGACTGACCGGGGGCGACGTGCTTCCAGTACTGGTGATCGGGAAACGCGCCGGACAGGGCGTCGGCTTCTGGATGCTCACCTGGTGACGAAAAAGGGAGCCGCGAACGGCTCCCTTTCCCTGGCCTGGCAACGACCGGCTCAGTCCCGCCGGCCTCCGCGCATCGACGCCCCCAGCATCAGCACCCCGACGAGCACCGCGCCGCCCGCCAGCACCCACTTCAGGTCGAAGGAGGGTAGCCAGGTGGCGCCGTCGGACAACACGTACGCCGAGACCAGCAGCGTCGCGATGCCGATGATCAGCGTGAAGACGTCGACCCCGCGGCGGCGCTCCGGCTCCGCGGGCGTCTCCGTGTCGTAGGAGTACGGGTTCTCCCGCTCAGCCACGACGCACCTCCAGCGTCCCGACGCCCTGGTCGGCCGTCAGCGTCAGCTGCAGCCCGCCCGGACCGTCCGTTCCGTAGTCCACCCCGGTGATCGGAGCGGCCCCGACCCCGCTCGTCTGGCGGCCGAAGCAGTTCGCCTCACCGAACTGCGACACGCACGTGTAGGTGACGTCCGCCGTCGCCGGCACGCGCACCGTCGTGTCGCCCGCGCCGAGGTGCACCTCGGTCCGCACCGGCACGTCCGCGGGCAGCCTGGTCAGATCCAGGTCGACCGTCCCGGCTGTGCGCTGGTAGCTCGGCAGCACCTCGGCCGCGGTCGCCGGCGTGACCCGCAGGTCGCCCATCCCGCCGGAGTAGTCGCCGACCGGCATGGTGGTCAACGCGACGCCCACGATCGACAGCGGCACCGCCAGCACGGCCAGCTTGCGGCCGCCGCCGGCGAACGCACCGGCCACCATCCCGACGCCCAGGACCCCGAGCACCAGGCCGATGACGTGCTGCGGCGAGAACCATGCCTCACCGGACGAACCGATCGCCGCGCCGACCCCGGCGACCAGCAGCGCGATGCCGAAGGTCGCGACACCGATCTTGCTCGTCCGCCGCGCCCCGCGCGGCGGACGCGGCGGCGCCGGGGCCGGCGGCGGAACCGGGTCCGGCAGGTCCCACGCCATCGGGTCCGCGCCCAGCGGGTCCCACCCGGACTCGGCCCGCTCGGTGGTGCCCGGCGCGCTCATCGAGAACGCCGCGGGACCGACCGTGGTGGCCGCGGGCGTCACCGGCACCGGCCGGTTGAGGTGCCCGCGCCCGCGGTGCAGCAGGTACAGCGCGGTGACCATCATCGCCGCCCCGATGATGCCGCCCCCGTTGAACCAGCCACCGGCGAACGCCCAGCTGGACAGCGGGAAGAACAGGATGCCCAGCACGATCGTGAGGTGCTTGGACATCGAGCTGCGGCCCTGCCCGAACAGCGACTCGACCGGCGACACCTCGTCGCCCTCGGCCGGGAACAGCAGCCAGCACAGCAGGTACAGCGAAGCGCCGACCCCGCCGAACACGGTCGCCGTCACGAACGCCACCCGCACGATCACCGGATCGATGCCGTACCGGTTGCCGATGGCCGCCGCGACACCGCCGATCTTGCCGCCCCGGGTGGGACGGCGCGGGCGGCTGGCCCAGAAGTCCTTCACGGTCTCCTCGAAACCGCCCAGGCCATGCGGTTTCGGAGCCTCTGCCGTGTCGTTCATGGTGCCCAGCATGCGGGAGCCGGGCCGCACGCACATCGGGGAACGACCCTGAGTTTGCCGCGGCCGCGATCCCCGGGGTTTTCCCGGATGAATCGTGCCTTGCGGGCGTGTGACCATGGCAGAACCATGGATCACGTGCAGGAGAAGCCGCGGACCGAGACCGGTATGCCGCTGCCGCGCCCACCGGGCGAGGCGGCGGTGGTGCCGGCCGCCGGGAGCGCGCTGACGGAGGCCGACGAGCGGCCCAAGATGTACCGGCGCCGGTCCAGCCGGGTGGTGGCGGGGGTCGCCTCCGGTCTGGCCGACCACCTCGGCATCAAGGTGCTCTGGGTGCGCGCGACGTTCGCGATACTGGCGGCGTTCGGCGGGGCCGGTCTGGTGGCCTACGGGCTGCTGTGGGTGTTCGTGCCGCAGCGGCGCCGCGAGGAGACCGAGACGCCGGCCACGCCGAAGGAGAAGCAGCAGGCGATCGGCCTGGTCATCCTGGGCATCGGCCTGCTGGTCGCCGGTGGCGCCCTCACCGGCGCGATCAACGGCTGGGTCGCGGTGCCGCTCGCGCTGGCGCTGGTCGGCGCCGCGGTCGTGTGGCGGGAGGCCGACGAGTCGCAGCGCCGCCGATGGCGGGACGGGGCGCGCTCGGGTGTCGCGGGCATGGTGCTCGGCGGCGGGGGGTGGTCGGCGGCGATCCGGATCCTGGCCGGCGTCGCGCTGGTGATCACCGGGATCGGTGTCGTCGTGCTGCGCACCGGATCGCTCGACCAGGTGCAGTTCGCGCTGCTCGCGGTGCTCGCGACGCTGGTCGGGGTGGCGGTGCTGACCGTGCCGTTCTGGCTGCGGATGGGCCGCGACCTGGGGGAGGAGCGCCGGGCCCGCATCCGCACCGAGGAGCGCGCGGAGATCGCCGCGCACCTGCACGATTCGGTCCTGCAGACCCTGGCGCTGATCCAGAAGCAGTCGGAGTCGCCGAAGGAGGTCGCCCGCCTGGCACGCAGCCAGGAACGCGAGCTGCGTGGCTGGCTCTACGGCCCGTCCGGCTACGGCACGCCGAAGCAGGAGGGTAAGGACCAGTTCACTGTGTTTTCCAGGGCGGTCGCGACCGCTTGCGGCGAGGTCGAGGACACGTTCGCGATCTCGGTGTCGCAGGTGGTGGTCGGCGACGCGCAGCTGGACGAGCGGCTCACCGCGCTGGTGCTGGCGGCCCGTGAGGCGATGGTCAACGCGGCCAAGCACGCGGGGGTCGACGAGGTGAGCGTGTACGCCGAGGTGGAGCCCACCGGGGTCACCGTGTTCGTGCGGGACCGGGGCAAGGGCTTCGACCCGGAGACCGTGTCGGAGGACCGGCATGGCCTCGCGGACTCCATCCGGGGGAGGATGGAGCGCAACGGCGGCACGGTACGGCTGCGCACGGCGCCCGGGGACGGCACCGAGGTGCAGCTGGAAATGCCGGTGAAAGCCGAATCTGGAGGGACGCGTTGAGCGAGACACCGCAGCCGAAGGCCCCCATCAGCGTGTTCCTGGTCGACGACCACGCGCTGTTCCGGGCCGGGGTGCGCACCGAACTGGACTCGATCACCGACGAGGTGCGGGTGGTGGGCGAGGCCGGCTCGGTCGCCGAGGCGGTCGCCGGGATCGCCCGGACGAAACCGCAGGTCGTGCTGCTCGACGTGCACATGCCCGACGGCGGTGGTGCGGAGGTGCTCCGCCGCGTCCGCACCGACCTGCCCGACGTCGTGTTCCTGGCCCTGTCGGTGTCCGACGCGGCCGAGGACGTCATCGCGGTCATCCGCGCCGGCGCCCGCGGGTACGTCACCAAGACCATCTCGTCGAAGGAGCTGGTGCGGGCCATCGCGCGGGTGTCCGAGGGCGACGCGGTGTTCTCGCCGCGGCTGGCCGGTTTCGTGCTGGACGCGTTCGCCGACCGGCCGGGCTCGGCGCCGATCAGCGACCCCGAGCTGGACCTGCTGACCCCGCGCGAGCGGGACGTGCTGCGCCTGCTCGCGCGGGGCTACGCCTACAAGGAGATCGCCTCGGAGCTGTACATCTCGGTGAAGACCGTCGAGACGCACGTGTCCAGCGTCCTGCGCAAGACCCAGCTGTCCAACCGCTACGAGCTCTCCCGCTGGGCGTCGGACCGCAGGCTGGTCTGAACCAGGACGCGGCGCCGCACGCGCGTCAGGGCGACCCCGGCGAGCACGACCGCGACCCCGGCGAGGATCCGCGGGTTCAGGTCCTCGCCGAGGAAGAGCGCGCCGAGCGCCAGTGACACGACGGGCAGCAGGTAGCCGACGGTGGAGGCGGTGACCGCGCCTTCGGTCGCCAGCAGGCGGTAGCTCAGCGCGAACGCGAACCCGGTGGAGAACACCCCGAGGATCACCACGGCGATCACCGGACCGGCGGACAGGTGCACCGGCGTGGTGCCACCGGCGGGCATGGCGAGCAGCGTGAACCCGGTCGCCGCGGTCATCTGCGCGCCGGCCAGCGCGACCGGCGACGAGCCGGTGCCGGACAGGTGCTTGCCCTCGTAGACGAAGACGAACCCGTAGCTCACCGCGGCGGCGAGGCAGGCCAGCGCACCCCAGCTGAGCAGACCGGACTCCTGCCAGGGCGCGAAGATCAGCACGGTGCCGACGAGCCCGGCGAGCAGCCCGGTGAGCTTCGGCGGGTCGAGCCGCCGTTCGACGCCCATCAGCACGGCCATGAGCAGCGTCCACAGCGGGGTGGTCGCGTTCAGCACGCCGGTGACGCCGGAGCTGACGGTCTGCTCGCCGATCGCGAACAGCAGGAACGGCAGCGCGTTGTGGAACAGCGCGGCGACCAGCAGGTGCGTCCAGATCCGCCGTCCGGCCGGGAGCCGGTCCCGGGCGGCGTAGCAGAGCCCGACGAGCACCGCGCTGCCCAGTGCGGTGCGGATGAGCACGATCTGGACCGGCGTGAACGCCTGCAGCCCGATCTTGATCCACAGGAAGCTCGATCCCCACATGAGTGCCAGCGCGGCCAGGCGCAGCAGAGTTTTCGTTTCGGCCACGACCTTCACGATCGCGCCGGCGATCTGTAAGAACAAGCGAAATTATCTACACGCTGCTGTAAGCAGAACTGTATTCTCGGGGCATGCTCGACGTCCGCCGGTTGCAGGTGCTGCGGGCCGTGGTGTCCAGCGGGTCGATCAGCGCGGCCGCCCGCAACCTCGGCTACACCCCGTCCGCGATCAGCCAGCAGTTGTCCACTTTGGAGCGCGAGGCGGGTACCGCGCTGCTGGAGCGGGTCGGCCGCGGGGTGCGGCCCACCCCGGCCGGCGCGTTGTTGTCCCAGCACGCCGAGGTCGTGTGCGCGCAGTTGTCCAAGGCCGAGTCGGAGCTGGCGGACCTGAAGGCGGGCCGGACGGGCCGCCTGGCGATCCGCTACTTCGCGACGGCCGGCGCGTCGCTGGTACCGCCCGCGGTGGCGGCGTTGCGGGCCGAGTACCCGGGCGTGCAGCTGGACCTGCGGCTCCTGGAACCCGTGGACGCGCTGCCACAGGTGGAAAACGGCGACGCCGACGTGGCGATCGTGGTGTTCGCCGGCCCGTACTCGAAGCCGGGCGTCGAGCTGTACCACCTGTTCGACGACCCGTACCGCGTGGCGCTGCCGAAGAGCCACCCGCTGGCCCGCAAGAGGGTCGTGGACCTGGCCGACCTGGCCGACGAGCCGTGGATCAACAACGAGGGCGTACCCGGCCCGTGCCGGGACGTGCTCATGGCCGCCTGCGGGGCCGCCGGTTTCGTGCCGAACTTCGTCATGGAGTGCGAGGACTACGCCACCGCGCAGGGCTTCGTCGCGGCGGGGCTGGGCATCAGCCTGGTCCCGGTGCTGGGCCTGGGCGCCCCCCAACCCGGCGCGGTGGTCCGGCGAATCCGCAACCCGGAACCCATCCGCCCGATCCACGCCGCGGTATCCACCCGCTCACGCGACCAGCCAGCGCTCCGCCACCTACTGAAGGTGCTCAAGGAAACGAAGACGGACGCCGCCGCATAACAAACCCCAAACACGCACACAACCGCCACCCGGCAACGCAACCGGCCCCACCGCCCGAGCCACCCCCTCTCCCGCAACCCGATCCCCAGCCAAATCGGTTGCCGAGCAGCGGGGTCAAGGTACTCTTTCCAGCCTTGACGCCGCTTCTCGGCAACCGAACAATTGAAGATCGGGTTCGGGAGGGGCAAATCCGGGCGTAGCGAAGCGAAGCCGACGCTTTTCAGATACGCGCGTAGCGCAAACAACACCCAACTCAAAGAAACAAAAGCTGAGTAACCCCGATCCCAATGGCCGCCGCAACGAGCACAGCCATGGTCGCCAAAATCAACTGCCGCACCCGCACCGGCGAAATCCGCACAATCGGCTCCTTCGGCGGCGAAGGCGGCGGCGTCTGCGGCCGGAACGCGGGCACCGTCGGCAGGGCGGGCGCGGTCGGCGGGATGAACGCCGTCTGCCGCCCCTGCGTGATGGCCTGGAACGAGGTGATGCTGTCGCCCAGCGTGGGGCGGCTCAGGGGGTCCTCGCGCAGCAGCTTCATCAACGCGGGCGCGAGCACGCCGGCCTTCTCCGGCTGCCGCAGCGGCCCGCCGCCGTGGTCGCCGTAGGGCGGCACGCCCTCGACCGCCGTGTAGAGCGTCGCCCCGAGGGAGAACGCGTCGGTGGCCGGTGCGGCGGTCGCGCCGCGCGAGAGTTCCGGCGCCCGGTAGGCGGGGTTGAACCCGGCGCCGGTGAACCCGATGTCGGTGACCTTGACGCCGCCGTCGTCGGCGAGCAGCACGTTGCCCGGCTCCAGCCCGCGGTGCACGACACCGGCCCGGTGCGCCGCGGCCAGCGCGGACGCGAGCTGGATGCCCAGGAACGCGGTCTGCTCGGGCGTGAGCGTGCCGTACTCGGCGAGGAAGTCCGCCATGTTGCGCGAGGGCACGTACTCCATGACGACCCACGGGTTCGCCCCGTCACGCAGCACGTCGTACACGCCGATGGCGCAGTTGTGCTGGATCCGCATCGCCGCGCGGCCCTCGTCCAGCGCGGCGGCGATCGACTGCTCGCTGTGCCCCGGCGCGACCGGCATCTTCTTCGCGGCCACCGTGCGGTTCAGCTGCGTGTCGTACGCCAGCCACACGATTCCGGCGCGGCCACGACCGATCGGCTGGTCCAACCGGTACCGGCCGCCGACGAGTGCGCCCTCAGTACCCACTACACCCTCTCGTCGTCCCGGCGTGTCGGATAGTCACCCACCACCCTACTGGCCGATCCTGAACGTTTCCGGCAGTCGACTTACTGGGTTGGCGAGGTGGCCCCAGTGCTCGGCTCTTCTTCCTCGCTGGACGAGGAGGTCGGGGTCTTCGTCGGGCTCGACTTGCTGGGCGACGAGGTCCGCGGCGTCGAGGTCTCCTCCACGGAACTGCGGCGCGAAGAGGAGGGCCGGGTCTGCTCGTTGCTCTCGCTCCACCGCGTCACGGTGGGCGTCGAGCTCTCCGTCGTCTCGACCGACGAGCTGGTCACCGGCGGCGGCAGCACCGGCGGGCTGGTCTCGGTGGTGTTCGTGGCGTGGTCCGGCTGGCTGAACAGCCAGATGCCGAGCGCCACGAGGCCGGCCACCACGACGGCGCCGATCGCGGCCGGCACCTTCCAATTGCCCCGCTTCTCGTCCGCTTCCTCCGCCGCCGGGCGGGGCTCGTCGTCGTAGCCGTCGTACCCGGCGGGCACCGCGCGCGTCCCGCCCTGGCGGTCGTAGTCGTCCGTCGGGTAGGCGGCTGTGCTGCCGTACGGGTCCGCGTAGTCGTCGTACTCGTCGTAGAACTGGTCGCTCGCGCCGCCGGCCAGCGTGCCGGAGTGCGCGCCCAGGTCGTCGCCCCGGAAGGCTCGCGTGGCACCCGCGCCCGCGGCCGCCCCCAGCGCACCGGCGGCCAGCGCGCCACCGGCGAGCGCCCCGCCGGAGGGCGAGAACTGGGTCTCGTCGTCCGGCCCGCCCAGCGGCGTCTCACCGCGCGCCACGGCGGCGAGCAGCTCCTCGGCCTCGGCGGCGGTCGGGCGGTGCTGGACCTCGGGGTGCAGCAGCACGGCCAGCACACTCGCCAGCGGACCGGACTGCCGCGGCGGGTTGATCTGCCCCGCGGCGACCGCGTGCAGCAGGCTCAGGGTGTTCTCGCTCAGCCCGAACGGGGGCTGGCCCTCGCACGCGGCGTACAGCGTGGAGCCCAGGGAGAACACGTCGGCCTCCGGACCGGGGTCGCCGCCGATCGCGACCTCCGGCGCCAGGTAGGCGGGGGTGCCGGCGATCATGCCGGTCTTGGTGACCGTGACGTCGTCCTTGGCGCGCGAGATGCCGAAGTCGGTGATCTTCACCACACCGTTGTCGGCGAGCAGGATGTTGCCCGGCTTGATGTCCCGGTGCACGATCCCGACCGCGTGCGCCTCCTTGAGCGCGGCCGCGATCTGGGCGCCGATGCGCGCCACCTCGCGCGGCGGCAGCGTCTTCCGGTCCCGCAGCAGCTCGGCCAGGCTGGTCGAGGGCAGGTACTCCATCACCAGGCACGGGTGGCCGTTGTCGTCGGTGACGACGTCGAACACGGAGATGGCGTTCGGGTGGTGCAGACGGGCGGCGATGCGCCCCTCGCGCATGGTGCGCTGCTTGGCGTCCTCGGCCTCGTGCTGGTCCAGCCCCGGTTGCAGAAGCAACTGCTTGATCGCGACGGCGCGACCGAGTACGTCGTCGTGCGCCTGCCACACGGCGCCCATGGCGCCGGAGCCGATTCGCCGTTCGATCCGGTACCGGCCGGCGACCAGGCGACCCTCGTCGCTCACGCGACCTCCTTCGGGGGCTGTTTCAGGGCGCGACGCAGTGCCGCACGTCTGGGAGCCTATGCACGTAGCTCGGCCCGTAGGCCGGGGTGGGCCAGATCCGTTCAGTCAAGGCTAGGGTGCTCACTCTGCGCGCATGCATCCGGCACTGTCTGGGGCGGCCCGGGCCACGCCTGCTATGGCGGCGCTACAGCTCCTCGGCGGCCAGCAGGACCGCCTCCGAGATGCTGCGTCCGGCCTCGTCGAGACCCAGCTGCTGGGTGACGCGCAGCCGCGTGCCGTCGTCGCGGCGCATCAGCACCACGGCGAGCACCGACCCGTCCGGCTGGACGTCCGCCTGCGTCACCTCGACCTGGCGCATGGTGCTCCAGGCCCGCACCAGGTCACCGGCCTCCTCACCGGCCAGTGCCGGGCTGAGCAGGTCCAGCGCCTTCTCCGGCGCGGAGTCCACCCGCCGGTAGAACTCGTTGACCACCGCCAGCTTCTCCGCGTCGGTCAGCTCGGGGGTGGTCGTCGTCGGCGCGGCGGAGCCCTCGGGAGCGCTCGTCACCCCGGCCGCGGGTGCCTGGGTCTGCGTCACCGGCACCTGGGCGGCCGGCGCGAGGTTCAGCTGGGGGTGGCCGGGGGTGCGACCGCCGTGCTGCTCGTCCGGGGCGCCCCCGGAGGCGAACCCGCCGAGCGCGGCCGCGCCGGTGATCTGCGGCGGGGCCGGGCTGGCCGGCGCGGCCGACTGGTCGCGGCCCCGGCTGAGCAGCGACGACGCCACGACCGCGCCGACGAGCAGCGTGCCGGCCATGGTCAGCCCGGTGAGCTTGGCGAGCTTCGCGCCCCGGCTCTCCGGTTCCCGCCGCGGTTCGGTCCGGGTCCGCACGCGCGGGGGCGGCAGGTACTTCCGCGGCTCGCGGAACACCTGCGTGAGGTACTCGCGGTCGACCATCTCGTTGTCGAGGATCTCGGGGGAGATCAGCTCCTCGACGCGGAGTGCGTCCGGCGTGCGGATGGCGCGACGCCGTTCGTGTGCGACTCTCATGGACCTGTCGTCTGGATCTTCCGTCTCGGGGGGACTCGCCGGGGGTGTCTAGCTGTTCATCAGCGAACCCCGGTACCGCGTTACCGGCCACCCCCGATCGGTGGAGGGGCACCCGGGCACGACGAACGGCAGTTGCCGTCACCCACCTGGACCAACGTGCTGGTCAGGCCCCGTCGCTGGTGATCTTGTCGCCGGAGAACTCGAGGGTGCGCTGCTCGGTGACCTGGGTGCCGTCCTTGTAGACGGTCTGCACGGTGCACACCGTCTTGCCGTCGTACTGGTGCACGCGGATGTGCTTGACCTGGAAGTACGCCACGTTCGCGTACTTGCGCGCCAGCCCCTGCGGACCCTCCTGCCGCAGCTCGCCGCTGGTCATCGAGGCGGCCGCCTCGGGGTTCTCGGTGACCGTGTCGAGGTAGCTCTGCGAGGTGCTGGCCAGCGTCTTCGGGTCCTCGTCCGCGTACACGGTGAACCGGTACGGGTCGGCCTCGTAGGGCGCGGGGGAGGGCGGCGGCTTGCGCGGGACCGAGCTGGTGGTCGGCGTCGGTGTGGCCGAGCCGCTGGTGGGGCCACCGGCGGTGGAGGTCTCGCGGACCGTGCTCGGGCTGGGAGCCCGCACGCCCGCGCTCTCGGTCGGCTGGACGCTGGTCGTGCCCGCCACCGGGACGTCGTCAGGGGACGTGCTGCCGGCGGAGTCGCCCTGCGCGCCGCCTCCGGTGGGCGGCGCGAGCTGCTCGCCGGACAGCGTGGGCACGCCGCCGCCGAGGCCCGGGACCCACCCGCCGCCCGCCTGGTCGGGCGCCGGTTTCGCGACGAACGCCGAGCCGGCGAACATCAGCGCGACGACGACGCCGCCCGAGGAGGCGGTGGCGAACCAGGCGGCCTTGCGCCAGCTGCGCGGCGGGGTCACCGAGGCCGGCACGTTGCCGAGGTCGAAGGAGCCGAGGCCGGTGACCGGCGCCGCCTCGTACACGCGCACGTCGGTGTCCTCGGCGTCGCGGTTGCGCGGCGGGGTCAGCTTGACCTTGGTGCGCTGGGGTCGCCGCCCGGCCGGGCTCGCCTGCACCGGCTGGGGCGGGGGAACGGGGAGCTCACCGTGCGCGGAGGGGAACACCTCGGCGCAGGGCCGGGTGTCCGGGATGCGTTCGGTCAGCGGCAGGGAACCGCGGGCGGGTGCGTCGAACGGTTGCGGCACCCGCCGGACGGCCGGCTGGTTCGCCGGGACGACCGGGGTCCAGGTTCCGGCGCCACGGCGGTGCCGGCCGGTCCGGGAACGAGAGCTTTCCGTGAATTCGGCCCCGCGTGTCATGCCGTGTGGACACCGCCCTCTGCGTCCTCTGACGCCGGAGGAAGGCCGATTCGACCGAATGGAGCAGGCCGTGCATGTGCGGGTGCACGTTCGTCTGCACGCGCACGACCTGTCGCCGGGCGCGTGGTGCCGAATCTGGGCCGTTCCACGCCCTCAAGAGTAGGAGCCCGCGGCTGTTGTCAAAGCGTGAGCCCGCAAGTTCACTCTGTTGGGGCGTCGGCGTTCCCGTCACCCACCGCTTCGGTAGCGCGCCTGGGTCGACTGGAGGGCCTTGGTGGCGACTGCGCCGCTGCCCGCGGCGACGATGATCGCGAGGATGTCCATTCCGGTGCCACCCGACGTGAACAGCCACGCGAGCAGCGCCGCGGCGGAGGTTCCCCCGGCGAGCGCCCACCGGCCGCGGACGTACTGCGCGACCGGCGCGCCGCCGGCCCGCTTGTTCGCCGCGTTGTTCAGCAGTGCCAAGTAACCCACATGGGCTAGCGAGGCGAGCACACTGGCGATCGCGATGATGACCGCGATGACGTTAATCATGTCTCCAGTGTGCCCGTCCGCCGAGCCACCGGACCTCCGGGAAGCCCCGGAAATCGGACGATTTTTCAGCGGCCGAGCCGGCCGCGCCCCAGGTTCAGCAGCGCCATCGCGAGCTGGCGGCCGTCCGGGCCGAGTTCGCGGTAGCGGGCGAGCACGTCCATCTCGCGGTTGTAGACGATGCGGGTGCCGCCCGCGGCCATCCGCGCGGCGCCGATCGTCTGGGACACCTCGACCCGGCGCTTGACGAGCCGCAGGATCTCGGAGTCGAGCCAGTCGATCTCCTTGCGCAGCTCGGCGATCTCCTCGGCCGAGGCGACGGGTTCGCCCGAGGTCTCCGGCGAGCTGTCCTTCTCATTCGTGCGTGCGTTCATCGGGCCCTCCGGTCGGTTTCCGGACCCGCACGGCCCCGAAGCCGACGAAAGCCCCGGGTCCGCGGACTCCGGGGCTTGTGGTGACGGTGGTGTGGGCACCTACGCGATCACGGGAGCCGGAGTCCGGATCCCGTAGAAAAATCGGTACGCGTGGTGCTGCACGAGATCAGTATGGCACAACTCGTCCCCGGCCGCGGACGGCCGCGTGTGCGAGCAGGCTCACGCCGAGCCAGAACACCGGGAACACCGGCCAGAAGAACTCCGCGTCCGACACCGCGAACCGGACCACGAGCAGCGCCGACAGCACGGCCACGACCGCGGCGTGCACGCGCAGCGGTCGTGGGAAGCGCGGCGGCCGCGGCGGCGTTGGTTCCGGTAGGTCGCGCGTGAGCGCGGTCAGTTCGTCGACGTAGGTCGCGGCGTAGGCGGCCGCGAGCCGCTCTTCGGCTTCGCCTAGGGTCAGCCTGCCCTCGCCGCTCGCCTCCTGCAGCCGGGTCGCCACGCGCTCCCGGTCCTGGTCCCCGGCGCGGATCCGGGTCGATGGTGTGGTCATGTCGTCGATCCTCCGCGCGGCGAGCGCCTCGCGCGTCCGTCCGCCGTCGACACCTGGCGGTACGTCCGGCGCGGTAAACCGTCAGTGCCCCCGAGTAGCGTGGAGAACCGATGAGCACCCTGTTCGACCTCCCCGCCGAGCCGCCCGCGCCCGCCGCGCCGGGCCGCCACGCCGACCTGCTCGCCGACCTCAACCCCGCGCAGCGGGAGGCGGTCACGCACGCCGGGGCGCCGCTGCTGGTCGTCGCGGGCGCCGGGTCGGGCAAGACCCGGGTGCTGACCCGCCGGATCGCCTACCTGCTGGCCGAGCGCGGCGTGCACCCCGGCGAGATCATGGCGATCACGTTCACCAACAAGGCCGCGGCCGAGATGCGCGAGCGCGTCAGCGAACTGGTCGGCAGGCGGGCGAACGCGATGTGGGTCTCCACGTTCCACTCGATGTGCGTGCGGTTGCTGCGCCGCGAGGCCAAGACGCTGGACATGTCGTCGAACTTCTCGATCTACGACGCCGACGACACCCGGCGCCTGGTCACGCTCGTGGCGCGCGACCTGGACATCGACCCCAAGCGCTACCCGGCCCGCGCGCTGGCCGTGCACATCTCCAACCACAAGAACGAGCTGGCCGACCCGGAGGACGCCACCGCGAAGGCGTCCAACGACCTGGAGCGCCGCGTCGCCGAGGTCTACACCGAGTACCAGCGGCGGCTCCGGCTGGCCAACGCGTTCGACTTCGACGACCTGATCATGCGCACGGTCGAGCTGTTCCAGACCTTCCCCGACGTGGCCGAGCACTACCGCCGCCGGTTCCGGCACGTCCTGGTCGACGAGTACCAGGACACCAACCACGCCCAGTACACGCTGGTGCGGGAGCTGGTCGGCACCGCGACCAGCGAGTCCGGCGTCGAGCCGGCCGAGCTGTGCGTGGTCGGTGACGCCGACCAGTCGATCTACGCCTTCCGCGGCGCCACGATCCGCAACATCGAGGAGTTCGAGCGGGACTTCCCGGACGCCCGCACGATCCTGCTGGAGCAGAACTACCGCTCCACCCAGACCATCCTGTCCGCGGCCAACGCGGTCATCGCGCGCAACCCCAACCGGCGGGACAAGCGGCTGTGGACCGACTCCGGCGACGGCGAGAAGATCGGCGTGTACGTCGCCGACAACGAGCACGACGAGGCGGCCTTCGTCGCGGGCGAGATCGACGCGCTGGTCGACCAGGGCCAGGCGAAGTACTCCGACGTCGCGGTCTTCTACCGCACGAACAACCAGTCGCGGGTGTTCGAGGAGATCTTCATCCGGCTCGGGCTGCCCTACCGGGTGGTCGGCGGCGTCCGGTTCTACGAGCGGCGCGAGGTGCGGGACGCGCTGGCCTACCTGCGGGTGCTGGCCAACCCGGAGGACACGGTCAGCCTGCGGCGGATCCTGAACGTGCCCAAGCGGGGCATCGGCGAGCGGGCCGAGGCGTGCGTGGCCACGCACGCCGAGCGCGAGCGGATCTCCTTCGCGGCCGCGTTGCGCGACGCCGCGGCGGGCCGGGTGGCGCTGCTCAACCCGCGGTCGGCCAAGGCGATCGCCGGGTTCGTGGAGCTGCTCGACGGGTTGATCGAGCTGGTCGACGGCGGCGCCGAGGTCGCGGACGTGCTGGAAGCCGTGCTGGAGCGCACCGGGTACCGGGCCGAGCTGGAGGAGTCCGACGACCCGCAGGACGCCTCGCGGGTGGACAACCTGACCGAGCTGATCACGGTCGCGCGCGAGTTCGCGGAGCAGGCGGCCGAGATGGCGCCGCTCGCCGAGGACGACGCCGGGGTGCCCGAACCGGGCTCGCTGCCCGCGTTCCTGGAGCGGGTGTCGCTGGTCGCGGACGCGGATTCGGTGCCGAGCCCGGACGAGGACGGTGAGGAAGAGGACTCGGGCGTGGTCACGCTGATGACCGTGCACACCGCCAAGGGGCTGGAGTACCCGGTGGTGTTCTGCACGGGCTGGGAGGACGGCGTCTTCCCGCACCTGCGTGCGCTGGGCGAGCCGGCCGAGCTGGCGGAGGAACGGCGGCTGGCGTACGTGGCGATCACGCGGGCGCGGCAGCGGCTGTACCTGAGCCGGGCGATCACCCGGTCGGCGTGGGGGCAGCCGATGACGAACCCGGCGTCCCGGTTCTTCGACGAGGTGCCCGCCGAGCTGCTCGACTGGCGCCGCGAGGAGCCGTCGTCGGCCGCCGAGCCGTCCTTCGGCTCACCGCGCGCCGCGACGACGTGGGGACGGCGGTCGCGCTTCGGCGAGGACTCCGCGCAGGCCGGCATCGCGGCCCGCGGCATGCGGTCGACGCCGTTCAAGGGCTGGCAGAACACGGTCGCGCTGAAGCTCGAGGTGGGCGACCGGGTCAACCACGACAAGTACGGACTGGGCACGGTGGTCGAAACCTCCGGCGAGGGCCCCCGCGCCACGGCGACGATCGATTTCGGCAGTGCCGGCAAGGTGAAGCTGATGTTGATCGGCAGCGTGCCGATGGTGAAGCTGTAGCCGCTGTGTGCCCGGCTGCGGAGGGCGCGGCTGCGGAGGGCGCGGCTGTGGCCGCTCGCCGGGGCGCGGAGGGGGCGGCCGCAGGCGCCGCTCGCCGGGGCGTGGAGGCTGCGGCCGCAGCCGCCGCTCGGCGGTGGGCCGGTTCGTGCGGCTGCCCGTTCGCTGGTGCGGCAAATCTGCCCCAGCCGGTGTTGAGGGTGCGGCTGTAGCCGCCGCTCGCCGCGCGCGGCGATGAAGCTGTAGCCGCCGCTCGCTGGGCTCCGACGGCGAAGCTGCATCCGCTGCGCGCCAGCGGGCCGTTCGCTTGTGCGCTACCGGTGCACCGGCTGAGGCCGCCGGTGCGATCACGGCCCGCACCGCCCCGGCGCACCTCCACTCCGAGGCCACTTCCGGCGCCCACCATCTCCAGCCCTCAGCCGGATCGCGCGCACGGCGTTCTCGCCCCCGCACCGGCCACTCCCCACGCCCCACTAACTCGATCGGGCGATCATCGAGCTCCAACCAACCCAAAACTGTCAGACCCCTCCGCTATACCTGTCTCGAACGAAAGTTCGAACCCTCGGGAGGTCATGGTGTGGGCAAGCAGTGGTTCCCGTACGTGCGAGCAGCCGTCCTGGAGCGCATCGAGCGCATGGTCGCGCGTGCGGCTCGCGACGGGGCATTACCGGCCGCGGAGGCGCTCGTCGTACTCGGAGCCTGGCAGGCGCTCCTGGAGCGGCACGGCGGGCCCGATGGCCGGTGCGTGCTGTGCCGGCGCACGTCGCGGAGGCTGTGCACGGTCTGGCAGGTCGCGGTGGCCTACTTCGTGCGGCCGTGAACGAGCGCGGGAGGGGCCGTCAGAGGTACACGCCGCGGGCGGCGAGCCAGCTGCGCGGGTCGACCTTTTTGACGCCGTTGAGCCAGACCTCGAAGTGCAGGTGCGGGCCGGTGCTCTGGCCGCGGTTGCCGATCTCGGCGATCTTCTGCCCGCACTTGACCTTCTGGCCCTCGCGCACCGAGTAGCTGTTCATGTGGCCGTACACCTGGACGGTGCCGTCCTCCAGCTGAATCTTCACCCACAGGCCGAAGCCGCTGGCGGGGCCGGCCTCGATCACCACGCCGTCGGAGGCGGCGTAGATCGGGGTGCCGATCGAGTTGGCGATGTCGATGCCGTAGTGGCTGGTGCCCCAGCGGGCGCCGAAGCCGGAGGTGTAGGTGCCCTTCGCGGGCGCGCAGGTCTTCGGGCGAGCGGCCTCTTCGGCGGCGATGCGGGCGGCCTCGGCGTCGCGGGCCTGGCGGGCCATCGTGACGTTCTCGCTGTCGGTGAGGCGCTGCACCTCGGCCGAGGCGTCCGTGAAGTTGGCCGCGGGAAGGATCTCGGGAGCGCCGGTGGGGGCGTCACCACCGACGGCGAACGACGCGCTGGCGTCCTCGGCGTTGGCCAGAGGGGTCACGCCGGCGTCGGAAGTCTGTACGGCTTGGAGCGTCTGTCCCGCGGCGGCCGCGGCGAACGCGCCGGCCGCGACGGCGGCGACCACGACCCGGCCACGCAGCGCCGACGAGGGCGCGGGGAGCCGGTGAGCGCCCCGGACCCGGACGACGGCGCCGTCCAGAGCGTCGTCATCGAGTGCCGGGGAAGGAGCTTGGCCGCCGGGGGAGCGGTATCGAGCCAAGTCGAGGCCTTCCGTTACTCGGGGGGTCAGACAGCGGGCGCCGTCGTCCGGGTCCGGGGCGCTCACCGGC
>NZ_PQHW01000067.1 GCF_003385215.1 Amycolatopsis thermalba | reverse complement strand
TGGCAGCGGGCACGTCGTTCTCCGTCTATCCGGTTTCTGTTCCTCGACAGCTCAGAAACCTAGACCCAGCAACGACGTGCCCCTCCGCTACCTGGGCAGACCCACCCACACATCAGTACAAAGAGCCGTAAATGGTGCGGAGCGTCGCATGCAGGCGTAGCTCCGCAACCGCGAAGGGCGCCGCCTGTAGCTCGAAACCGACCAGTCGCTTGGCGAACAGCTCACGGATGTGGGCTGCGGGGACGGCCCTGGAGCCCCGTTCTGCCCGCAACGTGCCGGCCGCGCTTTCCAGCACCTCCGCGAGGAAGGTTCCGGCGCCCATGGCGGGGTCCAAGGCCACGACGTCGGGTGAGGCGAAACCGCGCCGTTTGCCCAAGCGCAGTTTGAGGATCTCGTCGACGAACGAGACCATGGCCCGTGCGACGGGTGCCGGCGTGTAGTACGTACCGCTGCGTCGGCGCAGCGCTGGGTCGTAGCTGTCCAGGAACGTCTCGTACAGCTTCGCGTAGGTGTCCGCGTCGCCCATGTCGACCAGGGACCAGTCGATGTTGCCGATGATTCGAACGAGGGTGTCGACGACGTTGAGGTGCCCGACCCATCTCGGGTGCGCGAGGATGAGCAACGCTTCCCCGAGGAGCGAATGCTGTTTGGCGAGCTGTTCGGCGATGCCGGCCGGTGAGCGACCTTCGAAGGACACTCCGTCGACGCGTGCCAGGAGCAGCCCGAACGTGACGGCTTGTGCATAGGAATCCGCGAAGTTCTGATCGGCTTCGTCCTTCTTGTCGCCCGCTGCCGGGAACAGGATGCTGCGCCACTCCAGGGCCAGGATCGTGAAGGGCTGCTCCGGGGACGTTCTCTCCAGTGTCAGAGTCTCCAGAACCTGCTCCCGGAGCAGGCGGCACAGTGGCGCGACCTCGTTGACCACTGCACGCAGGGACCGCGGCTGTTCGGGTCGCCACTCGAGGAAATCCTTGAGTAGTCGTTCGAGTGACGCGTCCGCCGGCTTGAGGCGCCCTCCCGCGCGGGCCAGGTCCCCGTCAAGGGTGCCGACCCTGCCGACCAGGTTTCCTTTCCGATACAGCGCCCAGGAGGTCCCGTCGGTGTAAATCAGGTTGGGCAGCGATTTCAGGTTTTCCCATTGCCGCCGGTCGTGCTGGTTCGGGCGCCAGGTTTCGGGTGTTCCCTTTCCGGGTGCTTTGAGTTCCAGGTAGCCGATGCGCCCGCTCGGGGCATCCACGGCCATGTCGGGGCGTGAATTGAGTTCAGTCAGCACCACTTCGTCGTGAACGACGAGGCTGATGCCGTAGGTGTCGCCGAGGCGCTGGATGAGCCCCGCGACGGGGGTCCGGAGGCGATCCTCGCTCCGTCCGTCACCCCGCATCCTCGGTGCGAGCTCCCTGCCGAACTGGCTGATGATGTCGAGGAAACGGCCCTCGCTCCGTGATAACCGTCGTGACCCGGCGCGGGGGACCGTCATTACGCCTCCCAGTTCCCTGTGCGAACCTCTTTCGAGATTCGTCGTGGACTGGGTGGCGCGTCAAGTAGTGCGCCAATTCGGATCGCGGCTCAGCAGAATGGCGTAGTGGAATCCGGCTGATTACGCTTTCCGGCGTAATGCCTACTCCAATTGCTCCGGGAGAAGAGAGCTCATTTCATCGGGTGCTCATTCGGACGGCCTAGTTGACCGCCGTGCCGCGGTTGCCTTGTGTGACGACGTGCCATCGGTGAGCTCGGCGCAGGGTCGATCTGCGGAGCGGACGGGCTGTCCGTCACGTCGACAGCAGCCCGTCCGGCACGTCACCAGCCCCGCTCGCGCCACTCCGGGAGCTTCGGGCGCTCCGCGCCCAGCGTCGAGTCGTCGCCGTGGCCCGGGTAGAACCACGTCTCGTCCGGGAGCCGGTCGAACACCCGTGTCTCGACATCGCCCAGGAGCGACTGGAAGTCCTCCGGCGAGGTCGTCTTCCCGACGCCGCCCGGGAACAGCGAATCGCCCGTGAAGAGGTGTGTGCTGCCGTCCGCGTCGCGGTACAACAACGCGATCGAGCCCGGAGTGTGCCCCCTCAGGTGAATCACCTCCAGGGTGCAGTCACCCACCGTGAGCGTGTCGCCGTCCTCGACCAGGAAGTCCGGCGGGACCGGCAGCACCGAAGCGTCCAACGGGTGAGCCGCCGTGTTCGCTCCGTACGCGCCGGCCACCGCGCCCAGCGCCTGCCAGTGGTCGGCGTGCTGGTGGGTGGTCACGATCGTGCGCAGCGCCGGGCGATCCGGCCCGTGGCCGATGAGATCCGAGATCCGCTCCGGGTCGGCCGCGGCGTCGATCAGCAGCGCCTCGTTCTGCCGACGGCAAACCAGCAGGTAGGCGTTGTTGTCCATCGGGCCGACCGACAGCTTGGTGATGGTCAGCCGGTCCAGCACGCGCCGGGCCGCGTCCCCGCCCGGCTCGACGTGGCCGGTGTAGTCCTCTACGACGTTCACGCCGCCAACCGTAGCCGCCGCGCCACGCACCGTTCCACCCGTTCAGGTTGATCTCAGATCGGTAACGTAGGCTCCGCTGCGTCCCCGACCCGATCTTGTGAGACGCCCCGAGACAGTGCCGAGCTTCCTCCCCGAAACCCCCCGCACCAGCACCCGGCGGATCAGCTGGGACGCCGTGCGCGTCCTGGCGGTCCTGTCCGTGATGCTCGGTCACATCACCCACCAGGGCCCGCTCGCCCACACCGAGCTGGACGACTACCCGGTCAAGGTCACCGCCCAGTTCGGCGCCGCGATCCTGATGGTCGTCTCGGCGTTCTTCGTCTGCCAGACGATCCGGCGCGGCGACCCCCGCCGGTGGATGTGGAAGAAGGCGGCCCGGCTCGTCCCGCCGTACCTGGTCGCGGTGCTGCTCACCTACTTCGTGATGCGCTGCGCGGACGCCTCGTTCAACGGCCAGGAGTTCGGCGGCCACTGGTGGGACAAGCTGTTCGGCCCGACCACCGACGGCCTCGCCTGGGTCAGCAGCTGGTACGTGCCCGTCGGCTGGGACCTCCTGGTCAACCTGACCATGATCCA
Source organism: Amycolatopsis thermalba (assembly GCF_003385215.1). Lineage (GTDB taxonomy): Bacteria > Actinomycetota > Actinomycetes > Mycobacteriales > Pseudonocardiaceae > Amycolatopsis_E > Amycolatopsis_E thermalba. Next base: position 35,991 of record NZ_PQHW01000067.1, on the reverse strand, counting down.
GGGCTGGCACCAGGGGTTCATCTGGCTCGACGGCTCCTACTGGACGCTGCCCGTCCAGCTGATGGTCTTCGCCGGCGCCGCGCTGCTGTGGTCGCGCACCCGCTGGTTCCGCTCGCCGCACGCGGCCCGGCACGCGAAGGTGCTGACGTGGGCGATGATCGTCGTCCCGCTCGTCCTGCGGTTCTGGGTGTTCGGCGTCACCAACCCCGCCCCCTGGGCGTTCGCGGTGGTGTTCGGGTTCGGGCTGCACCGGCTGCACGCGTTCGCGGCCGGTATCGCGGTCTGGCTGTGGTCGCGGAACCGGCTGTCCACCCCGCACCTGGCGCTGCTGCTCGTCGCCGTGGTCGCCGCCCAGGACCTGCACCTCTACCCGTTCCACGTGGCGTTGCCCACCGACCCCGCGCGGGTGCCCTCCGACGTCGGGTTCGCGCTCGTGCTGGTTCTCGTGTGCGCGGCGGCCAAGGGCCCGGACTGGACGTTCCTGCGCCCGCTGACCCCGGTGATCACCTGGTTCGCCGGAATTTCCTACGGCGTGTACCTGTTGCACCAGGAGCTGGGCTACATCCTGGCCAAGGCGCTGCAGCTCGCGGGACTGCCGGGCTGGGCGCGGCTGCCGCTGGTGCTGGGGGCGGCGATCGGCGCCGGGTGGCTGCTCACGAAACTCGTCGAACGGCCGGCCCACCGCTGGCTGACCACGCCGCGCGGTGCCACCGCACCGCCACCCCGGACGGCTCCGGACGACCTCGTCCGCGAGGAGCCGACCGGTCCGGCTCCGGTTTCTGTCGGTGGGTCGTCCTAGCATGGATGCGGCTGGCTGATCCGGCCGTCACATTCCAGGGAAGGGACCTCATCCGTGGCTGATCGCCTCGTTGTTCGCGGTGCGCGCGAGCACAACCTCCGCGGCGTCGACCTCGACCTGCCCCGGGACAGCCTGATCGTGTTCACCGGCCTGTCCGGGTCGGGCAAGTCGAGCCTGGCCTTCGACACGATCTTCGCCGAGGGGCAGCGGCGGTACGTGGAGTCGCTGTCGGCCTACGCCCGGCAGTTCCTGGGGCAGATGGACAAGCCGGACGTCGACTTCATCGAGGGCCTCTCGCCCGCGGTGTCGATCGACCAGAAGTCCACCTCGCGCAACCCGCGCTCCACCGTGGGCACCATCACCGAGGTCTACGACTACCTCCGGCTGCTCTACGCGCGCGCCGGCAAGGCGCACTGCCCGCAGTGCGGTGAGCCGATCAGCAAGCAGACCCCGCAGCAGATCGTCGACCAGGTGCTGGCCATGGAGCAGGGCACCCGGTTCCAGGTGCTCGCGCCGGTCGTGCGCGGCCGCAAGGGCGAGTACCTCGACCTGTTCAGCAACCTCCAGCAGCAGGGTTACTCGCGGGCGCGCATCGACGGGCAGGTGTACCAGCTCACCGACCCGCCGAAGCTGAAGAAGCAGGAGAAGCACCACATCGGGGTCGTGGTCGACCGGCTCACCGTCAAGGCCTCGGCGAAGCAGCGCCTGACCGACTCGGTGGAGACCGCGCTGCGCCTGGCCGACGGTCTGGTCGAGCTGGAGTTCGTCGACCTGCCGGAGGGTGACCCGCACCGCATCCGCGGGTTCTCCGAGAACCTGGCCTGCCCGAACGGCCACCCGCTGGCGATCGAGGACCTCGAACCGCGCTCGTTCTCGTTCAACTCGCCCTACGGCGCGTGCCCGGAGTGCACCGGCATCGGCATCCGCAAGGAGGTCGACCCGGAGCTGGTGGTGCCCGACGACGAGCTGTCGCTGGCCGAGGGCGCGATCGCGCCGTGGTCGGGCGGGCAGAGCGCCGAGTACTTCCAGCGGCTGCTGGAGTCGCTGTCGGAGACCATCGGGTTCCGCATGGACACGCCGTGGCGCAAGCTGCCGGCCAAGGCGCAGAAGGCGGTCCTGCACGGCGTCGACGAGCAGGTCCACGTCCGCTACCGCAACCGGTACGGCCGCCAGCGCAGCTACTACGCGAGCTTCGAGGGCGTCATCCCGTTCCTGGAGCGGCGGCTGGACCAGACCGAGTCCGAGTACATGCGCGAGCGGTACGAGGGCTACATGCGCGAGGTGCCGTGCCCCGCGTGCCAGGGCAGCCGGCTCAAGCCGGAGATCCTCGCGGTCACCCTCGAGCACGCCGAGCGCGGCGAGCGGTCCATCGCCGAGGTGTGCGCCCTGTCCATCGAGGAGGCCTCGGAGTTCCTCGACGGCCTCAAGCTGGGGCAGCGCGAGGCGATGATCGCCGGCGCGGTGCTCAAGGAGATCCAGGCGCGGCTGCGCTTCCTGCTCGACGTGGGCCTGAACTACCTGTCGCTGGACCGGGCCTCGGCCACGCTGTCCGGCGGCGAGGCCCAGCGCATCCGGCTGGCCACCCAGATCGGGTCCGGCCTGGTGGGCGTGCTCTACGTGCTGGACGAGCCGTCGATCGGCCTGCACCAGCGGGACAACCGCCGCCTGATCGACACGCTGACCCGGCTGCGTGACCTGGGCAACACGCTGATCGTCGTCGAGCACGACGAGGACACCATCCGCGCCAGCGACTGGGTGGTCGACATCGGGCCGGGCGCGGGCGAGCACGGCGGGCACATCGTCCACAGCGGACCGTTCACGAAGCTGCTGAAGAACAAGAAGTCGCTGACCGGCGCGTACCTGTCCGGGCAGGAGGTCATCCCGGTGCCGGCGATCCGGCGCCCGGTGAACAAGAAGCGGCAGCTGACCGTGGTGGGCGCGCGGGAGCACAACCTGCGCGGCGTGGACGTGTCGTTCCCGCTGGGCTGCCTGGTGTCGGTCACCGGCGTGTCCGGTTCGGGCAAGTCGACGCTGGTCAACGACATCCTCGCGACCGTGCTGGCGAACAAGCTCAACGGCGCCCGCCAGGTGCCCGGACGGCACACCCGCGTCCGCGGCCTCGACCAGGTGGACAAGCTGGTACGGGTCGACCAGTCGCCGATCGGCCGCACCCCGCGGTCCAACCCGGCCACCTACACCGGCGTGTGGGACCACGTGCGCAAGCTGTTCGCGGCCACCACCGAGGCGAAGGTGCGCGGCTACCAGCCGGGCCGGTTCTCGTTCAACGTCAAGGGCGGCCGCTGCGAGGCGTGCGCCGGCGACGGCACGATCAAGATCGAGATGAACTTCCTGCCCGACGTGTACGTGCCCTGCGAGGTCTGCAAGGGCGCCCGGTACAACCGGGAGACGCTCGAGGTGCACTACAAGGGCAAGACGGTCTCCGACGTCCTCGACATGCCGATCGAGGAGGCCGCCGAGTTCTTCGAGCCGATCAAGGCGATCCACCGGCACCTGCAGACGCTGGTGGACGTGGGCCTGGGCTACGTCCGGCTGGGCCAGCCCGCGCCGACGCTGTCCGGTGGTGAGGCGCAGCGCGTGAAGCTCGCCAGCGAGCTGCAGAAGCGTTCGACCGGCAAGACGGTGTACATCCTCGACGAGCCGACCACCGGCCTGCACTTCGAGGACATCCGCAAGCTGCTCGGCGTCATCAACGGGCTGGTCGACAAGGGCAACACGGTGATCGTGATCGAGCACAACCTCGACGTGATCAAGACCTCGGACTGGGTCGTCGACCTCGGCCCCGAGGGCGGTTCCGGCGGCGGCACGATCGTCGCCGAGGGCACGCCCGAAGACGTCGCCAAGGTCGGCGAGAGCTACACGGGCAAGTTCCTGCGGGACCTGCTCAACTGAGACGAGCCCGGCGGAGGGCCGTCGCGAGTCCCGCGGCGGCCTCCCGCACGGGTACGTCCGTGAGCCACTGCCTGCGTGCAAGATCAGCGGCGGGCGCCGTTTCTTCGCATACTTGGTCCATGCGGGTCAACGCCTATCACTTCCGGGACACCTGGCTGCTGTCCTCACCCGCGCGCACCGTCTTCGACGCGGTCACCGATGTCGCCGGGTATCCGCGCTGGTGGCCGGACGTGCGCGAGGTGACCCGGGTCGACGACAACACGGCCCAGCTCGTCTGCCGCGCGGTTCTGCCGTACGCGCTCGTCATCCGGATGCGGCGCGCCGAGGAGGACCGCGACACCGGCCGCATGCGGGTCCACCTCACCGGCGACCTGGAGGGTTCGCTGGCCGCCACCGCGCTCCAGCTCCCCGGCGGCACCCGCCTGGAGATCACGCAACGGGTCATCGCCACGAAACCGTTGCTGCGCACGCTCTCGCCGCTGGCCCGGCCGGTGTTCCGCGCCAACCACGCCCTCATGATGCGGCGCGGCCGGCGCGGACTGGAATCCCACCTCAGCGCGGCGGGGGCGCGCTGACGAACCCCGCGCGGCCCAGCTCGCCGGTCAGTCCGGAGTGGACGGCGGCCCGCGCCCCGGCGCAGGACAGAACCGGTGGATCCGGCCGGTCGGGCCGGACCCACCGGTAGCTGCGCGTGAGCCCGCCCCGAGGTGACGGCGCGGGGTCACGCTCTGCCCCGCCGGCACGGGTGACCGCAGCCGGCGGAGGGCACGGGGAAGCCGGTGATCCCGGCGGCTGGTGATCGCGATCACCAGCCGCACGCGTCAGACGCCGGCCTTCACGGGCTCCCGTTCCGGTTCGGCGGCCGGATGGTCGTCCACCAGCGTGGTCTCGTTGAACGGGTCCTGCCCGGACAGCACCCGCTGGGCCCGCGACCGGTCGAATTCCCTGGTCCACGACCCGATGACGACGGTAGCCACCGCGTTGCCGGCGAAGTTGGTCACCGCGCGCGCCTCGGACATGAACCGGTCGATGCCGAGGATGAACCCGACGCCGCCGACCAGGTCCGGCCGGTGCGACTGCAGACCGCCGGCCAGGGTCGCCAGGCCCGCGCCGCTCACGCCGGCCGCGCCCTTCGACGCGATGATCATGAACACCAGCAGGGAGATCTGCTCACCGACCGACAGCGGGCTGCCCTGCGCGGTGGCGATGAACAACGTCGCCATCGTCAGGTAGATCGCGGTGCCGTCCAGGTTGAACGAGTACCCGGTGGGCACCGTGATGCCGACCACCGGCTTGGACACGCCCAGGTGCTCCATCTTCGCGATCAGCCGCGGCAGCGCCGACTCCGACGAGGACGTCGACACGATCAGGATGAACTCGCGGGCCAGGTAACGCAGCAGGCTGAAGATGCTGATCCGCGCGCCGAGCCACAGGATCGCGCCGAGCACGATCGCCACGAACAACGCGCACGTCACGTAGAACCCGACCATCACGACCGCGAGGCTCTTCAACGCGTTCCACCCGGTCGCGCCGACGACGGCGGCGATCGCGCCGAACGCGCCCACCGGCGCGGCCCACATGATCATCGCCAGGATCCGGAACACGAGCTTCTGGATGTGCTCGATGCCGCGCAGGATCGGCTTGCCCGCGTCGCCCATCTTCTGCAGCGCGAACCCGGCGAGCAGCGCGACCAGCAGGGTCTGCAGCACCGAGCCCTCGGTGAACGACGACACCAGCGAGGTCGGGATGATGCCGAGCACGAAGTCCGTGGTGCCCTCGCTGCCCTTGCTGGCCTGTTCCTGCGCCTTCGCGATCGACGACGGGTCCAGGTGCAGGCCGCTGCCCGGGTGCAGCAGGTTGCCCACGATCAGCCCGATCGCCAGGGCGAACGTGGACATCACCAGGAAGTAGCCGATGGCCATCAGGCCGACCTTGCCGACCTTGGCCGCCTTGGCGACCGACCCGATGCCGAGCACGATCGTGCAGAAGATGATCGGCGAGATCATCATCTTGATCAGGTTGACGAACCCGGTGCCGAGCCAGGCCAGGCTCTTGCCGAAGTCGGGGAAGAGGATCCCGACCGCGACACCGAGCACGACCGCGGCGACGACCGCGAGGTAGAGGTAGTGCATCCGGTCGCGGCGCGGTTTCGCGCCGGCCGGTTGTGCCGTAGGCAACGTTGCCTCCTGTGGGGACGAGGCGCGCCCTGTCCGGCGCAGCTTGCGAGTGACTATCAGTCACCGCTATGACCGCGGTCACCGTTGTGTTCATAGAGTTCGCGCGTCCGGCCGCACGTTCCGTGTGCTGGGATGGCGGGATGCGGTTCACGAGCAGGCGCTGGAGCCTCGCGCGGCAGCTGCTCCTGCTTCAGGTGGCGGGAGTGGCCGTGCTGGTCGCGGTGGGCGCGCTGCTGGCCTACTTCGACGCCGCCCGCGCGGTGGAGGCCCGCGCCCGGGACAAGGTCGTCGCCATCGCGAGCACCCTCGCCGATTCGCCGACGGTGCTGTCCGCGGTGCGGCTGCCCGCGCCGAGCACCGAGCTGCAACCCTTCGCCGAGCAGGTGCGGCGCGACACCGGGGTCGACTTCATCACGATCATGGACCCCGGCGGCATCCGCTACACCCACCCCAACCCCGAGCTGATCGGCCAGCGGTTCCTCGGCACGATCGACGTCGCCCGGCAGGGCCGGATCTACACCGAGACCTACACCGGCACGCTCGGCCCGTCGATGCGCGCGGTGGTACCGGTGTTCGACGGCGAGCGCCGGGTGGTCGCGCTGGTCTCGGTCGGCATCAAGGTCGACGCGATCTCGGCGGCGCTGGCGCAGCGGATCTGGACGCTCGCCGCGGTGGCCGGCGCCGCGCTGGCGGTTGGGATCGCGGGCAGCTACCTGGTGAGCAGCCGCCTGCGCCGGCAGACCCGCGGTCTCGCCCCGGCCGAGCTGAGCAGCGTCTTCGCCTACTACGAGGCGACCCTGCACGCGGTGCGCGAGGGGCTGGTGCTGGTCGGCGCGGACGAGCGGGTGGTGCTGTGCAACGACGCCGCCCGCGAGCTGCTCGGGCTGGACACCGATCCCACCGGCGCCCCGGTCACCGGGCTCGGCCTGCCGCCGAGCCTGGTCGAGGCGCTGCGCGAGCAGGAGCCGCGGCGCGACGAGATCCACCTGACCGACGTGCGGGTGCTGGTCGTGAGCACCGCGCCGGTGCGGTCCCGCGCCCGCGCCAACGACCACGGCACGGTCGTCACCCTGCGCGATCACACCGACCTGCAGCTGCTCACCGGCGAGCTGACCACCGCCCGCGGGCTGGCCGAGTCGCTGCGGTCGCAGGCGCACGAGGCGGCCAACCGCCTGCACACGGTGGTGTCCCTGGTGGAGATGGGCCGCACGCAGGAGGCGATCGAGTTCGCCACCGCCGAGCTGGAGATCGCGCAGCGGCTCACCGACCGGGTGGTGGGCGCGGTGTCCGAACCGGTGCTGGCGGCGCTGCTGCTCGGCAAGACCGCCGAGGCCAGCGAGCGCGGCGCGGAGCTGGTGCTGACCGAGGACACCGCGATCGAGGACACCGACACCGGCATCGAGCCCCGCGACCTGATCACCGTGCTGGGCAACCTGATCGACAACGCGATCGACGCGGCCATCGAAACCGCGGGGGAGCGCCCCGGGCGGCCGCGGGTCACGGTGACCGCGAAGATCGAGGGGCCGGAGTTGCTGCTGCGCGTCGCCGACACCGGCCGGGGTGTGCCGGACGAGGTGCGGCGGCGCGTGTTCGAGCGGGGCTGGACGACCAAACCGGACGGTCACGGCCTGGGGCTGGCGCTGGTCGGGCAGGTGGTCCGGCGCAACGGCGGGAGTGTGGACGTGACGACTGGGGAAGGCGCGGTGTTCACCGTGCGGCTGCCGGTGCGGCAGGAGGTGCCGCGGTGATCCGGGTGCTCGTGGTCGAGGACGATCCGGTCGCCGCCGAGGCGCACCGCACCTACGTGGAGCGGGTCGCCGGGTTCACGGTCGCCGCGGTCGTCCACTCCGGGGCGGAGGCGTTGCGGTTCTTCGAGCGCGACACCGCCGACCTGGTGCTGCTCGACTTCTACCTGCCCGACACGCACGGCCTCGCGGTGTGCCGGGCGCTGCGGGCCGCCGGCAACCCGGTGGACGTGATCGCGGTGACCTCCGCCCGGGACCTGGCGGTGGTCAAGGCCGCGGTGTCGGTGGGCATCGTGCAGTACCTGATCAAGCCGTTCACGTTCGGCTCGCTGCGGGACAAGCTCGACCGGTACGCGAAGTTCCGGGACAGCTTCGGGGAAACCGGCGAGGTGGGTCAGTCCGAGGTGGACCGGGCGTTCGCCGCGTTGCGCTCACCGGTGGCGACGGCCCTGCCGAAGGGGATGAGCGGCCAGACCCTGGACGCGGTGGTCTCGGCGTTGCGGGAGGAACCGGACGGGCTGTCCGCGGGCGCGGCCGCCACCGCGACCGGCGTGTCCCGGGTGACCGCGCGGCGCTATCTGGAATACCTGGCCGACAACGGACTCGCGCGACGAGAGCCGCGATACGGACAGGTCGGGCGCCCCGAGGTTTGGTACCGGGCCGTCACGTGACGGGCGCTACGATCCGCGGCATGAGCCAGCCTTACCAGCAGCAGCCGCGGTTTCCGATCCTGCTGTCCACCATGAACGATTTGCCGGGCTACCGGGTCGTGCGCGTGTACGGCGAGGTGTTCGGGCTGACCGTGCGCAGCCGCAACATGTTCTCCAACCTGGGCGCCGGGTTCAAGGCGATGGCGGGCGGTGAGCTGAAGGGCCTGTCTAAGCTGCTGTCCGACTCCCGGTACGAGGCGCTGGGGCGGCTCTGCCAGGAGGCGATGTCCTTCGGCGCGAACGCGGTGCTGAGCATGCGCTTCGACTGCAACGAGATCGCCCAGACCGCGAGCGAGATCGCCGCCTACGGCACCGCGGTGTACGTGGTGCCCGACGGCGTGGACGCAGGCGCCCAGCAGCAGTACCAGCAGCAGCCGCAGGGCCAGTTCCCGCAGCAGTGACGGACGCGGGCTCGCCGCCCCGGGGCGGCGAGCCCGCGGTCTACACGACGGCCATGAGGATCGCGGCCATGGCGAACCCGGACACGGACAGGATGGTTTCCAGCACCGTCCAGGTCTTGAGCGTCTCGCCGACGGTCAGGCCGAAGTACCGCGACACGATCCAGAACCCGCCGTCGTTGACGTGCGAGGCGATGATCGACCCGGCGGCGATCGCGACCACGATCAGCGCCAGCTGCGCCTGCGAGTACCCGAGTCCGGCCACGGTCGGCGCGACGATGCCACCGGTGGTCACGATCGCCACCGTCGCCGAGCCCTGCGCGAGCCGCAGCCCGCAGCTGATCACGTAGGCGGCCGCGATCACCGGCAGCCCACCGGCCTGCAGCGAGTCGGCGACCGCCTTGCCGATCCCGGTCGCCGACAGCACCGCGCCGAAGAACGCGCCCGCGCCGACCACCAGCAGCAGCATCGCCACCGGGCGCAACCACGCCGCGGACAGCGCCGACAGCTCCTTGCCGGTCATCCCGCGGCGCGTGCCCAGCAGCCAGGACGCGAGCAGCACGGCGATCGTGAGCGCCACCGCGGGCGTGCCGACGAAGGCCGCCACGCCCGCGGGCGCCGAGTTCTTCGGCAGCCAGATGCTGCCGAACGTGCCGGCCAGGATCAGCACCAGCGGCACCGCGATGATCGCCGACACCAGCGCCAGCGACGGCCCGGGGCCCTCGTCGCCGTCCTCCTCGACGATCATCTCGGCCGGCACCTCGATGTGCATCCGCTTGCCGATCCACGACGGGAACACCACCCCGGCGAGGAACCACGCCGGCAGGCCGCAGACCGCGCCCATCAGGATGATCCAGCCGAGGTCGACGTGCAGCAGGCCGGCCGCCGCCACCGGTCCCGGGTGCGGCGGGATGAACGCGTGCGTCATCGACAGCCCGGCCAGCAGCGGCAGGCAGTACAGCAGCAGCGACCGGCCGCCCTGCCGCGCGGCGACGTAGACCAGCGGCGCGAGCACGAAGATGCCGATGTCGAAGAACACCGGAACCCCGAAGATCAACCCGGCCAGGCCCATCGCCAGCGGCGCCCGTTTTTCGCCGAACGCGCGCAGCAGCGCGCCGGTCAGCACCCGCGCCCCGCCCGACTTCTCCAGGATCGCGCCGAGCAGCGTGCCCAGCCCGATGATCGCGGCGATGTGCCCGAGGATGCCGCCGAAACCCTTCTCCAGCAACGAGTCCGACGTCTTCTGCGCGGTGCCGACGATCGTGCCCACCGGCAGCCCGGCGGCCAGCGCGGTGAGCAGCCCGACGATGATCAGGGCGATGAACGGTTCGGTCTTGAACCGGATGATCATGACCAGCAGGACGGCGATCGACACCGCCGCGAGCGTGAGCAGCCCTGGAGTCGAGTGCTGCAGCCAGTCGATCAAGCGGACCTCCTGAGGGAGTGACCGGCGAGCGCGCCGGTGGGCCTGCCGTCGTCGATGGCCGCGACGCCGTTGACGAAGACGTAGGGGATGCCCGCGGCCTGCTGCCGCGGGTCGTCGAAGGTGGCCGTGTCGGCGACCGTGTCCGGGTCGAACAGCACGAGGTCGGCCGCGTACCCCGGCTTGACCAGCCCGCGATCGGCCAGCCGCAGCCGCCGGGCGGCACGACCGGTCAGGTGCGCGACGCACTCGGCCAGGTCCAGCACGCCCAGTTCCCGCACGTACCGGGCGAGGTAGCGGGGGAAGGTGCCCCAGGCGCGCGGGTGCGGGCGGTCGCCCACCAGCAGCCCGTCGCTGCCGCCGGTGTGCGTGCGGTGCCGCATGATCGCCCGCACGTTCTCCTCGTGCCCGACGTGCATCAGGCACGACGTGCCGAGCCGCTCGGAGAGCAGCACGTCGAAGTACAGCTGCGCGGCGGGCACCCCGGCGCGCCGCGCGGACTCGGCCACCGAATGCCCGACGAGATGGGCGTTTTCGGACCTGCGGACGCCGTTGATCTCGATGCACTCCCAGTCGATCGGCACCCCGTGGGCGCCGTCGGAGCCGGTTTCCTCGATCTCGGCCCGGATCCGCTCGCGCGTGCCCGGATCGGCCAGGCGCTCCAGGGTCGCGGCGATCCCGCCCTCGGCCGCCCAGCTCGGCAGCAGCGCGGACAGGTAGGTCGCGCCGGGCAGGTACGGGTAGGTGTCGAGGGTGATGTCCACGCCGTCGTCGAGCGCGGCGTCCAGCAGCCGCAGCAGATCCGGTGCCTTCCCCTTGTTGACGGAGAAGTTCATCGTGGCGTGGGCCAGGTGCAGCGGGCACTTCGCGCGGCGGCACACCTCGACCATCTCCGCGAACGCCTCCAGCGCGCCGGCGCCGTAGCTGCGGTGGTGCGGGCTGTAGTAGCCGCCGCGCGCGCCGACCACCTCGCACAACGCGACCAGTTCGTCGTCGTCGGCGTACATGCCCGGGGTGTAGGTCAGGCCCGAGGACATGCCGACCGCGCCTTCGTCGAGACCGGTCGCGACCAGCTCGCGCATCCGGTCCAGTTCGGACTCCGTCGGCGGCCGGTCGCCGAACCCGACGGCGAGCATCCGGACGGTGCCCTGCGGGACCAGGTAGGCGGCGTTGACGGCGATGCCGCGGTCGAGCCGGTCCAGGTACTCGCCGACCGAGCGCCAGTTCCAGTCGAACCCGGGCGGGTCGTCGTTCCAGCCGGCGAGCTGTTCACGCAGCGCCGCCAGGGTGGTGTCGTCGACCGGGGCGTAGGACAGGCCGTCCTGGCCGAGCACCTCGGTGGTCACGCCCTGGGAGACCTTCGCCAGGTGGTCCGGCGCGGCGAGCAGCTGCAGGTCGGAGTGCGAGTGCATGTCGACGAACCCGGGCGCGAGCACGAGCCCGTCCGCGTCGATCACCCGCCTGCCCGTCAGGCCCGGGCCGATCTCCGCGATCCGGCCGCGCGCGACGCCGACGTCGGCCCGGAACAGGGCAGCGCCGGTGCCGTCGGCGATCCGCGCGCCCCGCAGGACGAGGTCCATTCCGGCCTCCTAGAAGTAGGTGCGGACGAAGTCCACGACGGTGTCGCCGTCGACCACGGGCAGCAGCGGCCACTTGTCGAACACCGTGCACGGGTGGGACAGGCCCAGCCCGACCCAGTCGCCCACCCGCAGCGGCGAATCCGGGGGCAGCGCGACGAAGGCGTGCTGGTCGTTGAGCGCGGTGACGGTGTGGCCGGTCAGCTGCGCGGGTGGTTCGCCGGGACGCCGGTGCCACTGCGGTTCGGGCAGGCCCTCGTCGAAGGAGGCGTCCCGCTTGCCGAGCGTCAGCAGGGCGAGGTCGCCGGTGGGGCGCGAGGTGACCTGCGCCCAGGCGCGCAGCGCGGAGCGGAACCGCGGGGTCCCGGCGATGCGCGGCTGCTCGCCGAGCGGGGAGATGCCCCGGTAGAAGCCGTCGTCGTGGGTCAGGTAGGCGCCGCTGCGCAGGACCGGCACGACCGGCAGGCCGTCCCAGTCCCCGGCGAGCGCGGCGGCGGCCTGGTCGAAGTAGGCGCTGCCGCCCGCGGTGACGATCACCTGGTCCAGGCCCGCGAACAGGCCGCGCCGGGCGATCGCGACGGTGAGGTCACGCAGGCGCGCCAGGTAGCCGTCGACCGTCTGCCGGGACGCCGGGCTCGGGTCGTGGGCCAGCGCGCCCTCGTAGCCGCCGGTGCCGGCCAGGCGCAGGGCCGGGCTGGCGTGCGCGGCCTCGGCGATCTTCAGCGCCGTGTCGAGGCCGCGTGCGCCGGTGCGCCCGCCGTCGCCGCCGAGTTCGACCAGCACGTCGACCTGGCGGCGCGTGCCACGCAGCGCCCCGGTCATCAGCTCGACCGAGGCGACCGAGTCGACCCAGCAGCTGAACTCGAACTCCGGGTGCGCGTCGAGTTCGGCGCCGAGCCAGCGCAGGGCCGCGGGGTCGACGAGCTGGTTGGCCAGCAGGATCCGGGACACGCCGAAGGCGCGGTAGACCCGCAGCTGGCTCGCGTTGGCCGCGGTGATGCCCCACGCGCCGTGCTCGGCCTGCCGCGCGAACAGCTGTGGCGCCATGGTGGTCTTGCCGTGCGGCGCGAGCCGCACGCCGGCGCGGGCGCACCAGTCCGCCATGGTCCGCAGGTTGTGCTCCAGCGCGTCCGCCTCCAGCACCACGACCGGCCCGACGAATCCGCCGGTGAACAGGCCGGGCCGCCGTGCGGCGGCTTCGGCGAGCGTGGCGCCCCACAGGTCGGCGGGCACGGACTTGAACCGCCAGTCGAGCCGTTCGCCGCCGATCGCCGCCAGCGCGTCCGGATCGAGGGTGCAGTCGGAGGAAGCCATTCGAGCTCCGTTGCGTGTTGTGCAACGTACGTTGCGCAGAATGAATGCGATAGGTGTAGCATCCGGTTCGTGGCGGGTCAATGGAGTGAGCGTGAGCCAGAGTCTTGATCGCGGGCTGAGCCTGCTGACCGCGCTCGCCGGCGGCGCGAGCACGCTCGACGAGCTGGCCGGTGAGCTCGGGGTGCACAAGTCGACGGTGTTGCGGCTGCTGCGCACCCTGGAGACGCAGCACTTCGTGCGGCGCGAGGGGGCGCGGCACTACCGGCTCGGCAGCGCCCTGTTCGACCTGGCCAGCCGGGCGCTGGAGGGCCGCGACGTGCGGCGCGAGTCCGCGCCCGCGCTGGCCGCGCTCAACGAGCGCACCGGGCACACCGTGCACCTGGCCACCTACGAGGACGGCGAGGTCGTCTACGTCGACAAGTACGAGGGCCGGCACAGCGTGCGGATGTACTCCCGCGTGGGCAAACGCGCGCCGCTGCACTGCACGGCGGTCGGCAAGGTCCTGGTCGCCGCGCTGCCGCCGGCGCAGCGGGAGAAGATCGCGCGCGGGCTGGACTACCCGCGGCTGACCGCGAACACGATCACCACGGCGGAGGCGTACCTGGCCGAGCTGGCTGCGGTCGCCGAGCGCGGGTACGCGGTGGACGACGCCGAGCACGAGGACTTCATCCACTGCATCGCCGCGCCGGTGCGCGGACCGGGTGGTGCGGTGCTGGCGGCGGTGTCGCTGTCGGTGCCGAAGGTGTTGCTGGACCGCGACGGCCTGCTGGCGCTGCTGCCGGACCTGCGGGCCGCCGCCGAGGACGCGTCCATCCACAATGGATGGAGCAGGTGAGGAAGGAACCCCTACATGGCGAAGGTCGCGATCAGCACGGAGAACGCCCCGAAACCGGCGGCGAACTACTCGCCCGCGGTGCGCAAGGGCAACATCCTCCAGCTGGCCGGGCAGGTCGCGTTCGACCCGAAGACCGGTGAGGTGGTGGGCGCCTCCGTGGGCGAGCAGACGCGCCAGGTGTTCAAGAACCTGGAGGCGGTGCTCACCGAGGCGGGCGCGGGCTGGGAGGACGTCGTGATGGTGCGCGCGTACCTGACGGCCACCGGCCACTTCGCCGAGTTCAACGAGGTCTACAACCAGCTGATCCCCGAGCCGTACCCCGCCCGCACCACGGTGTACGTCGGGCTGCCGAAGGGCCTGCTGGTGGAGATCGACCTGCTGGCGGTCGTGGACTGACCCGGCGCGCCCGGCGGGTGGAGTGGAGCCGGGGCTCGGCCGAGCCCGCCCGCCGGAGCCCAGCCGGGCGGGCGGAGCCCAGCCCGCCCGCCGGAGCCCAGCCGGGCCGGCGGAGCCCAGCCGGGCCGGCCGGCCCAGCGCGGCTCGCCCGGCCGGGCCTGTCGTGGCCGGCCGAGCCTGCCGTCTGGCTGAGAGCGCCTGCGCGCTGGCTCAGAGTGCCTGCGCGGCTGGCCGTCGCAGCACGGCTCGTCGGCCGGCCGACACAGCGCAGCTGGACCGGGCTGGGCCTGTCGTGGTTCGTCGGGCCTGCCTACCTGGCACTAGCGGGCCCCGCCGCGCACTTGAACGCCCGGCAGGGCACCCCCGCGCGGGGGTGCCCTGCCGGGCTCATCCGCGCCCGGCCGGCCCGCTGACCGGGGATCCTCAGATCACCGGCCCGGTGTACTTCTCGCCGGGCCCCTGCCCGGGCGCGACCGGCACCGCGGTCGCCTCCCGGAACGCCTTCTGCAGCGACTGCAGCCCGTCACGCAGCGGAGCGGCGTGCACACCGAGGTACTCGGCGGAGGCGGTGACCAGCCCGGCCAGCGCGGTGATCAGCCGCCGGGCCTCGTCGAGGTCGCGGTGCGGGCTGGTGTCCGGGTCCTCGTCGGCGAGCCCGAGCCGCTCGGCCGCCGCGGACAGCAGCATCACCGCGGCCCGGCTGATGACCTCGACGCTGGGGATGTCCTGCAGGTCGCGGACGGGCGGGGAAATATCGCCCGGGTCGGGCGCGTTGGAACCATCGTCAAGCACGTCTGGTACCCTTCCACGTGCGACCAGTCCCCGAGGAATCGGGGGCGGCAAGTGGAGCCCCGCTCCCACCCGAGTCGCCGCACGAGGCGGCCGGGTCCGGTCCCGTCACCGGCGTTGGCCGATGGCGGCGGAACGTTCGGCATTCGTTGCCGGATGTGATCGGAAAAGCTGGGCCCCGCATCCCGGGCAGGTACGCCAGGGACGGGGCCCGTGGTATGTGGGCACCAGGTCGAGCAGGCTAGACAACACACCTCGGACCAAGGAGGCCACATCAGCTCCGAGACACGCATCAACGAACGCATCCGCGTTCCCGAGGTCCGGCTCGTCGGACCGAACGGGGAACAGGTCGGCATCGTCCGCATCGAGGATGCGCTCAGGCTCGCCCAGGAAGCGGATCTCGACCTCGTCGAGGTCGCCCCGCAGGCGCGCCCGCCGGTCTGCAAGCTCATGGACTTCGGCAAGTTCAAGTACGAGAGCGCGCAGAAGGCCCGCGAGTCACGCCGTAACCAGCAGCTCACCGTCATCAAAGAGCAGAAGCTGCGCCCGAAGATCGACCAGCACGACTACGAGACGAAGAAGGGGCACGTGTCCCGCTTCCTCGCCGCGGGGAACAAGGTCAAGGTGACCATCATGTTCCGCGGTCGTGAGCAGTCGAGGCCGGAGCTGGGTTTCCGGCTGCTGCAGAAGCTCTCCGAAGACGTGGCCGAGCTCGGTTACGTGGAGGCGTCCCCGAAGCAGGACGGCCGCAACATGATCATGGTGCTGGCGCCGCACAAGAACGCCAAGCCCAAGCAGAAGGCCGCCAAGGAACCCGTCGACTCCTGACGGGCGCCGCGACCGACGCAGTTCGCAGCACACCGGAACTCCGGTGTGCTGCACCATGAAAGAGAGCACTCAATGCCGAAGATGAAGACGCACAGCGGGACCTCGAAGCGGATTCGGGTCACCGGCTCCGGCAAGCTTCGCCGCCAGAAGGCCGGCCGCCGCCACCTGATGGAGAAGAAGTCCAGCCGGGTCACCCGTCGCCTGGAGGGCACCGGCGAGGTCGCCAAGAACGACGTCGGCCGGGTCAAGCGGCTGCTCGGCCGCTGAAGCTCTCCTCTTCCGCCGTAAACCCCCGGGGCGCCGATCGCGCCCCCTGAGATCGACAGGACGGACCCGTGGCACGCGTCAAGCGGGCGGTCAACGCCCAGAAGAAGCGTCGCGCAACTCTCGAACTGGCCAGCGGTTACCGCGGCCAGCGCTCGCGGCTGTACCGCAAGGCGAAGGAGCAGATGCTCCACTCGCTCAACTACGCCTACCGGGACCGACGTGCCCGCAAGGGTGACTTCCGCCAGCTGTGGATCACCCGCATCAACGCGGCCGCGCGGCAGAACGGCGTGACCTACAACCGCTTCATCCAGGGCCTCAAGGCCGCTGGTGTCGAGGTCGACCGCAAGATCCTCGCCGACCTCGCCGTCAACGACCCCGCGGCGTTCACCGCGCTGGCCGAGCTGGCCAAGCAGAACGTGACGACCGGGCCGAGCGACGAGAAGAAGTCGGCCTGAGCAAGCACGCTGATCTGACCCGGCCCGGGGCGGCTCCGTTCACCGAACGGACCCCCCGGGTCGTTGCTGCGCGGCGCCTCACCCGCCGCGCCGAGCGCGACAAGACCGGCCGGTTCCTCGCCGAGGGCGCCAACGCCGTCGGCGCGGCCCTGGCCCGCGATCCCGGCGCCGTGCACGAGCTGTTCGTCACCGAACGCGCCGCGCAGGCCCACCCGGAGCTGGTCGCCGCGGCCGGTGAGGCGGGCGTGCGCGTCTCACCGATCACCGACCGCGCCGCCGCCGGGCTGTCGGAAACCGTGACCCCGCAGGGCATCGTCGCGGTCTGCTCGCTGCTCGACCGGCCCCTGGAGGGCCTGCTCGACGGCACCGCCCGGCTGGTGGCGGTGCTCGACGGCGTGGCCGACCCCGGCAACGCCGGCACCGTCATCCGGGTCGCCGACGCGGCCGGCGCCGACGCGGTCATCCTCACCGGTGACAGCGTCGACCCGCACAACGGCAAATGCGTCCGCGCCTCCGCGGGCAGCGTCTTCCACCTCCCTCTCACGCGCGTGCGGGACACCGCCGCCGCGCTCGCCGCCTGCCGCGCGGCCGGGCTGCGCCTGCTCGGCGCCCACGGCTACGCCGAGACCGAGCTGGGCTCGATCGACGCCGCCGCCCCGGCCGCCTGGGTCTTCGGCAACGAGGCCCACGGGCTCTCGGCCGAGGTCCTCGCCGCGGTGGACCTGCCGGTGCGGATTCCGCTCTACGGCGCGGCGGAGAGCCTCAACCTGGCCACGGCGGCCGCCGTGTGCCTCTACACCAGCGCGATGGCGGCCCGTCGTCCGGCCGGGTGACGCGCCGGCGCCGGATCGCGATCGCCTAGAATCCACCGGTAATCGTCACGTGTGCACCTCGCACGGCGGATCCCGTCCAGCGGACACCGAGGAGTTATGTCCGGAGCCACCGAGAAGCAGGACCTGACCCCGGCCGAGGCCACCTCGCCCGAGACCCTGGGGGCGGCGGTGAAGCACGCCGAGGCCGAGTTCCAGGCCGCCGGCGACCTGGACGCCCTGGCCGCGGTGAAGCCGGCCCACCTGGGTGACCACTCGCCGCTGATGCTCGCCCGCCGCGCCATCGGCTCCCTGTCCAAGCAGGAGAAGGCCGAGGTCGGCAAGCGGGTCAACGAGGCGCGCCAGTCCATCCAGGCCGCCTTCGACGCCCGGCGGGCCACGCTGCTGGCCGAGCGCGACGAGCGCGTCCTGCGCGAGGAGGCCGTCGACGTCACGCTGCCGTGGGACCGGATCCCGCGCGGCGCGCGGCACCCGCTCACCACGGTGAGCGAGCGGATCGCCGACGTCTTCGTCGCCATGGGCTGGGAGGTCGCCGAGGGCCCCGAGCTGGAAGCCGAGTGGTTCAACTTCGACGCGCTCAACTTCGCCAAGGACCACCCGGCGCGGCAGATGCAGGACACCTTCTACGCCGGCGAGCCCGGCTCCGGACTGGTGCTGCGCACGCACACCTCGCCGGTGCAGGCCCGCACGCTGCTGCATCGCGACGTGCCGGTGTACGTCGTCTGCCCCGGCCGCACCTACCGCACCGACGAGCTGGACGCCACCCACACCCCGGTGTTCTCCCAGGTCGAGGGGCTCGCGGTGGACAAGGGTCTCACCATGGCCCACCTCAAGGGCACCCTGGACGCGTTCGCCCGCGCCATGTTCGGTGAGAAGTCCCGGACGCGGCTGCGCCCGCACTTCTTCCCCTTCACCGAACCCTCGGCCGAGGTCGACGTGTGGTTCGAGGAGAAGGCCGGCGGCCCGGGCTGGGTCGAGTGGGGCGGGTGCGGCATGGTGCACCCGAACGTGCTGCGCGCGTGCGGCGTCGACCCGGACGTCCACTCCGGCTTCGCGTTCGGCATGGGCATCGAGCGGACCCTGCAGTTCCGCAACGGCATCCCGGACATGCGCGACATCGTCGAGGGCGATGTCCGCTTCACCCTTCCCTTCGGAACGGAGGCCTAAGTGCGAGTCCCCGTCAGCTGGCTGCTCGAGCATCTGGATGCCGGCGAGGTCGGACCGCAGGAGCTGGCCGATGCCTTCGTCCGCATCGGCATCGAGGTCGACGAGGTCCGCCCGCTCGACCAGGTCACCGGGCCGCTCGTGGTCGGCCGCGTCGCCGAGATCGAGGAGCTGACCGGCTTCAAGAAGCCGATCCGGTTCTGCCGCGTCGACGTCGGTGAGGAGGCGTCCGAGGACGAGCCCGCGGACAACGAGGGCCCGTCCGGCATCCGCACCCGCGGCATCGTCTGCGGGGCCACGAACTTCGTCGAGGGCGACCTGGTCGTCGTGGCGCTGCCGGGCACCGTGCTGCCCGGGCCGTTCGAGATCTCCTCGCGCACGACTTACGGCCGCGTCAGCGACGGCATGATCTGCTCGGCCCGCGAGCTGGGCCTGGGCGAGGACCACAGCGGCATCCTGGTGCTGCCGCCGTCCACGGCGAGCCCCGGCGACTCCGGCCACGAGGTCCTCGGCCTCGCCGACACCGTGCTGGAGGTGACGCCGACCCCCGACCGCGGCTACGCCCTGTCGGTGCGCGGGCTGGCGCGTGAGCTGGCCGCCGCGCTCGACGTGCCCTTCGGCGACCCGGCCGCGCTCGACCTGCCCGCCGCCGAGGGCGAGGCGTGGCCGGTCGAGATCGAGGACCCCACCGGCTGCGACCGGTTCGTCGTGCGCCGGGTGACCGGTCTCGACGCCGGCGCCCCGACCCCGTGGTGGATGCGCCGCCGCCTGCTGCTGGCCGGGATCCGGTCGATCTCGCTGGCCGTGGACGTCACCAACTACGTGATGCTCGAGCTCGGCCAGCCGCTGCACGCGTGGGACACCGCGTCCCTGCAGGGCGGCCTGGTCGTCCGGCGCGCGAAGCCGGGGGAGAAGCTCACCACGCTCGACGACGTGGAGCGCACGCTCGACGCCGACGACGTCGTGATCGCCGACGAGCGCGGCCCGGTGTCGCTGGCCGGCACCATGGGCGGCGCGAGCACCGAGATCAGCATCGAGAGCACCGACGTCCTGATCGAGGGCGCCCACTGGGACCCGCCGTCGATCAGCCGCACGGCGCGGCGGCACAAGCTGTTCTCCGAGGCCGCCAAGCGGTTCGAGCGGTTCACCGACCCGCAGGTCTGCGCGGCGGCGGTGGAGCGGGCCTCCCGGCTGCTGCGCACCTACGGCGACGGCAGCATCCAGCCCGGCCGCACCGACGTCGGCTCCGTCGAGCCGCTGTCGCCCATCACCATGCCGATCAGCCTGCCCGACCGGATCGCCGGCGTGCGCTACGACCGTGGGGTGACCGTCCGGCGGCTGAACCAGGTCGGGTGCAAGGTCACGGTCGGCGCCGGGGACGACGGCGTCGCGACGGTGACCGCGACCCCGCCGAGCTGGCGTGCCGACCTGAAGCAGCCCGCCGACCTCGTCGAGGAGGTGCTGCGGCTCGAGGGCTACGACAGCATCCCGTCGGTGCTGCCCACCGCCCCGGCCGGGACCGGCCTGACCGCCGCGCAGCGCCGCCGCCGCACCGTGTCGCGTGCTCTGGCGGAGGCGGGGTACGTCGAGGTCCAGCCGTTCCCGTTCGTCGGCGAGCCGGTGTGGGACGCGTTCGGCCTGCCCGCCGACGACGTGCGCCGCAAGACGGTGCGGGTGCAGAACCCGCTGGAGGCGGACAAGGACCGGCTGGCGACGACCCTGCTGCCCGGTCTGCTGGACACGTTGCAGCGCAACGCTTCCCGTGGTTTCAAGGACCTCGCGTTGTTCCACATCGGACAGGTCGTCCTGCCCGGCGCGAGCCCCGTCCCGATGCCGGAACTGGGTGTCGCGGGACGCCCGTCGGACGAGGACCTGGCGCAGCTGGAGGCCGCGGTGCCGGCCCAGCCGCAGCACGTCGCGGTGGTGCTCGCCGGTCAGCGCGAGCAGGCCGGCTGGTGGGGCAAGGGCGAGCAGGCCGGCTGGGCGGACGCCGTCCAGGCCGCGCGCCTGGTCGGCCAGGCCGCCGGTGTCGAACTGCGGGTGCGCAACGCCGAGCTGGCGCCGTGGCACCCCGGCCGGTGCGCCGAGCTGCTCGTCGGCGACTGGCCGGTGGGGCACGCCGGTGAGCTGCATCCCAAGGTGATCGAGGCGCTCGGCCTGCCCAAGCGGACCGTCGCGATGGAACTCGACCTGGACGCGATCCCGCTGAGGGAGCGCAGGCCGGCCCCGGTGATCTCGCCGTACCCGCCGGTGCTGCTCGACGTCGCGCTGGTCGTCGACGCGAAGGTGCCCGCCAGCGACCTGGCCGAGGCCTTGGTGGCCGGGGGCGGCGACCTGCTCGAGGACACGTCGCTGTTCGACGTCTACACCGGCGACCAGGTCGGTGACGGGAAGCGGTCGCTGGCCTACAAGCTGCGCTTCCGCGCTCCGGACCGCACGCTCACCGTGGACGAGGCGACGCAGGCGCGCGACGCCGCCGTCGCCGAAGCCGGCTCGCGCTACGGCGCGGAGCTGCGCGCCTAGCGAGTTCCACCGCCGAGGTGTTTGAGCGCTTCCCGCACTGACAACGGCGACAGTGCGGGATGCGCCTCGACGAAGGCACGCACCCAGTCCGGCTCCGTGCGCGCGTAGTCGCGCAACGCCCAGCCGATCCCCTTGCGCAGGAAGAAGTCCCGGTCGTCCTGGTTGGCCTCGATCGCCGCGGTCAGCAGGTCGCGGTCGGTGTCCGCCTTGGCGGTCACCTGGCAGATCACCGCGGCCCGGCACCGCCACCTGTCCGCGTCGCGCGCCCACTGCCGCAGCACCGGCGTCACCCGGTCTCGGTCGGCCCGCAGGATCGGCCCGATGCGGCGGATGGCGATCTCGTCCACGTAGTCCCACCAGGCTCCGGTGACGATCATCTCTTCGTAGAGCGGCACCAGTTCGTGGTCCTGCCACCGCGCGTACGCCCGGTGCCCGGTCAGGTCGATCGCCAGGTAGCGCTCCTCCCGGAAGGCGGCCTCCCGCCACAGGGTCCGGACCGCCGCGACGAACGCGTCCCGGTCCGGCAGGGGATGCTCGCCGAAGACGCGCCGCGCCAGTTTGGCCCGCTCCGGTTTCGGCACGCCCCGGAAGTCCATCTCGGACTTCATGTACCGGCGCATCTCCGGTGCCTTCACGGGATCGGCCAGCTCCGCCAGTCCCGATCGCGCCGCCTGGACCAGTTCGTCCGCTTCGTCCATCCGAGCTCCTTTCCCCGTCGGGTGGCATCCCGGGTTCCGCCGCGCGTCGGCTGGCGGAAAGCGCCGTGATCCATGATCTTGTGGTGAGGTTCTGACCGCACAGTCGACGAGAAGGAGCACTGTGAGCAAGCTCGTGCCCGCGATCCTCGCGGCCGGTGCGCTGGCGAGTTGCCTGGTGGCCGTGCCCGCGGCCGCCGCGGCCCCGCCGCGGTTCACCCCGGCCCCGATCAGCTGGGGACCGTGTGGTTCGGCCGGCCTGGCGCGCGCCGGCGCCGAATGCGGTTTCCTCGAGGTGCCGCTGGACTACCAGGATCCCGGCGGCGCGAAGATCTCGCTCGCCGTCTCGCGGGTGCGCCACACGAGCACCGACCACCAGGGCGTGATGCTCGTCAACCCCGGTGGCCCCGGCGGTTCCGGTCTCGGGTTGTCCGCGCTCGGCCGGGCCGTGCCGAAGGACGCCGGCGACTCCTACGACTGGATCGGCTTCGACCCGCGGGGCGTGGGGGCGAGCCGTCCGGCGTTGTCGTGCGACCCCGGTCACTTCCGCTACAACCGGCCCGCCTACGTGCCGACCACGCCGGAGCTGGAACGGACGTGGCTGCAGACCTCCCGCGCCTACGCGGCGGCCTGCGAGAAGAACGGCCCGCTGCTGCGGCACATGCGCACCACCGACGTCGCGCGGGACCTGGACAGCCTGCGCGAGGCGCTGGGCGCGGAGCAGATCAACTACTACGGCTTCTCCTACGGCACCTACCTCGGCCAGGTGTACGCGACGCTGTACCCGCAGCGGGTGCGGCGGATGGTGCTGGACAGCAACGTCGATCCGCGGAAGGTCTTCTACCAGGCCAACCTGGACCAGGACGTCGCCTTCGACCGCAACATCAAGATCTACTTCGACTGGATCGCCCGCCACGACGCCGTGTACCACCTGGGTGCGACGGGCAAGGCCGTCGAGGACCTGTGGTACGCCCGGCAACGCGAGCTGACCCGCGCGCCGGCGGGCGGCGTGATCGGGCCGGACGAGTGGACCGACATCTTCCTGCAGGCCGGGTACTACCAGTCGACGTGGGTGGACCTGGCCGAGGCCTTCGCCGGGTGGGTGCACCGCGGTGACTGGCAGACGCTCAAGACCCGCTACGACAGGACGAACTCGCCCGGCGACGACAACGGGTTCGCCGTCTACAACGCCGTGCAGTGCACCGACGCGCCGTGGCCGCGGAACTGGGCCACGTGGAAGGTGGACAACTGGATCACCTACGCGAAGGCGCCGTTCGAGACGTGGGGCAACGCCTGGTACAACGCGCCGTGCCGCACCTGGCCGGTGCCCGCGGGCAAGCCGGTCGACGTCGACGGTCGTGGTGTGGGCGCCTTGCTGATCGGGGAGGAGCTGGACGCGGCCACCCCGTTCGCCGGGAACCTGGAGGTGCGCCGGCGGTTTCCGCAGGCGAGCCTGATCGGCCAGCCGGGCGGCACCACCCACGCCGGCTCGCTGTCCGGCAACGCGTGTGTGGACGACCGGATCGCGGACTACCTCGCGACCGGCGCGCTGCCGCCGCGGCAGCGGGGCACCGGCCCGGACGCGGTGTGCGACCCACTGCCCGAACCGGTGCCGGACGGTGCGCCGGGCACGCGTGCGGACCGTGCGGGCACGGGGCAGCCGGAGGAGCTGACCGAGGCTTTGCGGGCCGCGGCGCGTTAGCCGTTCGCGGCTGCTCATCGGCGCCGAGCGGGCATCGGCGCGGAGCGCGGAGGCGATTCGGCGCAGGACCAGGCGGCGGGTGGGGGTTTCCGTCCCGTGGGTGCCCGGTCGGCGGTCGCTTTGGCTGGTGCTCGCCGCGCCGCGGTGCGTCCGCGGCTCGTGACTGTTCATTGGTGCCGGACAGGCGATGCTTCGGAGCGTAGAGGCGATTCGGCGGCGGGTGGCAGTCCCCGGCATGCGCGTGCCCGGTCGGCGGTAGCTGCGGCCGGCGGTTGGGGCGCTGCGGTGTGTCTGCGGCTCGTGGCTGTTCGTCGGTGCCGGGCTGGCGCTGCGGTGCAGCGTGGTGGTGATTCGGCGTCCGAGCCGGAGGTGAGTGGCGGTGCGCGTCGTGTGGGTGCCCGGTCGGCGGTCGCCTCGGCTGGCGGTCGGGGCGCCGCGGTTCGGCGGTTCGTCGCTGTTCGTCGGTGCCGGGCTGGCGATGCTGCGGAGCGAGGTGGCGATTCGGCGTCCGAGCCGGAGGCAAGCGGCGGTCCCCGTCGGGTGGGTGCCCGGTCGGTAGCTCCGGCTGGTGCTCGTCGCGTCGCCGTGCGTCGGCGGCTGGTGGCTGTTCATCGGCTCGTCCTCACCGCGGTGAGGACGGTGATCGGCTCGGCGACGAGCCCGTACCGCGCCGTCAGCCGCGGGTAGCAGCGTGCCAGCGTGTCGGCGTCGAGCGAGGGGCGCTCGCCTGGCGGCAATCCGTGTGGACCGGCGTCGCCCAGGACGGCTGCGAGCGCCTCGCCGCACGCCGTGGCCACTTCGCCCCGACCGGGCGGCGTCAGCAACCGCAGTGCCAGGCCGGCAAGATCACCGGATCGAGTGATCTCCAGCGGGTCGATCCGGAACTCCGCGAGCACGTCCGGGTTCACCAGCGCCCGGTGGTAGGCGCGGCGGCCCCGCAGGATCAGCCAGGACACGCCGTCGCGCAGCTGACCGGCTCCGGCGCCGCCGAGGACCAGGCCGAACGCCGTCCACACGTCCCACCGGCAGGCGCGCAGGTGGAGGCGCCTGAAGTGGTGGTGGAACCGGATGATGTCCAGTGCCGATCGTCCTCGCAGAAGCTCGCCGATCTCCGCGACCGGCCGTCCGGTGACGAGCCGCCAGAACTGGTGTTCCCTCATGTCTCCCCCAGTGGTCCGTGATGAGGTGAACAACGTTAGGCGCGGGGTCCGACAATTTCGGTCCGCGATCGCCGCGCGACGGACGGTGACCCGGAATTGTCGGTGGGGGTCGCTAGCGTGCCGGGCATGAACATCATCCAAGAGCACCGGAGCACCCTCCGGGCCGGCAACACCACGTTTTCCATCGAGGTCACCGCGCTGCCGGGCGGTGACCGTGACCTGCTCGCCGACCGCCTCGTGATCCGGGTCGGCGCCGCCGGAGCCGAGGGCGAGCCCGTCGCCGACGGGCAGATCGAAGTCGCCGCCGGTGCGGCGGAGACACTCGGCTCGGTGCTGTCGGAGACCCTGCGACATCACGCCGCCCTGGCCGATCCGGGCGGGCGAAGAGGACGCGACCGGCCGGCCAGCCAGGGCCGACCGTGGACGCCGGAACTCGACGCCGAACTCGAGCGGCGGTGGATCGCGGGCGAGAGCGTGGCGGACATCGCCCGCGACCTCGGCCGCAGCCCTGGCGGCATCCGGGCACGGCTGCCGCGGGTGGGTTGCGATCCCGAGCGCCGCGGGGAGTACTTGCCCGACCCGCCGAGCATGCGAACCGCACCGGAGGGGAGTGGCGATGCCGCCTGACGCACACCTCGCGCCGGGGCTGCTCGCGCAGTGCCGGTCAACGGCAGGCACGCGCTTCGGGCGGGCCGCTCGCGCAGTGCCGACCAGGGACAGGCACGCACGTCGGGCGGGGGCCGCTCGCGCAGTGCCGGTCAAGGACAGGCTCGCGTCTGAGCTGCTCGCGCAGTGCCGGTCAACGGCAGGCCCGCGCCTGAGGCCGGGGCCCCTCCCGGAATGTCGGCCAAGGACAGGCCCGCACTTCGGGCGGGGCTGCTCGCGCTATGCCGGCCAAGGACAGGCCCGTGGCTCAGGCCGGGCGGCTCGCGCAGCGTCGGCCAACGGCAGGCCCGCGCCTCGGGGCGGGGCTGCTCGCGCAATGCCGGACCCGCTCGACCGGCACCACCCCGCCCGCCGGAGGTGACTGTGGCAGCTGAGCGCTGACGCCCGCCCCAGCCCCGGCCGACTGTGACCCCGCCGGAACTCGTTTGATTGATCTTCCGTCGCAATGCATAATCATTCGTATGACGGTGAAGGTCGCGGTGGCCGGGGCGAGCGGGTACGCGGGCGGGGAAGCCCTCCGCCTGCTGCTGGCGCACCCCGAGGTCGAAATCGGTGCGGTGACGGCGGCGAGCAGTGCCGGCACCCCGCTGGGTCAGCATCACCCCCACCTGGTCCCGCTGGCCGGGCGCATCCTGCAGGAAACCACCGTGGACACGCTGGGCGGCCACGACGTGGTCTTCCTCGCGCTGCCGCATGGTCATTCAGCGGAGATCGCGGCCCAGCTCGGGCCGGACGTGCTGGTCGTCGACCTGGGCGCCGACCACCGGCTGACCAGCGCGGCCGACTGGCAGCGCTGGTACGGCGGTGACCACGCCGGGACCTGGCCCTACGGCCTGCCCGAGCTGCCGGGCGCCCGGGAGAAGCTCGCCGGCACCAAGCGCATCGCCGTGCCGGGCTGCTTCCCGACCGGCGGCACGCTCGCGCTGGCCCCGGCACTGGCGGCCGGCCTGGTGCGGCCGGAGGTGACCATCACGGCGGTCACGGGCACCTCCGGCGCGGGCAAGAGCCTCAAGCCGCACCTGCTGGGCTCGGAGGTGATGGGCTCGGCGAGCGCGTACGGGGTCGGTGGCGCGCACCGGCACACGCCGGAGTTCGCGCAGAACCTCAGCTCGGTCGCCGGGGTGCCGGTGACCGTGTCGTTCACGCCGGTCCTCGCGCCGATGCCGCGCGGCATCCTCACCACGGCGAGCGCGCCGCTGGCGGGCGAGACCGACACGGCGGCGGCGCGCGCGGTGTACGAGAAGGCCTACCAGGCCGAGCCGTTCGTGCAGGTCCTGCCCGAGGGCAGCTGGCCGGTCACGTCGGCGACCCTGGGCTCGAACAACGTGCAGCTGCAGGTCGCGGTGGACGCGGACGCGGGCCGCGTGGTCGTCGTGGCCGCGATCGACAACCTGACCAAGGGCACCGCGGGCGGCGCCATCCAGTCCATGAACATCGCACTCGGTCTCCCCGAGACCACCGGCCTTCCGACAGTAGGAGTCGCACCGTGACCGTGACCGGACCGAAGGGGTTCCGCGCCGCAGGCGTGGCCGCCGGGATCAAGGAATCCGGCGCCCTGGACCTCGCGCTCGTCGTCAACGACGGGCCCGAGCAGGCGGCGGCGGGCGTGTTCACCCGCAACGTCGTCAAGGCGGCGCCGGTGCTGTGGTCCCAGGAAGTGCTGCGGCACAAGCGGTTGCGTGCGGTCGTCCTCAACTCCGGCGGCGCGAACGCGGCCACCGGCCCCGGCGGGTTCCAGGACACGCACGCCACCGCCGAGAAGGTCGCCGAGCTGCTCGAGGTCGGCGCGATCGACGTGGCGGTGTGCTCGACCGGCCTGATCGGGGAGCGGCTGCCGATGCCGGCCGTGGTGTCCGGTGTGGACGCCGCGGTCAAGGCCCTGGACACCACCGCCGAGTCGGCCCTGGCCGCCGCGACCGCCGTGATGACCACCGACAGCAAGCCGAAGCAGACACTGCGCGGCCACGACGGCGGCTGGAGCGTCGGCGGTTTCGCCAAGGGCGCGGGCATGCTCGCGCCGAACCTGGCGACGATGCTGGCGGTCCTCACCACGGACGCGGTCGTCGACCCGGACGCGCTCGACGCCGCGCTCCGCGCTGCCACCCGCGTCACCTTCGACCGCCTCGACGTGGACGGCGGCACGTCCACCAACGACACCGTTCTCGTGCTCGCCTCGGGCGCCAGCGGCATCACCCCGGGCCTGGACGAGTTCACCGACGTCCTCACCGCCGCCTGCATGGACCTGGTCCAGCAGCTGCGCGCCGACTCCGAGGGCGTCACCAAGGAGGTCGACGTCGTCGTACGCGGTGCCGCCAGCGAGCAGGACGCGATCAACGTCGGCCGCACCGTCGCCGAGGACAACCTGGTCAAGACCGCGCTGTTCGGCTCGGACCCGAACTGGGGCCGCGTCGCGATGGCGGTCGGCCGCGCCCAGGCCGAGATCGACCCGGGCACGCTGTCGATCAGCATCAACGGCGTCACCCTGTTCGCCAACGGCACCACGGCGGCCGACCGGTCCGCGGCCGACCTGTCCGGCCGCGCCATCGAGATCGTGATCGACCTGGGCATCGGCGCCAGCGAGGCCACGATCTTCACCACCGACCTGTCGCACGCCTACGTCGAAGAGAACAGCGCCTACTCCTCATGACTCCTCCCGAACTGGTCGCGGCCGACGACCGGACGGCCACCGCGGCCGAGAAGGCCGGCGTGCTGATCGAAGCCCTGCCGTGGCTGCAGCGGTTCCACGGCGCCACCGTCGTCGTCAAGTACGGCGGCAACGCGATGATCGACGACGAGCTCAAACGCGCCTTCGCCCAGGACATGGTGTTCCTGCGGCTGGCCGGCCTGCGCCCGGTCGTCGTGCACGGCGGCGGCCCGCAGATCACCGCGATGCTGGCGAGGCTCGGCATCGAAGGCGAGTTCCGCGGCGGCTTGCGCGTCACCACCCCGGAGACCATGGACATCGTCCGCATGGTCCTGGTCGGCCAGGTCAGCCGCGAGCTGGTCGGGCTCATCAACGCCCACGGCCCGTACGCGGTCGGCATCTCCGGCGAGGACGCCCAGCTGTTCACCGCCGAACGCAAGCAGGCGACCGTGAACGGCGAGCCCGTCGACGTCGGCCTGGTCGGCGAGGTCGCCTCGGTCAACCCGGACGCGGTGCTGGACATCGTCAACGCCGGCCGCATCCCCGTGGTGTCCACGGTGGCCCCGGACGCCGACGGCGTGGTGCACAACGTCAACGCCGACACCGCGGCCGGCGCGCTCGCCGCCGCGCTGGACGCCGAGAAGCTGGTCGTGCTCACCGACGTCGAGGGCCTCTACGCGAACTGGCCGGACCGCTCGTCGCTCATCGACCGGATCCGCGTGGACCGGCTCGAGGAACTGCTGCCGACCCTGGCCAGCGGCATGATCCCGAAGATGGAGGCCTGCGTGCGCGCGGTGCGCGGCGGCACCCGCCGCGCCCACGTCATCGACGGCCGCATCGCCCACTCGGTCCTGCTGGAGGTCTTCACCTCCCGCGGGATCGGCACCATGGTCCTCCCCGAACAGGAGTCCTGATGGACGCGCTCTCCTCCAACGCCGACGGACGGCAGCACTGGCAGTCCGCCCTCATGGACAACTACGGCACCCCCGGCCTGACGCTGGTGCGCGGCGAGGGCGCCCGCGTCTGGGACGCCGACGGCGCCGAGTACGTCGACCTGGTCGGCGGTATCGCGGTCAACGCACTGGGGCACGCCCACCCGGACATCGTGGCCGCCGTGACCGAGCAGATCACCAAGCTCGGCCACACCTCCAACCTCTACGTCAACCCGGTCACCGTCGAGCTGGCCGAGGCGCTGCTCGACGTCGCCGGCCTGGCCGCGCAGGGCAAGGTCCTGTTCGTCAACTCGGGCGCGGAGGCCAACGAGGCGGCGCTGAAGATCAGCAGGCTCACCGGCCGCACCAAGGTGGTCGCCTGCGAGGGCGCCTTCCACGGCCGCACCATGGGCTCGCTGTCGCTGACCGGTCAGCCCGGCAAGAAGCAGCCGTTCGAGCCGCTGGTCCCCGGCGTCGTGCACGTCCCGTTCGGCGACGCCGACGCCCTGCGCGCGGCGGTCGACACCGACACGGCCGCGGTGTTCCTCGAGCCGATCCTCGGCGAGGGCGGCGTCATCCCCGCGCCCGACGGCTACCTGCAGGCCGCCCGCGAGATCACCAAGGCGACCGGCACCCTGCTGGTGCTCGACGAGGTGCAGACCGGCATCGGCCGCACCGGCGACTGGTTCGCCTTCCAGCGGGCCGGCATCGTCCCGGACCTCATCACCCTCGCCAAGGGGCTGGGTGGCGGGCTGCCGCTGGGCGCGGTGATCGGCGTCGGCGAGGCGGGCGAGTTGCTCAAGCCCGGCCAGCACGGCACCACCTTCGGCGGCAACCCGGTGTGCTGCGCGGCCGGGCTCGCGGTGCTGCGCGCCATCTCCCGCGACGGCCTGATCGACCACGTGTCCCGGGTCGGCAAGGACATCGCCGCCGGCGTCGAGGACATGGCCCACCCGCTGGTCAAGGGCGTGCGCGGCGCCGGGCTGCTGATCGGCATCATGCTCAACGAGCCCGTCTCGCCCGCCGTCGCGCAGGCCGCCCAGGCCGCGGGTTACCTGGTCAACCCGGTCGCTCCGGACACGATCCGGCTGGCCCCGCCCCTGATCCTGAGCCAGGAGCAGGCCGAGGGCTTCCTCGCCGCGCTGCCCGGCGCGCTCGACACCACCACCACGAAGGACTGACT
The DNA here is from genome assembly GCF_003385215.1 of Amycolatopsis thermalba. Lineage (GTDB taxonomy): Bacteria > Actinomycetota > Actinomycetes > Mycobacteriales > Pseudonocardiaceae > Amycolatopsis_E > Amycolatopsis_E thermalba. Next base: position 5,869 of record NZ_PQHW01000067.1, on the reverse strand, counting down.
GCCCGATGCTCCGCCACTTCCTGCGCGACGACGACCTGACCCCGGACGAACAGCTGGCCGTCCTCGACCTGGCCGCCGAGCTGAAGCAGGACCCGCTGTCCAACCGGGCCCTGGCCGGCCCCAAGTCGGTCGCCGTGCTGTTCGAGAAGAACTCGACCCGCACGCGGCTGTCGTTCGAGGTCGGCATCGCCCAGCTGGGTGGCCAGCCGATCATCGTGGACGGCCGCTCGATGCAGCTCGGCCGCGAGGAGACGATCGAGGACACCGCGCGCGTGCTCTCGCGCTACGTCGACGCCGTCGTCTGGCGCACCTTCGCCCAGCAGCGCATCGTCGCGATGGCCTCGGCCGCCACGGTCCCGGTGGTCAATGCCCTGACCGACGAGTTCCACCCGTGCCAGGTGCTGGCGGACCTGCAGACCATCCGCGAGCGCAAGGGCAAGCTGGCCGGGCTGACGCTGACCTACCTCGGCGACGGCGCCAACAACATGGCCCACTCGCTGCTGCTGGGCGGGGTGACCGCGGGCCTGCACGTCCGGGTCGTCGCGCCGGAGGGCTTCCAGCCGGACGCGGACGTGGTGACCGACGCGAAGAAGCGCGCGGCGGAGACCGGCGGCAGCGTCGGCGTGTTCACCGAGCCGCACGCCGCGGTCGAGGGCGCCGACGTCCTGGTCACCGACACCTGGACCTCGATGGGCCAGGAGAACGACGGCATGGACCGCGTCACGCCCTTCAAGAAGCTGCAGGTCAACGCCGAGCTGCTGGCCGAGGCCGGGGACGACGCGATCGTGCTGCACTGCCTGCCCGCCCACCGCGGCTGGGAGATCACCGACGAGGTGATCGACGGCCCGGCCAGCGCGGTGTGGGACGAGGCCGAAAACCGTCTGCACGCGCAGAAGGCGCTGTTGGTATGGCTCATGAACGAACGACGATGAACCGCGCCGCCCGGCAGGCCCGCATCGTCGAGCTGGTCTCGTCGATGGCCATCCGCAGCCAGACGGAGCTGGCGAAGCTGCTGGCCGCCGAGGGCGTCGACGTCACGCAGGCTACGTTGTCCAGGGACCTCGACGAGCTGGGCGCGGTCAAGCTGCGGGGCGCGGACTCCGGTGCGCCGGTGTACGTGATCCCGGAGGACGGCAGCCCGGTGCGGGGGGTCCAGGGCGGCACGTCGCGGTTGTCCCGGCTGCTGGCCGAGCTGATGGTGTCGGTGGATTCCTCGGGCAACCTGACGGTGCTGCGCACGCCCCCGGGCGCGGCGCAGTTCCTGGCCAGCGCGATCGACCGGGCCGCGCTGGAGGAGGTGGTCGGGTCGATCGCCGGGGACGACACGGTGGCGGTGATCGCGCGCGAGCCGCTCACCGGCCGGGACCTGGCCGACCGGTTCTCGGCGCTGGCGCGGCGTTCCTCTACTTTGGACTTGGACGACCACGAATGAGCGAAGGCTGAGACGAACACATGGCAGACAACGGCCAACCGGGGATCGCGCTCTGGGGCGGGCGCTTCAGCAGCGGCCCGGCCGAGGCGATGGCGGCGCTGAGCGCGTCGACGCACTTCGACTGGCGGCTGGCGCCCTACGACATCGCCGGCTCCCGCGCCCACGCCCGGGTGCTGCACCAGGCCGGTCTCCTGACCTCGGACGAGCTGACCCGCATGCTCGCGGCCCTGGACACGCTCGCCGCGGACGTCTCCTCCGGCGCGTTCACGCCGACGGTCGCCGACGAGGACGTGCACACCGCGCTGGAGCGGGGCCTCATCGAGCGCGCGGGCGCCGAGCTGGGCGGCAAGCTGCGCGCCGGACGCTCCCGCAACGACCAGGTCGCCACGCTGTTCCGGATGTGGCTGCGCGACGCGGGCAAGCGGGTCGCCGCGGGCACGCTGGACGTCGTCGACGCCCTGGTCGCGCAGGCGCGGCGGCACCCGGACGCGATCCTGCCGGGCCGCACCCACCTCCAGCACGCGCAGCCGGTCCTGCTGGCGCACCACCTGCTGGCGCACGCGCAGTCGCTGCTGCGGGACGTGAGCCGGCTGCGGGACTGGGACGCCCGCACCGCGGAATCGCCCTACGGCTCGGGCGCGCTGGCCGGGTCGTCCCTCGGGCTCGACCCGGAGGCCGTGGCCGCCGAGCTGGGGTTCGCCACCAGCGTGGAGAACTCCATCGACGGCACTGCCTCCCGCGACTTCGCCGCCGAGTTCGCGTTCGTGCTGGCCATGCTCGGCGTGAACCTCTCCCGCATCGCCGAAGAGGTCATCATCTGGAACACGGCCGAGTTCGGCTACGTCACGCTCGACGACGCGTGGGCCACCGGCAGCTCGATCATGCCGCAGAAGAAGAACCCGGACGTCGCCGAGCTGACCCGCGGCAAGTCCGGACGGCTGATCGGCAACCTGACCGGGCTGCTCGCCACGCTCAAGGGCATGCCGCTGGCCTACAACCGGGACCTGCAGGAGGACAAGGAACCGGTCTTCGACTCGGTCGAGCAGCTGGAGCTGCTGTTCCCGGCCATCGCCGGGATGGTCGGCACCCTGACCTTCCACACCGAGCGGCTCGCCGAACTCGCCCCGGCCGGCTTCACCCTGGCCACCGACATCGCCGAATGGCTGGTGCGGCAGGGCGTGCCGTTCCGCGTCGCGCACGAGGCCGCGGGGGAGTGCGTGCGGGTCGCGGAGGCGCGCGGGGCCGGCCTCGACGAGCTCACCGACGAGGAACTGGAGAAGATCAGCCCGGCGCTCACGCCACGGGTGCGGGAGGTGCTGACCGTCGAGGGCTCGGTGGCCTCCCGGGACGCCCGCGGCGGCACCGCCCCGGCTCGCGTGGCCGAGCAGCTCGACCGGCTCGTCGCGCGGGCCGCCGACCACCGGCAGTGGATCGGGTGAACCTCGACCACCTCGTCTACGCGACACCGGACCTCGCCGGGACGGTGGCGGAGCTGCGCGGGCGCGGGATCGGCCTCGTGCCCGGCGGCGCGCACCCCGGCCGCGGCACCCGCAACCACCTGGCCGGCCTCGGCGACGGGGCGTACCTGGAGGTCATCGGCCCGGACCCGGAGCAGGACGCGCCGGACGGGCCGCGCTGGTTCGGCATCGACGACCTGACCGCCCCGCGGCTGGTCACCTGGGCGATCCGGGTGCCGGACCTGGGCGCGGCACGGGAGCGGTCGGGCGCGGCCGGCTACCCGTTCGGCGACGAGCTGCCGATGTCGCGCCGGCGACCCGACGGGGCGCTGCTGAGCTGGTCGCTGGCCTTCCCGCGCCAGGACGGGGGAGTGGTGCCGTTCCTCATCGACTGGCAGGAGTCGCCGCACCCGGCCGAGAGCCTGCCCGGCGGCGTCACGCTCGTGTCGCTGACCGGCGTTCACCCGGATCCGGGCCTGGTCGCCGGCCCGCTCGCCGCGCTCGGGGCCGCGCTGACGGTCGTCACCGGTCCCGGCCCGCGGCTGGAGGCGGTGCTCGCCACCCCCGGTGGCGAGGTGGTGCTGCGATGACCGGGCGTCTGTTCAAGCGCGAGGAGCTGGCGATCGACCCGGTCGACCTGGCGTACGTGCTGCTCGGCTCGGTGCTGGAGGCGACGGGCCCCGAGGGCACCGTGCGCGCCCGGCTGGTCGAGGTGGAGGCCTACCGCGGGGAGGACGACCCGGCGTCGCACTGCTACCGCGGACGCACCCCGCGCAACACCGTCATGTGGGGCCCGGCGGGTCACCTGTACGTGTACTTCGTCTACGGCATGCACTTCTGCGCCAACGTGGTCGGCCTGGAGGACGGCGAGGCGGGAGCGGTGCTGTTGCGCGCCGCGGAGATCACCGAGGGTGCCGACCTGGCGCGGTCCCGCCGCAAGGCCGCGCGCAAGGACGTCGAACTGGCCCGCGGGCCGGCCCGGCTGACCTCCGCGCTCGGCATCGGCCCCCAGCACAACGGCGCCGACCTGGTCGACCCGGAGTCGCCGGTGCGCCTGCTGACGGGTGAGGAGATCCCCGCCGAGCGCGTCCGGTCGGGCCCACGGGTCGGGGTGGCGGCGGCGATGGACACGCCGTGGCGGTTCTGGATCGACGACTCCCCGGCCGTGTCGCTCTACCGGCGCGGCGGGCGGGTGCGCCCCGCGAAATAGTCGGTTGACCTCGTAGGAGAGTATCGAGCCGTGAGCGAACACATCCTCGACGAACTGTCCTGGCGCGGGCTGATCGCGCAGTCCACCGACCTCGATGCGCTGCGGAAGGATCTGGACGCCGGTCCGCTCACCCTCTATGGCGGCTTCGACCCGACCGCGGACAGCCTGCACGCCGGCCACCTCGTCCAGTTGCTGACGCTCGCGCGGTTCCAGCAGGCCGGGCACCGGCCGATCGTGCTCGGCGGGGGAGCCACCGGCCAGATCGGCGACCCGCGCGACGTCGGTGAGCGTTCGCTGGTCACGCCCGAGGTGACCGCCGCCCGGCTGGAGAAGATCCGGGTGCAGCTGGAGAAGTTCGTGACCTTCGACGACTCGCCGACCGGGGCGATCGTGGAGAACAACCTGAACTGGTTCAAGGACGTCTCGGCGCTGGACTTCCTGCGCGACGTGGGCAAGCACTTCTCGGTGAACGTGATGCTGGCGCGGGAGACGGTGAAGCGGCGCCTGGCCTCCGACGGCATCTCCTACACCGAGTTCAGCTACCTGCTCCTGCAGTCCTACGACTACCTGACGCTGTTCCGGAAGTACGGGACGAAGCTGCAGATCGGCGGCTCGGACCAGTGGGGCAACATCGTCGGCGGGGTGGACTACATCCGCAAGGTGGACGGCGCGAGCGTGCACGCGCTGACGACACCGCTGGTGACCGACTCGGAGGGACGCAAGTTCGGCAAGTCCACCGGGGGCGGCAACCTCTGGCTCGACCCGGAGATGACCTCGCCGTACGCGTGGTTCCAGTACTTCGTCAACGTCACGGACTCCGACGTCCTGCCCTACCTGCGCATGCTGACGTTCGTCCCGCGCGAGGAGATCGACGAGATCGCCCGGCTGACCGAGGAGAAGCCGCATCTGCGGGCCGGGCAGCGCCGGCTCGCCGAAGAGCTGACCACGCTGGTGCACGGCGAAGAGCAGACGCGTCAGGTGATCGCCGCGAGCCAGGCCCTGTTCGGCCGTGGTGAGCTGGCGGAGCTGGACACGCGCACGCTCGAGGCGGTCATGGCCGAGGTGCCGGTCGGCGAGGTGCGGCTCGCGGACGAGCCGACGATCGTCGACCTCCTCGTGGCCACCGGTCTCGTCGACAGCAAGGGCGCGGCGCGGCGCACCGTGAAGGAGGGCGGCGCGTATGTGAACAACGCGAAGATCGCCGACGAGGAGTGGCGGCCGGAGCGCACGGACGCCCTGCACGGCACGTGGCTCGTGGTGCGCCGCGGCAAGCGGAACACCGCCGGGGTCAAGTTGCTGGCCTGACCAGGGGAAACGCGGTTAAGGGACCCCCCTGTGCGAGGGGGGTTTCCGACCATGTAATCTTCTCTTCGTCGCCAGGGAGACCGGGCCGGAGCCGAGAGGCTCAGGAGCACGGGGTACCGGGCGGGGGGTCACGAACCAAGCTCCCACCGATGGTGGTAGAGTGGGTGACCGCCGCCGGACGAAACCACAGTGTAATCGGCGTTGTGAGACTTCGTGTCGCTGGTTGGTCGTCGGGTGACACAACAAAACGTGTTGTTTGAGAACTCAACAGTGTATTGATGAGCTAAAGCCAGTTGATTAGCTAGAACCCTTTGTGGGTTCCTTTGAGGCTATGAATCATAGCCGGATCGATTTTCTAGCATTGTTGGAGAGTTTGATCCTGGCTCAGGACGAACGCTGGCGGCGTGCTTAACACATGCAAGTCGAACGCTGAAGCATCTTCGGGTGTGGATGAGTGGCGAACGG
>NZ_PQHW01000066.1 GCF_003385215.1 Amycolatopsis thermalba | reverse complement strand
GCGCACCGCCCGGCGGGCGGCTCAGCGAGCACTGCGGTCGCTGCCGGTCCGGCTCGATGCGGTCACGGGGGAGGCGGCTTGATGATCCGCTACACCAGCGTCGAGGACTTCTACGACCGGCTCGCCGAGGCGCACGACCAGCAGGCGCAGGACGGCACCGAGCACGCGGTGACGCGCCAGGGCGCGCAAGCCCGGGCGGAGCACTACCGCGAGATCGCCGACCAGGCACGCCGCTCCCGCGAGGGAGGTGACCGGTGATGCGGCACCGTTCGGTGCGGGCGCTCGCGCTGTTCGGGGCGTTGCAGGCGGTGTTCTCGGATGTGCACCCCTACTGCGACCAGATCGTGCAGTCCAGCGAGGACGCCAGCAAGAAGGGCCTGCCCGGGTGGGAGGGCGCGAAGCACCGCGCCCGGCATGTCGCCACCTACACCGCCGGTCAGACGGTCGCCTCGCTCGCGGTCACGGGCGCGCTGGGCTACCGGCTGCCGCTGCGGGCGCTGGCCGCGGGCACGGCGGTCAACGCGGTCACCCACTACGTGATCGACCGGCGCGAGCCGTTCAAGCGGTTCCTGCGCAGCAAGTTCATCGGCAAGGGCGGCTACCTCGCGCACGCCACCGTCCAGCGCCGTGAGGGCGTGGTGGACGAGGGCGGCCCTGACACGGCGCTGATGGAGATGGACCAGGCCGCGCACCGCCTCATCGGCGTGGCCGCCTCGCTGCTGACCACCTACCTCGCCACCCGCAACCACGACTGACCAGGAGAAACCCCATGCGACTGAAGAAGAACCCCAAGGCCAACAAGGGTGTTGCGCAGGTCAACCTGCTCAACCGCACGGGCATCTGCGCCGGGTGCGGCAAGCGGGTCGGCAAGGGCTCCAACTGCTGCGGCAAGCCCGCCTGCTCCCACCGCATCGCCTCCCAGCTCTGACGCCGACCACCGTCCAGGAAGGACACCGGAACAGTGATGGCAAGCAAGTTCAAGACCCGGGAACTGCCGATCCGGGAGATCACCCGCGGCCACGTCGTGCAGGGCGCTGACGGCGGCTGGTGGCGGGTCACCAAGACCGACGTGGACATCGCCGGGAAAACGGTCGTGCTCTACGTCCGCTCGGAGACCACCGGCAAGTCCGGCTGGTTGCAGGGCCCCATCGGCGACCTGCGCACCGTCCGCCGCTGACAGGAGAAACCCACGCCATGAGCAACAGGGAGAACGAAATGGGCACCGTTACTCGTACCGTCCGCGTTTCCGGTCACTGCAACAAGTGCGGCCAGCTCAACCACGCCGACCTGACCCAGACCGGCCCCAGTGGCGCTGTCGCCGTCGTCAGCGCCTCGGCCACCTGTGGCGTCAAGGACTGCAACGGCACCGCACACCTGACCGGCACCGTCACGTTCTGACACCGACCTCGGGAGCATCGATGAACGTTCGCATGAGCACCAAACCCGCCAGCGCGTTGCGGGTCGGCGACTGGGTCGTGCTGCACGACGGCCTGCCCGCGCCGGTCCGCAAGCTGACCCGCACACCCAACGGCGTGACGATCCTGACCGACCGGCTGCGCGTCACCTGGAGCGCCCCCACCCAGGTCCCCATCGTGGTGGGAGGCCCGCGATGAGCACCGATGAACTGGCCCGCCTGACCGCGGACGTGGTCCTGCTCGGACGGGACACCGACGGCGCACTGCGTGTGCTGCTGATCCGCCGCGGCTGGGACCCCTTCGCCGGGTGCTGGGCACTGCCCGGCGGCCACGTCGACGCCGGAGAAGACACCGAAGACGCCGCACGGCGCGAGCTGGCCGAGGAAACCGGCCTGCACATCCAGGCGCTGACCCCGGTCGGCGTGTACGCCGCGCCAGGCAGGGACCCCCGGGGCCGCTACGTCACCTTCGCCTACACCGCCACCCTGACCGGGCCGCTGCCGACACCGAGCGCCGGGGACGACGCCACCGAGGCCCGCTGGTGGCCGGTGACCGAACTGGAGGCCGCGCCAGAACTCCTGGCCTTCGACCACCAGCGCCTCATCACCGACGCCGTCACCACGACGAACAACGAGACCACGAGGAGCGCCTGACATGGGAAGCGTCAAGAAGCCGACGTCGCCGCGCACGGCGAACGGGAACTACACCCTCACCTACCACCGCTACGGCGTCTACGGGACCCTCTACCGCTTCGAGGAGACCTACCGGACCGCCAGCGAGCGGGACGAGCGCGGCCGTGAGCTGCGCAAGGACGGCGACGTGCTCGACATCCGCCCCGTCCCGAACATCTGAGGGGCCATTCGATGAGCCCGCTCAAGTCGACCGCGAAGGACCCCGGCGCGGCGCATCCCGCCAAGAACGCCGCCGCGCCGGGTCTCCCCACCCAGCCACTTGCTGACCAGAACGGAGAGACACCCATGGTCGCACAGGCCATCTACCACCAGGCCGCACTGCGCATCGGCTTCCACTACGAACTGGTGATCGCGCCAGTGGAGATCATCGCCCGGTGCCACCGCGAGGGCCAGTCGGTCTCGCAGATCACCCGCTACCTGAAGTCCCACCTCGGCCCGGACCACCGCGCCGCGGCGCGGAACTTCGTGGAGTGGGTCATCGCCGAGACGGCGCGGGGTGGTGTCCGGTGATCCCGCAGAGTCTGACGGTGCCGGTGTGGGCGGAGCTGCTGGACACCTCGGGTGAGGTGATCGAGCTGGCTCCGCTGAAGGTCGTGGTGCGCTACCGCGCCGACGATCCGTACGCGATCGGGCTGGACTTCGAGGTCGGCTCGGACGTGTGGGTGTGCTGGCTGCTCGCGCGTGATCTGCTCGCGCGGGGGCTGGCGCTGGAGCCGCTGAGCGGGGACCAGGTCGGTGACGGGGATGTCGTGATCTCCCCGGCCCGGGATGTGCCGTGGCGGGTGTGGATCGAGCTGCGCTCGCCCTCCGGTGCCGGGCGGTACGCGTTCAAGCGCGACACCCTCGCCGAGATCCTGGCCAAGACCGAGGCCCTGGTGCCACCCGGCACGGAATCCGGCCGCATCGACTGGGACCGCGAGCTGACCGCGCTGGGCGGTGAGGCCGCATGAGCGCCCGGATCACGGTCGGCACCACCCCCGCGCAGATCAAGACCCTGGCCATCCGCCGCTACGAGGCGACCACCGGCCGCCGGTGGCGCGAGACCGACCCCGAGGCGCGGTCGGCGTGGCTGGCCGAGACCGAGCCGGTGATCCGCGCTGAGGAAGGAGTCGCCGCCGACGCGGTGTGGCGGGACGGGGCGTGGCAGCCCGCCGGCCAGGCCGACCTGTTCTCCCTGCCCGCCGCCGAGACGGAGGCTTCGACATGAGCAAGACCAAGTTCGCGCTGCCCAAGTCCGGCAAGCTGCGCAACCCCTACCAGGTCCGCGACGGGCTCAACCAGCTCGTGCACGCGCTGTCCGTGGTGTTCTCCGGCTGGGGAGGCTGACGGTGATGTCGATGTTCGAGGTGTTGCGCACCTTCGGCACGAAGGCGTTGTTGAAGTTCGCCGGGGCGGTGGGGTTGTTCCTGCTGCTGCACCTGATTCGGATCGTGCCGGTGCTGATCGCGAAGGTGATCGAGGTGTGTATGCGGCGGCTGGACGCCTTCATCGTCACGCAGGCCAGCCGCGCGCCGAGCGGCCCGGTCAACCAGTTCTTCCACCCCACCACCGTCCCCCGGGAGGAGGCGGCCAATGTCCACGCCTGAGCACACCCCGCACACCGGCCACATCGGACAGACGACAGGGGCGCCGGAGCGGCGCGGTTCCGGTGAGGTGGTGGCGGCCAGCACCGCGACCCGCACGACCCGCGCGGTGACGTGGGCGGGCTGGCACCTGGGCGAGCTGGCCGGCGTGTTGGTCCCGGTCGGACTCGGTGCCGTGTGGTGGGAGGGCTTCTACGCCGTGTCGGTGCTGACCGCGCTGGGTTGGGCCGTCCACGAGGTGCGCGCCCGTACCGGCCACCGCGGTCCGTCCACGAAGGACAGGAAGGGGCCGACGTGACGGTGCGCATCGCGGAAGTGGCCACGGCTTGGACGGTCGTGGTCACCATCCCGACCGGGGAGACCGTCGCGGCTGGCAATTGGCCGGATCTGATCGAGGCTCGCGCCTGGGCACGGGCGACCAACCGGTCGCGGCTGGCCCGGGTACGGGCAGTGGTGCCGCTGGTGACGGCGCAGCGACTGACCAACGAGCTGGAAAGGGGTGTGTGGGGATGAGCTGGCAGGAGGAGCGGCGCGCGAACAAGCGCGCCGAAGCGATGATCCGGCGCGAGGACGCCGCGGCGGCGGCGCAGGTGCGCATCGCCGAGCGGCAGGCCGCCGCCCAGATCCAGCGCGCCGACGAGCAGGCCCGGCGCGAGGCCAAGGCCGAGGCATTCGCCGCGCGGCGAGCCCGCCGCGCCGCGGTGTGGCGGGGGCTGCGGTCCTGGCTGGGCGAGCACGTGGTGGAACTGCTGATCTACCCGATCGCGCTGCTGTCCTTCGCGCTGGCGGCGCCGTCGATGGCCGCCTACGGCGTCGCGGTCTATGGCTCGGCGCTGGGAGTGCTGCTGCCCGGCATCACGGAGCTGGGGATGTGGGCGTTCGCGATGGCAGTGGTGATCGTGCGCCGCCGCGACCCGGCGCGGTCGGTGTGGGGCTTGGTGGCCGGCGTCCTGGTGTTCGCCGCGGTGGCGTTCGGCATCAACTTCAGCCACGGGCTGCGCACCGCCTGGGACATCGGCGTCACGATGGGCGTTGCCTCGATCGCCGGGGTTGTGGCCCACCAGCTCACGCTGGCCGCGCCGCCGCGATCCCGGCAGGAGCGGCAGGAGGCCCGGATCGAGCGGGCCGCCGCCCGCAAGATCGCCCGCATCCGCAAGGCCGCGGTGCAGCAGGCAGTCGCCGAGATCGACCAGACCGGCTCGGCCCGCCTGATCTACGCCCCGGGCCGCTACGTCCTGGCCGGGCGGGGTCGCCTGGAGTCGGCGATCGTGCCCGGCCTCCCGGTGGCCGAGTCGGCCGACTGGGACCGCGAGCTGGCCGACCTGCTCGCCCAGCAGAACGCGGCCACGACCTTCGGGTCGGTGCCGGGGATCGAGCCGGACACCACGCCGCGCGACTCGATCGAGGGCGGCTCGATCGCCACCCTCGACCGGCCCGATGACCAGCAAAAATCGAGCCGACGCGGCCCGAAGATCGGGGGCCGCCCGGCCCGCTCGATCGAGCAGCTCCGCGCCGAACTGGACAAGGCACTGCGGGCCGACCCCGGCTCGATCGATCCGACCAAGGCCGAGCAGATCCGCAAGGCGCTGCGCTGCTCGCCCAAGACCGCGCGGCGACTGCGCGACGAGTACCGCAAGGGAGGCGAGAGCCGATGACCACCAACTCCGGGCCCGACGGCGATCTGGCGCGGGTGCACTACCTGCCCGCCCACCGCGGCGACACCGCGCCGGTGGAGGCGGATACGGAGGTGATCGAGGCCGAGATCGTCACCGACGCCGAGTACCGCGCCCGGCAGCGGCAGTTGGCGATCGAGCGCTACCGCGGCTACCGCAACGACATCGTCACGGTCGGCCGCGGCACCCGCACGATGGTGCGCTGGACGGTGCAGAAGGGCCGGGATTGCGCGGACAGCCCGATCGGGAAGTTCGCGCGCCGGCACGGCGCCTACTTCGCCAAGGGTGTGGAGGCCGAGCGGCAGCGCAAGAAGGCCGAACGCGGCCAGGCCGACGCCCGAGCCGCCCGCGCCCGCGCCTTGGAGCAGGGCGACCTGGAACTGGCGGCGCGGCTCAACGAGCAGATCCAGGCTGCCCGCCACACCCGGGTCGACACCCTCACCAAGTGGATCGAGCTGCACTGGTCGGTGGCCCGAAAGGCCGCGTTGGCGCTGGTCATCGCCCTGGGCGTGGCGCTGGTGGCCGGGGTGGTCAACGGGTTCGGCCACTGGTTCGGCGCCTGGAACGTCCTGGACGTTCTGCACACCCTGGGCGCGATCATCACCACCACCGGCACCGTCGTCGGCTGGAGTGTGGCGCACTGGTGGGCGTTCCTGCTGGCCGGGCTGGGGGTGTGGGGCTTCCGCCGCTGGAAGGACGGCCGCAAACTGGGCGAGCAGATGCTCCCGGAGCACCTGCGCCGCACCGGCCCCCGCACCGGCTACGTGGAGCTGACCGAGTCCGCGCTGGCCACGGCGCTGGCCAACATCGGCAACGCCAAGCTCAACGCCGCCATCAAGGAGGGCTGGCCCAACCGGGACACCGACAACGCCTGGGTGCAGTTCCCGATGGTCGAAGGCAAGGGCTGGTCGGCCAAGATCCGCCTGCCCTACGGAGTGCCGGTCGCGGCGGTCAACCGCGCCAAGGAGGTGATGGCGCACAACCTGGGCTGCTCGCCGCAGGAGCTGTTCATCGAGGAGAACGCCGACGACCCCACGGTGATGGACCTCTTCCGCCTCGATCCCGGGGTGCTGCGGGAGCCGGTGCCGGAGTATCCGCTGGTAGAGGACGGGACGACCGACTACTGGACCGGGTTCCCGGTGGGCATCAACCCGCGCGGCGACCAGGTCACCGGCGTGGTGTTCGAGCGCAACTACGTGATCTCCGGGATCATGGGTTCGGGCAAAACGTCGCTGGTCCTGGGCCTGCTCTGCGGGGCGGTGCTGGATCCGCTGGTCGACATCGACGTGTTCGTCTTCGCCGAGAACGAGGACTACACGCAGCTCGCGCCGTGCCTGAACATCCTGGCCAAGGGCGACACCGAGGACAACGTGCAAGCCTGCCTGAACCACATGGAGGCGCTGCGCGAGGACCTCAACACCCGCGGCCGGCTGCTGCAGAAGCACGGGATCACCAGCGTGGCCGACGCCAGCCGGGACCTGATCGCGAAGGAGCCCGGGCTGCGGCCCCGGATCGTGGTGATCGACGAGTGCCAGTCGTTCTTCCGGCAGGACAAGCCGGAGGACCGGCGGGCGGTGGTCAACATGATGGTGCGGTTCTTCTCCGCCGCCCGGAAATATGGCGTGACCTGCGTGTTCGTCACCCCGGTGCCCTCGGACCAGTCCCTGCCGCGGGACCTGGTGTCGGTCACCACCAACCGGGCCTGCTTCGCCATCGGCGACAAGACCCGCAACAACGTGGTGCTCGGCGAGAAGGCCCACGAAAACGGCATTTCCGCGCTCGGGTTGCGGCCCAAGACCAAGACCGAACTCAACGACGTGGGCACCTGCGTCACGGTCGGGTTCATGGACAAGCCCGGCACCCTGCGCTGCTACAACGTCACCCCCGCCCAGCAGGCCCGCATCGTGGAGCGGGCCCTGGAACTGCGCGGGGGCGCGGCGCGGCAGGCCGACCCGACCGTGGTCGGGCGGGACTGGCTGGCCGACCTCGCCCAGGTCTGCGCCGGGGAGGAGAAGGTCAAGCTCACCGACGCGGCGAGCTGGATGCGCAAGCTCGCTCCCGACTACCGGCCCTACCGCAAGCTGGACGGCAAGACCCTCGCCGACCGGCTCGATCAGCTCGGCATCACGGTGACCTGGCCCTCCCGCCAGCCCACCGTCGTCACGCAGCGTATCCACGATGCGCTGGCGGCGCGCGACGCCGAGCAGCAGTGAGTGACCACGCGCGGCCCCGCCGAACCCCGGCCTGACACCACCCCGGCGGGGCCGCGCCCACCCGCTCACCGCATTCACTCGCGCCTCATCCTCGCACTTCAAGTCGCGTGAACGGGTCGAACTGGCCCGGCGGTGAATATTCACGCGCCCACCGCTGATTCACGCGCCCGTTCACGCCCTCCGTCAGGCACCTCCGGCGCGTCCACACGCCAACATTCAGTCACACACAGTCACTCCTGGGGGTGCTGATGCTGCCGCGCTCTCGCGTGGCAGCTCGCGGCATCTGCCGCCGCGCGACCCCCGCCGAGCATCGGAAGGACCGACCGATGGGACGTCCCCGCTACGACACCGACGAGGCGCTCGCGCTGGGCGCCCTGGCCGCCCACGAGGCCGGGCACGGGGTGATCGCCGTCGTGCAGGGCATCGAGGTCGCCCACTGCCACCTCGACACCACCAGCGGCCACACCCGCCACCGCGACGTCTCCGCCGACCAGCCCGAGATCAGCCTGGCGATCCTGCTGGCCGGGCAGGAGGCCGAGGCGTACTGGCTCACCCGCTACGCCGGCTACTGGTTCGGCTCCGCGCTGCGCGCCGCCGCCGACTCCTCCGAACACGACCTGTGCGAGGTCCGCCGCCTCCGCCGACACACCGGCCTGTCCGAAGGCCGGATCCGCTCCCGCACCCGCTCGCTCGTGCGGCGGCACTGGAGCCGCATCGACCGCGCCGCCCACCGCCTCTACACCCGCGGCCACCTCTCCGGCTCCGCCCTCTGACCCGCCCGGCAGCGAGCCGGCAACCCCCAAAACCCCGCCCCGGTCCTCACACCAGCGCCAGCATCCCTCGCGCTGCTGCCGGGCCGCGCGTGACCTGCCTCCGCGCGGCCCGGCAGCCCCCAACACCGCTAGCTCGGAAAGAGGTTCGATGTCCACGCGCACGGCCATGCCCGCGGCTCTGCTCGCCGCCGCGCTGCTCGCCACAACCGCCTGCGAGGTCCCGGACGCAGCCGACACTGCGGCCGCGCCAGCCTCCCCGCCCGCCAGCCTGGCCGCGCTGCCGATCGCCCCAGAGGACACCGGCGCGCACTACGACCGCGACGACTGGCCGCACTGGTCCACCGTGCACGGCACCTGCAACGCCCGCGAACAGGCCCTGCTCGATCAGGGCCAGGGTGTGCGCGCCGACGACCAATGCCGCCCGGTCACCGGAACCTGGGTCAGCCCCTACGACGGGGTGACCGTCACCGACCCGGCCAAGCTGGACATCGACCACCTCGTGCCGCTGGCCGAGGTCGCCCACTCCGGGCGCGGCGAGAACGGCCGCCGCGTCGGCCCGCGGCAGTGGTCCCGCGCGGAGCGGGAGCGCTACGCCAACGACCCGGACGTCCTGGTCGTCGTGACGGCGCGCGCGAACCGGTCCAAGGGCGACCAGGACCCGGCGCACTGGCTCCCGGAGCGGGACCGCTGCGGCTACGCCACGCGGTGGATCGAGATCAAGACCCGCTACCGGCTCTCGGTCGACCAGGCCGAACACGACGCGCTGGCCGCCGTACTCGCCCGCTGCCCGGACGGAGGTGCCCGATGACCACCGACAGCCCGCTGACCGAGTGGGCGCTGTTCCTGGCCGGCATGGGCTGGCCGGTGTTCCCGCTGCGGCCAGGCACCAAGCGGCAGCCCGCCATCAAGAACTGGGAGCAGCGGGCCACCACCGACCTGGGCCGGATCCGGCGCGCGTGGGCCGCCGACGCCTGGAACATCGCTGTGGCCACCGGCCCCGCCCGGCTGGTGGTGGTGGATCTGGACGTGCCCAAGGGGGAGGAGAGCGGGCCGGACGGCGCCACCGCGCTGACTGCCTTGGCCGAGCAGCGCGGCGGACCGCTGCCGGACACCTTCACCGTCACCACGCCCTCCGGTGGGCGGCACCTGTACTTCCAGGCCCCGCCCGGGGTGCGGCTGCGCAACTCCCAGGGTCAGCTCTGCCCGCGGGTGGACACCCGCGCCGGAGGCGGGTACGTGGTGGGCCCCGGCTCGGTCACCGAGCAGGGCGGCTACGAGCTGGCCGACGAGCGCGACCCGGCCGAGCTGCCCGCCTGGCTCGTGCAGCTCTGCACCGAGAAGGCCACCCCGAGCGCAACCTCCCAGCCCGTGACGCTGCGCGCGGGCAACCCTTCCGCCTATGGCGCCGCCGCGCTGCGCGGCGAGTGCGACCGCATCCGCGCCGCCGACCCGGGCCGCCACAACGAAACGCTGGCGTCGGCGGCCTACACCATCGGCCGCAAGGTCGGCGCCGGACTGATCGACCACGCCACCGCCCGCGCCGAGCTGATCGCCGCCGGCCAGACCCTCATCGGCCCCGAGCACTGGCCCCCCAACGACGCCGAAGTCGCCCGCGTCGTCGACGCCGGCCTGACCGCCGGATCCCGCAATCCCGTCCGCCGCAAGGAGGCCGCCTGATGTTCACCGTGACCGATCTGTTCTGCGGAGCCGGGGGTTCCGGGCTCGGCGCGACCGCCGTCCCGGGTGTGGAGCTGGTGATGGCCGCCAACCACAGTCCGCGGGCGATCGAGACCCACGCCGCGAACTTCCCCGACTGCGAGCACGACTGCGCTGACATCTCCCAGGTGGAGCCGCGCCGCTACCGGCGCACCACCATCCTGTGGGCCTCGCCGGAGTGCACCAACCACTCCATCGCCAAGGGCCGCAAGCGCGCCGAGGTGCAGCCGAGTCTGTTCGACGAGCCCGCGCCGGACCACGTGGCGGAGCGGTCGCGGGCGACGATGTGGGACGTGCCGCGCTTCGCCGAGGTGCACCGCTACGACGCCGTGATCGTGGAGAACGTGGTCGATGCGGCGAAGTGGGCGCCGTTTCGGGCGTGGCTGATGGCGATGGACTCCTACGGCTACGACCACAAGATCGTGTCCCTCAACAGCATGCACGCCCCCGCCATCGCCGCGCCTCGGGCGCCGCAGTCGCGGGACCGGATGTACGTGGTGTTCTGGCGCAAGGGCAACCGAGCGCCCGACCTCGACATCCGCCCGAAGGCGTGGTGCCCGGCCTGCGAGCGGGAGGTGCGGGCGATCCAGGCGTGGAAGGGCACCGCCCGGGTCGGGCGCTATCGGCAGCAGTACGTCTATCGCTGCCCGAGCACCACGTGCCGCAACCAGGTCGTGGAACCGTACGTGCTGCCCGCGGCGGCGGCGATCGACTGGAGCGTGCCGGGGCAGCGCATCGGCGACCGGGACAAGCCGCTGTCGGAGAAGACGATGGCGCGCATCCGCGCCGGCCTGGCCCGCTACGCCGTCCCGCAGCTCGTCACCGCGGGTGGGTCGTGGAACGACACCAGCTACCCGGTCGACCACCCGTTCCGCACCCGCACCACCCGCGAGGCCGAAGGGCTGCTCGTGCCGCTGGAGGGCCGCGAGGGCAAGGAAGCCCGTCCCACCAGCGAGGCGTTCCGGACGCAGACCACGCGGCACCAGGACGCGCTCGTGGTGCCCTACTACGGCACCGCCACCCACGCCTCCCCGGCCGACCGACCTGTCGGGACGCTGACCACCCGGGACCGCTACGGAGTGGCGTTCATCGCCGAGCTGCGCGGCGGCGGCAGCGACGCCCGCCACGTCCACGAACCCCTCGCGACCGTGTGCGCGTCGGGCAACCACCACATGCTCGTGCGCCACAACTCGAGCAAGGGCGACGGCGGCGAGATGTGCACCCCCGCCACCGAACCCGCCCGCACCCTAACCACCCGCGGACACCAGTCCCTCGTGGGCTGGCCACACGAGACCCCGGCGGCAGAGGACTGCACCTTCCGGATGCTCACCGTCGCCGAGATCCAGGCCGCCATGGCATTCACCCCGGACTACGTGATCACCGGCACCAAGCGCGAGCAGGTCCGCCAGCTCGGCAACGGCGTCACCCCGCCCGCCGCCGAATGGCTCGTCCGCTCCGTCGTCGCCTCCCTCGACACCACCGTCCACGACACCCTGGAAGAGGCTGCCTGATGCCCACACCGCGCACCCTCGATCCTGACCGTCCGTTCCGGACCATCACCGCCACGGCGGTCCCGCACCGCCCTCGCACACCGGTGGTGTCGTGGGCCGACCTGGACGTCGACCGGGACGAGCTGGCCTGGCGCGACCTGGCCGCCTGCCGCGACGGCGCGGCGCCGGAGGTGTTCTTCCCCGACCCGGGCGGGCAGGCCGCCGAGACGGTGGCCGCGGCCAAGCAGCGCTGTGTGCTCTGCCCGGTGCGGGCCGCGTGCCTGGCCTACGCCCTGGCCCGCAAGGAGCGGTTCGGCGTGTGGGGCGGGCTCACCGAACGCGAACGCCGCGCCCTGCTCCGTGGCCGCCCACCCCGCAGCAAGTCCGGCCACCGTGACCGCGAGGTCGCCCGGCTCACCCGCCTCGGGCTGACCGCGCAGCAGATCGCCGAGCAGCTGGGCATCACCCCACGCACCGTCGTCCGCTGCCGCGCCCGCGGGCGCCTGGACCACCAACCCGGAGACGTCAAGGAGTCCTGATCATGAGCAGCACCCCGGACAACGCCCCCGACACCGGCCAGCGGCGGCGGTTGTGGACGGTCGGTGCGGGCGGGCGGCCCCGGGTGCGGGTCGGGGCCGCACCCGAGACCATCCGCGTGCTCACCGAAGCCCTCGATGCCCGCCTCATCCCCGACACCTACGTCAGCGACGGCAACCCGGTCGCCCTGGAGTCGGTCTCCGGCGCGGCCGACCCCACCGCCGGGGATGAGGACGTGGCGCTGCCGTTGTCGGCCACCCCGCTCAAACCACCGCTGCTGGCCTCGCTGCTCGCCCAGCACGCCGACGTGGTGCGGCCGAGGGTGGACGAGAAGGGCAACACCACCGATGTCGAGGTCTCCCCGCCCGGGCCGGTGCTGGCCCCGGTGCTCGCCCGCCGCTCGTGGCCGGGGCTGCCGGTGCTGCGCCGGATCATCTCCACCCCGGTGCTGCGCCAGGACGGCACGCTGCTGCAAGCCCCGGGCTACGACCCGGCCACCGGGTTCTACCTCGCCGGCAACACCCACCTGCCCCCCGTGCCCGACCAGCCCAGCGGCGAGCAGGTCGCCGCGGCGCGGGAGTTCCTGTTGGAGCGGTTCCTGCGCGACTTCCCCTGGCGGGAGCTGGCCGACCGGGCGAACTACCTCGCGCTGCTCGTCACGCCGATCATCCGGCCCTTCACCCGCACCCTGGCGCCCTTCGGCGTTATCGACGCCTCCATGCCGGGCTCGGGCAAGACCATCCTCGCCGGGTGTGTCGGGTTGCTGGTCGGGCAGCGGGTGCTGACCTGGACCGACTCCGAGGACGAACTGCGCAAAGCCATCACCACCGTGCTCGCCGACCAGTGCGGCGCGGTGGTGTTCGACAATCTCGTGGAGGGACACGTGATCGACTCCGCCGTGCTCGCGCGGCTGGTCACCGAACGCACCTGGACCGACCGGCGGCTGGGCACCAACGCCGCCGCCACCTACCCCAACGACCGGCTCTGGCTGGCCACCGGCAACAACCTGCGCACCGGCGGGGACATGGCCTCCCGCACCGTGTGGGTCCGCCTCGATCCCAACTGCCCCCGCCCGGAGGCCCGGACCGGGTTCACCATCCCCAACCTCGACAGCTGGATTCTCGCCCCGGCAAACCAGGCCACCGTGCTGTGGCACCTGCTCGTGCTCATCCTCGACTGGACCGCCGCCGGCGCCCCCACCTCCGCCGGTGTCCCGCAGATGCGGCAGTTCACCCGCTGGGCCCAGCACCTCGGCGGGTTCCTCGCCCACCACGGCATCGAGGGCTTCCTGGGCAACGCCGAACGTGCCCGGGAGCTGGATGACGACGCCGCGGAATGGCGAGCGTTCCTGCTGGCCTGGCACGACCTGCACGGCGAGCAGCCCCTCACCGCCCAGCAGGTACGGGGGAGCGCCGAAGTCGTCGTCGGCCCCGACCCCTGGGCCGGCACCTTCCCCACCACCGCCGGAGGCAAGCCGCTCACCACCAAGTCCCTCGGACGCCGTCTCACCGGACAAGTCGACCGCTGGCGGGGCGACGTGGTGTTACGCAGCGTTCTCGACCCTCACACCAAAATGAACACCTATTGGGTCGAACGCACCGGCTGACAAGCCCAACCCCGGGAAACAAACCCGCAAACCCCGCAAACCCCGCAGCAGAGCCGGGCAATCAGCTCTGAACAGGGGAAACATCGGTTACAGCTTGCGGGGTTTCACTTCCAGTGGCTCAGGCTCAAACCCCGCAAACCCCGCAACTCTGCGGGGTTTGCGGGGTTTGCCGAACCCGCTGACCCCACCAAACCCCGCGAATAAATCCCCAGCTCCAGGGCCACTTTGCGGGGTTTCCGGGTTTCAACCCACACTTCCGCCACTCCGCCCACATATTCCGCCCCCGTACCCGCCCAACGCCCCGGCGGCGGTAACTCTGTGTGGCGAAAACAGGGGGGTGATGACTCTTGCCTGAGGAGGCCAGCTATGCCGCGACACAGCCGACATGCCGACCTTGCACAGAAGGAAGTAGCACACCAGATGGACACCCAGATGAAACCCACCCGCGCCGTCGAGAAGGCTCGCGTTCTGCTGACCGTCGAAGACGCGGCCCGCGCCCTCAGCGTCGGCCGCACCACTATGTACGCGCTCATCAAGGCCGGGCACATCGCAACCGTCCGGATCGGACACCTCCGCCGAGTCCCGGCCGCCGCACTCACGGCCTACGTCGACCAACTGACCACCGAGCAGCCCGCCGCTGCCTGACCACCAAGGGAGACACGACTTGGCACGCAAGAAACGACCCGAAGGCACCCGCCGGCCGAACGGAGCCAGCTCGATCTACCTCGGCAGCGACGGCAAGTGGCACGGCTGGGTCACGATGGGAGTCCGTGACAACGGGAAGCCCGACCGGCGGCACGTCCAGCGGAAGTCCGAAGCTGAAGCGATCGAGGCTGTCCGCGAGCTGGAGAAGCAACGCGACAGCGGGAGGGTGAAGAAGCCGGGGCGCGCCTGGACCGTGGAGAAGTGGCTCACCCACTGGTTCGAGAACATCGCCGAGCCTTCCGTGCGACACAAGGCCGCGAACGCCTACCGCACCGCGGTCTACCGTCACCTGATCCCCAACCTCGGCGCACACCGGATCGACAAGATCGAGCCAGAGCACTTCGAGAAGCTGTACGCCAAGATGCTCGCCTCGGGGCTCAAGTCGGGAACGGCGCACCAGGTCCATCGAACTGCTCGAACTGCCTTCGGCGAGGCGTTCCGGCGCGGCCGGATCGTGCGGAACCCCGTGGAGCTGGCAAAGGCCCCCCGGCTGGAGGAACCGGAGATCGAGCCCTTCGAGGCTGACGAGATCGGGCAACTGCTCGTGGCTGCACTCGCCCGGCGGAATGGCGTTCGCTTCGTACTCGCGCTGGCGCTCGGCACCCGGCAGGGCGAGACGCTCGGGTTGAAGTGGACCCGGCTCGACAAGAAGCGCCGGGCGCTCCGCATCGCGAAGCAGCTGCAACGCCAGACCTGGAAGCACGGATGCGACGACCCGCACCGGTGCGGCGCGAAGTACCACAAGACGGAGCCCTGCAAGGAGGACTGCAAGCGCCACCACCGCAAGCCGTGCCCACCGCCCTGTCCGCCGGACTGCACCAGCCATGCCCGCTGGTGTCCGAAACGTCACGGTGGCGGCTTGGTCGAAGTCGACGTGAAATCACGGGCCGGCAGGCGGGGGATCGTGCTCCCAGACCGCCTCTACGAACTGCTCATCGCGCACGAGGAACAGCAGGCGAAGGAGCGTGAACTCGCGGGGCCCGAGTGGCACGAGGGCGGCTGGATGTTCGCGCAGCCGAACGGCAAGCCGTTGGACCCGCGGCGTGACTTGGACGAGTGGAAGGCGCTCCTGGAGGAGGCCGGGGTGCGAGAGGCCCGGTTGCACGACGCGCGGCACACCGCGGCGACCGTGCTCCTCATCCTCGGCGTTCCCGAACGCGCTGTGATGGAGTTCATGGGCTGGTCGAACACCGCCATGGCCAAGCGGTACCAGCACATCACCGCGGGTCTCCGCAGCGACATCGCGGAGCGGCTGAACGGCTACCTCTGGGCGTCCTGACGACGCCCTGATCGGGGCCAACTGCAACCACAACTGCAACTAGCTCCGACGCCAAACGGCCCCCACCATGATCGGCGGGGGCCGTTTGTGCTGCTAGAAGCGGTGGCCAGGGCCGGGGTCGAACCGGCGACCTTCCGCTTTTCAGGCGGACGCTCGTACCAACTGAGCTACCTGGCCGGAAACGCCGGCTGAAGCCAGACGCTATTGCGACCCTGACGGGACTCGAACCCGCGACCTTCGCCGTGACAGGGCGACGCGCTAACCAACTGCGCCACAGGGCCATATGCACTTGTCATGCGTACTCCCAACGGGATTCGAACCCGCGTTGCCGCCTTGAAAGGGCGGAGTCCTAGGCCGCTAGACGATGGGAGCCCGGCCGGTTCGGGTGACCGACCGACCGCGCTCTCAGGTCTCCCTGGGAGCGATTACAAGCATAGGGCACCCCGAACCCGCCCTTCCACCGGGTATCCCTTAACCCCGAAAACCACCCCTGAACTGCGCAAACACGCGAGGACCCGGCCCGGCTGGCCCGGTCACTCTTCGCGACCGACCGCGGCCAGCGAGCGCACCAGCTCGCCGAGCTCCGGCTCCGGCAGCACCTCCAGCAGCTCCGCCATCCGCTCATCGGTCAGCGACTCCGCTCGCCGCCAGCGCGCTTCCAGATCCGGGCGACGACGGGCGCGGGCGATCAGCTCGTCGGCCGCCTCCGGGGACCACGCCGTCCGCAGCAGGCGCGCGCGTCCGCCCTCCGGGTCGGCCACCACCGCCTCCGGCACCGTCAGCCCCACCGCCCGCAGCGCCGCGAAGTGCAGCCCGCCCCGGTACTCGCGCAGCAGCATCAGGCCGTGGCCGACCCGGGCGACCGGATCCGACGGCCACTCGACCTGCTGCCACCCCGCGAACAGCGCCAAGCCGCTCGCGTCCGCGGCCTCCACCAAGCGGGGCAGCAACGCGGCCAGCGGCGACTCGCGCAGGTGCGCCTTCGACCACCGGTACAACGCCTCCGTGTACGCCGAGACCGCCGCGTCCGCGCCCAACCGCTCGGTCGCCCGCGGCAGGACGGCGTCCACCACCCACCGCGGGAAGATCCCGAACAGCTCGGCGACCACCGCCGGTGACGGATCACCCAGCACCGCGGACCGGCCGCGGAAGTACAACGCCCGCCGCCCGAGCCCGGCCTCGCGCTCCACCTCGGCCAGCTCCGGCGACGTCATGAACGCCCCGCCCCACTTCTGCACCGCGGGACGGATCTCCTTCGCGATCTCCACTGCCTGCCTCCATTCGTAACGCTGTTATGATACACGCAGCGGAAGCCGTGACGGCAATTTCACCGACAGCGAAGCAACTGGGTGGAAATTGTTTGCCCCGGACCGGACAACGCCGGTATCTTTCCGGGTCTGGGGCCGCTCAGGGGTGCTGCCAGGGGGTGCACCCCTGAGCGGGAATTCATCGCTGGACCGGGTTCACGCCTTCCTCGTCCGGCACCAGCCCGAGCATGTCCAGCAACTGGGCGCAGTCCTGCGCGTCGATCGCGCCGGCGGCCACGGCCAACCGAGCCCGTCGCACCTGGTCGTCCGACACGCGGGGCGCGTCGGCCTGCCCCGAACGCTGCGTGGGGACACCGGCCGGATCGCCGCCTTCGTATCGAAGGAGGAACTGCCGAACTTCCACAGACCCGCTCATAGCTCCTCCCGAAAGGACTGTCGCGCCAACAACTTCGCCGCGAGGCTAGCGAGCGGAACGTCGGCGACGCAGCCCCCCGCAGAGTGAACCTGCGAATACGCAACGTCCCCATTCCGCGCCGCGGCAGATGAACCGCAGACGACGAGGCGGTGACGGTTCGGGGCAATTTTTCCCGCGCAGCACTCGCGTCACCGGGCCGCGTCGTGTAACAATCGACTTGCTGACACACCCCCGGTCAGCGCCTGTGGAGATCCCCTCCGGCCCCCGCGTTCCTCCCCCTGGCGCGGGGGCCCCTCCATTTCCGGGACTCTTTCCGGCTCGCATTCGTCACTGCGACATGTGGGTGCACGCACCCCCCGGATGTCCCAGCGAAACCGGAAGAACCGGTGTGTCCTGCACCACAATGAGGGCCGTCTCGAGACCGAACCGTTATCGTGGCCGGGTGCCTCTTCCCTCTCTCGGACGCCGGAACAACACCCGGACCAACCTGAAGCCGGTCAACCCGGGCAAGCACCGGAACTCGCCGGACAAGGAAGCGCAGAGCGACGTCGAGGACCACGAGCTGACCAGCTACCTGGCCGCCCTCGCGCCGGAGACCGGTCCGGAAAGCACCGGGACCGGCAAGCGCTTCGGCGAAGCGCAGGTCTACCAGCTGCGCATGAACCTGATCGCCAGCTCCCAGCTCAAGGACATCGCCGCCGAGCGCGGCACGTCGCCGCAGGCCCTGGCCCGCGAGTGGGTCCTGGAGCGCCTCGCGTGGGAGGCGCAGGCCGCCTCGCAGGAGCGCCGCCAGTTCGCCGACCACACCGGCGTCGCCGACACCGACCAGCACCACTTCGACCAGAACTGGGACCGGCCGCGCGCCGGCCAGGTCTGACGACGGAGAAAAAACCGTCCCCGGCGGAAAATCCGCCGGGGACGGGACGTTGCGGACCGGTGAGCGTCAGATGACGCGCACCTTCTGGGCCTGCGGCCCCTTCTGCCCCTGGCCGATCTCGAACTCCACGCGCTGGTTCTCCTCGAGGGTGCGGAACCCGCGGCCCTCGATCTCCGAGTAGTGCACGAAGACATCGCCCTCGCCGTTGTCCTGGGCGATGAAGCCGAAGCCCTTCTCGGCGTTGAACCACTTCACAGTGCCTTGCGCCACCGCTGTTGCTCCTCGTCAATAACCCGGGCCGCCCGGACGGTTTCGACGGGTGAGCGACGAGCGCTGCGGCTCCAGGCTCGCGTCGAAAGTTCCGCGAGTGTGTAGCCACGACCACGCAAAACAACGGCCTGCGCCGCAGCCTACCCGGATCAGCGCGTTTTCGGACCCCATTGACTCAGTCACCGAAATGGCCTAGAGCCCGTCACCCGATCACTATCGGACCCACTCGATAGGCTGATCAACTAGCGCCCGACCGTGGCGTTCCGACACCGGGATCCCTCGATAGTGACGGGAGTCACACTCCTGAGCGTCAACGATCACCTACACACACGCGTCTGTCTGGCGACAGGGGAGAAGGGGCTTCAGAAGGTGACAGGACTCCACAAGCGGCGCAAGCCGCTGGCACTGATCGGGCTCGGACTGGCCGCGCTGCTGGCCGTGAGCGCGTGCAGCGGCGACGGCTCGCCGGGCACCACCGGGGGCGGGCAGGCCGCGTCCGCCGAGGCGCAGCAGACCTCGGCGGGGCCGGCCAAGCTCGCCGTGCAGCCGGCCGACGGGGCCACCGACGTGGCGCCCGCGGACGCCGCGCAGGTGACGGTGACGGACGGTGAGCTGCAGTCGGTCACGCTCACCAACCCGGACGGCAAGCAGGTCGCCGGCCGGCTGGGCGCCGACAAGCGCAGCTGGACGATCACCGAACCGCTCGGCTACGGCAAGAAGTACACGTGGTCGGGCACCGCGCTGGGCGCGGACGGCAAGCAGGCCACCATCACCGGCTCGTTCACCACCGTCAGCCCGCGCAAGCAGCTGTCGGGCAGCCTGAACGTCGGCGACAACCAGGTCTACGGCATCGCGATGCCGATCGCGCTGACCTTCAGCTCCAAAATCGCCGACAAGGCCGCGGTCGAGCGTGCCCTGACCGTCGAGACCACGCCGAAGACCGAGGGCTCGTGGGCCTGGGTGTCCGACACCAGCGTGCACTGGCGGCCGAAGGAGTACTGGCAGCCGAACACGCAGGTCAAGGTCGCCGCGAACCTCTACGGCCTGAAGATCGGCGAAGGCACCTACGGCAAGCAGGACGTCACGGCCGCGTTCTCGATCGGCCGGTCGCAGATCGTCAAGGGCGACACCCGGACCCACCGGATGCAGGTGATCCGCGACGGCGTGCAGATCGCCGACTACCCGGTGAGCTACGGGCTGGACTCCGACCCGGGCCGGGTCACGCACAGCGGGGTCCACGTCGTGATGTCCAAGCACGCGACCTACTCGATGAGCAACCCGCGCTACGACTACTACGACGTGAACGTGCCGTGGGCGGTGCGGATCTCCAACAACGGGGAGTTCATCCACGGCCTGGCGTCGTCGATGTGGGCGCAGGGCAAGCAGAACGTCTCGCACGGCTGCCTGAACCTGTCGCCGGCGCGGGCGAAGGAGTACTACGACGGCGCGCTGGTCGGCGACCCGGTCGAGATCACCGGCAGCACGCAGACTCTGTCCGCGAAGGACGGCGACTACTCGGACTGGACCTACTCGTGGGCGGACTGGACGAGGCTGTCCGCCCTCGCCGGCTGATCTGGAAAGGCGTGAAGGCCACTCCCGGTTCGGGGGTGGCCTTCACTGTTTTCCGGGGTGACGACTCCAGGTCGCCGGCGACGCGGGCAGCCGCGTGGCGGGCGATCTGATCGGTGCGCTCGGGGACCGGCCAACCGGATCGGCCCGTCCCGGGCCGCGTGACGGGGCGAGGGCGCGCGAGGAAGTAGCAGCATCTGCGGAACCCCACCCCGGAAAACACCGGGTGGAGCACCGAGCGCAGCTAGCGCGTGGCCGTCCTAGGGCCGGTGGCGGCGCGGGCAGCCGCGCGGCGGGTGGTCTGATCCTCGCGCTCGGGACCGTCGAACCGGATCGGCCGGTCCCGCACCCCCCGGAAAACACCGGGTCGAGCACCGCGCTCAGCTAGAGCGCGTGGCCGTCCAGGGCCGGGGGCGGCGCGGGCGCCAGTGGGGCCTCGTCGCGTTCCGGGGTGTCGAGCAGCGGTGGTACCGCGACCATCTGCTGCGTCATGTCGTCCAGCAGCAGCCGCGCCGCTTCACCCGCTCCGGGCCGACGTTGCTCGCCCATCCCGCAGCCGCCTCCTCGGGACGATTCCGGTTCTGCCACGGTTCATTCTGCCGTGGCCGAGATCACCCCTCAACGGGGGTCTGTCGGTGAAATGCTCACCAACTCCGTGGCGATGAGTAACACGGGGATCATCCCCGGCCACATCCCTGTCACACGGCGCGGTGAACGACCGCGCCCGAATACTCACGAGGAGGAAGCAATGGTGTTCGCTGCTCTGCTGGTGGAAGCCGGCTTGGCGGTTGCGGTGGCATCGGCCCTGACCACGTACGCACGGCGTCACTTCGCTCCTCGTGCCGCGGGCGACGCTGCCGAGGTCACCGAGTGAGCGAGGGCCGGGCCCCAACCGGGACCCGGCCCTCACCCTTCCGCCGACCGTCAGTTCGTCGCGGCCTTGGGCGCGGGCGGCGCGGTCACACCCTCTTCGTTGATGTGGTCCATCGGGACCCGCGCCGTCTCCGGGATCCGCATGATCGGGATCAGCGCGATCGCCGCGGCGATCATCAGGTAGAACGCCGGCCAGTCCTGGTTGCCGGTGCCGTGGATCAGCGCGGTCACGACGACACCGCAGGTACCACCGAAGATCGACGTCGAGACGTTGTAGCCGATCGCGAAGGCGCCGTAGCGCACGCGGGTCGGGAACATCGCCGGGAACGTCGACCCGATCACCGCGAGCATCAGCACCAGCAGCAGCGCCACGATGAGGAACCCGAGGAACAGCAGCACCGTGCTCCCGCTCTGCATCAGCTTGATCGACGGGTAACTCAGCACGAGGAACCCGATCGCCGCGGTCAGCAGCATCGGTTTTCGGCCGACCCGGTCGGAGAGCGCGCCGATCGGCGCGATCAACGCGATCTGGATCAGCTCCACGATGATGATGATCACCGTCGCCGTGTTGTCGCTGATCTTCAACGTGTCCGTGAAGTACGTCGGCATCGTCGTCAGCAACATGTAGTCGGCGATGTTGAGCAGCAGCACGATCCCGATCAGGTTCATGATCATGCGCCAGTTGCGGGACAGGGTCTCCTTCAGCGGCGCCTTCTCCGCCTTCTCGCCCGCGGCCTCCAGACGCCGGAACTCCGGCGTGTCCTCGAGCTTGTTCCGCAGGTACAGACCGATGACGCCGAGCGGAAGCGCCACCCAGAACGGGATGCGCCACGCCCAGCTGTCCACCTGGTCCGCGGTGAACGACAGCGTCACCGTCAGCACGACCACGTTGCCCAGCACGTAACCGGCCAGCGTGCCCATCTCCAGGAAGCTGCCCCAGAACCCGCGCTTGCGGGTCGGCGCGTACTCGGCGATGAACGTCGCCGCGCCGCCGTACTCACCGCCGGTCGAGAACCCCTGGATCAACCGGAGCAACAGGATCAGGATCGGCGCGCCGATACCGATCGCGTACTCGCCCGAGTACGTCGGCAGGCAGCCGACCAGGAACGTGCAGCCGGACATCAGCAGAATCGTGATCGCCAACACGCGCTGACGCCCGATCTTGTCGCCCAATGGGCCGAAGAACGCTCCGCCGAACGGCCTAACCACGAACCCGATCGCCACCAGCGCCAGCGATTTCAGAATCGCGTTCCCCTCGCCGGGAAAGAACACGGTGCCGATGCTGGCGGCAATCGCACCCGAGGTGAACACCCCGTAGTCGTACCACTCTGTGGCGTTACCCATCGCCGAAGCGATGACGGCTCGTCTGACCGTCTTCTCGTCGACCTCGGGTGCCTGCGCTGTGTTCGCCATCTTTCGCCCCGACCTCCTCAAACCGTTTCGTACCAGCGCGGTCAAGGTTGCGACCTTAGTGCCATCGGGTAGTGATTTTCTCTCCTGTCGTGGTTTTTGTCTCTCCGAACCCGGGGTGGCCGGGCGTTTTCCCGGTAGAACCGGTTACCGTGTCCGATGTGAGCGACAAGCGCCGACCTGCGACTCCCTGGCCTCCGGTCCAGACCGAACAGCCGGAGATCCACCCCAAGGCCCCCGGGCCGGGCACGAAACTCGAGATGCACTACGCGGAGTGCTTCGGGTGTGGTGAGGTCGACAACGGACTGCACATGCACTCCACGGTCGGCGATGCCGGCATCGTGTACTCGCGGTTCCCGGTGACGCGCGCGCACCAGGGCGCGCCCGGGCTCGCCCACGGCGGGCTGCTGGCGTGCGCCTTCGACGAGGCACTCGGCTCGACGGTCGGCAACCTGCTGCGTCGTCCCGCGGTGACCGGCAAGCTGGAAACCGACTTCCTGCGCCCGGTTCCGGTCGGCACCACGCTGTTCATCGCCGCGCGTGTGGACGGTGTGGCGGGCCGCAAGATCTACGCGAGCGCGGACGGACACCTCGACTCGGCGGACGGCCCGGTCGCGGTGCGGGCGCGCGGACTGTTCGTCCAGGTCGGACTCGAGCACTTCACCACACACGGCGATCCCGAGGCGCTGAAGAAGTTCACGCAGCAGCCGACCCGCCGCGCGGAGGACTGGGACATCAACCCCTGACACTCCCCGGCGCGGCGCGCGAAGGGGCGAACACGGCGCGACGAGCAGCAAACCCGTCGCGCGAGGCGGCGGGTCCGCCGGCGCGTGCCGCCTGTGTCAGGTGAGCGTGCGGGGGCGCACCGAGTTCGCGCGGTCGACCAGCTCGATGCGCTCGCCCGGCGTGTGTGCCAGCCGCGCCAGTGTGCGGTAGCAGCGTTCCAGTCCGAAGCGGACGTCGCGTTCGGACAGTTCGCAGCCCAGCACCTTCGCCGCCGTGCGGTAGCCGGGTGGCGCGCCCTGCACGTAGGTGAACGCCGCCTCCAGCACCTCCGCCGAGATCCGCGTCCGCCGTTCCGCGTCCAGGCGCAGGTGCTCCAGCTTCGCGCCCGCGTCCACCAGGTCCGCCTCGCTCACCGACGTGTTCGGCCCGCTCGCCCGCGTCTTGATCTTAATGGCCGCCACCTGCGCCGCGACGTAGTGCGTCGACGCCGACGGCACCGACTCCAGCACCTCGATCGCACCCGCCCGCGCACCCTGCGCCAGGTACACGCGCGCCAGCCCGAACGCCGCGCTCACGTACGTCCGGTCGGTGCGCCACACCTGCTCGTACAACCGGGCCGCGGTGAAGTAGTCACCGATACCCTCCGCGCTCACCGCGAGCGCGAGCTTCGGCGCGATCTCACCGGGCAGGTCGTCGTACACGGTCTCGAACGCGACGTTCGCCACGCGCGGCCGCCCGCCGGCCAGCTCGATGAGCCCGCGGTGCCAGTCGATCCGCCAGTCGTGCGGGTACCCGGCCCGGATCGCCAGGTACTGCGCGGCCTGCAGCTGACGGCTCGCCTCGGCCAGCTCGCCCAGCTCGATGCGCGCGCGGACGATCCGCAGCCGCACCTCGATCGAGTCCGGCGGCGCGCCGGCCAGCGCGTCGATCGCCGACCGCGGGTCCACGGCCGTCGTCGTCGCCAGCACACCGGCCGCCGGGTCGTCGGTGTCGACCTGCGGGATCGGCAGGCCGGACACCACCTCGACGGCGTCCGGCAGCGGCACCGTCCAGCCGGCCTCGGGCACCACCAGGTCCACCCCGAAGGCGTTGGTCTCCGGACCGAACACAGTGGACACCGCGGGACGCGGTTTCCCGGTGCCCATCGAGATGATCTCGCGCAGCACCCCGGCGAGCTGGTCGGCCATCTCCTCGGCGGAGAGGAACCGGCGGTCCGGATCGGGGTGCGTGGCGCGCTTGAGGAACCGGTAGTACGAGCCGAACAGCTTGAACAGCGGGATCTCGTCCGGCGTGGGCAGCCCGGCCTTGTACTTCGTGGTGTAGCCGTTGAACTCGAAGCTCAGCACGGCCAGCGTGCGGCCCACGGTGTAGAGGTCCGACGCGATCGACGCGCCGTGCGTGGTCAGTTCCGGCGCGCTGTAGCCGGTGGTGAAGAACAGCGGGCTGGTGTAGTCGTCGATCCGCCGCACCGCGCCCATGTCGATCAGCTTGAGCTGCTCGTGGGTCTGGATCACGTTGTCCGGCTTGAGGTCGCAGTACAGCAGCCCCTGGCTGTGCAGGTACCCCAGCGCGGGCAGGATCTCCAGGCCGTAGGCGATGACCTGCGCGATCGGCAGCGGCTCCGGACGGCCGGCGGCGCGCTGGTGGGCCAGCGCGAGCTGGCGCAACGACTGACCGCCGATGTACTCCATCACGATGTAGCCGATGGCGTGCCCGGTGCGCGCGTCCGGGTGCTGCACGAAGTTGTAGATCTTGACGATGTTCGGGTGCTCGACCTCGGCCAGGAACCGGGTCTCGTTCACCGCCGCCGCGACCGCCGTCGGATCCCCGGTGTCGATCAGTCCTTTGAGGACGACCCAGCGATCGTTGACGTTGCGGTCCTTGGCGAGGTAGATCCAGCCGAGACCGCCGTAGGCGATCGCGCCGAGCACCTCGTACTGCCCGCCGACCAGGTCGCCCGGCTGCAGCGTGGGCAGGAACGAGTAGGCGGTGCCGCACTTCTCGCACACGCCCTCCGGCCCGGCCGAGCCGCGGCCGACCTTGGCGGAGCAGTTGCCGCAGTACCGCTTCTCCTCCGACACCACCGGGTTTTTCAGCACCGCCGACGCCGGATCGCGGTAGGGCACCGGCGGGACCTCGACCAGGCCCGCGCCGAGACGGCCGCGGCGCGTCCGCCGCCCGGTCCGCCGGGAAGTACCCGGGAAAGCGCCGGTTCCGGTGCCCGGCCCGGTGCCGGGCTGGCTGCCCGACCCGGTGTGACCGCTGGACCGCTCGGGGAGCACGCTGTCCGTGCCCGGGTCCGGCAGCACACCGGGACCGCTCGGCTCGGGCCGCGGCGCGGGTGGCCGGATCATCTCGGTCATCGGGGCGGGCGAGGCGAGCACGCTGGTGAGCTGCACGTCGTCCGGTTGCACGGGTTCCGCGGGCGGGCGGACCGGCTCGATGATCTGCGTTTCGGCGGCCGAGGGCACCGGTTCGCCGATCGGCGTCGGCCGGGAGCCGCTCAGCTCGTCGGCCGGCCTGCTCCAGCCGGTGCCGGGCTCGTCGGCGAGCGAACCGGTGATCGGCCGGTCGTCCGGGCGTGCGTGACGCGGACGACGTTCCTCTTCGGACACTGTGGACACCCCCTCAGCGGTAGGACACGGACGGCGGCGAACCCGGTCCGAGCGCCGGCTCGATCCAGTACCGGTACGTGTTCTGCCAGGCACCGCCGTTGCGGACGTTCTCCAGCACGGCGTTGACGAACCGGACCATGTCGTCCTGCCCCAGCGGGATGCCGACGCCGTAGTACTCGCGCGTGAACGGCTCGCCGACGACCTCCAGGTTGGGGTCCTGCCGCGCCATGCCGGCGAGGATCACGTCATCGGTGGAGATCGCGTCGACCTGGCCCTGCTGGATCAGCACCAGGCAGTCCGACCAGTTGTTCACCGACACCGGGATCGGGCGCGACGGCGCGGTGCTGATCGTGGACAGCGAAGTCGAGTTCTTCGCCGCGCACACCCGCTTGCCGCCGAGGTCCGGCAGGCCGCGGATCCCCGAGTTCTTCGCCGCCAGCACCGCCTGCCCGGCCTGGTAGTAGGGCGCGGAGAACGCCACGTCCTTCATCCGCGTGCAGGTGATGCTGTAGGTCCGCACGACGATGTCGACCTGGCGATCCTTCAGCACGTCCTCCCGCGCCGACGACGGGATGGCCACCCACTGGATGTGGCCCTCCCACCGGCCGAAGATCGACGCGGCGATCTGCTTGACGATCTCGATGTCGAAGCCCTCCAGGTTGCCGCTGGAGGGGTTGAGGAAGCCGAACAGGAAGTTGGTCTGGTCCACCCCGGCGATCAGGCGGCCGCGGTCGCGGATCTTGTCCATCGTCGACCCGGACGGGATCGACCCGCTCGGCGAGAGGCTGCGGGTGTCGCAGTTGTTGTCCGCCCCGTTGCCGCGCCCCGGATCGCCGCCGCCGACCCCGGCCGGCATCGGCGCCTGCACGTCACCCACCGGCGCCGGGTCGGCCGGCGTCCCGGCGCTGCCGCAACCGGCGGCCAGCAACGCGACGGCCGCCACGAGCGCGGCCACCTTCCCCCGAGCCATCAGCGGTACTCCCTCAGCCTGTCCCTGATCCCCATGGTGGCGCCCGCCGCGGCGACCACGGCGAGCACCGCGAAGCCGGGCGCGAGCAGCGTCAGCGCGCGGTCGCCGCCCCGGGTGTCGTCGAGGAACGCCTGCCTGCCGTGCCCGATCGCGGCGACCAGCGCGTCGTCGAGGTTGGCGAAGGTCGTCGCCGCGCCGCCCTGGACCGACGAGTCGACCGCGAGCTTCACGGCGTCGGAGTAGGCGCCGTCGACGTCCTTGGCGCGGATCTCCTGGTGCGTGTTCAGCCACCGCTCGGCGCTGTCCGCCGCGCCCTGCACCTCGCGGGCCATGTCCCCGGTGGCGAACCCGCGCGCCTCGTTCAGCAGGCCGGTCACCTGCGGGGCGAGCGTGTTGAACTCCTGTTCGTAGGTGCCGCCGTCACCGCGCGCGACCAGGGTCAGCATCTCGTTCGCGCGGGCCTGCAGCGCCGCGATGCGGGCGCGGACCAGCACGTCGACCTGGTGGCTGCCCTCGGAGTCGCCGCTGCTGACCAGCACGCTCTGCACGGTGACCGCCGTCGCACCCCACAGCAGCGCGAGCACGGTGGCCCCGGTCGCCAGGACCAGCCCGATGTTCAGCACCCGGTTGGTCTTGCGGGTCAGGTAGACCTGGGTCGCGATCAGCGCCGCGAGCAGCGCGAGCACCAGGAGCGTGGTGGCCCACGGGAAGCCGCTCGCGTCGTCCTGCTCCTCGGCCAGCCGGTCGGTGTCGATCCGGTACAGGTCCTGGGCGGCGGGCAGGATCGTGGTGCGCATGAGGCTGGAGGCCTCGAGCAGGTAGGACGAGCCGACCGGGAAGCCCTGCCGCTTGTTGGCGCGGGCGGTCTCGACCAGGCCGGTGTAGACGGGCAGCTGGCGGGTCAGGATCTCGACCTGCGCGGCGGCCTCCGGCACGCCGGCCGAGTCGGACGCGGCCTTGGCCAGCGCGACCCCGGCGCGCGCGATCGCGGTGTCGTAGCGCTGGCGCAGCGACGGCGGTTCGACGCCGATCGCGAGGAACGCGCTCGCCGCGGTCGCGTCGGCGTCCGACAGCGACCGGTACACCTCCTGCGAAGCCGCGGCCAGCGGCTCGCGGTGGTCGATGAGGTCGTTGATCGTGTTCTTGCGGTCCTGCAGGGTGATCGTCGCGACCACCCCGGTGACCAGCGCCAGCACGACGAGCCCGACCGCGATCACCGTCAGCCGGCCCGGTGTGGTGCGGGCCGAGCGCGCGATGCCGCGGACCGCGGCGCCGGGCAGGTCGAACAGGCCGGCCAGGCCACCGCGCGGGGCGTTCGGGGACGCGGCGGGTTCCGGCACTCCACCGCCCGGGCCACCGGGCACGGCAGGCCGCGTCGCGGTAGCAGTCATCGGTTCCACCCCTCGCCCTCGAACCACACGCGCATGAAGGTACCGGACGGCACGATCTTCCGGACCGAGGTCGGCGGGATTGTGAACACTGTTGTCGAAGGTGGGAAAACGACGGCAGCCCCCGCCTCACGAGGAGACGGGGGCTGCCGTTCGAAGTCGAATCAGAGGACGTTGACGCCGGTGGCCTGCGGACCCTTCTGGCCCTGGCCGATCTCGAACTCAACCCGCTGGTTCTCCTCCAGGGTGCGGAAGCCGCGACCCTGGATCTCCGAGTAGTGGACGAAGACGTCGCCGCCGCCCTCGTCGGGAGTGATGAAGCCGAACCCCTTCTCGGAGTTGAACCACTTCACGGTGCCCTGAGCCATGCAAAAATCTCCATATACTGCAAACAAACGGCACACCGGTTCGATGCACCGGGTCGATGACGGATCGGTTTGCCTCCCCGAGTGGGGAACCACTACGCCCGCCAAATCTTGCGAGCGTGCCTGAACACGAACACAAAATCTTCGAAGACCTCCACCAGTAGATCACAGATCCGGCGGAAGCGCTAGCTCTTGCGTGACCGCTGGAACAGCGCGGACAGCCTGGTGTCCGGATCGATCACGTCCGGATCGGTCCGCACGTCGACGACGCTCGGGCGCTGGTGCTGCAGCGCCCGGGTGAAGGTGGGCTCCAGCTGCTCGGGCGATTCGATCGTGTAACCGGCCGCGCCGAACGAGCGGGCCCACGCCGCGAAGTCCACCGCCGTGAGTGACACACCGTTCAAGCGACCGTGCTTGGCCGCCTGGTGCATGGCGATGTCGGCGTACAGGCCGTTCTGGAACACCACGACGAGGATCGGCGCGCGGTAGCGCACCGCGGTCTCCAGCTCCTGCCCGGTCATCATCGCCGCGGCGTCCGAGATCACGGCCACGACCGTGCGCTTCGGGGCGGCCAGCTTCGCGCCGAGCGCGGCCGGGACGGCGTAGCCGCGCACCCCGTCCGGCGGCTCCACCTGGGTGTGCGGCTCGGTGAAGCACCAGTACCGGTGCACGAACCGGGCGGTGGAGTCCGAGTCCGCGGTCACCACGGTGTCCTCGGGCGCGACCTTGCGCAGCACCCGGACCACGTCGGCCGGGTGGACCAGCGGGTTGTCCGGGCTGGTGCGCGGCGGGGTCATGTGGGTGTGGGTGGCCGCGTTGGCCGCCGAGCTGCGCCGCGACCGGGCGACGCCGACCGCCACCAGCTGCCGCAGGAAGGGACCGGCCTCACAGTCGATCCGGAACGTCAGGCCGCGCCGGTGGGTGGCGGGCAGGCCGGGGCCGATCACCACCAGTGTCTGCGCGGACAGCGGGTACCGGTTGTTCTGCGTGGTCACCTCGTCCAGCCGGGTGCCGATGGCGAGCACCACGTCCGCCCGCTCCAGCGCGTCGAGCTGCCCGGGCGGGATGCCGACGCCCAGGTGACCGGCGTAGCGCGCGTGGTTCTCCGGGAAGCTGTCCTGACGGCGGAACGCGGTGTAGACGGACAGGCCGAGCTGCTCGGCGGCGGCGATCAGGTCCTTGCGCGCGGTGCGCCCGATGCCGCCGGCGATCACCACCGGGTAGCGCGAGTCGGCCAGCAGGGCGGCGACCTCGTGCGCGGACCGCAGCACCGCGCCGGTGTCGTCCAGGCGCGGCTCGGGCTCCGGGATGACGCCGTCGAAGGGCGCGACCCAGAAGTCGGCCGGCACCGCCAGGATCGCCGGCCCCCGGCGCCCGTCCCGGGCGGCGCGGGCCGCCCGCGCGGCGAGCACCGGCACCTGGGCGGCCGTCTCGGCGCGGCCGGTCCACTTCGCGAACGGGCCGAACAGCGTCAGCGGGTCCAGCTGGGCGACGTCGTCCTGGATGCCGGGGCCGCCCAGCTGGACGCTCGCGCGCTCCTCGACCAGCACGACCATCGGCGAGCCGTCCTGGTGGGCCGAGCGGACGGCGACCAGGAAGTCCGCGATACCCGGACCGGGGCCGCCGAGCAGCAGCGCCGGGACCTCGCGCAGCTTGCCCTCGGCCTCGGCCATGAACGCCGCGCCCGCGTGCTGGCGCGCTGTGACCAACGCCATCAGCGGTTCGAACCGGAGGGCGTCGAGGAGTTCGAGGAACGAGTTCCCGGCCACGGTGTAGGCACGCCGGACCCCGGCGTCGACCAGCACGCGGACCGTGATCTCGGCAACGGTCCATCCCTCTTGGTACCCGATGGGAAGAGGTTCCCAGCGCGGCGCTACTCCGGTCAAGTGATCTTGAGATTCCCTACGAGTGAACGATCACCCCAGAGTAGAGGCCTTAAGCTGCCGCCCGTGACCTCGTACCCGCATTGGCAGCAGGTGCCCACCCGCTGGAAGGACAACGACGTGTACGGGCACGTCAACAACGTCGTCCACTACGCCCTGATGGACACGGTCATCAACACCTACCTCATCGAGCGCGGCGGGCTGGACATCCACGACGGCGGCGTGATCGGGCTGTGCGTGGAATCGCACTGCAACTACCACGCGTCGGTGGCGTTCCCCGAGGTGCTGTCGATCGGCCTGCGGGTCGCGCACCTCGGGCGCAGCAGCGTGCGGTACGAGATCGGGATCTTCCGCGAGGATCGGGGCGAACCGGTCGCCGAGGGTCATTTCGTGCACGTGTTCGTCGACCGCGAGACGCGGCGGCCCGTGCCGGTCGAGGGGAAGCTGCGGGAGTCGCTGGAGGCGCTGGCCTGACACGGGCAGGCGCGCAGCCGGCAGCGGCCCGGTGGCCGCAGGCCCGGCATCCGGTCGGTCGCCTGCGCGAAGATCGTCGTCAGTATCCGCTCCGGGTTTCCACGCCAGTTCAACTGGAAGATCACCCGATCCCCCTCGGTTCGGTAGCACTGCCCCTCGTTCATGGTGCTCGCGGGCGGCGGCACGTCGCACCGCCGAACCGGCGGCGTGGCGGGGGTTTCGGGTTCACCGACAGTGAGGCCCGTGGGCTTTCCACCACCCGTTCGCCACACGATGTCCGGGTCCGGGCCCCTCTGCACAGGTCATCGCGTCATCGGCGGATCGGGCGCGGTACGGCCATCCGGGTGGCCGCGGAACCGGTCGGTTATTTTCCGTCGCCGCTGCTCCTGGCGGCCGGTGGTGCGCGCCACGCGGCTAAGCTGCGGTCGGAAGTGGTGTTCGACGGTGGGTGAGGATCGGTGATCACTGGGTTCGGCGTGGCCGTCGCGGTGAGCGCCGCGCTGGTCGCCGTGTGGGCCTTCGTCTCCGCCGCGCGGGGCCGGGAGCCGGGGCGCGCGCTGCTGGTGGCGCTCGGGGTGGTCGAGGTCCTGATCATCGCGCAGCTGGTGGTCGGGATCGTGCTGTTGATCGGTGGTGACCGGCCCGGGAGCATGGTGACCTACCTGGCCTACCTCGTCGGTTCGCTGGTGATCCTGCCGGCCGGGGCGGCGTGGGCGCTGGCCGAGCGGAGCCGGTCGAGCACGGTCATCCTGGGTGTCGCGTGCCTGGCGATCCCGGTGATGGTCGAGCGGATCCACCAGATTTGGAGTGCCGGGCATGGCTGAGCGTTCGGAGCGGCGGACGGTGGCGACGGGGCCGGGCCGGATCCTGGTGGCGGTGTACGGGATCTTCGCGCTGGCCGCGACGTCGCGCGCGGCGGTGCAGATCTCGACGAAGTGGCACGAGGCGCCGCTGGCCTACACGCTGTCCGCGCTGGCCGCGGTGATCTACATCGTGGCGACGGTCGCACTGGCGCGCCGCGGGGAGCTGTCGTTCCGCCTGGCGGTGGCGGCGATCGGGATCGAGCTGCTCGGGGTCCTGGTGGTCGGGACGCTCAGCGTGTTCGACCAGGAGGCCTTCCCGGATGCCACGGTGTGGTCGGGTTACGGCGAGGGGTACCTGTTCATCCCGCTGGTGCTGCCGGTGATCGGCCTGCTCTGGCTGCGGCGGACCGCGCGCCGCTAGATGGCGTCCGGCCCGCGCTCGCCGGTGCGAACGCGCACGACGGTGTCGACGGGGGTCACCCACACCTTGCCGTCACCGATCCGCCCGGTCCGGCACGCCTGGACGACCGCGTCGAGTGCCCGTTCCACGAGCTCGTCGTCGAGCAACACCTCGACGCGGAGCTTCTGCACGAAGTCGACCTGGTACTCGGCGCCGCGGTAGACCTCGCGGTGCCCCTTCTGGCGGCCGTAGCCCTGCACCTCGGTCACGGTCATGCCGAGAACCGCGAGCTGCTCGAGAGCCTGCCGAACACCATCGAGAACGAACGGCCGCACGACAGCGGTCAGCAGCTTCACTCGGTGCTCCTTCTTCCCGGGCGTCCGGCCACACTAGAAGCGCCCTACGCCGGCGACACGGGCACCACCCCGGACCGGACTGGCGGGCGATGGTCGCTAAGCTGACCTCACGGGGCGTTAGCTCAATTGGTAGAGCTGCGGACTTTTAATCCGTAGGTTCTGGGTTCGAGCCCCAGGCGCCCCACTCTTCCCCCAGTCAACGGCCTGGGGGATTTTTCATTTCGGACCCCAGGAACCCGGACTGCACGAAAACTGCACACTTTCATTCCTCCTCATCATCGGTGCCGAACATCGACTCCAAGGCAGCCACGGCATGTTCGTTGCTGACCCGCTTGGCCCGGTAGTGCTTCTCCACCACCCGCGGCGTGTTGCCGAGCTGGTCGGCGATCTGAGTGGTCGTCAGACCCGCATCGTCGAGCACGGTCGCTACCGTCTTGCGCCAAACGTCCAGCCAATCGAGTCAAGCGGGACAGTGGCCGGGTGATGATCAAGCGTCGGCTGTTGCGGACTCCGGAGGTGGCCGAGGTCCTGGGGATCTCTGCGCGGACGCTGACGCGGTACGTCAAGCTCGGCCTGCTGAAACCGACGGAAACGACGCTGGGCGGGCACTACCGGTGGGACCTGCAGGACGTGCGTGCGCAGATCGCCAAGCTGCGACGGGACCACGAGGCCCCCTCCGACGACTCGTAGACTCGTGTACTTGTAGAGATGAGTACACGTGTCGAGGGTGACACAGAGGTAGGCAGTGGTCAGCACGAGCAGACAACTGGGAGAATTCAGCGATGGTCGATCCGTCCAACGGAGTAGCCGTCTACCGGCAGATCGCACACGCGCTGCGGGAGAAGATCGGCGGCGGCGAGTACGAACCTGGCTCGAAGCTGCCCAGTGAGACCCAGCTCGTCGAGCAGTACGACGTCTCCCGCCGGACAGTGCGCGAGGCCATGCGGCTGCTCGCCGCCGACGGCTTGGTGACGATCAAGCATGGTGTTGGGGTGTTCGTCCGCCCGCCGGCCAGCGTCACTCGACTCGCCCGGTCTCGCCTGTCCCGAGCCGCGCGCGCCCGGAACGAAGGCGCCTTCCTAGCCGACGCCGCGCGCCAGGGCTTCACGCCGAGTACCAGTGTGCGGATCCGGTTCGAGCCCGCGGATGCCCGCGCTGCGGAACTGCTCGGCATCGCAGAGGGCGACGAGGTCACCGTGCGAGACCGCGTCATGCGCGCGAACGGCTTGATCGTGCAGCTTGCGGTGAGCCGGTTGCCGCGGGAGTTCACGCGCGGGACCGTGCTCGAAGAGGTCGACACCGGCAAGGGCGGCGCCTACGCCCGGCTCGAAGAGGCCGGCCACGTCATCAGCCAATTCATGGAAGACGTCGGCGCGCGAATGCCGACGGACGAGGAGCGCACCCAGCTCGAGCTGCCACCTGGCACGCCGGTGCTCACCGTGACCCGCCTGGCCTTCCGCACCGACGGCGTCGCCCTGGAGATGAACGACATCATCATGGCTGCGGACCGATACCGCCTCGTCTACGAGTGGGAAGCCGAGTAATCAATTCCCGAGTGAGATCGCGACCCTGTTGGCCTCTTGCTCGCTGAAGCCGATCTTGCCCCGATGGCTGACCTCGATCTGGTACGGGCCCTGGCCGGTTGGGACATTCGGTATGACGATGTCGAACTGGCAGGACACGCTCGGCCCGTGCCGTCCTGGTCCGAGCTGCCCGATCGCTGCGACGGAACCGGAACTGGTGTAAACCGTGTCGCCTCCGTCGGGCGCATAGCCGGTGACTCCGTCCTTCAGAGTGAAGGTCCCTGTGACTGTGAATGTCGTCGGGCCGCGGTCCTCTTCGCCGGAGGTGACCATGAGCGTGATGACGACCGCCAGCGCCGAGGCCGTGATGACGACGGCGAGGAATACCCAAGGCCACACCAGCCGCTTCGGGGATTGCTCACTCCTGTCGGTTGTCAGGAGGGCTATCGGACGAGTCGGGTTCTAACCGTTACCAGCCGGTCAAGTGCGCGCGGGAAGGATGCAGGTGCGATGGTCACGGCGATCATGGTGGTCCCGGTCCGCGCGCAGCCACACCCGGCCGAGCAGCGCGTTGATCGAGCCGAACGCGTGGTAGATCGCGCCGTTCGACACCCCGGCGGCCGCCGCGAGGCTGCGGACGGACACCGCGCCGTCCTCGGCGGCCAGGTGCTCGGCGGTGTCGAGCAGCCGGTCGAGGTCGTGCACGCGGGGCCGGGGCACGACCGGAACCGTAACGGAGCGGCTGCTCCAAAACTAGCGGCACCGGTCGCAGCGGGGCTCTGGGCGCCAGGCGTCCGCTTGCGCGTCGAGTTCGCGGCGCACCTGCCGGCGCGGCTTGACGTTCCCGGACTCGTCGTGCCGCGGTGTGCCGAACACGCGCATTTCCCGGCGCGTCCGGCCACACCCGGGACACCGCAGGCGCCGGAAGACGCGGCGGCTCACCATGTCGTGCAGTCGGACGAGCCGAAACGCCTGTTACGAGGCCGGGAAGCGCACACCCGCGAGGATATGGGAGCCCGCCCGGGACCTGCCCGGGACATGGGAGTCGGCGGGCGGGCTCGAACCGATGGTTTCGCTTCCCCGCGAGGACCTCAATAACCCAACTGGGTCAACAAGGACAACGGGGCTATGCGGGTCAAGAGGGCCATGGGCCGCGCGCACCCCGCATGTCACCCAATACGGTGACGATCATGACTGCACGCCGACGCACGGTGGGCTCGGGTGAACTCGCGGCCGAGCTGGGCCTGTCTCGGCGGTCGATCAGCCGTTACGCCGAACGCGGCTGGATCCGGCCGGCGCTCATCACCCCCGGCGGCCAGTACCGCTGGGACGTCGAAGACGTGCGCAAACAGCTCGACGCGCTGCGGGAACGGCGCACGGACGAGCCCTGACCGGTCCGGATAGGACGATCTGGCGCACGGCGAAGTAAGCGCTTTCTCAGCCTCGGCCGAGTGGCGGAACCGAGCACGACGCGACCGGGCACGGGACGATGACCGTGCCGGACGAGTGTGCGGAGGGGATGCGGATGCCGGAGTGGCTCGAGGCCGGGGTGTGGGGC
The DNA here is from genome assembly GCF_003385215.1 of Amycolatopsis thermalba. Lineage (GTDB taxonomy): Bacteria > Actinomycetota > Actinomycetes > Mycobacteriales > Pseudonocardiaceae > Amycolatopsis_E > Amycolatopsis_E thermalba. The sequence continues at coordinate 3,823 of NZ_PQHW01000066.1, read as the reverse complement.
CTGGTCGGCGGTGCGGCGCTGGTGATCGGCGCGGCGGTGGCGTGGTTCGTGCGCGTGCCGTCGCGCGTGGTCGCCTGGATCATGGCCTTCGGGGCCGGGGTGCTGATCTCGGCGCTCGCGTTCGACCTGATGGACGAGGCCGAACGCACCGGCGGCCTGCTGCCGACGGCGATCGGGTTCCTCGGCGGCGCCGTGGCGTACGTGCTGGCGAACGCCGGGCTGGCGCGGCGCGGCGCGCGGCACCGGAAGCGGTCGCACGACCGGCAGCCGTCGGAGTCCGACGTGCAGGGCAGCGGCAGCGCGATCGCGATCGGCGCGCTGCTGGACGGGGTGCCGGAGTCGGTCGTGCTGGGGTTGTCGCTGCTCGGCGGCGGCGGGATCGGGGTGTCGGTGCTGGCGGCGGTGTTCATCTCGAACGTGCCGGAGGGGCTGTCGAGCGCCGCCGGGATGAAGCAGGCGGGCCGCGGCGCGCGGTACGTGTTCGGGGTGTGGGGCGGGATCGCCCTGGCCAGCGGGGTCGCCGCGTTGCTGGGGAACCTCGTGCTCGGCGGAGCCGCGCCGGAGACGATCGCGGTGATCACGGCGGTGGCGGCGGGCGCGATCCTCGCGATGATCGCGGACACCATGGTGCCGGAGGCGTTCGAGGAGGCCCAGCTGGTGACCGGCCTGATCACGGCGGCCGGGTTCCTGACCGCGTTCGCCCTGGAGCGGCTGGGCTGACTGCGGCCCTCGCCACAGTGGCGAAGTGTTAGCAGCGCCCACTGTCGCCATCGACACAAGGACAGCCGGCGAACCCGCCGGTAGCGTGGAGCGCGCTCCTGGGCGCCTGCCCGGGAAATCCAGGCCCGGGCGCCGACCTGCCCGGGCCTGACGCACGTCCCACCGCCGGGACCCGTTCGGGACCGCCCCGGCACTTCGGAAGGAAAGACCTTGCGGCGACAACTGCCGCCGATGATCCGCGCGCTCGGAAACCACAACTACCGCCTGTGGGCGACCGCCGACTTCGTGTCGGTGACCGGTACCTGGATGCAGGTGCTCGGCCTCAACTGGGTCGTGATGGCCCGCACCGGCTCGGCCACCTCGGTCGGTCTGTCGGTCCTGCTCTCGACCCTCCCGGCGCTCCTCGTCGGCCCCTGGGCGGGCGCGATCGCCGACCGGTTCCCGCCCCGGCGCATCATCCTCGCCGGCCAGACCACCCATCTGGTGATCGCGCTGCTGCTGGCCGTCCTGGTGTGGCAGGACATGCCGCTGGCCGGCATCTACGGCCTCACCGCCGTCGCCGGGATGGTCGGCGCGTTCGAATCCCCCGCGCTGGGCCGCTTCGCCGGGCAGGTCGTCCCCCGCCACGACCTGGGCAACGCCCTCGCGCTCGGCTCCATCATCAACTCCGCCGGACGCGTCCTCGGCATGAGCCTGGCCGGCGTGCTCGCCGCCGCGGTCGGCGACGCGCTCCTCTTCGCGCTCAACGCGGCCAGTTTCATCGCCGTGATCGTCACGGTCCTCGTGATCCGCACGGCCGAGCTGCACCCGCTCGCCGTCGCCACGGCCGAACTCGCCGCGGAGCGCGCGGGCCTGGCCTACGTGCGCCGCAGCCACGTGCTGATCGTCCTGTTCACGCTCGGTTTCGTGCTGTCCGGCCTGGGCCGGAACTACCAGGTCACCATGGCCGCCATGGCGCAGGGACCGCTGAACTCGGGTGCCGCCGGCTACGGTCTGCTGTCGTCCGTGTTCGCCGTCGGCACGGTGATCGGTGGCGTGATCGCGGCTCGCGTGCGGGAGCTCACCCTCCCGCTCCTGCTCGGCGCCGCCGCGGTGACGAGCGTCCTGCAGACCGTCAGCGGCTTCCTGCCCGGGATGCTCGGGTTCGGCGCCGTGATCCTGCCCATCGCGGCCGGCGCGGTCCTGATCGACACCGCCAAGAGCACCCGCCTGCAGCTCGACTCGGCCGAGGACATGCGCGGCCGCGTGCTCTCGATCGACGGCGCGGTCGCCGCGGCCGCGGGCGCCACCGGTGCCCCGCTGCTCGGCTGGATGTGTGAGCGGTTCGGCGCGAGCGAGGCACTGCTGGTCGCGGGCGTGGTCACCCTCGCGGCCACCGGTGTGGCGACGCTCGCGCTGCAGCGGGCACGCCGGCAGGTCGTCGAACCCGTGCTCGCTCCGTCGGTGGCGTGACGGGCAGGCGACCGGCGTCGAGTCCAAGCCGCCGCTGCGGCTGATCGACCGCGGGACCACCACCGGCTCACACCGGTCCACTGTGGATCTTTCCGGACTGGCGGCCGGGCTCGCGCGCGACCACGCCACTGGTCAAGGCGGACAACCGGTGCCGGCTCGTCGGTTCACCGGGTGGTGCGGCGGCCGTAGCACGGGTGGGTCAACCCGGATTGACCTGCGCTGATGCGGGTATCCGCCGGAGCAGACCAGTCAACGGCGACCCAGGGGCGGCAGCATGTTGAGCCGGAACGAGCAGCAGCAGCTCAGGGCGATCGAGCAGTGGTTCGAGGTCAGCGATCCCGAGCTGACCAGAGCACTGCGTGAAGGCCGCTTCCACCACCTGGGCCTGTCCCGCCGGCTCCTGTGCGTCACGCTGATGGTGCTCGGCGGGGTGCTCATCGGGCTGGGCGCGGTCGCCGCCCACGTGTTCCTGCTGTTCGTCGGCATCCTGAGCCTGACGACGGGCGTGTGCCTGCGGATCGGCGCCATCCGGCCGTGACGGGCGGGGCGGGCGCCGGGCCCGCCCCGCCGCCGCGAGCTAGGGCAGCATCGCCCGCATCTCGGTGATCTCGGCCTGCTGCGTGTCGATGATCCGCTGGGCCAGCGCCTTCGCGTCGGCGTTGGTGCCCTGCGCCAGCTCGGTCCGCGCCATTTCGACCGCGCCCTCGTGGTGCTCGATCATCATCCGCAGGAACCGCTGGTCGAACTCGGCGCCGGTGGCGTGCTCGAGCATCGCCATGTCGTCGTGGCTCATCGCGCCCGGCATCGAGTGGTCCATCGGTGCGGCAGCCGCGCCCCACCGGGTGAGCCAGTCGCGCATCTGCCGGATCTCCGGGTCCTGCGCCCGCTCGATGCGGGCGGCGAGGTCGAGCACGCGCTGGTCGGTGCTGCGCCCCGGCGCCAGCTTCGCCATCTCGAGCGCACCCTCGTGGTGCGGGATCATCATCCGGGCGAACTCCACGTCGGCCTGGTTGTGACCGGCCTGTTCGGTGGCCGCGCCGTGCGATTCGTGCGGCTCGGCGCCGCAACCGGTGAGCAGGGTGGCGGCCAGCAGCAGGCCGCCCATGATCTTGCGCATGGGAAGAGGAACCTCTCGTGTGTTTGCTACTGCGAATTCGGCGGGCGAGCGCCGATCACAGCCGCAGCACACAGAGGCCGGCGAGCACCGCGCGACCGGACGGCCGGTCCGGCGCCCGCGAGCGGGGACGACCGGCGGGACGGCGCACCAGCGGCGGGGCCGGCGCGGCACGCAGCAGCATCCACAGGCCGAGCAGGACCCCGGCCAGCAGCACAGCCAGGCACAGGTGGAACGCGTCGTGCGTCACGCCGTGGTCGCCGTGGGGCTGCCCGGCGTGGGCGACCACGGTCACCGCCGGGCTGTGCGGGTGCTCGATCCCGGCGACGTGGTGCATGCCGACCAGGCCGAACGCGAGCAGGCACAGCAGCACCACTCGTCGCCAGCCGGTCACCGTCACGCGGTCAGGATATCGACAGCGGTGGATCCGGCGGCGGCATCGGTGGCTCCGGTGGCGTCGGCGGTACCGGCGGTTCGGGCGGGGGCGGCGGCACCGGTTCGGGACCCGGCCCGGGCGGGATGGGCTCGGGACCGGGA
>NZ_PQHW01000065.1 GCF_003385215.1 Amycolatopsis thermalba | reverse complement strand
TAATCCGAAACGGAGACATTCCAAAATCGGAATGCACAGCCCCGTCACGTTTGAAGCCCTGCACACGGAGTCAGACCAAGATCACTGACCCCACACCCGAAGTGTCCGGCGAACGGGGGCAAGCTCAAAGGTCTGTCGTGGGCTCGTGACTGGTCCTTTCGCTCGGCGGCGAGCCACTGGGCATCTCGTGCGGCGGCGACTGTGCCAGTCGTGCAGGCACGAGTGTGCTTTTCGCCCGGGCGCGAGTGGTGCTTCTCGTGCGGGCGCGCGCGAGTGCGGGTCGTCTGGGTGTGGGAGTGCAGCTCGTGTGGGGGTGGCTGGGCCGCTCGTGTGGGCGTGACTGGGCGGCTCGTGCGGGTGCGGGAGTCCCGCAGGTGTCGGCGCGAGTGAGCCGCTCGTGCGGGTGTGAGAGTGCCACTCGTACGCGCGTGAGGGGGCCGTTCGTGCGGGTGCGAGGGTGCCACTCGTGTGGGCGCGAGAGTGCCGTTCGTGCGGGCGCGGCTGGCGATCGTGCGGCTGGGCATCTCGTGGCGGGGTGAGTGGGCCTCTCGTCAAACCCGCGACTGGACCCGCCGCGAGGTAGCACGCCGGGGCGGCCGCCCGCGGAACGAAACCCACCGAGGGGCCCTCACCCACCCGGCGAGGCCACGGCGGAATACAGTAATCACGAAGCGTTTCAGGAGGTCAGGTGTCCGCGGTACCGCAGATCGGCGTGCTCGCGCTCCAGGGGGACGTCCGGGAGCACGCCGCCATGGTCGGGCGCGCCGGCGGGCGTGCCGTCACCGTCCGGCGGGCGTCCGAGCTCGCGGCCGTCGACGGGCTCGTCCTGCCCGGCGGGGAGTCCACCACCATGTCGCGCCTGCTCGAGACCTTCGAGCTGCTCGGCCCGCTCCGGGAGCGGCTCGCCGCCGGAATGCCCGCCTTCGGCTCGTGCGCGGGCATGATCCTGCTCGCGAAGCAGGCCCTGGACGGCCGCCCCGACCAGCACCAGCTCGGCGCGCTCGACGTCATCGTCCGGCGCAACGCCTTCGGCCGCCAGGTCGACTCCTTCGAGGAGGACCTGGCCTTCGACGCCCTCCCGGGCGGCCCCCTGCACGCGGTCTTCATCCGCGCCCCCTGGGTGGAAAAAGCCGGCGACGGGGTCGAGGTCCTGGCCACGGTGCCCGCGACCGAAACGACCGGCGCTAGGATCGTCGCGGTCCGGCAGGGGCCGGTGCTCGCCACGGCCTTCCACCCGGAGCTGACCGGGGACGATCGGGTCCATCGCCTGTTCGTGCAGATGGTGCGGGACGCGGCGACGACGAGCGAGACGGAGGAGAGATGAGCGGCCACTCCAAGTGGGCCACCACGAAGCACAAGAAGGCCGCCCTCGACGCCAAGCGTGGCAAGCTGTTCGCGAGACTCATCAAGAACATCGAGGTCGCCGCGCGGACCGGCGGGGGCGACCCCGAGGGCAACCCCACCCTCTACGACGCCATCCAGAAGGCGAAGAAGAACTCGGTCCCGCAGGACAACATCGAGCGCGCCCGCAAGCGCGGCGCCGGTGAGGAAGCGGGCGGCGCGGACTGGCAGACGATCAACTACGAGGGCTACGGCCCCAACGGCGTCGCCGTGCTGATCGAGTGCCTGACCGACAACCGCAACCGCGCGGCCGGCGAGGTCCGCACCGCGCTGACCCGCAACGGCGGCTCGCTGGCCGACCCGGGCTCGGTGTCGTACCTGTTCAACCGCAAGGGCGTGGTGATCATGCCCAAGAACGACCTGTCCGAGGACGACGTCCTGATGGCCGTCCTCGACGCGGGCGCCGAGGAGGTCAACGACCTCGGCGACAACTTCGAGATCGTCTCCGAGGCCACCGACCTGGTCAACGTCCGCAAGGCGCTGCAGGACGCCGGCTACGACTACGAGTCGGCCGACCCGACGTTCCTGCCGTCGGTGAGCGTCCCGCTCGACGCCGAGGGCGCCAAGAAGGTCTTCCGGCTGATCGACGCGCTCGAGGACTGCGACGACGTCCAGAACGTCTACGCCAACTTCGATGTCTCCGACGAGGTGCTCGAAGAAGTCGGCGCATAACACCCGCGCGTCCCAAGGCCCTCCGGCGCAGCCGCACCGGAGGGCCTTGTCGTGCAAGAAGAATTTTCCACCACCGGGGGCTGTGCCGCCGCCACCCGCGTACGGCAGAATGCCGCCCGTGACCGAGACCCTCGCGCCCGAAGAATCCGAGCTCCTCGAGTGGATCGTCAACCAGGCCGAAACCCGCGGCAACGCGGTGATCTCCGTGGCGGGCGACGATTCCGGGGCCGGGTACGCGTTCACGGCGTGCGTGTGGGCGCTGCACGAGGTCCCCGAGGCCGTCGTCGTCGGGCTGCCCGAGCAGATGGCGCCGGTCCTGCTCGACGCCTACGTCGACCGCGCCGCCAACGGCGAGGAGTTCGTGCCGGGCAAGGTCTACGACGACTTCTTCGAGGGCGTGCCGGTCACCTTCGAGCGCGTCGCCAAGGGCCACTACCTCGAGTACTTCGGCAGCGCGTTCCTGGTCTACCCGGACGGCGACTTCCCGGCGGTGCAGATCATCGTCGCCACCCCGGACGGGCACTGGCCGTGGAGCGCGGGCGCGCCCGAGGGCTTCGCCGGCTGGCAGCCGGTGCTCACCGAGAGCGGCGCGCCGGAGAGCTGGACCCCGGGCGTCGACGGTCCTTAATGGACGATCATCCGCCCCGGCGCGTCCTGCCGGGGCGGCGCCGCCCGGCGCGGTAGCCTCACCTCGAACGCGTGTTCGGCGGCAGGAGGGTGATCGGTGCGAGTGCTCGGCGTGGACCCCGGGCTGACCCGGTGCGGGCTCGGCGTGGTGGACGGGGGCACCGGCCGCACCGTCAGCTGCGTGGCCGTGGACGTCGTCCGCACCCCGGTCGACGACACCCTGGAACGGCGCCTGCTCGCGGTCTCCGACGCCGTCGAGCGCTGGCTGGACACCTACCGCCCGGAGGCCGTCGCCATCGAGCGCGTCTTCAGCCAGCACAACGTGCGCACCGCGATGGGCACCGCGCAGGCCGGGGGAGTCGTGGCGCTGGCCGCCGCCCGCCGCGGGCTGCCGGTCGTGTTCCACACCCCCAGCGAGGTCAAGGCCGCCGTCACCGGCAGCGGCCGCGCGGACAAGGCGCAGGTCACCGGCATGGTGACCCGGCTGCTCGGGCTCGCGAGCGCGGCCAGCACGGTCGACGCCGCGGACGCCCTCGCGCTGGCCATCTGCCACCTGTGGCGCCAGCCGATGCGCGACCGCCTCGCTGAGGCCGAGGCCCGCGCGGCCGAACTCGTCCGCGCGCACCAGGCCCGGCTCGCCGCGGCGGCGAAGGCGGCCAATACCGTGTCGGCGGCGGTTCCGCGCCGGACGAAGGCGCGGACACCAGGGAAGGGAGTGCGGGGATGATCTCCTCGGTCCGGGGCGAGGTGCTCTCGGTCGGGCTCGACCACGTCGTGGTGGAGGTCGGCGGGGTCGGCCTCGCGGTGCAGGCCACGCCGTCGACGCTGGCCACGCTGCGGCGCGGCGAAGAGGTCCGCCTCTACACCTCGCTGGTGGTGCGCGAGGACTCGCTGACCCTGTTCGGCTTCGCCGACGCCGAGGCCCGCGAGCTGTTCGGCCTGCTGCAGACCGTCTCCGGCATCGGCCCGCGGCTGGCGCTGGCCGCGCTGGCCGTGCTCGACCCGGACAAGCTGCGCACCGCGCTGGCCGAAGGCAACATCACCGTCCTCACCCAGGTCCCGGGCATCGGCCGCAAGGGCGCCGAGCGGCTCACCCTCGAACTGCGGGACAAGGTCGCCGCGGCCGGCGGGAGCGCCGAGACCACCGCGGCCCCGGCCGCCGGCGCCGTGCGCGCCGAGGTCGTCGAGGCCCTCACCGGGCTCGGGTTCCCCGCCAAGCAGGCCGAGCAGGCTGTGGAGAAGGTGCTGGCCGCGGGCGGGGCCGACACCACCCCGGCCGTGCTCCGCGCCGCCCTGAGCACCCTCGGGCGCAAGTGAGGCTGCTGACGCGTGCACGATGACGAGGTGACCGAGCACCCGGCGGACGAGACCCTCTCCGCGCTGCCCCAGCTGGGCGAGCGCGAGATGGAGACGACGCTGCGCCCGAGCCGGCTGAGCGAGTTCATCGGCCAGCCCCGGGTGCGCGAGCAGCTGGAACTGGTGCTGGAGAGCGCCCGGCGGCGCGGCGTCCCGCCGGACCACGTGCTGCTGTCCGGCCCGCCCGGCCTGGGCAAGACGAGCCTGGCGATGATCGTCGCGGCCGAGCTGGACGCCGCCATCCGCATCACCTCCGGCCCGGCCCTGGAACGCGCCGGCGACCTCGCCGCGATGCTGTCCAACCTCGCCGAGGGCGACGTGCTGTTCATCGACGAGATCCACCGCATCGCCCGCCCCGCCGAGGAGATGCTCTACCTGGCGATGGAGGACTTCCGGGTCGACGTCGTGGTCGGAAAGGGCCCGGGCGCCACCAGCATCCCGCTGGAGATCGCCCCGTTCACCCTGGTCGGCGCCACCACCCGCTCCGGTGCGCTGACCGGCCCGCTGCGCGACCGGTTCGGCTTCACCGGGCAGATGGAGTTCTACGCCGACCACGAGCTCGACCAGGTGATCCGGCGCTCGGCGAAGATCCTGGACATCGAGATCGACGCCGAGGGCAGCGCGGAGATCGCCCGCCGCTCCCGCGGCACGCCCCGCATCGCCAACCGGCTGCTGCGCCGCGTCCGCGACTACGCCGAGGTGCGCGAGGACGGCCGGGTCACCCTGGCCGTCGCCCGCGCCGCGCTGGCCGTCTACGACGTCGACGAGCTGGGCCTGGACCGGCTCGACCGCGCCGTGCTCGAGGCGCTGGTGCACTCCTTCGGCGGCGGGCCGGTCGGGGTCTCCACGCTGGCCGTCGCGGTGGGTGAGGAACCGGCGACGGTCGAGGAAGTCTGCGAGCCCTACCTGGTGCGCGCGGGTATGCTCGCGCGCACCCCGCGTGGCCGGGTCGCGACGGCGAGTGCCTGGGAACACCTGGGTCTGCGCCCACCGCCGCGCCCGGACCAGGCAGGGCCTACCCTGTTCGACTAACCGGGTGCAGGCCTGGTCAGTGGCGCCTGGCACACTCGAAAGAGCACATCCGGACAAATAGGTGCGACGGCCGGGGGCCGTGACACCGAATGGAGAATCATGGAACAGCTTTTCCTGCCGTTGCTGCTCATGCTCGTCGTGGCGATCCCGCTGGTGATGGGCACCCGGAAGCAGAAGCGTGCCGTGCAGGAGCAGCAGAAGCTGCAGAGCAGCCTGTCCGAGGGCGACCGGGTGATGACGACCTCCGGCCTCTACGGCACGGTGGCCGACACCAGCAACGACACCACGATCGACATCGAGATCGCGCCCGGTGTCGTGACGACGTGGCTGCGCCAGGCGGTGCGCGAGAAGGTCGCGCCCGAGGTGGCCGACGAGATCGAGACCGACGAGGCCGACGTCGTCGAGACCGCCGAGGTCGCCGACACCTCGGACACCACGGTGGCGCCCAAGGTCCAGGCCGACGAGAAGACCGCTGCTCCCTCGCTGGAGAGCGAGAAGAAGTAGCCCGGCGAGGGCAGCACCCCGGCGTCCGACGGTGGCGCCGGGGTCAACGCCGCGTTCACAACGCGGCGAGTAGTGTCTGCGTACCGCCGCGTAGGCGGCACGAGTTCCCGCGTAGCTGACCGTCGAGGAGAACGACCACCGTGGCACCACCGGCCGGGCGGATCCGCCCGGGACGCTATCTCGGCTTCTTCGTCCTGATCGTGGTCGTGCTCTACGCCCTGGTGTTCTTCACCGGCGGCGGTAAGCCCACGCCGAAGCTGGGCATCGACCTGCAGGGCGGCACCCGGGTGACGCTGAGCGCCCGCACCCCGGACGGCTCGGCGCCCTCGCGCGAGTCCCTCAACCAGGCCCGCCAGATCATCGAGACCCGCGTGAACGGGATCGGCGTCAGCGGCACCGAGGTGATCCTCGACGGCAGCAACATCGTCATCACCGTGCCCGGCGAGCAGGGTGACCAGGCCAAGAAGCTCGGCCAGACCGCCCAGCTCGGCTTCCGCAAGGTGCTCGACGCGCAGACCGTGACCACCCCGCCGGTCGTGCCGCCCCCGGGCCAGGGCGACGATCCGGCCGCGATCCAGCAGGCCAAGGCCGCCCGCCAGGCCGCCGACCTGGTGACCGGCAGCGGCGACACGCTCGCCGCCGGCCCCGCGGCCGCGCAGGCGCTGGCCGCGTTCACCTGCTCCACGCAGGACCCGCTGCGCGGCAACGACGACCCGAACCTGCCGCTGCTCGCCTGCGACCAGACCGGCACCGAGAAGTACCTGCTCGGCCCGGTGTTCCTGAAGGGCACCGAGATCGACAACGCGATGTCCTCGGCGCCGGCGCAGAACAAGCCCGGCTGGACGGTCGACCTGTCGTTCAAGTCCGAGGGCCGCCAGACCTGGGCCGACTTCACCACCAAGAACATCGGCCAGCGCGCCGCGTTCGTGCTCGACACGCAGGTCGTGTCGGCGCCGACGATCCAGAGCGCGATCCTGGACGGCAACACCCAGATCAGCGGCAACTTCACCCAGGCCCAGACCAAGGACCTCGCGGACATCCTGAAGTACGGCTCGCTGCCGCTGTCGTTCACCTCCTCCGACGCCACCACCGTGTCGGCCACACTCGGCCTGGCCTCGCTCAAGGCGGGCCTGATCGCCGGTGGCATCGGCCTGGCGCTGGTGTTCGTCTACTGCCTGGTCTACTACCGGCTGCTCGGGGTGCTCACGGTCGTCTCGCTGGCGCTGTCCGGCCTGATCGTCTACGCGGTGCTGGTCCTGCTCGGGCGCTGGATCAACTTCACCCTCGACCTCGCCGGGGTCGCCGGGTTCATCATCGCCATCGGTGTCACCGCGGACTCGTTCGTGGTGTTCTTCGAACGGCTCAAGGACGAGATCCGCGAGGGCGGGCGCAGCTTCCGCTCGGCGGTGCCGCGTGGCTGGGTGCGCGCCCGGCGCACGATCCTCGCCTCGGACGCGGTCATGTTCCTCGCGTCCGCGGTGCTCTACGCCATCGCGGTCGGCGACGTCCAGGGCTTCGCCTTCACCCTGGGCATGTCAACCGTGCTCGACCTGATCGTGGTGTTCCTCGTGACGCACCCGCTGGTCGTGCTGGCGTCGAAGTCGAAGTTCCTGTCCCAGCCGAAGCTCACCGGCCTCGGCGGCGTGCAGACGCTGGCCGCGCAGCGCCGGTCCGCGCGCAAGGTGCCCGCCGGCGCGGGCGCGAAGGAGTCCTGACGTGGCAGACGAGCCGAACACCCTGAGCACCGACGCCGCGCCGGCCACGAAGAAGGCCGGTAAGGAGAGCGTGTTCCACCGCCTCTACGTCGGCACCGGCGCCTTCGACATCGTCGGCAAGCGCAAGCGCTGGTACCTGTTCTTCGCCGTCCTGATGCTGGTCTGCATCGCCTCGATCGGCATCAAGGGCTTCAACCTCGGCATCGAGTTCGAGGGCGGCACCCAGATCCAGATGCCCGCGCGCGGCGCGAACGGCCCGATCACCGCCGACGCCGCCAAGCAGGCGTTCGCCGACGCGCTCGGCGAGCAGGCCGACTCCGCGCAGACGGTCGGCGTCGGTGACGCGGCCACCGTCGAGCTGCGGTCCGACACCCTGGACGCCGACCAGGTCGCCAAGGTCAAGCAGACCCTGTTCGACCAGCTCAGGCCGATCGGCAGCAACGGCCAGCCCAGCGTGCAGGCCATCAGCGACAGCGCGGTGAGCGCGTCCTGGGGCCAGGAGATCTCCCAGCAGGCGCTGATCGCGCTCGCCGTGTTCATGGTGCTGGTGACCGTGTTCCTCGCGGTCTACTTCGAACGCTGGATGGCGGTCACCGCGCTCATCGCGCTGGTGCACGACATCCTCGTCACCGCGGGCATCTACTCGCTCGTCGGGTTCGAGGTGACCCCGGCGACGGTGATCGGCCTGCTGACGATCCTCGGGTTCTCCCTCTACGACACCGTGGTGGTGTTCGACAAGGTCAAGGAGAACACCCGCGGCATCCTCGGCCTGACCCGCCGCACCTACGCCGAGACCGCGAACCTGGCGCTGAACCAGACGCTGATGCGCTCGATCAACACCTCGGTCATCGCGCTGCTGCCGGTGCTGGGCCTGCTGGTCGTCGGCTACATCCTGCTCGGCTCCGGCACGCTGCAGGACCTCGCGCTGGTGCAGCTGAGCGGCATGCTCGCCGGTGTGCTGTCGTCGCTGTTCCTGGCGACCCCGCTGCTGGTCGACTTCAAGATGCGCGACCCGAAGTACAAGCAGCAGGCCGACCGGGTCCGCGCACGCCGCGCGAACCAGGCGCGCAAGGCCGCCGAGCGCGACGAGGACTTCGACGCGAGCGACGACGAGGCGCTGGGCGCCGAGCTGCGCAAGGAGAAGGCGTACGCGGCCGCGGCGAGCGTCCCGGCGCGCACCCCGAAGGCGCAGCCGCGGCGCGGGCGGCCCTCGGGCAAGCGGAAGCGCTGACGTGGACCTGGAGCGTGCGCTCGGCCTGATCGCCGAGGTGCCGGACTTCCCGGAGCCGGGCGTGCTGTTCCGGGACCTGTCGCCGCTGTTCGCCGACGCGGACGGGTTCGCGGCGGTGATCGACGCGCTGGCGGCCACGGTCGACCCGGGCACCGACGTGCTGGCCGCGGTCGAGGCACGCGGGTTCCTGCTCGCCGCGGCCGTCGGCTACGCCCGCGCGATGGGCGTCGTGCTGGTGCGCAAGCCCGGCAAGCTGCCCAGCGTCGCGGGGCGGGTGGACTACGCCCTGGAGTACGGCACGGCGTCGCTGGAGCTGCCCTCCGGCGTGGTGCGGCCGGGGCAGCGGGCCGTGGTGGTCGATGACGTGCTCGCCACCGGCGGCACCGTCGCCGCGGCCTGTGAGCTGCTGGAGAAGGCGGGCGCGACGGTCACCGGCGTGTCCGTGGTGATGGAGCTGGCCGCCCTCGACGGGCGGTCGGCGCTGAGCGGCCGGAAGGTCAGCTCGCTCCTGGTCACCTGACCGTTCGGCGCGCGAGCGCGGCGGTCGGCGCGGCTGGGAACAACGAGGTGGCCCGCCGGGGTTACGCTTGGTGGTCTACAGGCCGCGCGATCAGCAGGAGGTGGGCTTGAGCCAGGAGCTCGAAAGCCCGGCGCCCGCCCGGGAGACCCCCGACAACCGCGGCACGCAGCCGCAGGGCGTCACCAGGGCACCGTCCGCCACCCGGCGTGTCCGCGCCCGGCTCGCGCGGCGGATCACCGCCCAGCGGGCCGCCCCGGTCAAGCAGGTTCTGGAACCGCTCGCCGCGATCCACCGCGACCTGCACCCGAACGCGGACCTGAGCCTCCTGCAGCGCGCCTACGACGTCGCCGAGGAGCTGCACCGTCACCAGCGGCGCAAGTCCGGCGACCCGTACATCACGCACCCGCTCGCGGTGGCGACCATCCTGGCCGAGCTGGGCATGGACACCACCACGCTGGTCGCGGCGCTGCTGCACGACACGGTCGAGGACACCGGCTACTCGGTGGAGCAGCTGACCGCCGACTTCGGCGAGAAGGTCGCGCAGCTCGTCGACGGCGTCACCAAGCTGGACAAGGTCAAGCTGGGCACCGCGGCCGAGGCCGAGACCATCCGCAAGATGGTCATCGCGATGGCCCGCGACCCGCGCGTGCTGGTCATCAAGCTCGCCGACCGGCTGCACAACATGCGCACCATGCGGTTCCTGCCGCCGGAGAAGCAGGTCCGCAAGGCCAAGGAGACCCTGGAGGTGCTGGCCCCGCTGGCGCACCGGCTGGGCATGGCCACGGTCAAGTGGGAGCTGGAGGACCTCGCGTTCGCGATCCTGCAGCCCAAGAAGTACGACGAGATCGTCCGGCTGGTCGCCGACCGGGCGCCCTCGCGGGACATCTACCTGCGCAAGGTGATCGACGAGCTGACCGGCGCCCTGGGCGGCTCCCGCATCACCGCGAAGGTCGAGGGCAGGCCCAAGCACTACTACTCCATCCACCAGAAGATGATCGTCCGCGGCCGCGACCTGGACGACATCCACGACCTGGTGGGCGTGCGGATCCTGGTCGAGGACGTGCGCGACTGCTACGCCGCGATGGGTGTCGTGCACGCGCTGTGGCAGCCGATGCCCGGCCGGTTCAAGGACTACATCGCCCAGCCGCGGTTCGGCGTGTACCAGTCGCTGCACACCACGGTGATCGGGCCGGACGGCAAGCCGCTCGAGGTGCAGATCCGCACCTACGAGATGCACCACACGGCCGAGTACGGCATCGCGGCGCACTGGCGGTACAAGGAGACCAAGGGCACCCATCACGGCACCGCCGTCGACATCGACGAGATGGCGTGGATGCGGCAGCTGCTGGACTGGCAGCGGGAGGCCGCCGACCCCGGCGAGTTCCTCGACTCGCTGCGCTACGAGCTGGCCGCCCGCGAGATCTTCGTGTTCACGCCCAAGGGCGACGTCGTCACCCTGCCCGTCGGCGGCACGCCGGTGGACTTCGCCTACGCCGTGCACACCGAGGTCGGGCACCGCTGCATCGGCGCCCGCGTCAACGGCCGGCTGGTGGCGCTGGAACGCAAGCTGGAAAACGGCGACGTCGTCGAGATCTTCACCTCCAAGGCGGAGAACTCCGGGCCCAGCCGCGACTGGCTGACCTTCGCCAAATCACCCAAGGCGCGCGCCAAGATCCGCCAGTGGTTCGCCAAGGAACGCCGCGACGAGGCCATCGACGCCGGCAAGGACGCGATCACCAAGGAGGTCCGCAAGGTCGGCCTCCCGTTGCAGCGCCTGGTGTCGGCGGAGGCGATGGGCGCGCTGGCGGCCGAGCTGCACCACCCGGACATCAGCTCGCTCTACGCCGCGGTCGGCGAGGGCCACGTCAGCGCCAAGCACGTCGTGCAGCGGCTGGTGGCGCTCATCGGTGGCGTGGAGGAGGCCGAGGACGAGCTCGCGGCCCGGTCCACGCCGTCCACGGTCACCCGCCGCCGCGCGGCCAACGACGTGGGTGTCGTCGTCAAGGACGCCACCGACGTGTGGACCAAGCTGGCGCGCTGCTGCACCCCGGTGCCCGGCGACGAGATCCTCGGGTTCGTCACCCGCGGCGGCGGCGTCAGCGTGCACCGCACGGACTGCACGAACGCCGAGGACCTGCGCGCCCAGCCGGAGCGGCTGGTCGAGGTGGAGTGGGCGCCGTCGGCGAACTCGGTGTTCCTGGTGTCCATCCAGGTCGAGGCGCTGGACCGGCACCGGCTGCTGTCCGACGTGACGAAGGTGCTGGCCGACGAGAAGGTCAACATCCTGTCCGCGTCGGTGCAGACCTCGCGGGACCGGGTGGCGGTCAGCCGGTTCACCTTCGAGATGGGCGACCCGAAGCACCTGGGCCACGTGCTGAAGGTGGTCCGCGGCGTCGAGGGCGTCTACGACGTGTACCGCGTCACGTCCGCCTCCTGACCCCGGCCGTTAGGGTGCCGGTATGGCACCAGGGCTGGAGTTCGCGCGCGACGGGGAAGTGGCCACGCTGACCTTCGCGCGGCCGGAGAAGAAGAACGCGATCACGCACGACATGTGGGCGGCGATCCCGGACGCCGTCGCCGCGGTGGAGGCCGATCCGGCGCTCAAGGTGCTCGTGCTGACCGGCGCCGGGCCGGACTTCTCCGCGGGCGCGGACATCTCCGAATTCGGCAGCCTGCGCTCCACCGCGGACGGCGCCGCCGCCTACGACGAGGTCGTCGAGGGCGCGGTGACCGCGCTGGCCGGCATGACCAAGCCGACCGTGGCGAAGATCCGCGGCAACTGCATCGGCGGCGGCTGCCAGATCTCCGTCGCCTGCGACTTCCGCTTCGCCGAGGACGGGGCGCGCTTCGGGATCACCCCGGCGAAACTCGGCATCGTCTACGACTTCCGCTCCACGCGCCAGCTGGTGTCGCTGATCGGGCCCGCCCACGCGCGCTACTTCCTGCTGTCCGGCCGGCTGATCGACGCCGCCCGCGCTCGCGAGATCGGCCTCGTCAACGACACGTTCGCCGACCTCGACGCCGGGGTGGCGGACTTCGTCACCACCCTGTGTTCCCGTTCGCAGGCCTCGATCCGCGGCATGAACCGGATCATCGGCAAGATCCTCGACGGACAGTCCGAAAGCGACGGCGAGGTCGAGGAGATCCGCTCCGCGGCCATCCACGGCGAGGACTACGCCGAGGGCGTGGCGGCCTTCCTGGGCCGCCGCCAGCCGAAGTTCACGGCCTCCTGAACGCGGCAGCGGCCTGGGGTCCACACTGGACTCCAGGCCGCTGCCGGGACGAGGATCAGCCGATCGTCACCGCGGTGAACTTGACCTCCGTGTTGGGCTTGCCGCCGCCCGGGCTCGGGTCGAAGCTGCCGTCGTGGCCGGCGCGGGCCACCTTGTCGAGCACCTCCAGGCCGGCGTCGGAGATCGAGCCGAACACGGTGTAGTCCGGGCTCAGCTCCGCCGGGCCGTACACCATGAAGAACTGGCTGCCGTTGGTGTTCGGGCCCGCGTTGGCCATCGCCAGCAGGCCGCGGCCGTAGGTCAGCTCGGGGAAGGTCTCGTCGGCGAACGAGTAGCCCGGGCCGCCGCTGCCGGTGCCGCTCGGGTCACCGCACTGCAGCATCATCAGGCTCGCGTCGGTGCCCAGCCGCGCGCACGACGTGTCGGTGTAGTACCCCTGCTGCGCCAGGCTCAGGAAGCTGTTCACGGTGCACGGCGCGAGCGCGCGGTCCAGCGTCAGCGGGATGTCCCCGGCGGTGGTCTTCAGGGTGACGTTCACCGTGCCGGTCGACGGAATGTCCTTGCCCTGCGGCGGGTTGTTCGGCTTGGCCGCGGACTCGCCCGGCGTGGCCGGGTACTCGCACTGCACCGGGTTCGGCAGCGGCGTCGGCCGCTGCGGCACCGCGGCGCGCTGCGTCGGGATGTTCAGTCCGGAGGACGGGGCCGTCGTCGGGGAGGCGGCGGCGTCACCGCCGTCACTGCCGCGGGTCGCGAAGAACACCACCAGCCCGGCGACCACGACCACCGCGCCGACGGTCGCGCCGACGCCGACGATCTTGCGGCGTTTCGCCTGCTCCGCCCGGCGGGCCATCTGCCGCTCGAGCTTGCGCTTCGCGGCCTCACGGCGCTGCTGGTTGGTCGCCACCTGCCCTCCAGAATCCACTCGACGTCACCGATCGGGTGGCGGCAGTCTATGGGCACAGCCTGTGAGGACCCTGTACAGCCCCGGTTAGGGTGGGTGCCGGACATCCCGGGCACGGGTGGACGCGCGGACGCGGAGGTGGATTTTCGTGCTCGTCGTCGGGTTCCCGGCAGGCGCGCTGCGGGCCAACTGCTACCTGCTCGCGCCCGGCCCGGGCACCGCGTGCGTGGTCGTCGACCCGGGCGAGGACTCGGCCGGCCGCGTCGCCGAGGCGCTCGCCGAGCACCGGCTGACCCCGGCGGCGGTGCTGGCCACCCACGGCCACCCCGACCACGTCGGAGGCGCTCCGGTGCTGACTGCGGCCCACGACGTTCCGATGTGGATCCACCCGGCCGACCGCGGCCTGCACGACGGCTTGCCCGCGGACGTGCGCGACCTGACCGGCGCGCCGCTGGAACTGGCGGGCCTGGTGATCGACGTCGACCTGGTGCCCGGCCACACCGACGGCTCGGTGGTGTTCCGCGTGACCACGCCCGAGGGCGGCCGCCTCGCGCTGACCGGCGACACGCTCTTCGCGGGCTCGGTCGGCCGCGGCGACCAGCGGCGGCTGGGGGAGTCCCTGCGTGACGTGCTGCTGCCGCTGCCCGATGACACGGTGGTGCTGCCCGGGCACGGCCCGGCCACGACGATCGGCCGTGAGCGGGCCGGCAATCCGTTCCTGAGCGGGGCGCGCAGCGTCGTCCCGATGCCGTGATGGGGGAAGAAGTGACCGAGCCGAAGAAGCCGGCCGAACCGCGGCGGCTGCCGCTGCACCAGGAGGATCCGGGGCTGGCCCGGCGCCGGCTGCTCTCCGGTCTGGCCGGGGTGCTGATCATGGCCGCGGCGTTCGGCGGCATCGCGGGACTGATCGGCGGGCAGGTCCCGGGCCTGGTCACCGCGGCGGTGGTGGGGTTGCCGCTGCTGTACGTGGTGGTGTGGAACGTGCGGCGCAAGCTGTGGCTGGAGGGCACCGCGGTGCTGGTGCGCACCTTCCGCACCCGCCGCGTGGACCTGGCTCAGGCGCGGCGGATCGACCTGCTGGTCACCGACGTCCGCGGGGCGCGCACGGTCAGCCTGCTGTTCAACTCCGGGCAGCGCGGCCAGGTCGTCAAGATCGACCTCGCCGTCTACGCCGGGACCGGCGGGCGCGAGCTGCCCATCCTCACCCTGCGGCGGCTGGCCGACGCGGTGGCGAACAACATCGAGGCCAACGGGCTGGTCTTCGCCGAGCTGCTGGTCGCGCAGCTGCGGGCCGAGGCGCGCGGCGCGGGTGTGCCGGACCGGCCCCTCTACCAGCTGGCGTCCGCTGCGCCGCCGGGCAAGATCGCGCAGCGGTTCACGATGGAGGCCGTGAGCCGGTTCGTGGCGCGGCTGGGCTGACCTCGCCGTCGCGGCCGCCGAGCCGGTTCTCGATCGCGGTCAGCTGCTCGCGGATGCCCTCCAGCTGGTAGACGATCTCCGGCAGCTCCTCCGCGGCGAAGGTCGCCAGCCGTTCCAGGTGCTTGGCCGCGTCACGCAGTTCGGTGAGCGCGGTCGCGATGCGCGGCAGGCTCGTGAGCGTGCGGACGGCGGCGTTCGTCAGGCGCCGCGGCAATGCGTGAACGACCAAGACCCCTCCCCGCCGGACGGGAACCGTGTGCCCGGCCTTCGTACCCCATGGCGAGGGGCCTGACCAGCGCGGGGTGCTCGCCTGGGGCTAGTGATCGCTGCTGTGCCTGGTGGGGCTGACGGGTTCGCGGCTGGCGATCATCGCGGCCAGCACGGTGGTCACCGGCACGGCCGCGACGATGCCGACGCTGCCGGCCAGGGTCCGCACGATCTCCTGCGCGACGTCCTGCGAGCCGAGGATCGCGCCGAGCCCGACGCCGGAGATCGACGAGTACAGCATCACCGGCAGCGCGGCGCCGGCGTAGGCCATGACCAGCGTGTTCACCGCCGAGCCGACGTGGTCGCGGCCGATCCGCAGCCCCGCGGAGTACAGCTCGCGCCAGGTCAGCGACGGGTTGGCGCGGCGCAGCTCCCACACGGCGCTGGTCTGGGTGACGGTGACGTCGTCGAGCACGCCGAGCGCGCCGATCACGATGCCGGCCAGCAGCAGGCCGCGCGCGTCGATGCCGTGGCCGAGGGAGGCGATGAGCGTCGAGGTGCTGTCGTCCAGCCCGGTCAGGGACGCGGCCGCGGAGAAGATCGCCGACAGCGCGCCGATCAGGGCCAGGCTGACCAGCGTGCCCAGCACGGCGACGGAGGTGCGGGCGGACAGGCCGTGGGTCAGGTACAGGGCGATGAACATGATGAGCCCGGCGCCGACGATCGCGACGAGCAGCGGGTTCTCCCCGGCCAGGATCGCGGGCAGCACGAACGCCACCAGCACGACGAAACTGAGCACCAGCGCGCCGAGCGCGGCCAGGCCGTGCCAGCGCCCGAGGACGACCACGGCGATCGCGAACAGCGCGGCGAGCACGGCGAGCGGGAGGCCGCGCTGGAAGTCGACCAGCTGGTAGGAGCCGGGATCGGCCGCATCGCCGCCGTTGTAGGCCAGGACGACGTCGTCGCCGGCGCTGAAGCGCGGGGTGCTCGGCTCGATGGGCACGGTCAGCTCGACGGTGCGCCCGCTGCCCGGCCCGTCGGTGAGGGTGATGGTGGCGGTGAGGCAGGGCTTGGCGTCCGGCTGGTCGCCGACCTGCACCTGACCGGCGGCCAGGCAGGGGCCGGAGGTGGCGGTGCTGATGGTGCCGTGGACGGGGGTGCCCTGCGAGATCGCCGAGTCCGGTTCGGCCTGGCCCCAGGGGTAGAGCAGCAGCAGGCCGGCGACGGTGGCGAGCGCGATGGGGGCCAGCAGCCAGATGAGGAGGAGCTTGACGCGCCGGGAGGCCGGCGGTGCGGGGGAGTGGCCGTGGCCGTGCCCGTGCCCGGTGGGTGGCGCGGCGGCGCGGGGCGGGGTGTCTTCGGAGCGGCGCGCCCGGTGGCCGGTGCTTTCGGCGCGCCCCCGTCGCGGGCGGCCGGCTCCGCTCGCACGATGCGCCGCGCGCGGAAGGCTCGCCTCGGAGGGCCCGGCGGCCTCGTCCGATCCGGCAGGGCTCCGGGGCGGGCGCGCCGTGCGCTCGTCAGGGTTCCGGCGGCCAGTGCGACGCGAGTCCGCTTCGGCGGCAGTCGCGCGCGATCGCCGGCCGGTGCCCGGGGCGCCGCCACCAGCACGTGCGGAGCTGCCACTTCCGGTGCCGTGACGCCCGTCCGCTCGGTGCTCCGCGGAGGAAGCCCCCGCGGCGGGCCGGCCACCCAGGGCGTCGCCACCCGCGGGCCGGGCGGGGGAGTCGCCGGTCTCGGCGTAGCGCCGCGCCCGTCGCGCGCGGCGGGGGTCGGCAGCAGGCGGCCCGGGGATCCGGCGGATCGGGCCGGTCTCCGCCGTGGGGTCGTCGTCGTGCTGCATCGGTCCATCGTCCCGCCCGCCGCCGTCACTCCAGCGGGTGGGTCGTGAAATTCCTCCGCGAAACCGCGTAACGACGGCCCCCCGGATCCGTCCTATTGGCGAAGAGCCGCGGGAGGACAGGAGGCCATCGTGCACGCGGAAACGGTCGAGGAGCACCAGTTCGTCAGCCTGGACGGCTACGACATCCCGGTCTTCTCGCGGTGGAGCTACACCACCGCCGATCCCTACGCCATCACCCTCGCTTTCCGGGCCGACCGCGGCCGCTGGGTCGAGTGGTGCTTCGCGCGGGACCTCCTCGTCGCCGGGATCAGCGAACCGGCGGGCGAGGGCGACGTGCGGATCCGGCCCGACCTGCCGACCGGTCCGGACCAGCTGCTCATCGAGCTGGAATCGCCGGACGGGTACGCCGTCGTCGAGCTCAGCCGCGAGGGCGCGGCCCGCTTCATCGCCTCCACCCACGCGCTCGTCCCGCTCGGCGCGGAGAGCGCCCTGGTCGACGTGGACGGGTTCATCGCGGAGATCACCAAGGTCTGAAACCCGTTCCCCGCGGCGGCGAACGGCGTTCACCCGGTCGTGATCCTGCACCCGGCCGCCGTCGCCGAGCGGGCCACCGTCTCCGCCCTCGTCGCCGCGCGGCACGCCGTCGCGGGCGTCAACGGCATCACCCCCACCGGCTCGTCGGTCGGGCCGGCCAGGCGACCTTCGACGCCAAGGTCGCCGAACGCCTGGTGACCGCGTTGGACGCCCGGCCCCGGGGGAAGCCCTCGCTGCCGGACGGACTGACCGCACGCGAGGCGGCGAAGACCCACATCAACAACGCGTTCGCGAAGATCGGCGTCCGGCACCGTGCCGAAGCCGTCCGCTACGGTCTGGACCACCAGCTCTGGCCCCGGTCCCCGCTTTCTCCACCCCGATCTCCACCCTCGGTGTGTCCACCTCCGCCCCGGCCGGAACGTACCTTTCGGAAGGTCAGGGGAATCGTGCACGGATCGTTTCGGGAGGAGACGCGATGCGGGCTCTTGCTCATCTCGCCGAGCGGGGCGGCACCGATTTCGGCCGGCTCCGCCCGGCGTTACGTCGAACCGCTGGCCCGTGCTTACGTGGAAAGCCGGGCGGGACAGGGCAGGCGCCGGGGAAGCGGCTGGAAGGGGGCCGTCACCAGGGGCGTCCTCAACCACCTGGACGACCTGAACCGCCCGAACGACCACCGGCGCTGAGACACGGCCGGGGAAAGGGGCTGGGGACATGACCGGCGGACTGCTCCTGGCCGACGGCGACGGCATCATGGGTGAGCTGCTGCACGACTTCCTCCTGAAGGGCCTCATCGTGGCGGTACTGGTGGTGCTGGTGCTCATCGCCATGGTGGTGATCTGGAAGACCGCCGGCCGGAAGCGGGACTGATGGCTCCGCACGGCGGCACTCCGTCACCTCAGGTCGCAGGCCGTGGCGCTCAGCGTCCACAAGGGACGCTCAGCCACTCCTGCGGGCTGACGCCCAGCCGGATCCGGTCGAGTTGCTCCAGCAGCGTCTCCAGGCGGCCGGGGTCGTCGAGGTACTCCAGCGTCGCGCGGTAGAAGGCGTTCGCCATCGTCGCGGGCATCAGGTCCGAGGCGTCGAAGCAGAGGGTGCCGCCGGAGCGCAGCGTTTCGGCGATCTTGCGCGCCGCCGGGTGGCCGTCGTAGACGCGCAGGTCCACCGAGCGGGTCGCGGAGAACGCGCTGCCTCCGCTGACCCGCGGCCAGATCTCCTGCGCCGCCGGGGTCGCCAGGTACCGGATCAGCGCCCGCGACGCCGGCGTGTCGGTGAACATCCCCGCCAAATCGGCCGACACCTCGTACGTCCCCGGCGCCACGTCCGGCCCGGCCGGCGGGACGGCCACGAAGTCCAGCTCACGTCCGGCGTCCGGGTAGCGCGCCAGCATGAACGAGCCGTTGTGCTCGTAGGCGCAGCTCTGCGGCGAGGTCAGCATGCCCTTGCCGGCGCCGGCGAAGTTGGTCAGCAGCACCCGGCCCGGGTTGTCCCCGACGGTGCCGGCCATCATCGCGCCCCACGTCTGCCACGCGCGCCGCACCGCGGGCGCGGTCCACGCCAGCTGCCCGGCCGCCCACTGGCGGTAGACGTCCGGTCCGGACTGGTGCAGCAGGACGTCCTCCACCCAGTCGGTGCCCGGCCACCCGGACACCGGTGGCGCGCTCAGCCCGAGGCACCACGGGCGCGCGCCGGTCACGGCCGCGAACTCGTCCCAGGTGCCGGGCTGGGCCAGGCCGTGCAGCGCCGGGTTGAACCACACGATGCTCTTCAGGTCCACCTTCACCGCGATCCCGTACAGGTGCGCCTGCCCGGCCACCTGCAGCTGGAGCCACTGTGGACCGTAGATCTCCGCCGGCGGCGCGCCGAGCACGTCGTCCAGCGGGTACAGGTTGTGCGAGCGCACGTAGGTGACCAGCTCACCCGGGTTCGGCACGACCGCGATGTCCGGCGGGTTGCCGTTCTGCACGTCCGAGGCGAGCACCTGCGACACCGCGCGCGTGCCCTGGTAGTGCACCCGGATCCCGGTCTGCGCGGTGAACCCCGCCAGCACCTGCTCGAACGCTGCGCCCTCCGCGCCGGCCCACGACGCGAGCACGGTGATCGTGCGCGTGCCCGCCCCGGCGCCGCAGCCGGTCAGGCACGCGGCGAGCAGGATCAGCACCCCGGCCAGGCCCCTCATGAGCGGAACCGGTATTCGTCGAGCCGGGCGTGCAGCCCCCACCCGGCGAGCACGGCGATCGCCAGCGTCACCGCGGGCACCACCAGCGGCAACTGGCTGCTCGCCGCGGCCGCCTCCAGCCGGTCGCTGACGTCCCGGGTGCCCGCCGCGGTGGTCGCCTCGTCCGGAATGGTGCCCGCCACGCTCGTCGGCACCTGGCCCGCCGCGCCCACCGTCGGCCCGCAGTCCCCGCCCCGGCAGTGCGCGGTGACCAGGCGGATCAGCTTGTCCTGGCCGTCGGCGTCGGTCAGCGCCATCCGCCGGTCCCACCCGGCCAGCACCTCGGTCAGCCGGTCTCGCGCGGTGTCCAGCCGGTGCGCGGCGACGAGGGTGAACATCATGCTGGCGCACAACCCGAGCAGCAGCAGCGTGGCCGCCAGCAGCTGCGGGTTCACCAGCCGCTGGAAGCGCTTTCCCAGGTACAGCTGGGTGACGCACAGCAGCGCGAGCAGCACCGCGATCGGCACCGCCCACAGCGCGGGCGTGGCCGGGTGCAGCCAGCCGGTGGTCAGCTGCCGCGCCAGGGCCTGCTCCTGCACCGACCGCAGGTCGCCGAGCTGCTCCAGCACGCCGTCGGGGGAGTGCAGCAGCTGCGAGGAGGCGTCCCACAGGTCCGCCGTGCCGACGACCTCGCCGCCGCCCTGCCGGTAGTGCGCGTCGGCCTGCGCGACCGCGGCCCGGTAGGCGGCGAGCAGTCCCTCGACCAGGCGCAGGATCTGGCTGCCCGCGTCCCCGGCCTCGTTCAGCTCGGCGACGCGGGTGAGGCTCTGGCTCGCCAGCGCGGTCTGCGTCGCGTACTCGGTGCCGGCCCCGGCGAGGCGGACCTCGCCGGAGGTGAAGCTGCGCACCGCCGCCCGGTCCGCCCGGATCAGCGCCGACTCGGCCGCCGCCACCTCGACCACCGCCTGCGCCGTCCGGTCCCGCACGGTCTCCGCCGCCATCTGCACGCCCCGCACCGTGGCGAACCCGGTGACCAGCACGGCCAGGGTGGTCACCAGCAGGGCCACCCGCAGCCGGACCAGCGTGCGCCGCGTCGTCGAGCTCACCACAGGGACCTCGCTCGCACGCCGTTGGCCCGGTCGATCAGCACACCGTGCTCGTCCGCGGTGCGGGCCTGCCGCGACAGCTCGCGGTAGGACCGTTCCAGCCGGTCCCGCAAACCCTTCTCCGACACCGGATTCCCCAGCACCGGGCCGGGCGGCAGCGAGCCGTCGCCGTGCTCCAGCACGAAGGAGAAAGCGCTCTCCTGCACCGCGGTCGCCAGGCGCTGCCACGACTCCTCGCTGTCCAGCGTCAAGGTGTGCAGCCGGTCGGCGGCCGCCGCGACGTCGCTCGCCGACGGGTGCGCGCCGCCGGGCAGGTGACCGGCGAGGATCCGGACCGCGGCCACCGCGGCGCCGTGCCGGTGCAGCGAGATCTCCGGCACCTCGTCGAGGATCGCCACCGCCGCGCCGCGCTCCCCGGCGCGCAGCCGGATGCGCGCCAGCCCGAACGCCGCACTGGCCTGCAACCGGTCGCACGCCCACACCGCCTGGTAGAAAGCGGCCGCGGTGTCCGGCCGCGACAGGTACTCGGCGCAGAACCCCAGCGCCAGTTTCGGCGCGAGCTCGCCGGGGGTGGCCCGGTAGACCTCGTCGAACAGCTCCCCGGCCTCGCGCAACCGGTCCTCCGCCAGCGCCAGCAGGCCGCGGTGCCAGCTGGTGCGCCAGTCGTGGTGCGCCCGCCAGCCCAGCTGCCGCTCCGCCGACCGCAGGCAGTGCCCCGCCGCGGTCAGGTTGCCTGCTTCCAGGTGCGCGCGGGCCCGGTGGAAGTCCACCTCCACCGATCCCGGGACGCGCGCGAGCTTGGTGAGCAGCCGCCGCGGGTCCGGCGCGCGCACGGTGTGCAGCAGCGGCGTGCGCGGGTCGTCCGGATCGGGGAACGGCACGGGCAGGCCGGTCGCCACGTCCGCCGGGGAGGGCCGCCCGCCGGCCAGGGTGGTGCTGCCGCCGCCGGTCCACGTGGTCAGCGGCGGGGCCAGGCTGAGCCCGTCGTCCAGCAGCGCCGCGGATTCGGCGAACACCGCCGACCGCGCCGGCCGCGACTTGCCGTCGGTCAGGCAGCGCACCTCGCGCAGCACCCCGCGCACCTGGTTCAGCATCTCCGGCACGTCGGCGAAGCGCCGGTCGTAGCCGGCGGTCGCGCGGGCGACCAGACGGCGGAACGACTCCGCCCCCGGATCGCCGTCGCCGCACTCGACCAGCTCGTCGAGCATGACCCCGACGGCGTGGATGTCGGCCCGCTCGGTCAGCCCGTGCTCGCGGATCTCGGTGTGGCCGACCAGGTAGGGCGTGGTGCCCAGGATCGGGCTCTCCCGGTCGCCGGTGCGGCGGATCGCGCCGAAGTCGATCAGCTTGGCCGAGCGGCGCGTGCGGATCACGTTGTCCGGCTTCATGTCGCAGTACAGCAGGCCCTTGCCGTGCAGGTAGGCCAGCGCGCCCAGCACGTCGACGGCGCACGCGAGCGCGTCGGCGATCGTCATCCCGCCCGCGTCACGCACACTCCGCAGCGACGGCCCGTCGACGTGGTCCATCACCAGGTACCGCAGGCCGCGGTGGGTGACGACGTTGACGATGCGGACGATGTTGGGGTGTTCGAGCGCGGTGAGCACGCGGCTCTCGTGCACGGCCAGCTTGATCGCGGCCGTGTCGTGCGGGCGGGTCAGGCCCTTGAGCACCACCTGCTTGCCCTGCAGGTTCCGGTCGCGGGCGAGGTAGACGTAGCCGAACGCGCCGCGGGCGAAGCACCGGTCGACCTCGTACTGCCCGGCGACCAGCTCACCCGGCCCGAGCCCGGCGGGTTCCGGGGGCTCTTCCTCGAAGCCCACTCACCGGAGGTTACGACACGGCCCCGGTGCGTGGCTAGGTTGACCCCAGGCTGTCCGCCACGACGCGAAGGGGGTGTGACGTGCCAGCCGAGGACAGCGCGGTCCGGCGCGTGCTTCTGGTCGCCTACGACGATGCGCAGATTCTCGACCTCGCCTGCCCCAGCGCGGCGTTCGAGATCGCGAACAACCGCGGCGCGGCGCCACCGTATGCGATCGAGCTCGCCACGACGCGCGGGCGGCAAGTTCGCAGTTCCTCCGGAATCGGCCTGACCGGGGCCCGGCTGCTGGCGGCGGTCACCGGGCGGCTCGACACGATGCTGGTCGTCGGGGGACCGGGGACGGAAACCGCCATGGCCGACGATGGGTTGCTGACGCAGGTGCGCCGTCTGGCGCCGCGCTGCAGGCGGATCGCGTCGGTCTGCACGGGCGCCTTCGTGCTGGCGGCCGCGGGCTTGCTCGACGGCCGCCGCGCCACCACGCACTGGGAATACGGAGATCTGATGGCCTCGGCGTTCCCGGCCGTCACCGTCGACGTGGCGCCGCTGTACGTCCGCGACGGCAACGTCTACACCTCCGCCGGGATCACCAGCGCTCTGGACCTCACCCTGGCGTTGATCGAGGACGATCACGGACCGACCCTGGCCCGTGAGGTCGCCCGGGAACTGGTCGCCTACCTGCACCGGCCGGCCGATCAGGCGCAGATCAGCACGTTCCTGGCCCCGCCGCCCGGCGGCCGGATCGTCCGGGACCTGCTGGGGTACGTCGCCGCTCACCTTCCGGCGGATCTCAGCCCACCGGCGCTGGCGGCCCGCGCCGGGATCAGCACCCGGCACCTCACCCGTCTCTTCACGAGCCAGCTGGGAGTCACGCCGGCTCGCGCGGTTCGCCGGGTGCGCACCGAAGCCGCCGCCCACCTGGCGCGCGGCAGCGACCTGTCGCTCGCCGCGATCGCACGGCGGTGCGGGTTCCGGTCCGCGGAGACGCTCCGCCAGGCGTTCCTGAGCCACTACGGGATGACCGGGGACAGGATTCGCAGGATCACGGACATGCCCCGGCCGCTGACCCCGGCGCTTCCCGAGACTGACCGGTGTCAGAAACAGGGGCAGCCGCGCGAGGCGTAGTCATCGTGGTTCGACTGGGGATGTCCGGCGAGACAGCGGCGCATCGCGGGTACTGCCATCGACCGAAACCGGAGGATCCGTCGTGCACCGACCTCTTGCCCAGCTCTCGATCGCCTTGTCCGTCGCCGCCGCCTTCACCGCCCTGGCGGTACCGGCCGCGCAGGCGTCCCCGATCCACGTCAACTCGTTGAGCGACTGCCCGAACGGGCGGGTCTGCATGTGGACGGAAGGCAACTTCGCCTACGCCCCGACGGCCTATCCGGCGGTCTCCTTCCGCTCGCTGAACCCCGGCGACCACGACCGGGTCAGCAGCTGGGCCAACAAGACCCCGTACCAGTACTGCCTGTACGACAACGGCAACAAGGAACTCCTCGACACCCTGTCCCCGGGCAAGTCCCGCCGGACGATGCCGGAGGGAACCAACGATCGGGCGGACAGCTACGGGCGTTGCTGAGCCACGACCACGCCCGCCGGGCGGGTGATCGAAGCGGGAGGCCGGGCGCCCCGGCCTCCCGCTGCGCCGGCTACGCGCGGGCCCGCAGGTACGCCGGATCGGCCGCGGGGATCGGGATGTCCGGGCGGTCGCCCAGAATCTCGTTCATCGCGTGGAAGTACGGCGGCGCGGCCACCGTGCCGCCGAACGCGCCGTGCCCGCACGAGCCCAGGTGCACCGGCGGGCCGGGGCAGATTTCGGCCGGGTGCGGCCCGTCGGCGAAGACCATGGACGACACGGCGTAGTCGTCGACGCCGCCGACGAAGGCCACCGACTCGCTCCGCTGCGTCGTGCCGGTCTTGCCGAAGTCCGCGTGGTGCCAGCCCGCCGCGGCGGCCGCCAGCGGCGACGTGCCCGACACCGTGTCCTGGCTCAGGCCGTTCAGCAGCGAGTCCGCCAGCCCCGGCGGCACCGCCTGCTCGCACGCCTGCCGCCGCACCGGGACGTCGTGCCCGTACCGGTCGGTGACCGACAGGATCGGGTCCGGCGGGCACCAGGTGCCACCGCTCATCAGCGTCGCCGGCACGTTCGCCACCTCCAGCGGGCTCACCGGGCTGTTGCCGAGCGTGAACGACAGCTTGTCCTGGAAGTACTGCGACTGCGGCTGGCTGTACTGCGGGTCCGGCGACGACGGGTCGGGTTTCGCGCCCGCGTCGTTCGTGGTCAGCGTGTTCCGCAGGCCCAGCCGCCGCGCCACGTCCAGCACCGCGGGCATGCCGACCTGCTGCTCCAGGTTGACGAACGCGACGTTCGGCGAGGTGGCCAGACCGTCCCGCAGCGAGATCGGGTCCGGGTAGTGCACGCCGTCGTTCTGCACGCAGTACGGCTGCGTGTACTCGTTCGCTCCGGGCTGGGTGAAGCACTGGCCGGCCTGGTTGGGCAGTGGCGTGTCCAGGCCCGCCTTGCCGCTCTCCAGCGCGGCGGCCGCGGTGAAGATCTTGAAGGACGATCCGGCGCCGAACACGTTGCCCGCGCCCGCGACGATGTTGGTCGCCGTCTCGCCCCGCGCCGGGTCCGTGCCGTAGTTCCGGTTGGCGACCATCGCGAGCACCTCGTGGGTGGTCTGGCCCGGCCGGATCACCGCGAAGGTGTTCGCGACGCCGTCCTGCGTGACCGGCACGTTCGCGTCCACGGCGTCCTTCGCGATCCGGCTCACCCGCGGGTCCAGCGTGGTGCGGATGACGTACCCGCCGGTCTCCAGCTGGTCGGCGGTGAACCCGGACCGGATCAGGTAGCTCTCCGCGTACTGGCAGAAGAAACCGGCGTCCGGCGCGGCGCCCAGGCACGTGCTGGACGGGACGTCCGGGCCGCCGGGCCGGACGCCGAGCGGCGCGGCCTTCGCGGTGGCGCCGTCGGCCGCGGTGAGGGCTTTCGTGCCGACCATCGCGTCGATCACCAGGTTCCGCCGCTGCCGGGCCTGGTCCGGGTGGGTGTAGGGGTTGAAGAGGCTGGGGTTGTTCACCATCCCGGCCAGCAGCGCGGCCTGCGGCACCGTCAGCCTGTCCGGCGTGGTGCCGAAGTACGCGTGCGCTGCGGCGCCGACGCCGTAGATGTTGCCGGTGAACTCGACCACGTCGAGGTATCCGGTGAGGATGTCCTCCTTGGACACGGTCTGTCCGAGCTGGACGGCGATCTTGGCCTCGCGCAGCTTGCGGGCGATGGTGTCGGCCTGGTCGGCCAGCTGCGCCGCCCGGTCGTTCCGGTCGACGACGTTGACGAGGTAGTTCTTGACGTACTGCTGGGTGATCGTCGACCCGCCCTGCGTGCTGCCGCCGGAGGAGTCGTGCAGCGCGGCGCGCACCATGCCCTTCACGTCGACGCCGCCCTCGTCGTAGAAGCGCCGGTCCTCGATCGACACGATCGCGGCCTTCATCGCCGGGGAGATCTGCCCGGCGGTGACCGGGAGGCGGTACTGGTCGAACAACGTCGCGATCGGGGTGCCGTCCCGGTCGGTCACGGTGGTCACCAGCGGCTGCTCGCTGCCGGCGAGCGTGGCGGAGATCCCGTCCACGGCGTCGGCGACCTGGTTCGACAGCACACCCGCGCCCAGCACGACGGGCGCGGCGACCCCGGCGGCGAGCACCCCCGCGACCGCGCAGAAGGCGAGGAACCGGGGCACACCACGAGACGGACGCACGGGAGCCGAGGGTAAGCGGGCCGCCGTGAAGACCCGGTTGCCGGAATGGTCTTTACCTTGTGGAGAAGGGGTCTTGGGTCAGCGCGCCGGCACGCAGTCCACGGCGAGCGCGTCGCGGACACCGGCCGCGCCGCGCTGCGCGAACGCCCACAGCGCGCTGGCCGTGCGCATCCCGCGTTCCCGGCTCAGCGGGGGTGGCGGGGGGTAGCGCACGTGGAGCCCGCGCTCCAGGAACGGGCGCTCCGACAGGTACTTCGCCCCGCCCGGCCCGCACAGGTAGGTGCCGGCGCCGACCGCGGCGGCGAGGTCGGCCAGCCGCTGCGACCGGCCCTCCCGCGAGGGCAGGTCGCTGCTGCGCACCACCGCGCCGCGCCAGCCGAGCCGGTGCAGCATCGCGCGCACCGACACCTCGGCCACGACCGCCGGCCGCTCGTTCAGCGCCAGCGCGGCGAGCACCTCCTCGACCAGCTCGCCGGTCTCGCGCCAGTGCGGGCAGCGGCCGTAGTACTGCCGCACCAGGCGGGACACCGTGCGGTGGGTGCCGGCCGGATCGGCCAGGAGCAGTTCGCCGATCCGGCTGTCCCGGCCGCGCGGGCGGTGCACCGGCACGGTCAGCCAGCGCTGGGCCTCCGGGTCGGCGGCCGCGGCGAGCCGGGCGCGGTGCTGGTAGTCGCGGGCGTTGAACTGCACGTCGTCGAGCACGACCCACACGTCGGCGCGGAGCAGTTTGCCCAGTGTGGACAGTCGGGGGAAGAGATTCGGTTGATGGACGGCGCAGGAAAGCGTCTCGGACACGGGCCGTATGGAATCACAGCATGCGGCTGCGGAATCCGGCGGCCACCAGTCGGCGATAGGCCGAATACACGATCGGGGGAATTTTCTGCGGAATGGCGAAACCCTTTCGGGGATACTCGATGAGGCGCTGGAAATCGCCCACGATCATGTCGATCAGTTCGGTGCCGTGCTGCGTCCGCAGCGCGTACTCGGTCAGCGACACCGGGGCCGAGGCGCACACCGGCTCGACCTCCGGCCACACCTTGCGCGTCGTCGCGAACGCCCGCCGCTCCATGTAGGGCATGGAGACCAGCATCAACGACGAGACCTCGATGCCCGCG
This sequence comes from Amycolatopsis thermalba, assembly GCF_003385215.1. Lineage (GTDB taxonomy): Bacteria > Actinomycetota > Actinomycetes > Mycobacteriales > Pseudonocardiaceae > Amycolatopsis_E > Amycolatopsis_E thermalba. The sequence continues at coordinate 12,194 of NZ_PQHW01000065.1, read as the reverse complement.
GCGGCGAGAACCCGCCGCGACAGCGCGATGTTCTCCCCGGTGTTGGTCGCGTGCGGCTCGACGAGGATGGCGTCGTCGGGCACCCCGAGTTCCAGCGCCCGCTCCCGGTAGTGCACGCCCTCGCCGCGCGGGAAGGCACGCGCGGTCTCGCGGCTGTTGCCGCCGCTGAACACCACGACCGGGAACAGCCCGCGGTGGTAGAGTTCGGCCGCGTGCGCGGCGACGCCGAGGTCGTTGCAGCCCAGCGCCACCGCGGCCGAGCACGGTTTCGGGCGGTGGCGCAGCCGGTGGAACTCCCAGACGAGTTCGGCGTCGGCCCACACCGTGTCGAGTAGTACTTTGCGCATGGGTTTCTCACCGGGACTCGAAACGGCGGCGAATGCCGTCGATGCTGCGCAATTGGTGCATGAGCCCGTAGCGGGTGGAAATGCGCGCGGTCCGGTCCAGAATGGCGAGCCCGGAATCCGCGGTGGCGGTGTCGGAGAGCAGGATGTGCGCGTGCGCGGTGTCCAGCCGCACCTGCTGCAGCGGGGTGTCGTCGACCCGGTTGGTCAGGGCCACGTCGATGGCCCGGCCGGCCGCGGTGAGATCGCCCGCGCCGCGGTGGGCCAGCGCCAGCTTCTGGTGCGCGATCGACCAGTCCGCGGGCTCTTCCAGCGCCTCGAACTCGCGGATGGCCGGCACGATGTGGTGCGTCGCCGTCTCGTGCAGCCCGCGCTTGCTCAGCGCCGTGCCCACCCACAGCCGGGCGCGCGTGCGGTCGTGCGCGGACAGCCGCTCGTCGGCGGTCAGGCTTTCGTAGCGCGCGGCGGCCGAATCCAGCTGCCCGGACATCTCGTCGATGACGACCAGCTGCAGTTCCAGCTGGGCCACGCGGCGCGGGGACTCCAGCTCGGTGAACACACGCAGCGCCTGCCGGTAGACGTGCTCGGCGGACAGCGGGCCGCGCAGCGCGCCCTGGTCCTGCCGCACCTCGCCGAGCAGCCGCAGCGACCGGCCGTAGAGGTACATGCCCTGCCGGTCGGAGCTGTTCGGCTCGAACCGGGCCAGCCAGCGGTCCAGCAGCGTGCGCGCGAGCCGGAACTCCTGGCGCCCCAGGCACGCCACCGTGCGGTCCAGGTCGTCGGTCCAGGCCTCGTAGTCGTAGCGGGGGACCGGTTCCGGCGCGCGGCCGGCTTCGCGCGCCTGGGTCACCAGCACCTCGAACCGGGTGCGGGCGCCGGCGTCGGCCCTGGCCAGAGCGGTGTCGAGGATGGCCTGCGTGTCCGGCCGCGGCACCGTCGAGGTGCCGCCGCTCTCCCATTTGGCGACGGTGCGCGCCGCGACGCCGAGGTAGGCCGCGAACCCCCGCACCGACAGGCGGAGGGCGTGCCGCAGCAGCCGCGCCTCCCGCCCCGTCCACTGCTGGGCGGTCGCGGCTCCCGGAGGGTTCGTCCCGGCGGCCACACGATCAGGGTAACCACATCGGGGGGCGGTAAGTACACCGAAAGTGCAACGGTGGTTCGTTTCCGTCACGAGTTCGCTCGTTCAGGCTAGAGCAAGGCACTCGTCGCCGGGTTGACTCCTTTGTCCCGGGCCGATCCCCGGCGCCGGGTGCCGCTCCACCCTCCCTCCCGTGCCGGGGCGGGCGCGCTCCTCGTGCCCGCGGGATCTCCGCGCCCGCCCCGGCGCGGATCCCGCGCTGCGGCAGGGGAAACCGCCCGCGCGGAGGTGTCGTCCCCCGGACGGCGCACTACGATGGGGTGATGACCGGCATTTCCACGCCTGCCCGGAACACGTTCCGCGAGCAGCAGTGGCGGGAGGCGCACGACCGTTACCTCGAGTGCGCCCGCGAGGTCTTCGCCCGTCTCGGCTACCACGCCGCCACGGTCGCCGACATCGTGGCGGCCGCCAACGGCAGCCGGGCCACCTTCTACGCGCACTTCCGCGACAAGGCCGACATCGCGGCGGCGCTGTTCGAGCGGATCCTGCCGGACACGGCCGCGCTCTACCGGATGCTCGCGCGCTTCCCGGAGCTGACCCGCGACCGCGTGCGCGACTGGCTGGACGAGCACGTGCTCGCGTTCTGGGCACGCTACGCCGTGGAGATCGACGTGCTGACGCAGGCGGTCGCCGACGACCCGCGCGTCGCGGCACGGCACTACCAGTGGGGCGTGGACGCGGCGCGGGAGCTGGCGCCGTACCTGACACAGTGGACCGGCGAGCACGAGCAGGCCGGGCTGACCCGCGCGCTGTTGCTCGTGCTGCAGCTGGAACAGGCGTGCTACCACTGGCTGATCCGCGGCGTCGGTCACGACCGCGCGCTGGTGCTGGACGTGCTCGCCGACGTGTGGTGGCGCGAGCTGACCTTCCTGCGCACCGGCCCGTGACCGTCGTGCTGGACGGTGGGCTGGCCACCGAACTGGAGGCGCGCGGGCACGACCTGTCCGGCGAGCTGTGGTCGGCCCGGCTGCTCGCCGACGACCCGGCCGCGATCGTCGCCGCGCACCGCGCGTTCTTCCGCGCCGGGGCGCGGATCGCGACCACCGCGAGCTACCAGGCGAGCCTCGGCGGGTTCGCGGAGCTGGGCCTGGACTCCGGCGAGGCGGTCCGGTTGCTGGAGCTGAGCGTCGAACTCGCCCGCGAGGCACGGGTGACCGGCGACGAGCTGGTCGCCGCCTCGATCGGGCCGTACGGCGCCACGCTCGCCGACGGGTCGGAGTACCGCGGCCGCTACGGGCTGACCGTGGCGGAGCTGACCGCGTTCCACCGCCCCCGCGCGGAAATCCTCGCCGCGGCCGGGCCGGACCTGCTGGCCTGCGAGACGGTGCCCGATGTGGACGAAGCCGAAGCGATGCTGCTCGCCATCGAGGGGCTCGGCGTCCCGGCGTGGCTGTCCTACACGATCGAGGGCGGGAGCACGCGCGCCGGGCAGCCCCTGACCGAGGCGTTTTCGGTCGCTCGCGGCAACGACCAGATCGTGGCCGTGGGCGTGAACTGCTGCGATCCGCGGGATGTCGCGGTGGCGGCGCGGATCGCGCGGGAGGCGAGCGGGAAACCGGTGATCGCCTACCCCAACAGCGGGGAGACCTGGGACGCGCGGGCGCGCCGCTGGACCGGGCAGGCGCGGTTCTCGCCGGAGGCGGTGCGCGACTGGCTCGCCGCCGGCGTCGAGTACGTGGGCGGGTGCTGCCGGGTGCGCCCGGACGACATCGCCGCGCTGGCCGCGGTGGTCACGCCAGGAGGGGGATCGCCACCAGCGTGAGGTCGCCGGCCAGCACGATCGGCGTGGCGAGCCGGCGCATGCGGGACAGGGAACCGCGCGGCCCGGCCAGCGCGATCATCCCGGCGAGGAAAGCGCCTTCGGCGACCACCCCGGCAACCGCCCAGCCCGGGCCGTACCGCCACCACAGCCCGCAGCCCAGCAGCGCCAGCCCGGCCGCCACGACCCCGCACGAGATCACCAGCGTCCGGCGCGGACCGTACCGCGCGCCCGGGGTGCGCACCCCCGTCCGCGCGTCGGCGGCGTGGTCCGGCGCGGAAAACCACGCCGTGCGGCCGAACGCGAGCACGCACAGCCCCGCCAGCACCGGCACCATCGACCGCTCCAGCGCCGGCCGCACCGCGAAGTACGACGCCAGCCCCGGCACCGCGAGGAACCCGGCCCCGAACACCGCGGGACCGGCGAACCCGCGTCGCTTCAGCCGCACCGGCTCCAGGTTGTACGCCAGGTGCGCGGCCAGCGCCACCGTGATCACCAGCAGCGCCGCCCACCGGCCCAGCCACACCGCCACCGCCGCGCCCAGCGCGAGCGCTGCCGCTGCTTCGGCCGCCGCCCACGCGAAGATCCGCCCGCTGCCGATCCGCCGTGCCGCGCCCGCCAGGGCCGCCTTGTCCCGGTCCTGCTCGTCGGTGCGCAGATCGGCCGCGGTGTTCAGCGCCAGCGCGGCCAGCAGCACCAGCAGGGTGGCCGCCACGGTGAGCAGCACCGGTCCGCCGAGCAGGTGCCGCGGATCCGCGAACGCCGCACCCCAGCAGGCGTAGGCCAGATAGCTCAGCGGCAGCGGGAAGTGCAGGCGGTGCACGAGAACCACGTCGCGCCACCACGTCAGTCCCGGCACGCCACCACTTCCACGCGCAGCCGGGCCGACGGCGCCATCGCGTGCCCGCGGAGCTTCGCCACCCCGGCCCGCGGGTTGACGCACCGCAGCGCGCGGCGGCGCAGCAGGGCGGTGGTGATCATCCGGATCTCCAGCTGCCCGAGCTGGCTGCCCAGGCAGAACCGGGTGCCGCCGCCGAAGGGAAGGTAGCCCTCGGGCACGCCGCGGCGGCCCAGGAACCGGCCGGGGTCGAAGGTGTGCGGGGACGGGAAGTACTCGGACCGGTGGTGCGCCAGGTAGATCGCGGGGGTGAGCACGGTCCCGGCGGGCAGTGTCCGGCCGAGCAGCTCTGCCGTCTCCGGCAGCGCCCGGTTCCCGGCGACCTCGACCGGCGGGTGCAGCCGCAGCACCTCGGAGATCACCGCCTGCAGCACCGGGACCTCCGCCGGATCGGAACCGTCGCCGGTGGTGGCGGCCAGTTCGGACAGCACGGCCTCGCGCAGGTCGGCCCGGCGCGTGAGCCAGTACAGCGTCCACGCGGTCGCCGACGCGGTCGTCTCGTGCCCGGCGAACAGCAGCGACACCACCTGGTCGCGCAGCTCGTCGTCCGGCACCGCGCCGAGCCCGCCGTGCCCGGTCAGCAGCGGCGACACCAGGTTCCGCGGATCCGCCTTCGCGGCGGCGACCAGCCGCGCGTCCAGCTCCGCGCCCGATGCGGGCAGGCCGCCGCGCAGGAACCGGTGGGCCAGTGCGCGGCGGCGCGACCCCAGCGCGTGGTCCAGCCACGCCGTGACATCGCGCAGCAGCGCCGGATCCGCCTCACCCAGGATGATCCGCGCGACGATGTCCAGCGCGAGCCGCCGCGTCCACGCCGCCAGGCCGAACACCGTGCCGGTGTCGAGCGTGTCGATCGCCGCGGCGGCCGCCTGCGCGATGAGGCCGTGATAGGCCCGCAACCGCCGTCCGCGCAGCGGTGCGCCGAGCAGCTTGCGGTACGCCGCGTGGCGCGCGCCGTCGGCCCACAGCATCGACTTCGGCCCCAGCAGCGGGGCGAGCGAGCGGCTGCCCGGGTGCCGCAGGCGCGGGTCCTGCCGGAACAGCGCCGTGAGCGCTTCGTGGTGCCACACCAGGATCTTCGGCGCCGGGCCGGTGCGCACGTCCAGCATCGCGGCCGGGTCGTCGGCGTGCGCGTCGAGGAACCGCAGCGGTGCGGCGGCGAGCGCGAGTTCCACCCGGTTCATTCACGCCGTCCGCTCGGCCGGTGCCGGCTCGAGCCGCGCCAGCAGCGCCGCGACCCGCGGCCGGCGGCGGGCCAGGTGCAGCGCGGCGATCCCCTCCGCGCGCACGATCCGGCCCGGGGTGTACAGGTCCTTGTCGTGCCACAGCGGGGGATGCGCGGTGTCCGGCCAGGACAGCAGGAACACGCAGCCGCGCGCGGCGGCCTCGTCCGCCCACGGCTCCCCGGCGCGGGCCAGGACCTGGACGGCGTAGGCGGTTTCCTCGAACGTGCCCTGCCAGCGGCCCCACGAGCCGTCCGGCCGCTGCGTCGCCGCGATCCACCGCAGCGCCCGGGCGCGGGCCGTCGCGCCGCGCCCGCTGCCCGCCAGCGCGAGGAAGCACCGCGCGGTCGCGTAGTACGGGGAGGCGTGCCACTTGTCGGTCCAGCTGCCGTCCGGGTGCTGCTGGTCCCCGATCCACGCGGCGACCCGTCCGGCCACTTCGGACGGTCCGTGCGCGCAGAGCGCCTGCAGCACGTGGGCGTTCGTGGTCACCGACGGCGTGCGCTCGTCCGGGTAGGTGCAGAAGTGACCGTCCACGTAGTACTCCCGCAGGCAGTCCAGCGGATGCGGCCGGCCCTGCGCCGCCAGCGCGTACAGGGCGGTGGAGGTGTCGTCGGCGTCCGGCGGCAGGCCCGCCCCGCCCGCGAGGCCGTGCGGGCCGATCTCCGCGGCCAGGTCGTCGAGCACCTCGTCCGGGACGGTCACCGCCAGGCCCGCGTCGGCGAACGTGGACAGCACCCAGGAGCGTTCGAACACCGTCAGCGGCGCGGCGACCGGCACCGCTCCGCCGTGGCGCGCCTGGACGTTCTCCAGGTACCGCAGGCCGGGGTGGGCGCCGCCCTCGCCGCCGAGCCAGGCCGCGGTGGCGGCGGGGGAGCAGCCCAGCCCGTTCTCGCCGGGGGCGGAGCCGACGTTGCGCGCGGCCGGCCCCAGCGCCTCCAGCGAGTGCAGGATCTTGTCCGGCAGCGCCCGCCCGTCCTCGGCCAGCCGGCGCAATTCGTGCAGCAGGGCCGGGTGCGTGCCCTCGGGGTGCGGCAGGCGGCGGCCGCCGGTGAGCACGACGCCGTCGGCCGCCAGCGCGTCCAGGTGCGCGTTGAGCGCGGACACCAGCGACGGCACCAGGATCTCGACCGCGACCGTGTCCGGGAGGCGGACCCGCAGGTCCGGGCCCCACCGCGTGGACAGCGCCCGCAGCCCGTGCTCCGCGGCGGCCGCGATCGCCGGGGCGCCGGTGCGGCGGAACTCGGTCAGCAGGCCCTCGGTGGCGCTCAGCGTCGGGAGCAGACCGTAGCCCTCCGGCCCGCCCCAGCCGCCGTCGGCGGCAGGTCGGTCGAGCAGGAACGCGACGCGGCCGGCGTGCCCGGGCAGTCCGGGCAGGAGCGTGACGAGACGGGCGGTTTCGTACACCGACGGGGAGAAGTCCCCGTACGGATCGGTGACCATGGCGCGCAGCAGGTGGTGCGCGTGCTCGGCCAGGTCGGCGGTCATGGGCGGTCCCTCGTGGTCCAGCGGCACGTTGATCACGCTCGGTGTACCGGCCGTGACGGAGAGATCCAACCTAGCATCCCTGAACACCGTTCTTAACCGGTTTCGCCCGAGTGGCGCAGTAACCCGGTGGAACGAAACCCTTCGATGGGATGGATCTCGGCCCTCGCTACGTTGAGTGTCGAGGAGAGGTGCCCGGAACAGGCAGGAGGCTGTGGTGTTCGATCCGACGGATCTCTACGAGGTGGACTCGGAGCTCCCGGAGTTGAGCGGGGCGGTGCTGTTGCACCAGCTCGACGGCTTCATGGATGCCGGCCAGGCGGGGGCGCTGGTCAGCGAGCACCTCAAGGCGAACTGGGACAGCCGGGTGGTGGCCCGGTTCGACGTGGACCGGCTGATCGACTACCGCGCGCGGCGGCCGGTGATGACGTTCGACACCGACCGCTGGGAGAGCTACGACACACCAGAGCTGGCGGTGCGGCTGTTCCACGACGAGGTCGGCACGCCGTTCCTGTTGCTGAGCGGCCCGGAGCCGGACGCGATGTGGGAGCGCTACGCCGCCGCGGTGCGGACGCTGGTGGAGCGGTGGGACGTGCGGATGACCGTGTCGTTCCACGGGATCCCGATGGGCGCGCCGCACACGCGCCCGCTCGGCGTGACCGCGCACGCGACCCGGCGCGAGCTGATCGGTGACTACGAGCCGGTGCTCAACCGGCTGGAGGTGCCGGGCAGCGCGCTGAACCTGACCGAGTTCCGGCTCGGCGAGGCCGGGCACGACGCCGACGGGTTCGCCGCGCACGTGCCGCACTACCTGGCGCAGTCCCGCTACCCGGCGGCGGCGCTGACCGTGCTGGGCTCGATCACGCGGCTGGCGGGCCTGTCCCTGCCGGACGAGGCGCTGCGGGCGGCCTCCCGCCGCACGGACGCCGAGATCGCCCGGCAGGTGGCCGAATCCGACGAGGTGGCCGACGTCGTGCACGCGCTGGAGCGGCAGTACGACCTGTTCGTCGAGGCGATGGACGGGAAGAAGACCCTGCTGGCCGACGAGAGCGCGATGCCGACCGCCGAGGAGCTCGGCGCGGAGTTCGAACGCTTCCTGGCCGAACAGGACCGCCGCGACTGAGCCCGGCCCGCGAGTCCCACGCTCGGGCGCGCGAGTTGCCCGCCCGGGCGCGCGAGTTGCCCGCCCGGGCGCGGCCAGCAGGCCGCCGTTGGCGAGGCGCAGTGCGGAACTCGCGGGCGCGAACGTGGAACTCGCGGGCGCGAACGTGGAACTCGCGGGCGTGTACGTGGGACTCGCGGGTGGGAGCGTGGGACTCGCGCAGTCAGGGGAGCCGGTGCGGGGCGCGCTTCGGCGTGTGCCGCGGCCATCCCGGCGACGGGGTGCCGGTGCGGGCGAAGGACAACCACGCCGCGCGTAGCTCGCGGCCCAGTTCGGTCAGTGTCGTCCACTCGGCGCCGGCCAGCATCGGCGCCGCCCGCCACGCCGTCTCGTCGCCGAGCAGGAACGGCAGGTCCACGCAGTGCCCGGCGCCGTACGGCGAATCCGGCGCGCCCCAGTCGAACACGTAGCTGTAGACCCGCCCGCCCCGCGCGGCGAGCTGGTCGGCGAAGGCCCGCGAGGGGGCCCCGAACATCCACCGCGTGATGCCGGCCTTCACCGCCGCCACCCCGCGCGCGGTGACCGGGAACCGTTCCAGGTGGGCGAATCCCGGCTTGCCGGTGAGGAACGAGTTCATCTCGGCCGCCGTGGTGCCGATCAGCACGTCCACGTCCGGGGCGAACCGCGCCCGCTGCGACAGCCAGTGCGTCACGCTCGGCAGCGGCGGCGCGTCGGCGACCGGGCAGAACAGCGGCACCGAGTACAGCCCGCCCGGCCCGGCGGCCTTGACGATCGTGTCGTTCTGGGCGCGCAGGATCTCCGCCACCGGGGCCGTCCGCGGATCCCCGCGCAGCGCGGCGGTGAACAACCGCGCCGTGCGCGCGGCGCTGCGGGGGCCGGCGAGCTGCAGGCCCAGCGGCGCGCTCTGCAGGATCGCCCGCCGGAACAGGCCCCGCGCCTCCGGCAGCGCCATCAGGCACGCGATCGAATGCGCCCCCGCCGACTGCCCGAACACGGTGACGTCGTCCGGGTTGCCGCCGAAGGCCGCCGCGTTCTCCCGGACCCACCGCAGCGCGGCGAACTGGTCCAGCAGGCCGAGGTTGCCCGGCGAGACCCCGGGCAGGCGCAGGTAGCCGAGCGCGCCGAGCCGGTAGTTGGGCGCCACGAACACCACGTCGCCCTCGGCCACCAGCCGGTGTCCACCGTAGAACCCGAACGAGTTCGCCCCGGTGACGTACGCGCCGCCGTGCAGCCACACCATGACTGGCCGCTTGCGATCGTCGGCGGCGGGCGTGATCACGGTGAGGTTGAGGCAGTCCTCGTCCTGGCCCGGCACGTCCGCCGGGACGCCCATGACCCCGTCCGGCCGCACCGGCGGCTGGGGGCTGACCGGGCCGTGGCGGATGGCGTCGCGCACCCCGGTCCACGGCTCGGCGGGCTCGGGCGGGGCGAACCGGGGCGCGCGGGCGAACGGGATGCCGCGGAACTCGGCCAGGCCATCGGCCGTGACGAATCCGCGAAGCTTGCCGCCCCCGGCGGCCACCACGGTGTCCACACCACCACTGTAACCGCGGCCCCCGCGCGATGATCGCGGAGCGGATTCCGCCGCACCGCTCAGGACGGGCGCGGGTAGAGCCGCCGGGTGACCGACAGCCAGTGCGCCTCGTCCGGGCCCAGGGGCGGCCGGCCGAGGGAGTCCCACAGGTCGGCGTAGCGGTCGGCCAGACCGTGCCAGCCGTCGTCGGCCGGGTCCCGCAGCGTCCACCCCAGCGCGTCCAGCGGCAGGTTCCCCTTCGCGCTGTTGCACACCCAGCAGGCGGTGACGATGTTGGCCGGATCGAGCGGGTCGCCGCCCCGGGTCACCGGATCGACGTGGTCGTGGGTGGCCGAGATCGTCTCGACGGCCGGGTGCACTTCGCCGGCCTTCCAGTTCCGGTGGTACGGGAACTCCCGCGGGTACGCGGCCGACACCAGGCGCATGACGGGCGTGAGGACGGTCCGGACGCCGCAGTAGCGGCACTGGTAGCGGTCGCGCTCGAAGATCCCGGCCCGGGCGCGGACCGAGGGTGTCCGCCGGTGGACGGGCGGCCGGAGCCGCTCGGCGATGGCGGCCATCCGCGCGTCCGCCGCCGCGCGATCGCGCCGGATGAGTGCCCGGACCAGGTCGTCGAGCGCATCGGGGTAGCCGGCCGCGTTCCCGCTCGTCGTCCTCACCGCAACCCTCCCGCCGCCGGAGCGCCATGATCCTGGGGTGCCGCCGAAGTTGACCCGCGTGCGCCGCCCGACCACGCTGGAGTCAGCTCAGCAGCCGACGAGGGGTGTGCACGATGACGAGCACGATCGAGCCGGGCGTCCGGGCGGGCACCGAACTGGCGTACCTGACGGGCTTCGGCAACGAGCACCACAGCGAAGCGGTCCCCGGCGCCCTGCCGGTCGGCCGCAACTCCCCGCAGCGCGCGCCGCTCGGGCTCTACGCCGAGCAGCACAGCGCCACCGCCTTCACCGAACCGCGCGCCCACAACCGGCGCAGCTGGGTCTACCGCATCCGGCCCTCCGCCGCGCATCCGCCGTTTCACCCGATCGAGCATCCGACGCTGCGCAGCGCCCCGGTGACCGACGGCCTGCCGGACCCGAACCGGATGCGCTGGGACCCGGTGCCCTTCCCCGGCGAACCGGCCGACTTCGTCGACGGCCTCTACACCATCGGCGCGACCGGCAACGTCCTGCAGCGCGCCGGCATCGGCATCCACGTCTACCGCGCCAACCGCTCGATGACCGGCCGCTGCTTCGCCGACGCGGACGGGGAACTGCTGCTGGTGCCGGAACTCGGCGGCCTGATGGTCCACACCGAATACGGCAGGCTGCGCGTCGAACCCGGGGAGATCGCGGTGATCGGCCGCGGTGTGCGGTTCCGCGTCGACCTGCTCGGCGACCGCGCGCGCGGATACGTGTGCGAGAACTACGGGCAGCCGTTCACCCTCCCCGAACTCGGGCCCATCGGCGCCAACGGCCTGGCCAACCCGCGCGACTTCCAGTACCCGGTCGCGGCGTTCGAGGACCGGGAGGCGACCGTCGAGGTGGTGCAGAAGTTCGGCGGGCGGCTGTGGGCGGCCGAGTACGACCACTCGCCGCTGGACGTCGTGGCCTGGCACGGCAACCACGCCGCCTACAAGTACGACACCGCGCGGTTCAACGTGATGGGCACGGTCAGCTACGACCACCCGGACCCGTCGATCTACACGGTCCTGACCTCGCCGTCGGAACTCTCCGGACAGGCCAATGCGGACTTCGTGGTCTTCGCGCCGCGCTGGCTCGTCGGCGAGGACACCTTCCGCCCGCCCTGGTACCACCGCAACGTGATGAGCGAGTTCATGGGCCTGGTCAAGGGTGTCTACGACGCCAAGGCCGAAGGGTTCGTGCCGGGCGGGGCGAGCCTGCACAACATGTGGTCGGCGCACGGCCCGGACGCCGCCACCTACGCCAAGGCCAGCACGCAGGAACTGGTGCCGCAGAAGATCGACGACACGCTCGCGTTCATGTTCGAAACGCGCTGGCCCGTGGTGACGACGGACTTCGCCGCGTCGGCGGCGCACCGGCAACCCGGCTACGACGAGGTCTGGCGTGGGATCCGGCGCGAGTTCACCGGCTGAGCACGGAAGGTGCGCGGCGGGTCCCGTACCGCCGTCCGGCCCAGTGGGGCCCTAGGACTCTCGCCGCGGATCCTCGCCGCCGATACGGTCGCCGGAGAACTTCGCGGAGGAGGTACTCCGATGCCGTTCACCGACCGGAGGGACGCCGGTCGCCGCCTCGCGGCGCGACTGGACCGGTGGCGAGGCAGCGACGCGGTGGTGCTGGGGCTTCCGCGCGGGGGCGTGCCGGTCGCGTCGGAGGTGGCCCGCGCGCTCGGCGCGCCGCTGGACGTGGTCCTGGTGCGCAAGCTGGGCCTGCCGTTCCAGCCGGAGCTCGCGCTGGGCGCGATCGGCGAGGGCGGGCTGCGGGTGGTGGACCCGGATCTGGTGCGGCGGTTCGGGATCAGCGCGGCGGAGCTGGCCGCGGTGGAGGCCGCGGAACGGTCCGAACTGGACCGTCGCGCCGCCCGGTTCCGGTCCGGCCGGGCGCCGGTGCCGCTGGCGGGACGGACGGCGATCGTCGTCGACGACGGGGTGGCGACCGGGGCGAGCGCGCGGGTCGCGGTGGCGGTCGCGGGGGCGGCGGGGGCGCGGCGGGTGGTGGCCGCGGTGCCGGTCG
>NZ_PQHW01000064.1 GCF_003385215.1 Amycolatopsis thermalba | reverse complement strand
CGGCGACTCTTCAGCTCTCTTCTTTTTCTCGGCCGTCACCCAGTTATGCACCGTCTGCGCGACCAAATCAAAATCGCGCGCCGCTTCGGTATAGCTCAGCCCGCCCTCGAGTACCGCGTTGACGACCTCAGCCTTCAATTCCGGCGAGTACTTTCTCGGTCTCCTTGCCATGAAACACTCCTCCGGGCTCCTCCGCCAGTCTACTTGGAAGACGTGTCCGGAGACCTCGGAGCACATCACTTTCCCGCCTTGACACGCCTGCTCGGCGACTGAAACACAATCAGGCATCGGGGGCGGGGGTGGTCGTAAGGTGATTCGGCGCCGTGAGGCGCTTTCCGCCCGCAGGGCGGGCTCTCCGCCTGCCCAACGTCACCTCTAAAGATCAAAAGATGTCCTCGCCGGACGGGCAGGCTCCGGGATGACGGGGGACCGTTGTTATCTCACCTCGGGTGGGTGGTCGCTGGGTGGTCATCCCGTCGCCTTCCGGTTTGTGTGTATCACCTTGAGCCAGGGCCGCAAGGTTGGCATGGTCGGCCGCCGGAGAGAGCCCGGGTTGCGGCCCTGGCTCAAGGTGATCGTTGCGTGTCAGGCGACGGGATGACCACCCAGCTACCTTGGGTTCAAAGACGGCGCTGGCGCGCCGCAAAAGAAAGGCCGGGCTCCGCTGTGGGTGTCCACAGTGGAGCCCGGCCGTTCTGGTCAGGCTGCGGGCACGGTCAGCGCCGGCGGTGGGGTGCCCGTCAGCGCGTTCAACAGCTCCGTCAGCTTCTGGATCAGCGTCTTCAGCAGGTCCGCCACGATGTCCAGGGGCGGCGGCGGGTTCTGCAGCGGCGACGTCGACGGCACCTGCTTGACGGTGCTCGCCTGGGACGGGTCGGCGATGATCCGGCTCGTCGTGTCGGCGTCGTTCTTCGCGGAGGCCGCTGTTTCCCGCGTATCCGACTGCACGGTGTACTTCTCGCCCGCGGCGAGGTCGCCCAGCAGCGGGCTCATCTGGCCCAGCGCGCGCTGGGTGCCGGGCACGTCGGCCGAGTAGGCCGAGTCGACCAGCTCGGTGCGCAGCTGCAGCAACTGCTCACCGGCGGCCTGGGTGCTGGACGTGCCCGATCCGTCGGCCGCGGCGACAGCGGCTCCGGTCAACGCCAGAACGCTGCCGGCCACCACCGCGGCCACGATCCGGGCGAAGTTGCCTCTCATTCCCTACCTCCTGGTGTGGGTGACCTGACGCGCAGCGAGAAGTACCAACACCACCGCCGCTCAACCGTCCTGCCACCCGATCCGGGAGTGATCACCACCCATCGGTGTCACAACCGAAAGCGGCCCGGCGAGCCACAAAGGACTCACCGGGCCGCTGCTCCGTGGTGGGAGACTACTTGCCGAACGCTTCGGCGACCTTGTCGCCGAGGGACTTGTCCACGTTGCGCCAGTACTCGAACACGCGCTCCAGCACCGGCTCGGACACGCCCTTCTTGGCGTGGCCGATGATGTTCTGCGCCAGGCGCTCACGCTGCGCGTCGTCCATCACCTTGCGCACCAGGGTGCCCGCCTGGCCGAAGTCGTCGTCCTCGGCGCGCAGCCGGTAAGCCGACCGGATGACCTCGTCGACCACCCCGTAGGAGGACACCGTCTCGCCGGCGTAAGCCGCGTCGGCGTGCGGGCCGCCGAACGAGTTCGGCGCGTACACCGGGTCGCCCGGGTTCTGGTAGCGCATCGCGCCGTCCCGCGAATAGCTGTTCACCGGCGACTTCGGCGCGTTCACCGGCAGCTGCGCGAAGTTCGCGCCGATCCGGTAGCGGTGCGCGTCCGGGTAGGCGAACAGGCGGCCCTGCAGCATCTTGTCCGGCGACGGCCCGATGCCCGGCACCATGTTGGTCGGCGCGAACGCGGCCTGCTCGATCTCCGCGAAGTAGTTCGACGGGTTGCGGTCGAGCACGTACCGGCCGACCTTGATGAGGGGGTAGTCGCCGTGCGGCCACACCTTCGTCAGGTCGAACGGGTTGAACCGGTAGTCCGCGGCCTCCTCGTACGGCATGACCTGGACGTACAGGGTCCAGCTCGGGTGGTCGCCCCGCTCGATCGCGGTCCACAGGTCACGGATGTAGTAGTCGGCGTCCTCACCGGCGATGCGGTCGGCCTCGGCCTGGGTCAGGTAGCCGATGCCCTGGTCGGTCTTGAAGTGGTACTTGACCCAGAACTTCTCGCCGCCCGCGTTCTCCCACAGGTAGGTGTGCGAGCCGAAACCGTCCATCTCGCGCCAGTTCGACGGGATGCCGCGGTCGCCCATCAGCCAGGTGACCTGGTGGGCCGACTCGGGCCGCAGGGTCCAGAAGTCCCACTGGATGTTGTGGTCGCGCAGGTGGTTGTCGGCGCGGCGCTTCTGCGAGTGGATGAAGTCCGGGAACTTGATCGGGTCCCGGATGAAGAACACCGGCGTGTTGTTGCCGACCAGGTCGTAGTTGCCCTGCGTGGTGTAGAACTTCACGGCGAACCCACGCGGGTCGCGCCAGGTGTCGGGCGAGCCGTTCTCCCCGGCCACCGACGAGAAGCGGATGACGCTCTCGGTGCGGGTGCCCGGCTGGAACAGCGCGGCCTTGGTGAACTGGCTGACGTCCTCGGTGACCTCGAGGAAACCGAACGCACCGCCGCCCTTCGCGTGCACCACGCGCTCCGGGACGCGCTCGCGGTTGAAGTGCGCGTTCTTCTCGATGAGGTAGTGGTCCTGCAGCAGGATCGGGCCGTTGGCGCCCAGGGTCAGCGAATCGTTGTCGCTGGCCACCGGGATGCCCACGTTGTTGGTGGTCGGCTTGGTCACGCCGAGCCCTCCTTCTCGTGGTGGGTGGTGGAACAGGCGGGGCACAGGCCCCAGAAGACGACCTCCGCCTCCTCGACGACGAACCCGGCGGTGTTCGAGGGTTGCAGGCAGGGCGCGGCGCCGTGGACGCAGTCGACGTCCTCGGCCCGGCCGCAGCCGCGGCAGACGAGGTGGTGGTGGTTGTCCCCGGTACGTCTCTCGAACCGGGCCGGATGGCCGGCCGGTTCGATGCGCCGCACCAGTTCGGCGTTCGTGCAGGCACCCAGGACGTCGTAGACCGCCTGGGTGGACACGGAACCGAGCACGTCCCGCACACCGGCCGCGACCTGGTCGGCGGTCGCGTGGGGGTGCCCGGCGAGCCACTCGAGAACGGCGACGCGCGGAGCGGTGATCCGCAGGCCGGCGGCCTTGAGCTGGTCCCGCACGGGGCTCGACTGGTGAGGCATCGCAACCAAGCTTGCCCGTTAATCTGGAATGAGTCAAGAAAACTGCCCAGGCGGGTGAGTGACGTTCCCCGCCCGGCCTACAGCGGCAGCCCGTCCTCCAGCAGGGTGACCGCCCTGTCGACCACGCCGGCCAGGTTCTCCGGAGCGTCGGCCGCGCTGAAGTACGCCGCGAAGACCACGCCGACCACCGCTCCGGCCCACACCCGCACGGAGAAATCACCGGGGTCCCGGCCCACTCGCTCGGCCGCCGCCTCGGCGAGCATGGACACCCCGGCCGCGATCTGCTCCAACATCCGGTTCCGCAACTCGGGGACGGCGAACACCAGCCGCTGCCGGGCACGCTCCAGTTCGGACTCTTCGGCATCCAGCCGCGTGAACACCTCGGCGCACGCGGCCCGCACCGCCTGCAGCGGCGTCAGCTCCGCCGGCTGCGCCACGAAGGCCCGCATCAGCACCGGGTCGAGGCGGTCGTAGAGGACCGTGTCCTCCTTGGTCGGGAAGTAGCGGAAGAAGGTGCTCTGCGAAACCTCGGCGGCCGCGGCGATCTGCTCGATCGTGGTCTCCGCGTAGCCCTGCGCCGCGAACAACCTCAGCGCGTGCCCCTGGATCGCGGCCCGCGTCCGCGCCTTCTTCCGCTCCCGCAACCCGACCGGCTGCTCATCCCGCGACGACCTCATGCCCCGATTCTGCCCCGGCCACGTCCTGCGCCTGCCGCGGCAGGAACAGCGCGGCCAGCACCGCACCCACCAGGGCGAAGCCGGCGCACACCCACAGCGCCGCGGCCATGCCGGACACGAACGACTCGCGCACCGAGCCGAGCAGCGCGGGCACCCGCGCCGCGACCTCCACCCCGGCCGCGGCACTGCTCCGGACCGCCGACGCCGCCTCGCCGGGCAGCCCGCTCACATCGACCCGCGTGCGGTAGGCGGCGTTCAGCACCGTCCCGAGGATCGCAACCCCGAAGGTGCCGCCGACCTGCCGCACGGCCTGCAGCACACCGCCGCCGACCCCGCCGCGCCCTGGACTCAACGCGCCCATCGCGACGTCCATCGACGGCGGCAGCGCGAACCCCAGCCCCACGCCGACCAGCGACACCCACACCGCCGGGAAGCCGTACCCGTCGCCGGCGCCGGTGGCCGTGCCGGTGACCAGCCCGGCCGTCATCACCACGAACCCGGCGCTCACCAGGACCCCCGCCCCCAGCCGCGGCCGCAGCCACTCCGCGGTCCGCACGCCGACGAGCAGACCGCCGACCACCGGCAGCAACCGCAACCCGGTCCCCAGCGCGTCGGTCGCCTGCACCGCCTGGAAGTACTGCGGCAGTACGAACAACGCGCCCATCATCGTGAAGGACGCCAGCGTCGCGAGCACGGCACCCCAGCGGAATCCGGGCGAGGCGAACAGCTTCAGGTCCAGCAACGGCTGGTCCACCCGAGCCTGGTGGACGACGAACCCGGCCAGCAGCACCAGCCCGCCGGCGACCGGCCCGAGCACGGCGGCCGACCCCCAGCCGCGGTCGCCGGCCTCGACCAGTCCGTAGGTCAGCGCGGCCAGGCTCACGCTGGACAGGACGACACCCGGGAGGTCGACGCGCCGGGCGCGGTCGCCGGGCAGGTTCGGCACCAGCCAGGCCAGCAGCACCAGGCCGGCGAGCACCGCGGGCACGTTGAGCAGGAAGACCGAGCCCCACCAGAAGTTGTCCAGCAGCCACCCGCCGACCACCGGTCCGAGCGGGATGCCGACCGCCATCGCCGCCGCCCACACGGCGATCGCCCGCGCCCGGTCGGCGCCCGGGAACAGCACGTTGAGCACCGACATCGACAGCGGCACCAGTGCCGCCGCGCCCAGACCGAGGAACGCCCGCGCCGCGATCAGCATCTCGGCCGTGCCGGCGTAGGCGCAGGCCACCGAGGCCAGGCCGAAGAGCGCGAGACCGCCGAGCAGGAACCGCTTGGTGCCGAACTTGTCCCCGAGCAGGCCGGCCGGCAACAGTCCGGCGGCGAGCACCAGCGTGTACGCGTTCGAGAACCACTGCAGCTCGCTCGTGGACGCCTGCAGGTCAACGGCCAGGGTCGGCAGGGCGACCGACAGGACCGTCACGTCGAGCCCGAAGGCCAGCAACGCCACTGCGAGCGCACCCAGCGCCCACCACCGCTTCACGCCGTCCATTGCCCCTCCAAACT
This sequence comes from Amycolatopsis thermalba, assembly GCF_003385215.1. GTDB lineage: Bacteria > Actinomycetota > Actinomycetes > Mycobacteriales > Pseudonocardiaceae > Amycolatopsis_E > Amycolatopsis_E thermalba. The sequence goes on along the minus strand of NZ_PQHW01000064.1, from coordinate 34,251 downwards.
GAAAGTCACTGTTTTTTGATAGTAGATGTCAGTTTACGTGCGCGGCAAGCGGCGGAAAAGGAGTTGCACGGGCGTGCCAAAGTGGGAACATGTCCCTCCAGCCGTATCGCCAGGTCCTCGCCGTGCCCGGGGTCCGCATGGCGATGCTGCTGTTCTTCTTCACGCGCCTGCCGATGACCGCGACCGGGATCACGCTGACCCTGCACGTCGTCAGCGACCTGGGCCGCGGGTACGGCGAAGCGGGGCTGGTCGGGACCGCGACGATGCTCGGCAGCGCGCTCGGCGCCCCGATCGTCGGGCGGATGATCGACCGCTACGGGCTGCGCCCGGTCACCTCGGTCTGCGGCCTGACCTCGGCGGCGTTCTGGCTGGCCACCCCGCACCTGCCGTACACGGCGCTGCTCGTGACCGCGCTGCCGGCGGGCGCGCTCGTGCTGCCGGCCAGCTCGATCGCCCGCCAGGTGCTGACCGCGCTGGTGCCGCCGGAGTCCCGGCGCTCGGCGTACTCGCTTGACTCGATCCTGCTCGAGACGACCTTCATGGTCGGCCCGAGCGCGGGCATCGCGGTCTCGACGCAGCTGTCGTCGACGCTCGCGCTGAGCGGGATCGGCGCCTGCTTCGCCCTCGGCACCGTGGCGCTGTGCTGGTTCAACCCGCCGATCCGGCACGAGGCCGAGGTGGTCACCGCGGCGCGGCCGCCCATGCGGGAATGGCTCACGCCGCGGCTGGTCGGCGCCCTGCTGGTCGCGTCGGGCGCGCTGTTCTGCCTGATCGGCACGGAACTGGCGACGCTCGCCGCGCTGCGCGCCACCGGCGAGGTGGGCTGGACCGGCGTGGTGATCGCCGTGATGTGCGTCGCGTCCGCGGTCGGTGGCATCGTCCACGGCGCGGTGCGGAAATCGCTTTCCCAGGCCCGGCTCATGGTGCTGCTGACCGTGCTCGTGATCCCGGTCGGGCTGGCCAGCGGGCTGCCGTGGTGGCTGCTCGCGATCGCCCTGGTGCCGACGAACCTGGCCTGCGCGCCGACCCTCGCCTCGACCGCCGAGGAGGTCACCGGCCTCGCGCCGCCGCGGGTGCGCGGCGAGGCGATGGGCCTGCTCGACGCGGCCACCCGGCTCGGCATGGCCGCCGGCAGCCCGGTCGTGGGGTTCGTGATCGACCACACCACACCCGGGTGGGGCTTCGCGGCGGCGGGCCTGTTCGGGCTCGGATTCGCCGTGGTCGCGTTCGGGCTGCGCCGCCGGTCAGCCCGGGTGCCGGCTGTGGCGTCGCTGTGAACGACCGGTTTGACCGGTAAGTGCGGAACGCGGGCGGTGTGATCACGCGTTGGCCCGGTATGAACAGCACAGCCGGCGCCACCCTGGAGATGACGATCGAACCGCGGGCGCTGCTGGTGATCGCCGGGCTGCCCGGTTCGGGCAAGAGCACCCTGCTGCGCAGCACGCAGGCCAGCCGCCCGGTCGAGGTGCTCGATTCCGACCAGATGCGCGACCGGCTGGCCGCCGCCCTGCCGCCGGGCACGCCGTACCGCCGCTACCGCCCGGCGGTGCACGTCCTGCACCGGGTGCGGGTGATGTTCGCGGCCATCCGCACCCCCGGGCCGGTCGTGGTGCACGACCCGGCGACCTGGTCGGCGACCCGGGCGTGGCTGATGCTGACCGGGCTGGTCACCGGACGGCGACGGCACCTGCTGTGGGTGGACTGCACCCCGCAGGAAGCGCTGGCCGGGCAACGCGCGCGCGGCCGGGTGCTGCGGAAGGCGTCCTTCTGCCGCCACGTGCGCCGCCTGCCCCGGGTGCGCGCGCTGCTGCTCGACGGCCGGCCCCGCGGCTGGAACGAAACCACGGTCATCGACCGGGAAACGGCCGGCCGGGGCCTCCACCTCGTGGTGCGCTGAGCGCGAGTCCCACGCTCCGTCGCGCGAGTCCCACGCTCAGGCACGCGAGTCCCACGCTCAGGCACGCGAGTTCCGCGTTCGCGGTGGGTCAGCCGATCGCGTCCAGTTCGGCGATGGCGTCCGCCGGGAGCTCCAGTGACGCAGCCGCCACGTTCTCCCGCAGGTGGGCCACCGACGACGTGCCGGGGATCAGCAGGATGTTCGGCGAGCGCTGCAGCAGCCAGGCCAGCGCGACGGCCATCGGCGTCGCGCCGAGGCGGGCGGCCACCGAGTCCAGCACCTGCGACTGCAGCGGCGAGAACCCGCCGAGCGGGAAGTACGGCACGTACGCGATGCCCTGCGCGGCCAGCGACTCGACGAGCTCGTCGTCCTCGCGGTGGGCCACGTTGTAAGCGTTCTGCACGCACACGACCGGCGCGATCGACTGCGCCTCGGCGACCTGCTCGGCGTTGACCGTGCTGATCCCGAGGTGCTTGATCAGGCCCTCCTGCTGCATCTCGACCAGCGCGGTGAACGGTTCGGCGATCGAACCCGGCACCGCGGAGTGGCCGTCGTCCCCGCCGCCGACGCGCAGGTTGACCACGTCGAGCGCGTCCACGCCGAGGTTGCGCAGGTTGTCGTGCACCTGGGCACGCAGCTGCTCGGGCGAGCGCTGGTGCACCCAGGCGCCCTGGTCGTCGCGCACCGCGCCGACCTTGGTCACCACCACGATCCCGTCGTAGGGGTGCAGCGCCTCGCGGATGATCTGGTTCGTGACGTGCGGGCCGTAGAAGTCGGCGGTGTCGATGTGGTTGACACCCAGCTCGACGGCCTCGCGCAGGACCGCGACGGCGGCGTCGCGGTCGGCGGGCGGCCCGAACACCCCGGGGCCGGCCAGCTGCATCGCGCCGTAACCCATGCGCCCGACGGTGAGCCCGCCGGTGAGGGTGAACGTCCCGCCGGCCAGTGTGTTCGCTGTCATGGAAATCCCTTCTCGACTGCTTGGGCTCCACGATCCGCCGCGCGCCGGGGAACAGGCAGAGCCCCCGCGATCCTAGGAGTCCCGGGGACAGGAAGCCGACGCCCGGGGCAGCGCGAGCCCCTGCGCGTGGGACTCACGCGCCGGAGCGCGGGACTCGCGCGCCCGAGCGTGGGACTCGCGCGCCCGAGCGTGGGACTCGCGCGCCCGAGTGTGGGACTCGCGGGCGTGAGTGTGGGACTCGCGGGCGTGAGTGTGGGACTCGCGGGGGGGGTGTGCTTATGTGCAGGCCTGGCGGAGGCGCTCCAGGTTCGCGGTGTTGGTCTGGACCCAGTCGTTGATGTCGCTGATGCCCTGGCTCTTGCGCTGCTCCAGCGCGACGTAGGAGTCGGCGATCGCGAAGAGGTTCTGCTGCAGCGTCTGGTCCGTCACCTGGTTCCCGAGGTTCCGCAGCTCCTCGGCCTTCTGCTGCGCCTGGGCCGCCACCTCCTCGGCCGAGGCGTACGGGTTCAGGTTCGCCAGCCCGAGCGCCTGCGAGCACGCGCTCACCCGGTCCGCCGTCTCCGCGGCCTCCGCACAACCGGCCAGCACGACCGCCATCCCGACAACTCCGAGCACCCGCAGAATTCTCATACCGCCCAAACTACCGAATCACGGTTCCTGCCCGGCGGCCTTCCACCAGCGCACCCCGACGACCAGGCCGATCGCGGCCACGACACCGAACAGCACCCACCCGACCGGGAACCCGCCGCCGCTGACGGACTCCTGCGCCGCGGGCACCACCGCGGCGGTGCCGCTGACCAGGCCGAACCGCGCGGACAGGTCCTCCCGCGGCTTCGGGCCGACGTCGACCGGCCCCGAGCAGCCCGGCTCATCGCTACCGACGAGCCGGAGATCGGGCAGGTCGGTCAGGTCGAAGCACACGCGGAACGAACCGTCCGGCAGATCGTCCAGCAGGTACGAACCGTCCGCGGCGGTGCGCGTCACCGCGACCGGGCGCCCTTCGGCGTCCTTCATCGTCACCGCGACGCCCGCCGCGCCAGGCTCGCCCGCGTCCGGCTCGCCGTTGCCGTTGCGGTCCAGCCAGAGCAGGTCGCCGAGCCGGTTGCGGGCGGGCGCCAGCCCGACGCCGACGCTGCCGTCCCGGTGGCCGACCCCGACCACGACCGGCGGGGCGCACCCGCTCACCAGGTCCACATCGGAATCCTTTGTGGACTCCCCAGCACGCGGCCTGGTGAACTGGTACCCGGCCACCGGCGCCGGGAGCGCGCCGCGGTCCACGCACACCTGGTAGGTGCCGTCCGGGATCCCGGTGAACCGGAACTGCCCGTCCGCGCCGGTCGTCGTCGTGGCCTCCTCGCCGCCGTCGGCGCGGAGCAGCTTGACCGGCACCCCGCTCGGGCCCGATTCGGTGTCGTCGGCGATGCCGTTGCGGTTCGTGTCCGCCCACACCCGCTCACCGATGCGGTTGACCGGCGCGGCCAGCCCCGCGTTGAGCGCGGTGTCCTCACGCTTGCCGAGGCCGAGGGTCACCGCGGAGGTGCACCCGGTGGCCGGGTCGGCGCCGGAGGCCGCGCTCTTCTCCACCGGGGTGAAGTCGGCGGCCGACGGCGGCAGGTTGGCCAGGTCGAAGCACACCGCGAACGCGCCGGACGGCAGGTCGTCGAAGGCGTACTTCCCGTCCGGGCCGGTGGTGGTCATGGCGAACTGGGTGCCGTCCGCGGCGCGCAGCTTGACCGGCACCCCGGCGATCCCCGGTTCGATCGCGCCGGGCCGCCCGTCGCCGTCGACGTCCTGCCAGACCAGGGCGGCGATCCGGTTGACCGGCGGGGCGAGGCCGGCGTCCATCGTGAGGTCCTGGGTGCGGTCCGGCTTCAGCTCGGTCGGCGCGGTGCAGCCGGTGGCCGGGTCGGGCGCGGAGTCCTGGCCCGGACTGCCGGCTCGCTGCCGGGTGAGCTGGTAGTCGCCGTACTGCGGCGGGAGCTTCGCGGTGTCGAAGCAGACCTGGTAGCTGCCGTCGGGCAGGTGCGAGAACTGGTACTGGCCGTGCGGGCCGGTGCTGGTCCCGGCGACCGGGCTGCCGTCGGCCTTCTGCAGCCGCACGCCGACGTCCGCGATCCCCGGCTCGCCCGGATCCTGCAGGCCGTTGCGGTTGCTGTCGGCCCACACCAGGTCGCCCACCCGGTTGAGCCCGCCGACCACGCCCGCGTCGACGGTGTGGTCCACCGCGCCGGGCGGTCCGATCGCGACTCGCACGGACCCGTCCGCCGGGTCCACATCGGAATCCAGCGACTGGTCGCCCGCGTGCGGCACGGTCCACTTCAGACCCTCGACGGGCGGGGATCCGGGCAGCGGTCCGGTGTCGACGCCGCTGAAGTCGAACTTGAGCGTGTAGCAGCTGTGGGGCTGCAGGCCCTCGGCCGGGCCGAACAGGTAGCGCCCGGCGCGGTCGGTGGTCTTCTCCGCCAGCGGCGCGCCACCGCCGTCACAGCCCAGGAGCTGGACCCGCACGCCGGGCAGCGGGGGCTCGTCGCCGTCCTGGATGCCGTCGCCGTCGGTGTCGAACCACGTGCGGTCGCCCAGCTGGACCGGACCGTCCATGCCGCCGACGCCCATCGTCAGCGTGACGGCCTTACCGCCGCCGACGTCGACGAACTCGGTCAGGCTGGCCCGGCTCTGGTCCTCGACGGCCGGCTTGACGTCGGGCATCGACGCCGGGATGGCGGCGTCCACGCGGTACTTGCCGCCGGACAGCGGGGTGGTGGCGAGCTGGACCGACCCGTCCGGCCCGGTGACGCCGCTGACGCTCGCGCCGCTCGGGTCGGTGGCCACGACGAGGATGCCGCCGACCCCGGTCTCACCCCGCACGACCCGCACGGTGAGCGGGCCGTCGGTGTCGTCCGCGGTCGCCACGAGCAGGGGCGTGCTCAACCCGAGCACCGCCGCCGCGCACACCAACGCGGCCAGGACATGCCTTGCCAACGCGAGCTCCCCGACTTCTCCCTGCCACTGACTGGGCCCACCCTAGAAGCGCGTTCACGTCAGGCCAGGGAGAAGTCGGCTCCCCATCGGGTGATTTCGGGGAGATCAGAGCAACGCTGAGTGTCGGTCAGCCGAACTCGGGGGCCAGCTGCTCGGCGATCTCGTAGGTGTTCAGCGCCGCGCCCTTGCGCAGGTTGTCGCCGCACACGAAGAAGTCGAGCGTGTTCGGGAAGTCCAGCGCCTGCCGCACCCGTCCGACGTACGTCGGGTCGCCGCCGACCACCTCGGCCGGGCTGGGGAACTTGCCGTTCTCCGGGTCGTCGACCAGCACGATCGTGGGCTGGGCGTCGAACACCTTGTGCGCGGCCTCCACGGTGACCTCGCGCGCGAAGGTGGCGTGCACCGCGAGCGAGTGCGTGGTGACCACCGGGACGCGCACGCAGGTAGCGGACACCTTCAGGTCCGGGATGCCGAGGATCTTGCGCGACTCGTTGCGGACCTTCAGCTCCTCGGAGAACCAGCCGTCCCCCTTGTACGAACCGGCGGCGGGAACGACGTTCAAGGCCAGCGGCGTGCCGGCGAACGGGCTGTCCGCCAGCGGCAGACCGGCCGACTCCAGCTCGGCGCGCACGTCCCCGGCGGTCGAGCCGAGGCCCTTGCCGGACACCGCGGCCAGCTCGGCCTGCAGCCGGTCGATGCCGGGCTGGCCGGCCCCGGAGGCCGCCTGGTAGGAGGCGACCACCAGTTCGGTCAGGCCGAACTCGCGGTGCAGCGCGCCCAGCGCCGCCATCATCGACAGCGTCGTGCAGTTCGGGTTGGCGATGATGCCGCGCGGCCGCTGCCGCACCTTGTCCGAGTTGACCTCGGGCACCACCAGCGGCACCTCGTCGTCCATCCGGAACGCGCCGGAGTTGTCGACCGCGATCGCGCCGCGCTCGGCCGCGATCGGCGCCCACTCGGCGGACACCTCGTCCGGCACGTCGAACATCGCGACGTCCACGCCGTCGAAGGCCTCCGGGGACAGCGCGATGACGGTCAGTTCCTCGCCCCGCACCGTGATCTTCTTGCCCGCCGACCGCGGCGAGGCGATCAGCCGGATCTCACCCCACGGCACGCTCGGGCGGCCGTTGATGATGTCGATCATGACGGTGCCGACCGCGCCGGTGGCACCGACGAGAGCCAACGTTGGAGCCATTTCAGCGACCACTCCCTGCGTAAACGACGGCTTCTTCGTCGCCGCCCAGTTCGAAGGCCTCGTGGATCGCGCGCACCGCGTCGTCCAGCTGCGCGTCGCGGATCAGGACCGAGATCCGGATCTCCGAGGTGTTGATGATTTCGATGTTGACGCCGACCTTGGCCAGCGCCTCACAGAAGGTCGCGGTGACGCCGGGGTGCGAGCGCATGCCGGCGCCCACCAGCGAGACCTTGCCGACCTGGTCGTCGTAGAGCACGGAGTCGAACTCCAGCTCGCCCTTCAGCTTCTCCAGCTCGGCGACGGCCTTCGGGCCGTTGGCCTTGGACAGCGTGAAGGTGATGTCGGTGCGGCCCGCGGTGTTGGAGACGTTCTGCAGCACCATGTCGATGTCGATCTCGGCGTCGGCGATGACCCGGAAGATCCGCCCCGCGGCGCCGGCGTGGTCCGGCACCCCGGTGACGGTGACCTTGGCCTCCGACCGGTCGTGCGCCACACCGGTGATCAACGCTTGTTCCACGGGGATCTCCTCAATCGAACCGGCCACGGTGGTGCCCGGCTTGTCGCTGTAGGACGAACGGACCCGGATCGGCACGCCGTAGCGGCGGGCGTACTCGACCGAGCGCAGGTGCAGGATCTTCGAACCGCTCGCGGCGAGTTCGAGCATCTCCTCGTACGGGATGGTGTCGAGCTTGCGCGCGTTGGGCACGATCCGCGGGTCGGCGGTGTACACGCCGTCCACATCGGAGTAGATCTCGCACGCGTCCGCGTTGAGCGCCGCGGCCAGCGCCACCGCGGTGGTGTCCGAACCGCCGCGGCCGAGCGTGGTGATGTCCTTGGTGTCCTGCGCGACGCCCTGGAAGCCGGCGACCAGCGCGATGTAGCCCTGGTCGAGCGCCTCGGTGACCCGGCTGGGTGTCACGTCGATGATGCGCGCGTTGCCGTGCACGCCCGTCGTGACCACGCCCGCCTGGGACCCGGTGAACGACCACGCTTCGAAACCGTGTGCCGAAATCGCCATCGCGACAAGCGCGTTGGAAATGCGCTCCCCAGCGGTGAGCAGCATGTCCATCTCTCGTTCGGGCGGCACCGGGTTGACCTGCTGGGCCAGGTCGAGCAACTCGTCGGTGGTGTCGCCCATGGCGGAGCACACGACGACCACGTCGTTGCCCGCCTTCTTGGTGGCCACGATCCGTTCGGCCACGCGCTTGATGCGATCAGCGCTCTCCAGCGACGAACCGCCGTATTTCTGGACCACGAGCGCCACTTGTCTGCCGACCTCCTATTTCGCACCTTTCGGAGCAGCCTACCGGGGGTTACGGCCCTGGCCACCCCGTTATGTGGCTCCGGCCACTGCCCCGGCGTGGGTTCGTGGGAAAATCTCCAACCGTGCAGGCGAGCAGCCAAACCGTTCGGAAACCGGACCAAGCGGCCCCTGGCCTGCTGCTGGACCTGGAAGAGCGGATCTGGAGACGCCGGGCGCTCCTGCTGCCCGCCGCCGTCTACCTCGGTGTCCGGGCTCTCGGTGTTGTGGTGCTCACGGTGTTCGCCGCGCTGCACGAAACGAGCCTGCTGTCTAGGATCGCCGCCTGGGACGGCGAGTGGTACCTGAAGATCGCCGCGTCCGGCTACGAACTCGGGCCGGTTCCCGATGCGCTCGGGCACCCCAATCCGCACACGCCGCGGGCCTTCTTCCCGGCGTACCCGTTCCTGATCCGGATCCTGGCGCCCGCGTTCGGGTTTCCCGCGGCGGCGCTGGTCGTGTCGCTGGTCGCCGGGCTCGCCGCCGCCTACGGCCTGGCACGGCTGGGCCGTCTCGTGCGCGGCGGCTCGCGCCGGGCCGGCTACCTCCTGGTCGCCCTGTTCGCGGCGACGCCGATGAGCGTGGTGCTGACCATGGCCTACACGGAGGCGCTGTTCTGCGCGCTGGCCGTGTGGACGCTGGTCGCGGTGCTGGAACGGCGGTGGGAGTTCGCCGGGGTGTGCTGCCTGGCCGCCGGGCTGGTGCGGTCGACGGCGCTGGCGCTGGTCGTCGCGGTGGTCGTGGCGGCTCTGTGCGCGCTGGCCCGGCGGTTGGACGGCGGCCGTCCGTTGGTGGCGCTGGCGCTGGCGCCGGCGGGGTTGTTCGGTTACCTGTGGTGGACCGGTCTGCGGGTGCGGCCGGAGTCCGGTTTCGAGGCGCAGCTGAGCACGTGGTCCGACCTGGAGTGGCAGGGGTGGCGGACGCGGTTCGACGGCGGGGTGTCGACGATCCGGTTCGTGGCCGAGGTGGTGACGCGCAGCGACTCGGCGATGAGCGTGCTGACGGTGGCGGTGATCTTCGGTGCGCTGGCCGGTTTGGCGTTGCTGGCGCGGCGCGAGACGGTGCTGGTGGTGTACGCGGCCGGGGTGGCGGTGATGGTCCTCGGATCGAGCAGCCTGATGCACGCGAAGCCGCGGTTGTTGTTGCCGGCGTTCACGTTGCTGGTCCCGGCGGCGCTGGCACTGGCGAAGCGCCGGACGGCCACGGTGTGGTGGGTGTGCTCCGGCGTGGCGCTGGCGAGCGCGTGGTTCGGCGCGTACGCGCTGACGGTCTGGAAGTATGCGATCTGATGGACAAGCGAGCCGATTCCAGCGTGCCCCTGACCGACGTCATCGCGCGGCGGTGGAGTCCGCGGGCGCTCGACGAGACGCGCGAGGTGAGCTGGGGTCAGCTGCGCGCGCTGCTGGAGGCCGCGCGGTGGGCGCCGTCCTTCGGGAACACCCAGCCGGCGCGCTTTCTGGCCGGCCGGCGGGGTGACGCGACCTTCCGGCAGATCCTCGGCACGCTCACCGAGCGGAACCAGGCCTGGGCGCACCGCGCGGGCGCGCTGCTGATCGGGATCATGGTGTCCCGCAACGAAAAGGGCCCGATCCCCTACGCCGAGTACGGGCTCGGCCTCGCCGCGCAGAACCTCGTGCTCCAGGCCGTCGCGGAGGGGCTCGTCGCGCACCAGATGGCCGGGTTCGACGCCGACGCCGTCCGCGAGCGGTTCGCGGTGCCCGGCGACGCCGTCCCCCGGGTCGCGATCGCCGTCGGGCACGCCGGTGATCCCGCTGTGCTCGAGGTGGACAAGCTCATCGAACGCGAACGGGCACCCCGGAAGCGGCTGCCGCTGGGCGAGCTCGCCTACACCGGCGAGTGGGGCGCGCCCGCGTTCTAGGCCGGGTACGACCGGAGCCGGCCGAGCGGCGACGAGTGCGGCGCGATGCCCATCTCCTTCATCCGCGCGTGGTAGATCCGCTCGTACCGGCGGGCTTCGCCGAGACGCCCGGCGTCGCGCAGCGTGGCGATCAGCATCAGGTACGCCTCCTCGTCGTAGACGTCCTTCGCCAGCAGCCGCAGCGTGTACCGCACCGCTCCGTCGACGTCCCCGGCCTGCCGCAATCGGGAGGCGAGCGCGCGAAGCACCGCGAAGTGCGTCGCCCGGACCTCCTCCGCCAGCAGCGGCGCCCACTCCTGGTACGGCTCGTCCTCCAGGACCTCCCCGGTGCAGGCGGCCGCCGCCGCGGTCAGCCGGGCCGTCGCGTCGGCCTGTCCGGCGCGGTCGGCCCGCGCCGCCTCCTCCGCCCCGGTGAGGAACTCCTCGAGGTCGACCCGCACCCGGGACCGGTCGAGCCACACCGCGCCGCCGTCGCTCGCCAGCGGGCCGCCGGCCGACTGGCCCTGCCGCAACACGTCCCGGACCAGGGACAACAGGACCGACAACCGGTTGCCCGCCTTCACCGGGTCGGCCTCCGGCCACAGCAGCTCCATCAGCTGTTCGCGCGGCACCGGGCGGCGGCGGGTGACCAGGATCTTCAGCAGATCCCGCGCCTTGCGCGACTGCCAGGCCGTCTTCGGCACCGGCGTGCCGTCCACCACCACCTGGAAGGCGCCGAGGGCGCGGATGAACACCGCCGGCCCGGACGGGCGCGAAGCCGCCAGCGGTCCCGCCGCCCGGCGCCCCCCGATGTCGACGCCCGCCGCCCGCAGGGTTTCCTCGGCCAGGCACACGTCGGCGTCCGGCACCGGGGCCCCGACGCGCGCGGCCACCACCCGCGTCACCGCCTCCTCCAGGCGGCACCCGTGCTCGTGCCAGAGGTCCACCGCCTCGTCCAGCAGGTCCGCCCGGGCGGCCGGGTCCGCGGACGCGAGCACGCCGAGCGTGATCGCCTCGGCCAGCCCGGGGCCGTCCCGCCGGAGCCGCGCGGCCTTGGCCGCCCGCGACGCGTCGGCGGCGGCCCGCTCCCGGTCCTGGGCCAGGAGCGCGACCCAGCCGCTCGTCAGCCGTGCCGGGATCTCCAGCAGCCCTTCGCGCATCCCGAGAGCGCGGTCCGCGAGGGTGCGGGCCGCGGCGAGGTCGTCGGCGGCGCGGACGCGGGCGAGCCCGATCAACGCGTGCCCCAGGGCGAACAGGTCGTGGTGCGGTTGCGCCACCACGAGCGCTTCCTCGTAGTCCGCGGTGGCGCGGACCAGCTGCCCGCGCGTGCGGTGCAGGTCGCCGAGCACACACAGCGGCCAGGCCAGGAACCGGGAACCCAGGCGCTGGAAGGTGTCCACGGCCGTGCCGAGGTCGGCCGCCGCCTCGTCCAGGGCGCCGAGGCTGAGGTACGCCCGCGCGCGGACGGTGTGCGCGTGCCCGGTGAGGAACGGGCACCCGCACTGCTCGCTCGTCCGCAGCGCCAGTTTGGCCTCGGCGAGCGCCTGCCGCGGTGACCCCATGTCGCACGCGTGGAAGGCGTGGCAGACCCGGATCCAGCCGACCTGCAGGAGATCGCCGGCCGCCTGCGCGCTGTGCAACGCGTTGAGGCACTGCACGTCGGCCTCGCGGCGGTCCGGCTCGGCGGCCGCGAGCATCGCCAGCACCTGGTGGATCGCCGCCCGCGCGCCGGGGGTGCCCGACCGAACGGCCGCGGCTTCCGCCCGCGCCATCGCCTGCCTCGCCCGAGCGGTCTCGCCGACCATCCGGCACGTCGTCGCCAGCAGGGCCAGTGCCCTGGCCTCGTCCTGGGTGTCCTCGTCGCCCAGCCGGGTCCGGCCCAGCACGTCGAGTGTGTTGCCGAACTCGCCCTGGGTGAAGGCGAGCATGCCGATGCGCCAGCCGAGCGCGGCGTCGAGTTCCTCGTGGAACCGGCTCGCGCGGCGGAAACTCTCCATGGCCGCCGCCCAGTGGCCCGCGGTCCGCTGCGCCTCACCGACCACCTGGTGGATGCGGGGGTCGTCGAGGAACTCGGTGGGCAGCCCGGCGGCCTCCAGTACCGCGTCGCCGTGGCCGCTCACCACCAGGGCGTCGCCGTGCTCGACCAGCAACGCGGCACAGGCGGAGTGGGCGCCCGCCGACGCGAGGTGCCGCAGCGCGTCGGCGGGCGCCCCCTCGCTGAGGTAGCGCCGCCCGGCTTCGAGGTGCAGCTCGACGCGTTCCCGTGTGGAGAGCACGGCCTCGTGGGAGAAGTAGTGCGCCAGGGGACGGATCAGCGACCAGCGGAGCGCGTCGCCCACGGCGCGCGCCACCAGCCCGCGCCGGGTCAGCTCGGTCAGCAGGCGTTCCTGCTCCGGCCCCGGAGTGCGGATCTCGCCGAGGACGGCGAGCCGGCGCAGCGTCGCGCGGGCGGCCGGCGACTCCTGGCCGAGCACCTCCTCGGTGAGGAACCCGTGGAACCGCTCGCCGGGCGCGGTCAGCCGCCGCAGCACCGCGGCACGCTGACCGGGCGCGACGTCGCGCATCATCTCCACCACCGCCCGCACCGCGACCGGCCAGCCCGCGGTGCACTGGTGGATCAGGGCGGCCAGCCCGGGCGGATCGTCCCCCACGGTCGCCTGGACCAGCGCGTGGATCTCGGCCGGGCGGACGGCCAGGTGCGTCGCGTCGATCTCCGCCACCATCCCCCGGCCGCGGAGCCGGGCGAGCGAGAACGGCAGTTCCGCGCGCGACAACAGCAACACGTGCAACCAGTCCGGCGCGTTCTGGCAAATCGTTTCGAGAACCGCGACGGAATCGTTTTCCGCACTCACCGCCTGAACGTCGTCGACGACCAGGAACAGCTCCCCGGCGCCCGGACGCCGCAACCGCGCCGGGTCCCCGGCGATCGGGCGGAGCAACCGGTCGTGCTCCCCGGCCCCGACCCACACCGCCTGCCGGGACTCCGCCCACTCCGCCACGGCGCTGGTCTTTCCCCAGCCGGCGGCGCCGGTCACGACCACCACTCGCCGGGTCGATGCCTCATCGAGCAGCCCACGCGCCCGGCCGGGTCTCCCCCCTGCTGTCACGGCTGGTCCTCCCTCTGCCCGGCCACGAACCACCGCCGAATTCGCCAGGATCACATCCGTGGAATTCTCCGGATAATCCGAGATCGAAAACGAATGGCGCCGGACGATTCTATTCTCCGGAGCGGGCCGGGATCAAATCGACGAGCGATTTTCTCGCCCGGCGCCCGGGTGGAAATACACTCGCAGGGCGCACCCGGTTTTCAATTCACCGGGACCGGCGGCTCGGCGTGCCAGTACCCGAGCAGTTCCCGGTACAGCGGCGAGACCGACCGCAGCGCCACCGGATCGCCGGCGACCGCCTCGGTCCCGTCGAGAACCAGAACCCGCTTGGCGCGCAAGGCGGAACTCACCCGGTGCGCGATGACCACCACCGTGCCGCCGCGGGCCGCGAACGCCTCTTCGGCACGCCGCTCGGCGACCGGGTCCAGGTGGCAGGTCGCCTCGTCGAGGATCACGACAGGCGCGTCGGAAAGGTACGCGCGAACGAGGGCGATCAACTGCCGTTCCCCGGCCGACAACTCGGCGGGAACCAATCCGGCCGGGTATCCGCCGAGGCGGGTCACCAGATTTTCCGCGCCGACTTCCGCCACCGCCCGGTTCACCTGGGACTCCTCGGCCGACGGGCGCAAATAGACCAGGTTGTCCCACACCGTGCCGCTGAACACGTACGCCTCCTGCGGGATCAGCACCCGCAGTCGGGCCAGCCGGGCCGGGGGCAGGCCGGTGACGGGCACGCCGCCGACCCGGATCGAACCGGAACCGGGCCGCAGCAGGCCGCACACGAGGCCGGCCAGGGTGGACTTGCCGATGCCGCTCGGCCCGACGATCGCCAGGTGGTCCCCCTCGGGCACGGTCAGGTCGAGGCCGTCGAGCACCGGCTCGGCGTGCGGCCCGTAGGCGAACGTGACGCCGTCGAGGGTGATGTCGTGCCCGGACGGCGTGCCGGAGCCGAGCGGGGCGGGTCGCTCGGGCGGCGCGGTGGCGTCGAGGATGCGGCCCAGCGTCACCACGAACTGCAGCCCGCTGCTGCCGACGCCGGTGACCAGCGTCTGCAGGGCCGGGTTGAGGCCCATCAGGATGTAGGTCAGGCCGCCCATGATCGCGCCGGCGGTGAGCCCGCGGCCCACCAGCCACGGCGCGGCGAGCAACAGGACGACCAACGGCAGCCACACCCCGACCGCGAAGCAGAGCGTGCGCAGCACCGCGACCCAGGCGAGCGCGCGCTCGGCGGCCGCTTGGTCTTCGACCTGCTCCGCGGCCAGCGCGGCCGCGTGCCCCTCGGTGCCCGTCGCGACCACGTCCCGGGTGGCGGACAGCACGGCGTTCGCCGTGTCGCCCACCCGCTCCTCGGCCAGCACGGTCGCCCGCTCCCGCGCGGCGGCCAGCCCCAGGGTGGCGACGAACGCGCCGAACCCCAGCGCGAACGGCGGCAGGATCAGCGCCACGATCACCGGATCGATGGACAGCAGTCCCAGCACGACGCCGGCCACGGTGACCGCGAACCCCCGGGTCACCACGATGAGCCCGGCGAAGGAGTCGCGCACGATCTCCACCTGACGCGTCACCCGCGCCAGCGCCCCGTCGTCCCGGCGGCCGGCCACGGCGTGGGCCAGCGCTCCGCCGACCACCCGGCGGAGGAGGTCGTCGCGGAACGGTTCGACCAGATCGCCCAGCCTGCGGAACACCTGGCGCGATCCCCACGCCCCGAGGCAGGCCGCGAGCAGGAACGCGCCCAGCCAGGCCAGCCCGGTCCAGGGCCGCCCCGCGAGGAACCCGTCGTCCATCGCCTTCGCGATGGCCAGTCCGGAGAGCGCCGTGGGCAGCGCCTCCGGGATCGACCACGCGAGGAGCGCGAGCAGGGGCCGGCGGCGCAGCGCCCGGATCCCGAACCGGATCTCCCGCTTCATCCGAACGCCTCCCGGTAGCCCGCGTCCTGCCAGAGCCGGTGGTGGGGCGCGACGGCCCGCACGCGGCCACCGTCGAGCCACACCACGCAATCGGCCCGGGCGGCGGTCGACACGCGGTGGGTGACGATCAGGCGGGTGCGGCCGCCGTCGCCGGTCAGGGTGCGGCTGATCTGCATCTCGGTGACCATGTCGAGGCTGGACGTCGCGTCGTCCAGCACGAGCAGTCGCCGCGCGTGCCAGGCCCGGGCCAGGCCGAGGCGCTGGGCCTCGCCACCGGACATCGGCGCGTCGGCCAGCGGGGTGTCGTAGCCCTCCGGATAGCGGCTCACGAACTCGTGCGCGTGGGTGGCCCGGGCGGCGGTCAACAGCTCCGCCCGGTCCCGTCCCGGCCCGATCGCGTCCCCCACGGTCGCCCCGACCAGCACCGGGCGCTCGAACGCGGCGCACACCGCCGTGCGCAACGCCGCGTGGCTCAGCTCCCCCAGGGGAACGCCGTCGAGCCGCACCTCTCCCTCGTCCGGGTCGCGCAGGCGCGCGGCGAGCGCCGCGAGCACGGACTTGCCGGCGCCGGAGCGGCCAACCACCGCCACGGTCGCGCCGCCGGGCACGGTCAGGTCGACGTCGTCGAGCAGGGTGGTCCCGTCCGACCGGACGGTGACGTGGCGGAACTCCAGCCGGCCGGTGCCCTCGGGCAACCCGCGCGAGCCGTGACCGACCGCGGGCACGGTGAGCACCTCGGCGGCGCGGGCGGCGCCGTCGGCCGCCCTGGCGAGCTGGCCGAACACCCCGGCGAGCCCGCCGAGCCCCGCGCCGAGCACCGCGTACCGGCTGGCCGCGAACAGGTCCCCGGCGGTGATCCGGCCGTCCACCAGCGCGAGCCCGCCGACCGCGAGGACGGCGACCAGGACGAGCGGGCCCGCGACGGCGCCCTGGGCGGCGGCGCGGGACAGCACCTGCCAGGTCTGCCTGCCGTGGCCGTGGAGTTCGGGAAGCGGTTCGAGCACCCGGCTCTCCTCCCGCCCGGCCGTGCCGGCGGCCGCGATGGTCCGCGCACCCGCCAGCGACTCCGCGAGCCGGGCCGCGATCCGGCCCTGCGTCCGCTGGTAGGCGGTGAAGACGGCGGTGCTGCGGATGGTGAACGCGCGCAGCACCGCGGCGACCACCGCGAGCCCGGCGACGAACGCGACCGCCAGCCACGGATCGATGACGACCAGCAGCACCAGGCTCCCGGCCGGCGGCAGCACGGCGGCGACCACGGTCACCACGGCGGGCCCGGCCTGGGCGGCGTCGACGGCGTTGCCGGAGATCCGGCTCACCAGGTCACCGGTGTCGAAGCGGCGGGCGCGGTCCGGCCCCATCCGGAGAACCTGCCGCACCAGGCGGTTCCGCAGCCACGCGGTCGTGCTCGCGACGCAGGCGATGCCCGCGGAGGCGTCGATCAGGTCGGCGAGGATGCCCACCACGACCAGGGCGGCCGCCAGCACCAGCCAGCGGCCGCTGTCGTCCCCGGCCACGATCGCGTCGACCGCGCGCCCGAGCACGGCCGGCAGCGCCAGCGTGCTCAGGGTGCCGGCCAGCGCGGCGAAACCGATCACCGGCAGCCATGCGCCCCCTCGCCGCACGATCGCACCGAAGGTCGTGGACACGTAGTCTCCTCCTCAAGGCCGCGGTCCCGGACGAACGCCAGTCGTCCGGGACCGCGGCTGCACCCGGGGTCAGTGGCAGATCAGGACGCTCAGGCCACTGGTGCCGCCACAGAGGGTGACGCTCAGGTTGCTCGGGCAGCTCTTGCCGCTCGCGCTGCTGCCGCCACCGCCGTGCTCCGGGGCCGCGCTTTCCATGCCTTGCAGATCGAGAAGGGCCATTTCTCCTCCTTGGAGAGTGGGTTGGACGGGGATCACCCTGCCGCGCCGACTGCCGGCGCGGAGGTCTGCGGGGCCCGGGCGGGCGCGAGCAGCGGCAGGTGGACCGGCGGATCGGCCAGCACCGAGCCCAGCGCCAGGAGCACCCCGGCGGTGCCGGTGGCGAGGTCCATCGACAGGCGCAGCAGTCCGGTGCCGGGGAAGGCCGTGCCGCCGCCGAAGGGCAGCGCGTGCCAGGCCAGCGCGCGCACCTGCCGGGCGACCGACGGGTCGCGCGGCGGGTCGGGCGAGCGCCCGGCGAGGTAGAGCAGGATCCCGGCGCGACCGGAGAACAGGCCGGGCAGGATGTACATCGGCGACTGGGCGGCCAGCCGGATGCGGCGGTTCGCCTCGGCGAACTCGGCGTCGTCCCGGCGCGCGAGGAACTCGTCGAGGACCAGGCCGATGCCGACGCTGCCGACGTCGAGGTAGGGCATCGTGCGCCAGCCCTCGTCGACCTCCATCGCGCCGCTGTCGCGGACGACGCACTGCCTCAGGTCCTGCCGGAGCGCGATCGCGGCGCGGTCGAGCAGGCCGGTGTCCCCGGTGTCGTCGTAGGCCCGCAGGAGCAGCAGCGCCTTGCCCGCGCCGCCGCGCATCAGGCCGGCGAAGGAGCCGTCCCGGCCGCTGACCCGCGGACCGTCGACACCGTCGCCGACCCGGTCGGCGACCAGTTCCACCGCCCGGTGCGCGGCCTGCCGCAGGGTGGGGTCGCCGGTGCGGCCGGCGAAGTGCAGGAGGTTCAGGCCGGCTCCGGCCAGCCCGCCGCCCAGGTCCGGGCCGAGTGCGGCCCAGTTCTCGCGCAGGCAGATGTCCAGGACGTCCAGCGCCTCCTGCCGGTACCCGAGGTGGTCCAGGGCGAAGGCGGCGCCGTGCAGCCCGTCGAACAGGCCGAGCCGGGTGCCGCTCGCCGGGTTGGTCGCCCGGTCGACGAGCCACTTCGCGAAGGCGGGGCTGGGGTCCGCGCCGGTGGCGGACAGCGCGTAGAGCACCCCGGCGGCGCCGTGGGCCAGGCCGATGCCGCCCGTGGCGAACTGCTCGGGATCGCCGGGGAAGAGCCGGTCGTCGCGCTCGGGGGTCGCGCTCGCCACGATCGCGCGGGCCAGGTCGTCGCGCAGCCGCGGCCAGCCCGCCGGGTCCGGTTCGATCCGCGGGTGCGGCAGGTGCGGGGTCCCCGGTGGCACGATCACGTCGACCGCCTCGGTGAGGTGGTGCCGCGGCACCGGGAAGTGCTCGGCGATGATCTCCGCGAACTGCCGCGCCTTCACCCGGTGCAGGCCGAACAGGTAGGTCATCGGCAGGAACAGCGCCAGCCGCAGGCACGCGAGCGCGTAGCGGTCGATGTCGAATCCGGTGACGCTGCGCGGCGCGGCGAACCCCTGGTTGCCCAGGCCCGGCCGGACCGCGTCCTCGACCGGGGCGGCCACCTCGAAGTCGAGCAGCCGGATCGTGTCGTCCGCCCGCACCATGACGTTGAACAGGTGCAGATCGCCGTAGACGATCCCGCGCTCGTGCACCGCGCGCATCGTCTCCTCGATCTGCCGCTGGATCCCCATCGCCCAGTCGGTGAACGCGCGGTAGTCCGCGGGTCCGGCGCTCGGGTCGATGAGCGGGTACCGCCGGACGATCGCCTTGCCCAGCACGTCGCCCTCGACGTACTCCATCACCAGGAACCGGTGCTCACCGAGCCAGAACAGGTCGTGCACCGCGGGGATCCCGGGGATGCCGGCCAGCCGCCGCAGGACGTCGTGCTCGTGCTCGACGCGCCGCACCGCGTCGTTGCCCCACGCGTCGAGTCCCGCGTGCGGGCGGCCCTCCTTGAGGACCACCTGGGCGCCGATGCGGTTGTCCCGGCCGACGTAGATCCCGCCGCCGTTGGAGAAGTGCACGACCCGCTCGATCGTGTAGGGCAGGCCGGCGACGGTGACCGCGTTGCGGGCTTCCAGGTGCGGGGCGAGGAATTCGGGGAGCGTCACCCACGGCGGCACGTGGAACACCGGTCCGCGCCGGTCCGGGACCAGACGGCCGTCGGCGTCCGCGATCGCCGGCACCACATCGCCGTTGTCGGTGACCATGTACCGGTTGACGAACGCGCCGTAGCGCACGAACAGCGGGCCGCGCCCCCAGCGCAGGTCGCTCAGGATGTAGGGATTCGGTTCGCCGTCGAGCGTCTCGCCGAGTTCACGCAGGATCGTCTCGCACGCGCCGAGATCCGGCGGGTAGATCGTCACCAGCTTGCCGCTGTAGCCGCGGGGCGCGTACTTCGAGACCCGGGCGGTCAGCGCGGCCGGCGAGCGCAGGAACTTGAACTCGATCCGCCGCGGCACGCAGTAGTCCCACACCGCGTCGAGGATCTTCCCTGCGTTTCCCGGTGTGGCGGAGACGTGGATCTTCCACCCCTGGGCGGGCAGGTCGGTGGCGCCCGGGTCGAGCACGAACCAGTCGTCCTGCTCGTACCGGCGCCAGCCGTCGGGCAGGGCCCGGTACGCGGTGGCGAAGGACGGGCCGGCGGTGCGCTCGGAGTGCATGGCGTCGTAGAACGACGAGTCGGCCATGCAGAATCGCTCGTACTCGTCCATGCCACCTCGCTTGGTCGCCACGGCATCGCCGGGCACAAGCTAGGTGGCAGGTCTTCCGGTGGCCTTAACCTCCGCTTAGGGTCGGCTTCGGCTCAACCCGAACGAAATTCACACCGAGCTGCCGCCGAGGCGGCGGACGATCCGGGTGACGATGGACGAGACCACGAGCCAGAAGATCGCCGCGATGCCGTAGTTGATCAGGACGCGCAGCTTCTCGTCGGTGGGCTCGAACAGGTCCTTGAAGCCCAGCGCCAGACCGTCGGACCAGTCGCGGACGAACGAGACGATCCCGTTGTCCGGGTTGGCGCCGCCGACCACGAAGATCACGTGCAGCACCAGGATGAGCGCGAAGATCAGGCCGACCCAGCGGACGATCCCCGCGATGAGCCCCACGGTCTGGTCCTTCACGCGCCCCCACGGCACCTGCCGCTTGGGGCGCGGCGGCGCGTCTTCGTCGACGTCGCTCTTGCGCTTCTCGGCGTGCTCGGCCATGCCGCAGAGTTTCCCACGCCCGGCCGCACTTGGCTACCTGCCAGTAACCGAGGGGGTATCGACCGGGTCACTTTTCAACATCATCACAACCGGGCTACAGTGGATCCGTGGCGCGTGCTCTCCTGCTTCGCTGCCGCGACGGGGCCTGATCCGGACCGGCCCCCCGTCGCGGGGCTTCGTCACGCCGCCGGTCGCCCGATCACCCGGCAGGAGAGTTTCCCAGCAATGACCAGCTCCGATTCCACCGTGAGCCGCATCCGCAAGCCTTCGCGTCCCGCCCCCGCCGACCAGCCCGCGTGGAACCCGCAGCGCGGCAGTTCCATGCCGGTGCACCGCTACCAGCCCTGGTACAAGCTGGTGGAGAACATCGAGCTGCCCGACCGCACCTGGCCGGACAAGCGCATCGAGCGCGCCCCGCTGTGGTGCGCGGTGGACCTGCGCGACGGCAACCAGGCCCTGATCGACCCCATGTCGCCCGCCCGCAAGCGCAAGTTCTTCGAGCTGCTCGTACGCATGGGCTACAAGGAGATCGAGGTCGGGTTCCCGGCGGCGAGCCAGACCGACTTCGACTTCGTCCGCGAGATCATCGAGGACGGCGCGATCCCCGAGGACGTGCGCATCCAAGTGCTGACCCAGTGCCGTCCCGAGCTGATCGAGCGCACCTTCCAGTCGCTGGAGGGCGCGCCGCAGGCGATCGTGCACATCTACAACTCGACCTCGATCCTGCAGCGCCGCGTGGTGTTCCGCGAAGAGCGCGAGGGCATCAAGAAGATCGCGCTGCAGGCCGCCGACCTGGTGGTGGAGTACGCGCAGAAGTACTCCGACACCGACTTCCGCTTCCAGTACTCGCCGGAGTCCTACACCGGCACCGAGCTGTCCTACGCGGCCGAGGTGTGCAACGTGGTCACCGACATCTGGCAGCCGACCCCGGAGCGGCCGGTCATCCTGAACCTGCCGGCCACCGTGGAGATGGCGACGCCGAACGTCTACGCCGACTCGATCGAGTGGATGGGCCGCAACCTGGACCGCCGCGACGCGGTGATCCTGTCGCTGCACCCGCACAACGACCGCGGCACCGGCATCGCCGCCGCCGAGCTGGGCTACCAGGCCGGGGCGGACCGCATCGAGGGCTGCCTGTTCGGCAACGGTGAGCGGACCGGCAACGTGGACCTGGTCGCGCTGGGCATGAACATGTTCAGCCAGGGCATCGACCCGCAGATCGACTTCTCCGACATCGACGAGATCAAGCGCACGGTCGAGTACTGCAACCAGCTGCCCGTGCACGAGCGCACCCCGTGGGGCGGTGACCTGGTGTTCACCGCGTTCTCCGGCAGCCACCAGGACGCGATCAACAAGGGCTTCGACGCGCTGCACCGCGCCGCGGAGAAGGCCGGGGTGCCGGTGGACGAGTTCCCGTGGGAGGTGCCGTACCTGCCCATCGACCCGAAGGACGTCGGCCGCAGCTACGAGGCGGTCATCCGGGTCAACTCGCAGTCGGGCAAGGGCGGCGTCGCCTACATCATGAAGACCGAGCACCAGCTCGACCTGCCGCGCCGACTGCAGATCGAGTTCTCGCAGGTCATCCAGCGCTACACGGACAGCGAGGGCGGCGAGGTCGACCCGCGCACGATGTGGGACGCGTTCGCGAAGGAGTACCTGGAGCCGCAGTCGCCGCTGCAGCTGATCAGCCAGCACGTCACCGCGAACGGCGACTACCAGCTGCGCGCGACGGTGCGGGTGGACGGCGAGGAGCAGGAGATCACCGGCTCCGGAAACGGCCCGATCGCCGCGTTCTTCGACGCGCTGTCCACCGTCGGGTACGACCTGAGGCTGCTGGACTACAGCGAACACACCCTCACCCCGGGCGACGACGCCCGCGCGGCCTCGTACATCGAATGCGCCATCGGGGACAAGGTGTTCTGGGGCATCGGCATCGACCCGTCCATCGTGACGGCGTCGCTGCGGGCGGTCGTCTCCGCGGTGAACCGAGCCCACCGCTGACGCGAAGGCCGGCCGCTCCCCCGGAGCGGCCGGCCTTCTGCGTTCAGTTCGCCGCGGCGGAGAACATTCCCGGCTGGTACGAGCCGCCCTGGTTGCGGACGATCACGTTCATCCGGTTGGCCGCGTTGATCACCGCGACCAGGGTGACGAGCGCGGCGGTCTGGTCGTCGTCGTAGTGCTTGCGCACCTGCGCCCACGTCTCGTCCGACACGCCCTGGTGCGCGTCGGCCAGGCGGGTGCCCTCCTCGGCCAGCGCCAGCGCCGCCCGCTCGGCCTCGGTGAACACCGTCGCCTCGCGCCAGACCGCGACCAGGTTGAGCCGCGTCGCGGTCTCCCCGGCGGCCGCGGCCTCCTTGGTGTGCATGTCGACGCACGGCGCGCACCCGTTGATCTGGCTGGCCCGCAACGACACCAGCTCCTGCGTGGACTGCGGCAACTCCGTCGAGTGCAGCACCGCAGCCACCCCCGCGAACCGCTTCGCCAGCTTCACGCCGGTCTCGTTGGCCATCAGGTTGAACCGGGTTTCCATCACTTCGTCCTCCTCGTGGTCGCTCCTGCTTCGACCACAAGGCACCGGCCACGCCCCGGATGTGACAGTGACGGTCGTCACGTAGTCACCGCGGCCGCCTCGGCGTGCAGCAGCTCCAGCACCGTGGCGACCGGCGGGCGCGTCCCGGCGCCGGTGCGCAGGACGGCCTCGATCAGCCGCGCCGCGCGGATGCCGGCCAGCGGCCGCCGCACGATCCGCCGCGACCACGTCCCGGCCAGCGTGTAGCGCGGCAGCAACGCGATGCCGTGTCCGGCCGCGACCAGCGCCTCGGTGATCCGGAAGTCGTTGATCCGCTGCTTGACCCGCGGCCGCACCCCCGTGCGCACCGCCAGCGACCGCAGCACGTCGTCGACCGGGAAGCCGACGTCCACCGAGATCCACTGCTCCCCGGCCAGCTCGGTGAGGTCCACGCGGCGGCGCCGGGCGAGCCGGTGGCCGAGCGGCAGCGCGACGTCCAACGGCTCACGCAGCAGGTGCACCACGTCGAGCCGGGCGGACGGGAACGGTTCCGCGTGCTCGTCCCGGTGGGTGACGACGATGTCGAAGTCGGCGACCAGCTCCGGCACCTCGGCCGGCGTCATGTCGACGTCGCGCACCTCCACGTCCAGGCCCTCGACCTCGGCGAACCGGTGCAGCAGCCCGGGCAGCAGCATCAGCGCGGCGGACGGGAAGATCGCCACCCGCACCCGGCCGCGCGGCAGGCTGCGGAACACGTCCATCTCGGCCTCGGCGCGGTCCATCGCGGCGATGACCTCGTCCGCGCGCACCACCAGCGCCCGGCCCGCATCGGTGAGCCGCAGCCCGCGCCCGGCCGGCTCGGTGAGCACCAGCCCGACCTCCGCCTGCAGCGCCCGGAGCTGCTGCGACACCGCCGACGGCGTGCAGTGCAGCGCCTTCGCCGCGGCCGTCACGCTGCCGCGATCGGCGAACTCGCGCAGCACCCGAAGCCGCCCGACATCCATGAAGCAACACTACACAGTAGATGCAAACAATCTCGATTGTCCTTCAAAGTTGTGGCAGGCAAGCTGGGTGAGTGCCTACTCGCGACCGTCTCCTCGCCCTGTTCGTCGTCGTCCTGTGGGGCCTCAACTTCATCGCGATGCACCCGATGCTCGACCACTTCCCGCCGCTCTTCGCGGGGGCGCTGCGCTTCGCGGTGATCGCGGTCCCGACGATCCTGTTCATCCCGCGGCCGAAGGTGAAGCTGCGCTGGCTGATCGGCTTCGGGCTCGGGTTCGGCACCGGGCAGTTCGCGTTCCTGTTCCTCGCGCTGACCCACGGCATGCCCACCGGCCTGGCGTCGCTGGTGTTGCAGGCCTCGGCGCCGTTCACCGTCCTGCTCGGCGGGATCTTCCTGCGCGAACCGCTGTCCGCCCGCCAGCTGACCGGCATCCTGGCCGCGGTCGCCGGCATGGGCGTGATCGCCTGGCACCGCGCGGAGAACGCCGTGCTCATGCCGGTCGTGCTCACCCTGCTCGGCGCGCTGTGCTGGGCCGCGGGCAACCTCTGCTCCCGCCAAGCCAGGCCGGAGAACCCGATCCACTTCACGCTGTGGATGTCGGTGATCCCGCCGATCCCGATGTTCGCCCTGTCCACGATCTTCGAGGGCCCGGCCGTGCAGTGGCACTCGCTGGCGACGCTCGGCACCGGCGAGGGCCTGCTCGGCCTGGCCGGGTTCAGCTACGTCGTGCTGGTCGGCACGGTCCTCGGGTCGAGCGTCTGGACCGTGCTCATGCGCCGCAACCCGGCCAACGTGGTCGCGCCGTTCTCACTGCTCGTGCCGGTCGTCGGGATGTCCGCGGCGTTCTTCGTGCTCGACGAGACCCCGGCGCTGGTCGAGGTGCTGGCCGGCCTGGTCGTGGTGGCCGGTGTGCTGTTCGGCTCGCTGCCCAGACGTCAGCGCTCGGCCGAGGCGCTGCTCGTCTCCTCGTGACGGCGGCCCATCCGCTTCTTGATCACCAGGCTGATGACCACGCCCAGCACGACGGCGATCGCCAGCCCGAGGTAGGAGAACCGGGACAGCCACTTCTCCGCGACCACGCCGAGCGAGTACACCAGCGCCGTCGTGCCGCCCGCCCAGACGATCCCGCCGAGCGCGTTGGCGAGCAGGAACCGCGGGTAGTGCATGTGCAGCGACCCGGCGAGCGGACCGCACAGAATGCGCAGAATAGCGACGAAACGGCCGAAGAAAACCGCCCACATCCCCCGTTTCCGGAACATTCGCTCAGCGGCGGCCACATGCGACGGACCGAAATGCCGGGGGAATTTCCGCCCGGCCCAGTCGAACAGGCGACGGCCGCCCTTCCGCCCGATGAGGTAACCGATGCTGTCCCCGGCGATGGCGCCCCCGCTGCCGAGGGCACCGATCAGCCAGGGGTTCAGGCCGTCGTGGTGCGAGGCCAGGAGAGCCGCGCTGACCAGCACGATCTCTCCTGGCAACGGGATGCCCAGGCTTTCGCAGCCGATCACCAGCCCGACCGCGAGGTAGACGGCCAGCGGCGGAATGGTCTCCAGCCACGCGTCGATGTGCACGAAAAAAGCCCCCTCGGGTACCCCGGCGGAATTGCCGCCAGGGTACCCCCGGTCAGGGCTCCAGCATTTCGGCCACGGAAGCGGCCTGCGGAACCGCAGCATCGGGTGATGTTCGCGCCGCGACCAATTCCGGTTTCACCTCGTGCGGCGTGATCCGGCCGGCCTGGATGTCCTCCGCCCAGTGGCAGGCGACCCGGTGCCCGGCGCCGAGTTCCCGCAGCGCGGGCCGCTCGGTGTCGCACTTGGTCTCCTGCCGCCACGGGCAGCGGGTGTGGAACCGGCAGCCCGACGGCGGATTGGCGGGCGAGGGCAGGTCTCCGGCCAGCAGGATCTGCTCCCGGCTGTCCTCGACCACCGGGTCCGGCACCGGGATCGCCGACAGCAACGCCCGCGTGTACGGGTGCAGCGGCTCGGCGTACAGGGTCTCCGAGTCGGTCTCCTCGACCAGCGAGCCCAGGTACATCACGCCGATCCGGTCGGAGATGTGCCGGACGACCGCCAGGTCGTGGGCGATCACCAGGTAGGTCAGGCCCAGCGAGTCCTGCAGCTCCTCCAGCAGGTTGATCACCTGCGCCTGCACGGACACGTCCAGCGCGGACACCGGCTCGTCGGCGACGATCAGGTCCGGCTCCACCGCCAGCGCCCGCGCGATGCCGATGCGCTGGCGCTGCCCGCCGGAGAACTCGTGCGGGTACTTCCGCAGCGAACTCTCCGGCAGGCCGACCGCGTTGAGCAGCTCACGCAACCGCTTGCGCGTGCTGTCCCGGTCCCGGTCCAGGCCGTGCGCCCGCATGCCCTCGATGAGGATCGACTCGACCGACTGCCGCGGGTCGAGGCTGGACAGCGGGTCCTGGAACACCATCTGCATCCGCCGCCGCATCTTCCGCAGCGACTCGCCCTTGAGCGTGGACAGGTCGGTGCCGTCGAACACGGCGCGCCCACCGGTCGGCTCCACCAGCCGCAGCAGGCTGCGGCCCAGCGTCGTCTTGCCGCAGCCGGACTCGCCGACCAGGCCGTAGGTCTCGCCGCGCTGGATCTCCAGGTCGACCCCGTCGACGGCGTAGACGTGCCCGACCGTGCGGTCCAGCACCAGACCCCGCTTGATCGGGAAGTGCACCTGCAGGCCTTCCACGCGCACCAGCGGTTCGGACATCAACGCACCCCCTCGCCCGCCGGGACCGGACGGCCCACCGGATTGTGGCACCGCAACATCCCGTCCGCGTCGGGTTCGAGCTCCGGCGTGACCTCCCGGCACAGGTCGAGCGCGTTCGGGCAGCGGGGCGCGAACGCGCACCCCTGCGACCACGGGATGTTGTCGGCGACCGACCCCTTGATCGGCACCAGCTTCTCGCCGCGCGGCGCGTCCAGCCGCGGGATCGACGCGAGCAGCCCGTGCGTGTAGGGGTGCCGGGCGGAGGCGAACAACGCGTGCCGCTCCGCCCGCTCGACCACCCGGCCGCCGTACATGACGTTGACCTCGTCGCACAGCCCGGCGACCACGCCGAGGTCGTGCGTGATCATGATCAGCGCGGTGCCGGTGTCGCGCACCAGTTCGGACAGCAGCGCCAGGATCTGCGCCTGGATCGTCACGTCCAGCGCGGTGGTCGGCTCGTCGGCGATCAGCAGCCGCGGACGGCAGGCCAGCGCGATCGCGATGAGCGCGCGCTGGCGCATCCCGCCGGAGAGCTGGTGCGGGTACTCCGACAGCCGCCGGTTCGGGTCCGGGATGCCGACGCGGTCCAGCAGGTCCGCGGCCTCGACCCGGGCCTGCTTGCGGTCCATCTTGCGGTGCCGTTCCAGCACCTCGGTGATCTGCAGACCGATCGGGATCACCGGGTTCAGCGACGACAGCGGGTCCTGGAACACCATGCCGAGGTCGCGGCCGCGCCGGTCGCGCAGCTGCCGGTCGGACAGCCGCAACAGGTCCGTGTCCTCGAACCGGACCTCGCCGGTCACCTTCGCGCCGCGTTTGGGCAGCAGGCCCATGATCGCCAGCGCGGTCACCGACTTGCCGCTGCCGGACTCGCCGACCAGGCCGACCGTGCGGCCCGGCTCGACGTCGAAACTGACCCCGTCCACCGCGGTGAACGGCCGGGTTCCCTTGCGGGAGAAGACGACCGACAGGTCGCGTACTTGCAGGAGACTCAACGCGCTACCGCCTGTTCTTCGGGTCGAGCGCCTCGCGCAGCGACTCGCCGAGCAGCGTGAACCCCAGCGCCACCACCACGATCGCGATGGCCGGGTAGAACGCCAGGCTCGGCTTGACGTCCAGCAGGTTCTGGGCCTGGGCCAGCATCAGCCCCCACTCGGCACGGCTGGGATCGTTGTCCCCCAGGCCGAGGAACGACAGCGCCGCCACGTCGATGATCGACGTCGCCAGCGTCAGCGTGGCCTGCACGACCACCGGCCCGAGCGCGTTCGGCAGCATGTGCCGGAACACGATCGTGCTGCGCCGGACACCCAGCGCGGTCGCCGCCAGCACGTGGTCGCTGGATCTCTGCGACAGCATCGCCCCGCGCAGCAGCCGCGCGAAGACCGGCACGCTCACCACCGCGACCGCGATGATGACCGTCCACTGTGTCCCTTGCGAGAACAACGCGGCCACCGAGATCGCCAGCAGCAGCGAGGGGATCGCGAGCAGGATGTCGGTGAACCGCATCAGCAGCGTGTCCACCCAGCCGCCCAGCGCGCCGGCCAGCCCGCCGATGACCATGCCGACCGCCAGCCCGATCAGGGTCGCGACGACACCGACGATCAGCGTCTGCTGCGCGCCGACCAGCAGGCGGGAGAAGAAGTCGTACCCGCGGTGGTCGCTGCCGAGCACGAACCCGTCCATCGGGCCGGGGATGAAGTCCGGCCGCAGGTTCAGGCGCAGCTCGTCGTAGGGGATGTAGGGGTTCTTCGGCGCCAGGAACGGGGACAGGATCGCCAGCAGCACGAACAGGACCGTGATGACCGCACCGGTGATCGCCACCGGGCTGCGCGACATCCGCCGGACCGCGTCCTTGGCGAGGCTGGTGCCCCCGGATTCGGCCAGGTCGTCGAGGCGTTCGGCCTTGCGCCGCAACATGGAGGTCATCGCACCCGCACCCTCGGATCGATGATCGCATACGAGATGTCGACCAGGAGGTTCACGATGACGTACACCGCGGCGGCCAGCAGCAGCAACGCCTGCAGCCGCGGGTAGTCGCGGCGTTCGATGCCCTGCGCCAGCAGCGCGCCCACGCCGTTCCAGTTGAACACCTTCTCGGTGAGCACGGCCCCGGCGAGCAGCAGACCGGTCTGCAGACCGATCGTCGTCGACACCGGCAGGAGCGCGTTGCGCAGCACGTGCCGCTGGCGGATCGTCGCCGTGGTCAGGCCCTTGGACTCCGCGGTGCGCACGAAGTCCTCCTGCTGCACGTCCAGCACCGAGGCGCGGGTGATCCGCACGATCACCGCGAACGGGATGCTGGCCAGCGCGATCGCGGGCAGGATCAGGTGCTTGATCGCGTCCCAGGTGGCGTCCAGCTCACCGGTGAGCAGCCCGTCCAGGGTGAAGAACCCGGTGATGTGCGTGGCGTCGATGGTGACGTCCTGGCGCCCGGACGGCGGCAGGATGCCCAGCTTCTGCGCGAACACGTACTTGAGCAGCACACCGAAGAAGAACACCGGCACCGCGACACCGACCAGCGTGGTGAGGACGGTGGCGTTGTCCAGCAACCGGCCCCGGTGACGCGCGGCGAGGTAGCCCATCGGAATACCGAACCCGACCGCGAGGACCAGCGCGGCCAGCGACAGTTCGACGGTCGCGGGGAAGGCACGGGCGATCTCGGCGAGCACGGTGTCGCCGCTGATCAGGGACGAGCCGAAGTCACCGGTGAGAACGCGGCCGAGGAACTTGAAGTACTGGACGAAGATCGGTTGATCCAGGCCCAGCACGGAGTTCAGGGACGCGATCTTCTCCGGCGTCGCCTTGTCGCCGAGCAACGCGGTGGCGGGGCCACCGGGCAGCAGGCGGAGCCAGGCGAAGACCAGGATGGAGAGCACGAGGAGCGTCGGGATCGCTTGCAGCAACCGACGAATCACGAATCGGAGCATGTGATTGCCTCAGCACCGCGCCACGGCGGGAAAGCGCGGCGCGCTTCCCCGCCGTCGGCAGCGGAACTCAGCCCTTGGTGACCGTGTAGAAGCGCTCGTCGGTCAGCGGGGTCGGGATCAGGCCCTGGACGTCGGACCGGACCACGATCGCCGGCGGGGACGACGAGATCGGGATCGCCGGGACGTACTGCGAGATCAGCACACCGGCGCTCTCGTAGGCCGCCTTCTTGGTCTCCGGCGTCGTCTGGGCGTCGGCGTGGGACAGCGCGTCGAAGATCTGCGGGTTGTCGAACCCGAACTCCGGCTTGGTGCGCCCGAAGAACGTGCCGACGAAGTTGCCCGCGTCGGCGTAGTCACCGGTCCAGCCGAGCAGGTGCAGGTCGTGCTTGCCCGCCTTCTGCACGGAGTCCTTGTACCCGCCGTTCCACGGCTCCTGCACCACGTTGACCTTGATGCCGGCCGCCTTCAGGTCGTCGGTGATCGCCGCGGCGATGTCCACCGGGTTCGGCATGTAGGGCCGGGTGACCTCGGTCGGGACGTAGAAGTTCAGCGTCAGGTCGGTCGCGCCGGCCTCGGCCAGCAGCTGCCGGGCGGTGTCGACGTTGTAGCTGTGCTTCTCCACCGCGGTGGTGTAGCCGGGCACGTTGTTCGGCAGGAACTGGTCCTGCGCGTAGGCACCCTGCGGCAGCCGGTTCCGGACCAGCTGGTCCTTGTTGATCGCGAACTCGATCGCCTTGCGGACCCGCACGTCCTGCAGCTTCGGGTTGTTCTTCTGGTTGAGGCCCAGGTACAGGATGTTGAACGCGGGCCGGATCAGGACCTGGTCACCGGCCTGCTTGAGCGAGTTGTAGTCCGCCGGGCTCGGGTAGTCGTAGCCGTCGATGGTGCCGGCCGCGAGCTCCTGCTTGCGGGCGTTCTCGTCCGGGATGATCTTGAAGATCAGCTTGGCTGTCTTGGCCTTTTCGCCCCAGTAGTCCTCGTTGCGGACCAGGGTGATCGTGTTGTTGGCCTTGTCGAAGCTCTCGAACTTGTACGGCCCGGTGCCGGTCGGGTGAGCGGTGGCGTACTCGGAGTAGGTGAACGCCTCCCCGCTCTGCGTGACGGTGTCGGCGTTGTACTTCTTCAGCGCGTCCGGGCTGGACATGGACAGCGAGGTCAGGCCGAACGCGTCCGGGAAGGCGCCCTTGGCCTTGTTGAGGTTGAGGACGGCGGTGTGCTCGTCCTTGGCCTCGCAGTTCTTGTAGACCGGGTCGCCGCTGATGTCGCCCTCGTTGGTGGCGAAGCCCTCGAAGACGTCGCCGTAGTAGATCATCTGGCTCTGGGCGGCGGCGCCCTTCATGTTGTACCAGCGGTCGAAGTTGAAGCAGACCGCCGCGGCGTTGAAGGGGGTGCCGTCGTGGAACTTGACGCCCTGGCGCAGGGTGAACGTCCAGGTCGTGTTGTTGTTGCTGGGCGTCCAGGCGGTGGCCAGGCCGCCCTGCAGCTCGGTGGTGCCCGGCTTGTAGGTGACCAGGGTGTCGTACATCTGGCGCGCGGGGCGGAAACTCTCGCCGTCGTCGTTGAAGAGCGGATCGAAGTTCTTCGGGGCACCGGCCGCGCCGAAGATGAAGGTGTCGCTGGCGCTGTCACCCGAGCCGCGCTCGGAAGCGCAGGCTGCTGTCGTGACCGCGAGGGCGCCGGCAAGCCCGATCAGGGCTATGCGGCGCAACCCAACTGCCCGCGTGGGGAGCATGGTGGCACTCCTAGGAGAAAGTTCGGGTACGTGATCGACGACCCTAGTCCGCATGGTGGGATTTCGTTAAGCGCGTGAGGTTACGATCGCGCTACGTAAGACCGGACGGACGCTCACATTTGGCTTACGAGGTTACGTTCAGTGGTCACTTTGCGTGAGAGCGGACGAAAGTACTAGGCCGTTCGGGTGTACGTGTTCGGAAGTAAGGTCAACGGCGAACCAACCACACTCGAACTTCTGCCACGCGGTCAGCGGGCCGCGGATGCCCTCCCCGTCCCGGGAGACTGCCCGTTCGAGCCGAGTTTCCGGGTCCGGTCCGGGGACCCAGCACAGGGCGGACAGGCGGGGCCGGATCGAGGCACGGCCGGCGGACACGCCCTCCAGGACGACTACGTCGACCGGGTGAACCGCGCGGACCGGTCCGGGGCGCGGCTCGCCGGTGGTCCAGTCCAGTGGTCGGTAGGTGGCGGGGCGGCCCGCGGCGAGCGGATCGAGGACCTCGGCGACGAGCCGCGGCCACCAGGCGACCGGGTCGTCCCAGGTGGCGTAGTGGTCGGTGGCGACGAGCGCGGTTTTCGCGCCGCGCGCGCGGAAGGTTTCGACGAGTTTCCCGGCGAAGGTGGTCTTGCCGGCGCCGGAGGGGCCGTCGACGGCGACCAGCCGGACCCGCCCGTAGCGGGGCGGGCCGGCCAGTACGTCGTCGACCAGCGTCAAAGGGCGCGGCGGCCGGAGAGGGCGCGGCCGAGGGTCAGCTCGTCGGCGAATTCGAGGTCGCCGCCCATGGGCAGGCCGGACGCCAGCCGGGTGACGGTCAGGCCGGGGAAGTCCCGCAGCATCCGCACCAGGTAGGTCGCGGTGGCCTCGCCCTCGGTGTTCGGGTCGGTCGCGATGATCACCTCGGTGACCTGTTCCGCGCCGAGCCGGGCCAGCAGCTCGCGGATGCGCAGCTGGTCCGGGCCGATGCCGGACAGCGGGTCGAGCGCGCCGCCCAGCACGTGGTAGCGGCCCTTGAACTCGCGGGTGCGCTCGACCGCGAGCACGTCCTTGGGTTCCTCGACCACGCAGATCAGCGACGTGTCGCGCCGGGCGTCCCGGCAGATGCGGCACTGCTGCTGTTCGGAGACGTTGCCGCAGATCTCGCAGAACTGCACGCCCTCGCGGACCTTGCCGAGCACGTCCTGCAGCCGGGCGATGTCCGCCGGGTCGGCGGCGAGCAGGTGGAACGCGATCCGCTGCGCGCTCTTCGGACCGATGCCGGGCAGGTGTCCCAGCTCGTCGATCAGGTCCTGGACTACCCCTTCGTACAACGGGGCCCGCTACTTCAGGCCGGGCAGACCGAGTCCGCCGAGGTCGGGCATGCCGCCACCGCCGCCGAGGGCGCCGGCGACCGGGCCGAGCTTCTCCTCGGTGAGCTTCTGCGCGCTGCTCATCGCGTCGCGCACCGCGGCGACCACCAGGTCGGCGAGCGTCTCGGTGTCCTCCGGGTCAACCGCCTTGGGGTCGATCTGCAGGGACTTCAGCTCCATGCCGCCGGTGACGGTCGCCTTGACCAGGCCGCCGCCGGACGTGCCGGTCACCTCGGTGCGGGCGAGCTCCTCCTGCGCGGCGACGAGCTGCTGCTGCATCTGCTGCGCCTGCTGCAGGATGGCCTGCATGTCGGGCATTCCACCGCCGGGTTGCACCATGATCCCCGTTTCGTCGTCCTGTCCTGTGGGTCCCAGCGTAGCTCGGCCGGCTGTGGGACCGTGTTCGCCGTGCGCAGTCTGGTGGGGTTGGTGCTGAGCGGGGTGCTGCTGGTCGCGGGGTGCTCGTCGCCCGCGCCGGTGCCGTCCGGGGTGGCCCGGGTGTCGTCCGGTGCTTCGCCGGCGTCGTCGTCGGCCGCGCGTGAGCCGGTGGCGGTGGTGCTGGACCCCGGGCACAACGGCGGCAACGCGCGGCGGCCGGACGTGATCAACGCGCCGGTGCCGGCCGGACGCGGCAGGACGAAACCGTGCAACACGACGGGCACCGCGACCGACCGGGGGTATGCGGAGCACGCGTTCAACTGGGATGTCGCGCAGCGGGTGGGTTCGCTGTTGACGGCGCGGGGGGTGCGGGTGATCTACACGCGCCCGGACGATTCCGGGGTCGGCCCGTGCGTGGACGAACGAGCGGCGGTCGGCAACCGCGCCGGCGCGGCCGCGGTGGTGTCGATCCACGCGGACGGCTCGACGGTGGCCGGGGCCCGGGGGTTCCACGTCGCGTACTCGAGCCCACCGCTGAACGAGGCGCAGGGCGGGCCGTCGGTGGCGCTGGCGGAGGCCGTGCGCGCGGGACTGTCGTCGGGCGGTTTCCCGGTGTCGAACTACCTGGGCGCGGAGGGCTTGGCACCTCGCGACGACCTCGCCGGGTTGAACCTCTCGGAGCGGCCGGCGGTCCTGGTGGAGTGCGGAAACATGCGAAACCCGGCGGAGGCCGCTGTGTTGTCCAGTGTGGACGGCCGACAGCGGTACGCGGCGGGAATCGCCGCCGGGGTGGTGTCGTTCCTGAGGCAGCACGGAGGTTTCTGACCGCACCCCCAAACGCAGAACTCACGCCCCCAAGCGCAGAACTCACGCCCCCGAGGGTGGGACTCGCCCGCCCGAGCGTGGAACTCGCGGGGCGCGCGAGTCCCACCTTCCCGCGCGCGAGTCCCACGCTCCGGTGCGCGAGTCCCACGCTCCGGTGCGCGAGTTCCACGTTCCGGTGCGCGAGTTCTGCGCTCGCGCTGTCCAGTTCCACTCCACTGCGCCGCGTTCGGCGCGGTGGCGGGGATCTTCGTACTGGGCGGAGGTGCGTTGCCGGGCGGTCAGTCGATCGGCTGGGCGCCCAGGTGCTCGGCCAGCAGGCGGCGCGCCAGCTCCCCGCGCACATCAGCTCGGACTCCAACGTCCCGCCCAGCAGGCGGGCCCACCAGCTCCCCAGCTCACCGCGCGCATCAGCCCATCGGCTCGGGCTCCAACACCCGCCAGCAGGCAGCCAGCTCCCCGCGCCGGGCGGTCAGTCGATCGGCTGGGCGCCCAGGTGCTCGGCCAGCAGGCGGCGCGCCAGCTCCTCCGGGTCGTTCTGCGGGGCGGGCGCGCTGTCCGGCACGGGGCCGCCCGCCTCGGCCATCATGGCTTCCTCGTCGTCCGGCTCGGGCGGGAGGGGGATGTCGTCGGC
>NZ_PQHW01000063.1 GCF_003385215.1 Amycolatopsis thermalba | reverse complement strand
TTACGGTGGTGCATGGACGGGTCTTTCTCTCGGCGGATGAGTGGGTCGCACTTCTCATCCTGCCGCCGAAAGACCCGTCCCCTCGTCTCAAGCCCCCGCAGCCGACACCAACGTCATGACCCGCAACGGCTAGCGTGCCTGGTGCTTGAAGACCTCGAACACCGCCAGGTAGTTCTTGCCGCCGTGGCCGTCAGCGATCGCTCGTGCCGCGATTTCCCTCATCAGGCGCGGCTGGTCGGTCTGCACGCCCTGTTCCTGGGCGGTGCGCGCGATGTGGTCCAGCGCGTTGAGGTTCATCTCCAAGGTGCCGAGATCACCCGGGTACTCGCCCTTGTCCAGGACCGGTGCCTCCTCGGCGAGCATCGGGCCCAGCACCGCGGGCAGGAACCAGCCGATGGCCAGTTCGGCGAACTCCACCGCCGGCACCCCGGCCGAGCCGGCCATCGCGGTGGCGTGCAGGTATCCGTTGATGGTGGCGTACATCATCTCCAGCAGCGCGGTGTTGTACAGCACCGCCAGGCCGGGATCGGAGCCGAGGTACCGGGGGTCGCCCATGCTCGCCAGCGTCGGCCGGTGCTCGTCGAACACCTCCCGCGAACCGCTGTAGAGGAAGACGGATCCGGGGTGCCCGACCATCGGCGGCGGCACCATGATCGCACCGTCCAGGTACGAGACGCCGCGCTCGGCCGCCCACCCGGCCGCCGCGTGCGCCTCCTTCGGAGTGCCGGAGTTGAGGTTCACCAGCACCCGCCCCCGCAGGGCGTCGCCGGCGGAGCCGAAGACCTCGTACATGGTCTCGTAGTCCTTGAGGCACATGATCGTGACCGGGCTCGCGGACACCGCCTCGGCGACGGTCGCCGCGCGGCGGACGCCCGTGGCGACCAGGCGATCGGCCTTTCCCGGGGTGCGGTTCCAGACGGTCGTGCGGTGGCCGCGGCCCCGGAGCGCCCCGGCGAGGGCGAGGCCCATGGGCCCGAGGCCGACGACGGTGACGGGCGCCTGCCGCGCGCTTGCTGATTGTTCGTTCGTCATGCGAATAGACTGCGATCTCACACCGATGAGAGAGTCAACTGAACGTGGTGGTCGTCATATGCGCATGGGCGAGTTTTCGCGACGGACCGGGGTCAGCCAGCGGCTGCTGCGGTATTACGAGGAGCAGGGCTTGCTCACGCCGTCGCGGCGGCCGAGTGGCTACCGCGAGTTCACCGAGGAGGACATCGCCACGGTCCGGGGCATCCGGATACTGCTCGGCGCCGGCCTCAACACCGCCACCATCGCCGAACTGCTGCCCTGCATGATCGACGACGGCCGGATCCTGGCTGCGGCGTGTTCCGGCACGCTGGCCGGCCTGGACCGGGAGCGCGAACGCATCGACCAGGCCGTGGCCGGTCTGCTGGCCGCCCGCCGCACCCTGGACGCCATCATCGCCGCCACGGACCCGGCCGTGACCGGCGATCCGGAAGCCTGCGTGGCGGCCGGTTCCGGGATCCGGCCCGACGACACCGGTTCGCTGGCTGGCGCCACCACGTGATGCGGCGCCGGTCTGTCACATCTCGCGAAGCCGTCTCGTCCCCTTCGTAGGACCACGAAGGAGGACCCCATGCCACGCATCCCCGCGGTGACCGAACAGGACGCCGGACTGCTCACCAAGCTCGTCTACCGCTACGCGCGCAAGCGGTTCGGCGCCGTGCCCGAGCCGTTCGCCGTCGTCGCACACCGGCCTGCCCTGATGCGCGCCAGCGGGATCCACGAGATGCTCGTCGAGAAGGCGGTCAAGCACCTGCCGGTGAACGTCGCCGAGCTGGCCCAGTACCGGACGGCCGTGCGGCTGGGCTGCTCGTGGTGCGTCGACTTCGGCACGATGCTGCAGAAGCACGCCGGGCTGGACATCGACCGCCTGAAGAACATCGACGCCTACGCCACCTCGGAGCTGTTCACCCGCCAGGAACGCCTCGCCCTGGCCTACGCCGACGCGATGTCCGAAACGCCGGTCGCGGTCACCGACGAGCAGGTCGCCGAGCTGGAGCGGGAGTTCGGCCGCGCCGGGCTGGTGGAGCTGACCTACCTCGTCGGCCTGGAGAACCAGCGCGCCCGCGTCAACAGCGCCCTCGGCATCACCGACCAGGGCTTCACGTCCGGGGACGCGTGCCGGGTGCCGCAAGCCGGGTGAGCTTGTCCGGGTTGGCCTGGTCGTAGATCGCGGTGATCCGCCCCTCCCGGACGGTGAACATCTCCAGGTGCGCGTCCAGCGGCCGGTAGCCGTCGCCGCCCGGGGCGGGCGGCAGGTAGAACCCGAGATCGCCGTTGACCAGCAGCGGACGCCCGTCGGTCAGCGCTTCCGGCCGGTAGAACCGCCGCAGGCCGAGGAAGAAGCGGATGACCTTGTCCGCGCCCACCATGACCTGCACCGAGGTCTTGGCCTTGCCGTTGCTGTCACCGATGAGCACGACGTCGGGGTGCAGCACCTCGGCCACCGCCCGGACGTCGCCGTTCGCCAGCGCCCGCAGGAACCGGTCGAGCACCTCCTGCTGCTCGGCCAGGTCCGCGCGCGGCGGCGGCTGGGCGTCGTCCAGCGCACGGCGTCCGCGCGAGGCGTGCTGACGGGCCGTCGCGGTGGTCACCCCGAGGATCTCCGCGATCTCGTCGAACGGCACGGCGAACGCGTCGTGCAGCACGAACGCCACCCGCTGCTCGGGCGTGAGGCGGTCGAGCACGACCATCGCCGCCATGCGGACACCCTCGTCGCGGACCGCGGCCTCCAGCGGATCGTCCCCGGCCGGCGCGCCCAGCGGCGTGATGATCGGCTCCGGCAGCCACTGGCCGACGTACTTCTCGCGCCGCGCCGTCGCCGACCGCAGCCGGTCCAGGCAGATCCGCCCGACCACCGTGGTCAGCCACGCTCGCGGCTCCTGGATCTGCGTGCGCTTGCCCTCGCTCAGCGCGGCCAGCCGCAGCCACGACTCCTGCACCGCGTCCTCGGCGTCGCTCACCGAACCGGTCAGCCGGTAGGCGACGGCCGTCAGGTGCGCGCGCAGCCCGGCGAACTCCGTGGCGAGGGCATCCAGCGTGGTCACGCACCGAGTGTGCCGTACGGCCCGGCCCCGCCGGTCACTAGACTGGTCGTCGTGGCAGGCCGGATCCGGGAAAGTGACATCGCGGAGGTTCGCCAGCGCAACCGGATCGACGAGGTCGTGGGCGACTACGTGGCGCTGCGCAACGCCGGCGGGGGAGCGCTGAAGGGGCTGTGCCCGTTCCACGACGAGAAGACCCCGTCGTTCAACGTCCGCCCCACGCACGGCACCTTCCACTGCTTCGGCTGCGGCGAGGGTGGCGACGTCATCAAGTTCCTGATGAAGATCGACCACCTCCCGTTCGTCGAGGCGGTCGAGCGGCTGGCCGACCGCGTCGGGTTCCGGCTCACCTACGAGGGTGGCGGCGGCAGCGTCCAGCGCGACCGCGGCACGCGCTCCCGCATGGTCGAGGCGCACAAGGTGGCCGCCGAGTTCTACGCCGAGCAGCTGCGCACGCCCGAGGCCCGGATCGCCCGCGACTTCCTCGCCGAGCGCGGCTTCGACGAGACCGCGGCCCGCACGTTCACCTGCGGCTACGCCCCGGCCGGCTGGGACAAGCTGACGAAGTACCTGCTCAACCGCGGGTTCGAGTTCAGCGAGCTGCTCAAGGCCCAGCTGGTCAAGGAGGGCCGCCAGGGGCCGATCGACCGGTTCCACCGGCGGCTGGTGTGGCCGATCCGGGACCTGTCCGGCGACGTCGTCGGGTTCGGCGCGCGTCGGCTGCACGACGACGACCCGATCCAGGCCAAGTACCTCAACACCAGCGAGAGCCCGGTCTACAAGAAGTCGCAGGTGCTGTTCGGGCTCGACCTCGCCAAGCGCGAGATCGCCAAGCGGCACCAGGTGGTCGTGGTCGAGGGCTACACCGACGTGATGGCGATGCACGCGTCCGGCGTGCCCACCGCGGTCGCCTCCTGCGGCACCGCGTTCGGCGAGGACCACATGAAGGTGCTGCGCCGGCTGCTGATGGACGACGACGCGTTCCGCGGCGAGATCATCTTCACCTTCGACGGCGACGAGGCGGGCCAGAAGGCGGCGCTGAAGGCGTTCGAGGGCGAGCAGACCTTCGCCGGCCAGACCTACATCGCGGTCGCGCCGGACGGCATGGACCCGTGCGACCTGCGACTGGCCAAGGGGGAGTCCGCGGTACGCGACCTGGTGGCCCGGCGCACGCCGCTGTTCGAGTTCGCGATCCGCAGCATCCTCAAGGAGTACGACCTCGACTCGGTCGACGGCCAGGTCGCCGCGCTGCAGCGCACCGTGCCGCTGGTCGCGCAGATCAGGGACCGCGCGAAGCGGGACGGCTACGCCACCAAGCTGTCGTGGTGGGTCGGCTGGCAGGACGAAGCCATGGTCGTGCGGCGGGTGCGGGAGAGCGCGGGCGGCGCGGTCCGGGGCAACGGCCGCCGTCCGGCGCAGCGCGTCAACGGCACCGCGGTGGCGGACGTGCCGCGACCGGACCCGAACGACCCGCGGCTGATGGCGCAGCGCGAGGTGCTCAAGGCGGCGCTGCAGGAACCGGCGTACGCGGGCCCGGAGTACGACGCCCTGCCCGAGGAGGCCTTCACGCACCCGGCGTACGTGGCGGTGCACCGGGCGGTGCTGAAGGCCGGTGGTGCCAGCAGCGGGTTGTCCGGGCCGGCGCTGATCGACGCGGCGAGCCCGTACACGCCGGAGGGGCCGGTGCGGTCGCTGCTGTCGGAGCTGGCCGTGGAACCGTTGCGCGCCAAGGGCGAGGCCGACGGCCGCTACATCGGCAGCATGATCGCCGCGGTGCAGGAGAACCTGGTGGGGCGGCAGATCGCGGAGATCAAGTCGCGCCTGCAGCGGCTGTCGCCGATCGAGGCGGCCGACGACTACCGCGCCCTGTTCGGCGACCTCGTCGCGCTGGAGGAGTACCGCAAGGCGCTCAAGGCCCAGGCGATCGGCGGGATGGACTAGCGCGTGCGGTGGCTGCGACGGCTGATCGGCGACCCCCTCCCGGAGGACTTCCCCGGGCGGCTGGTGGAGTCGGAGAACGCGATCGGGTCGGCGCCCGTGCGCGGCGGCGGGCACCTCGTGGTGACCGAGCTGGGGTTGTGGATCCCCGTGCCCGAGGGTGCCCGGCGCATCGGGTGGCACCTGATCAGCAAGGCGACCTGGGGTGACGGGACGCTGACGGTCACCGAGGCCGAGGAGACCGGCACGGCGGGGGCGGCGGTCGTGCTGCGTGATCGGGAGCCGGTGCGGTTCGAGCTGCCGCGGCCGGGCAAGGTGCCGTGGCTGGTCCGCCAGCGGGTGGACGGCTCGATCCGGGGCCGGCACCGCGCCGAGCTGACCAGCGGCGGGGTGTGGTTCGTGCAGCGGAAGCTGCCCGGGCGGGACGGGGTCGTGCTGCAGGCGCGGCCGGATGCCGGAGTGGACCTCGAGGTCGTCGCCGCGATCGCGCGCGAGGCCGCGGAGAAGCTGGCGCCGCCCCAGGCCTAGCAGTACGCTCGTACTGTGTGGGATCCGGTGAAGTACCTCGACTACGCGGACCTGCGGGGACGCCCGTTCTACGACCTGATCGCCCGGATCGGCGCGACTGACCCGCGGCGGGTCGTCGACCTGGGCTGCGGCCCCGGCAACCTCACGGTGTCGCTGGCTTCGCGCTGGCCAGGGGCGAAGCTGGAGGCGCTGGACAGCTCGCCGGAGATGGTCGAGGCGGCGCGGGCCGCGGGGGTCGACGCGCAGGTGGGCGACGTGCGGGAGTGGTCGCCGTCCCCGGACACGGACGTGGTGGTCACCAACGCGGTGCTGCAGTGGGTGCCGGAGCACCGTTCGTTGTTGCGGCGCTGGGTGGAGGAGTTGCCCGCGGGCGCCTGGTTCGCGATGCAGGTGCCGGGCAACATGGATTCGCCGTCGCACTCGCTGGTTCGTGAGGTGGCTGGTCGTGCGGAGTGGGTTTCTCGCGTGGGCGGGCTGCGTGGCGTCGAGGCGGTCGACTCACCCCTGGAGTACGCGGAGTTGTTCGCCGACGCGGGTTGCTTCGTCGACGCCTGGGAGACGACGTACGTCCAGCGGCTGAGCGGGCCGGACGCGGTGCTGGAGTGGATCACCGGGACGGCGTTGCGGCCGGTGCGGGCGGCGCTGGACGACGGTGAGTGGGCTCGGTTCCGGGCGGAGCTGGCGCCGCTGCTGAACGAGGCGTATCCGCCGCGGCCGGACGGGACGACGTGGTTCCCGTTCCGGCGGGTGTTCGCGGTGGCGCGGGTGTGAACGTCTAACATCCGCGGGTGGCCTCCTACGACGATCTTTTCGAGCACCTGGACGTGGCGTCACTGCCCGAGCGGCAGCAGCGGATCCTGGTCGCGATCCGCGATTGGGTGAACCGGTACGGGTACGCGCCGAACACGCGGGAGATCGGGGAGGCGGTCGGGCTGCGGTCCTCGTCGTCGGTGTCGAAGCACCTGGCGGCGTTGGAGGAGAAGGGTTTCCTGCGCCGCAGCGCGACGATGTCCCGGCCGATCGACGTGCGGGCGTTCCTTTCCGGTTCTTCGTCGCGGGCGGATTCCGGTGACTCGGTGCCGGTGCCCGTGGTGGGCGACATCGCGGCCGGCACGCCCATCTCGGC
This sequence comes from Amycolatopsis thermalba, assembly GCF_003385215.1. Taxonomy (GTDB): domain Bacteria; phylum Actinomycetota; class Actinomycetes; order Mycobacteriales; family Pseudonocardiaceae; genus Amycolatopsis_E; species Amycolatopsis_E thermalba. The sequence goes on along the minus strand of NZ_PQHW01000063.1, from coordinate 33,071 downwards.
GATCGAGCAGCTGGACGACACGCTGACCCTGCCGCGCGAGCTGACCGGCCGGGGCACGGTGTTCGGCCTACGGGTACGCGGCGATTCAATGATCGACGCAGCGATCTGCGACGGCGACATCGTGGTGGTGCGCCAGCAGTCGGAGGCGCACTCGGGCCAGATCGTCGCGGCAATGATCGACGAGGAGGCGACGGTGAAGGTCTACCGGCGCCGCAACGGGCACGTGTACCTGGAACCGAGAAACCCAGCGTACGAGGTGATAGACGGCGACCGGGCGGTGATCCTGGGGGCCGTGGTGTCGGTGCTGCGGAGCGTCTGATCTTGGGGCCGGGGAGGTGGAGACCTGGGCTTCTGCTGTGGTGACTCGCCCTGCCTCTTCGGCATTTGCCACGTCTGTTCGCGCTAGTTTCGCCCCTGTTGATGTCACGATTTGATGTCAGCGGTGGGTCGCCGGGCGGACGCAAAAACGCTGTTCAAAGCGTTGCGCCTGGACCGTGCTCCACCTTTCCGCGATCCAGAGCCGCCCGTAACCGGTCGGAGCGCTGTCAACCCCTTGTAACTGATCACGCCGCACAGCCGAACTACGAGATGTGACTGTGCGTGCACGAGCCGACCACCAGAGGCGCGATCGGTGCGAAGCGGGGTTGACGACACCCGGCCCGGATTTGTTTGTCCGGCGATTGCGCAAAGGTGCTGCCTCCCGTCGGCCGCCTGCCTCTGCTGACCTCGCGGCAGGCAGGGTGCCGTGATGCACAATGATGCTCTTGTGACGCACCGGCTGCCGCAGACTGTGCGCTGTCTGTTCGGACGGCTCGCACGGGCTCGCGCTGAGCGTCCAACATTCATCGTCGAGTGAGCCTCGTAAGGAGCTTTGTGAGCACGCTGGGTAGTTTCATCTGGTCGATCGCCGACCAGCTTCGGGGTCCATACCGCCCTAACCAGTACGGCAACGTGATTTTGCCGCTCACGATCCTGCGCCGCCTCGACTGCATCCTCGAGCCCGACCGCGAGACGGTGCGTGAGCTGGCGGCGAAGTACGACAATCCGAACCGGCTCAGAATCGAGGTCAAGAAGGCGACCGGCCGGCCGTTCTACAACACGTCGAATTACTCCTTCGCCAACCTGCTGGCCGACGCCGACGGGCTGGCGGACAACTTGGCCGACTACATCGACCGGTTCTCGCCCGATGTCGACGTCTTCGAGTACTTCGACTTCAAGAAGGAAATCCTCGCCTTGGAGAAGGCGGGGCTCCTGCGCGAGGTCATCACGTCCTTCAAGGCCGTCGATCTGCATCCGGACGTCGTGTCCAACGCCGACATGGGCGATGCGTTCGAGTACATCATCCGCAAGTTCAACGAGGCCGCGAACGAGACCTCCGGCGATCACTACACCCCGCGGGACGCGATCCGGCTGCTGGTCGACTTGCTCTTCGCCGAGAGGGACGTCGACCTGGCCGAGGCCGGCATCGTCCGCACGCTGTACGACCCCACCGCAGGCACCGGCGGCATGCTCGCCCTGGCCGAGGAGCACCTGCTCGCACAGAACCGCGGCGCGAAGCTGAGCCTGTATGGCCAGGAGTACAACCCTCAGTCGTACGCGATCTGCAAGTCCGACCTGCTGGCCAAGGGGCATGACGCGACCAACATCGCCTTCGGCAACACGCTGACCGATGACGCGTTCAAGGGCCGCCAGTTCGACTTCTGCATGTCCAATCCGCCGTACGGCGTCGACTGGAAGCAGTACGCCAAGGCAGTCACGAGGGAGCGCAACGAAGCCGGCCCCTATGGCCGGTTCGCCCCTGGTCTCCCGGCGACGTCGGATGGCCAGATGCTCTTCCTGCTCCACCTGGCTCACAAGATGCGGGCGCCGGAGGACGGCGGCGGCCGGGCCGGGATCGTGATGAACGGCTCACCGCTCTTCAACGGTGGCGCCGAGTCCGGCCCCTCCAACATCCGTAGGTGGCTGCTGGAGAACGACCTGGTCGATGCCATCGTCGCGCTGCCGACGAACATGTTCTTCAACACCGGTATCGCCACCTACATCTGGATTCTTGACAACGCGAAGCATCCCGACCGCAAGGGCAAGGTCCAGCTCATCGACGGAACGTCGTTCTGGACCAAGATGCGCAAGAATCTCGGCGCCAAGAACCGTGAGCTCAGCGACGCGGACCGCGCCAAGATCGTCCGGCTGTACGCCGACTTCGAAGACGCAGACCCCGACTTCTCCAAGGTGCTGCGCAACGACGAGTTCGGCTACTGGACCATCACCGTGGAGCGCCCCCTCCATGACGAGAATGGCAAGCTGGCGGTGGACCGTAAGGGCAAGCCCAAGCCGGACACCAAGAAGCGCGACACCGAGAATGTCCCGTTCACCTACGGCGGCTCGACCGCCGGTGCGGCCGGCAAGTTCGAGGTCATCCAGGCGTACTTCGACGCCGAGGTAAAGCCGCACGTCCCCGACGCCTGGATCGATTGGGCCAAGGTCAAGACCGGCTACGAGATTCCCTTTACCCGGCATTTCTACAAGTACGTCCCGCCGCGTCCCCTCGCTGAGATCGATGCCGATCTGGAGAAGCAGGTCGCCAAGATCCTTGACTTGCTGCGGGAGGTGGAACAGTGACGGGGCCGCTGTGGGAGACGTTGCCTGAGGGCTGGCAGGCAGGACAGGTCAAGCACGCTGCGACGGTCACACTCGGCAAGATGTTGCAGAGCAATGATTCGGGCGGTGACGTTCGTGCACCCTACATGCGTGCCGCAAATGTGCAGCCCGACGGAGCGTTGTCCCTCAATGACGTGAACGAGATGTGGTTTAGCGAGGCGGAACTGGAGCAGTTGAGCATCCGAGCGGGGGACGTGGTTGTTGTCGAGGGCGGCCAAGGCGGGTTCGGCCGTGCTGCGTATGTCGACGAGGAGCTATCTGGCTGGGGATTCCAGAACTCGATCAACCGGCTCCGACCGATTGGCGGCTTCGATGGCCGCTTCATCGCGTTCTACCTGATCGCGCTGCGGGCTAGCGGTTTTGTTCATGCCTATTCCAACGTTGTCTCGATGCCGCACCTCACGGCGGAGAAGCTCGCCAGGATTCCGATTCCACTGCCCCCGCCAGAGGAACAGCGCACCATCGCCAACTACCTCGCCCGCGAGACCGCCCGCATCGACACGCTGATCGAGGAGCAGCAGCGCCTGATCGAGATGCTCCGCGAGCGGCGCCGGGCAGTGCCTATGCATGCCATTCTCCAGCCGACAGGTTCGGCGACAGACAAGCTTGGACGTACGGCTCGTATCGGCAATGGGTCGACTCCAAGACGGGATAGCGCTATCTATTGGCGCGGCGGGCACGTCCCTTGGCTGAACAGCTCCGTCGTCAACAAGTCTCGGGTCAGCGGAGCCGAGCAGTTTGTGACTGCCGTGGCGCTCCGCGAATGCCACCTGCCGGTTGTTGCTCCTGGCTCTGTCCTGGTTGGCCTGACCGGCCAGGGAAAGACACGCGGGATGGCAACGATTCTCGACATCGAGGCCACGGTGAACCAGCACGTTGCGTACGTAACTCCTGATCGGAGCCGGTGGTTGCCGGAGTACCTTTTGTGGTCGCTCAGAGCGGCTTATGACGAGCTTCGACGGCTTAGCGAGGAAAATGGAAGCACGAAGGGCGGCCTCACGTGCGAGGCGCTGAAGCAGTTTCGGCTCGCCGTACCTCCACTCGACGAGCAGCGCCGCATTGCAGCGTATCTCGACGAGCAGACCGCCAAGATCGACACCCTCATCGCCGAGACCGAGCGGTTCATCGAACTCGCTCGCGAGCGTCGTGCGGCGTTGATCACGGCGGCGGTGACGGGACAGATCGACGTGCGAGAGGCGGCGTGATGGCCGGTCACAACGAGGTTGTCTTCGAAACCGAGATCTGCGAGTACCTGGCCGAACATGGGTGGCTGTACTCGGAGAACGACAACGGCTACGACCGCGAACGCGCCCTGTTTCCCGAGGACCTCTTCGCGTGGCTGAAGGAGACCCAGCCGGCGGCGTACGGGAAAGCCTTGAAAGCCGCGGGGTCGGAGGCGAAGTTCCTCGACGTGCTGACCACGGCGCTCGACAAGCCCCTGGAACACGGTGGCGGGACGCTGAACATCCTGCGCAACGGGGTGCAGTACATCGGCGGTGGCCGGTTGAAGATGGCGCAGTTCCGCCCCGAGACCAGCCTGAACGCAACCACCAACGAGCGGTACGCGGCGATGCGTGTGCGGGTGATGCGGCAGGTGCATTTCTCCACCGCCGACCAGCGCAGCATCGACCTGGTGTTCTTCATCAACGGGCTCCCGGTCGCCACCGTCGAGCTGAAGACCGACTTCACCCAGTCGCTGGATGAGGCGATCAACCAGTACCGCAAGAACCGGCACCCGCTGACCAACGGCCGTCCGGAGCCGCTGTTGTCGTTCGGACACCGGGCGCTCGTGCACTTTGCCGTCTCCAACGACCTGGCCGCGATGACCACCCGGCTCGAGGGCGAGAAGACCCACTTCCTGCCATTCAATACGGGCCACAACGGGGGCGCGGGGAACCCGCCGGCTGAGGACGGCCGGTCGGCGACGGCATACCTGTGGGAGCGGGTCTGGGAGAAGCACGCCTGGCTCAACATCGTCGGCCGGCTGATGATCGTGGAAACCAAGGAGGAGTGGGATGTCACCACTGGCACCTCGGTGCGGCGTACGACCATGCTTTTCCCGCGGTTTCACCAATGGGAGGCCGTGACGAACATCGTGGACGCGGTGCGCGAGGAGGGCGTGGGGCAGCGCTACCTGATCGAGCACTCGGCAGGGTCCGGGAAGACGAACACCATCGCCTGGACTGCGCACCGGCTGGCGCGGCTGCACGTGAACGACGAGAAGGTCTTCGACTCGGTGATCGTGGTCGTGGACCGTACCGTCCTCGACGGGCAGCTCCAGGAGGCGATCCGGCAGATCGACGGGTCCGGGAAGATCGTGGCCACGATCAGCCCGGAGGACGTCCGCAAGGCGGGGGCGAAGTCGAAGTCCGGGCTGCTGGCGACCGCGCTGAAGAACGGTGAGCTGATCATCGCGGTGACGGTGCAGACCTTTCCGTTCGCGCTCGACGAGATCCGGGCCGACCAGGGGCTGAAGGGGAAGCGGTTCGCGGTGATCGCGGACGAGGCACACTCCTCGCAGTCCGGGCAGATCTCCTCCAAGCTCAAGGCCGTGCTGACCGCGGAGGAGGTCAAGGAGATCGAAGAGGGCGGCTCCGTCGACGTCGAGTCGATCCTGGCCGCGGAGATGACCGAGCGGGCCGAGTCGGAGAACATCTCCTACTTTGCGTTCACCGCGACGCCGAAGAACAAGACCTTGGAACTCTTCGGCCGCAAGGGTCCTGACGGCAAGCCGGTCGAGTTCCACCTCTACTCGATGCGGCAGGCAATCGAGGAGGGCTACATCCTCGACGTACTCAAGGGCTACCAGTCCTACGACACCGCACTGAAGATCGCTGGTCAGGCTGAGAGCGGTGACGGCGATGTGGTGGTGGAGGAGGCCGCAGCGCGGAAAGGGCTGATGCGGTGGGTGAAGCTGCACCCGACCAACATCAGTCAGAAGGTGCAGATCATCGTCGAGCACTTTCACGTCAACGTCGCCCACCTGCTGGAGGGCAAGGCGAAGGCGATGGTCGTGACCGACTCGCGCAAGGCCGCAGTGAAGTACAAGAAGGCGATCGACGCCTACATCGCCAAGCGAGCCGCCGTGGATTCCTCGTACAACTATCGCACTCTGGTCGCCTTCTCCGGCTCGGTGACCATGGCTGAGGACGAGGAGTGGGTCTCGGACTGGGGGCCACAGCCGAGCAAGGACGACGAGTTCACCGAGACCAACCTGAACCCGGGCGCCGGCTCTGATCTGGCCGCAGCCTTCAAGGGCACGACGTACAAGATTATGCTGGTCGCCAACAAATACCAGACGGGGTTCGATCAGCCGCTCCTCTTGGCAATGTACGTGGACAAGAAACTCTCCGGGGTCACGGCCGTGCAGACCCTCTCCCGGCTCAACCGGACCCACCGCACCGCGGGCGGGGAGCAGAAGCGCAAGACGTTCGTCATCGACTTCGTGAACAAGCCCGAGGACATCCGGGCTGCATTCGAGCCCTACTTCACCAATGCCACCCTGGAGACCGAGACTGACCCATACGTCGTTGTCCACCTAGCCATGAAGCTCGCCCAGGCTGGGATTTACACGCCGGAGCAGGTGCGACAGGTGGCCGAACTGTGGGTCACCCGCAAGGGCAACAACGCGCTCTCGGCAGCGATCAGTCCCGCCAAGGACGAGTTCGCCCGCCGCTATGCGAAGGCGATCGAGGCCGACGACAAGGTCACTCTCAACACCCTCGATCTGTTCCGCAAGGACGTCTCCACTTACGTCCGGCTTTACGACTTCATGAGTCAGATCGTCGACTACGGCGACCCGTACATGGAGATGCTGTCGATCTTCTTGCGGCTTCTCGAGAAGGTCATCGCAGATTCATCGTGGGCAGCCGAGGTCGACCTCTTCGACGTGGTCCTGGTCGGCGTCAAGCACACCAAGGGGACACCGGTCGACATTTCGCTGACCGGCGACGGGGAGCTCAAGGGCATCAGCGCCGCAGGCACTGGGGAGCGGAAGGAGCCGAAGTACGTCGCCCTCCAGGTCGTCATCGACAAGATGAACGATCTCTTCGGCGCCGAGTCGTTCACCGAGTCGCAGGTCCGGGAGTTCGTGCAGGGCCTGGTGCGGCGGCTGCTCGCCTATCCGGACCTGGTCAACCAGACCAAGGTGAACTCGAAAAAGCAGTTCATGGAGTCGCAGGATTTCCAAGCCGCGGTCACCGAGGCGGTCGTCGAGAACCAGTCGGCCCACAACACCATGGCCGACTACTTCTTCAGCGACGGTCCGGGTATCAGCGCCGTCATCATGGCGCTCGCGGACGCCTTCTACGAGGCCGCGATCGATCAGCGCACGGACGTGTGAGCAGCCCGGCCCGTAAGGAGGTCGTCCGGCCCGGTTGACCAGCGTTATGATTCCAACACCACCGCCACTCTGAGGCGGGTTCGGGTGAGCTGATGTTCGGGGAGTTTAGGCGCGTCGATCTGCATCGCGGCGTCAAGGAGCACCCTCGGCACCGGGGCAGCCGGACGACCTCGTGTTCATCACCCGATCGGGGAGGGGCGAGCCGTGGGACGTGAACACCATGCTCGACCGGGTGCTACGGAGAGCGAGCATCGACCGCAGCCGCGTGCATGACTTGCGCCACACCTGCGCGACGCTGCTCCTGGAGGACGGGGCGACCATCCGCGAGGTGATGGAGCAGCTCGGCCACGCCTCGATCACGACCACGGCCAACATCTACGGTCACGTGCTGGACCAGGCGAAGCGCCAGATGGCCGAGCGGATGAACCAGCTGGCCGCGGGGAACTGATGTCACCCCTGGATGTCAACAGGGCCCCGGATGATCTCCGGGGCCCTGTTTGCGCTGCTCCCCCGGCTGGACTCGAACCAGCAACCCTTCGGCTCGCTTTCGGGGTTTGTGGATGTTGCCGGTTGTGTTCTGCTGTTGCCCATGACCTCGGTCGATGCCGTTTCGGGTGATCGCGATGGTGGTCGTCGTTGCCCGCCATCTTCGGTCATTTCCGGCGGGTAAAGGGCGGATCTTCTGAGCCGCGCCGCGCTGCCCGGTCTCGCGCGCACCAACCAGGCGGCACCATCCCCGCGATCCACAGCCGCCCACAGCCGGGACGGACGCTGTCAACCCTGTAACCGATCACGCCGCAGCCGCGATCTACGTTCCGTGACGGTACGACCGCAGGGCGACCACCGCCGGCGTGATCGGCGCGAAGCGGGGTTGACAGCGTTCGGCCCGGCTTTGACCATGCGGCGATCGCGGGGACGGTGCACCCTCCGCCAGCCGCCGACGTTCAGCACTTCCTACGTCCCTCATGCGCCCTCCCGTGCCCCGCGCGCGCCGGCCGACGGCGCTGAGCGCGGCCGCGCCGAGCGGAGCGGGACAGCGCGGCCGCGCGCCAGTTCGGCCCGCGCGCCCGCCCGCCAGGGCGGCTTGAAGACGTAAAGAAAGTTCTCACTCGATCGTTGCTCTCGATGACGTGCGGGAACGACAGCAGAGTGCATGGACCCGGCGGCCGAGGCAGATCACGGCACGTTCAGGGGCCTACCGACCAACGGTCGGTGTCGCGTTTAAGGTAGCTCTGTGACTCTGGTGGCTCCTGCTACGCCGAATTACGGCGAAGTCTTCACCCGTCGATGGATCGTCGAGGTGCTCTTAGATCTAACCGGCTATACCTCCGGCCGCGACTTGGGATCCGTGCACCTCCTTGAGCCGTCCTGTGGTTCGGGAGCCTTCCTTGGCGTCGTCATTGAGCGCCTGATCGAGAGTGCGACCGCCTACGGTCGCAACCTCGCCGAGCTGGAGGACGCGATTCGGGCCTACGACCTCCAGACCAACCACGTGGAGGCCTCACGCGAGCTGTGCTGTCGTCTACTTCTGGACGCTGGCGTGTCTCAGACCGTTGCTCAGAAGCTTGCCGGCTCCTGGGTAAACCACGCCGATTTCCTTCTATCCGGCGTGGACGAGCGTTCGGTTGATGTTGTAATCGGAAACCCGCCATACATACGTTATGACGACCTCCCTGGTGATCTCGCTGCTAAGTATCGACACATGTGGCCGACAATGCGTGGACGGGGGGATATATACATCGGTTTTATTGAGCGCTCGCTCCGGTTGCTGGCCCCGGGCGGCAAGATCGGCTTTATCTGCGCCGACAGGTGGATGCGGAATCAGTACGGGTCTGACCTCCGACAGTTGATCGCCCAGCAGTATGCAGTAGAGCACATTTGGACAATGCATGACGTGCCCGCGTTCGAGGCTGAGGTGTCGGCATATCCCGCGATCATCGTCTTGGCCAACCAAAGTCAAGGATCCGCTGTAGTTGCTGATACGACTTCGGAATTTGGGCCAGCAAGGGCGCAAGCGCTAGTAAGAGCGGTTCAAGCTGAGGATTTTGAGGAGTTTACCGATCTGGGCGTGAAGGCCCATCGGCTGCCTCACTGGTTCGAGGGTAGTGAGCTGTGGCCTACAGGATCTCCGGCACGTTTGGCATTGATTGAGTACCTTAATGATCGGTTTAACCAGTTGCATGACCCAGGGACCGGAACCAAAGTATCCATTGGCGTCGCTACTGGAGCTGACAAGGTCTTCGTCACTAAGGATCGTTCAGTAGCTGAACCGGATCGCATGCTGCCATTGGCAATGCGTCGCGACCTCATGTCTGGAAGGTTCGATTGGCAAGGCAACTATCTTGTTAATCCCTGGGCTGAAGATGGCTCATTGGTTGCCCTTGACAAATACCCTAAGATGGCCGCCTACTTGTCTAGTCATCCGGTGTTGAAGGAGCGCTTTGTCGCGAAGAGGGATCCGGTGGCGTGGTATCGCACCATCGACAAGGTCCAGGCAAATCTCGTAAGGAAACCGAAGCTGTTGCTTCAGGACATGAAGACAACCATTCACCCGGTCCTGGAGCCTGGGGGCTGTTATCCTCACCATAACCTATACTACGTGATCTCGGAGACCTGGGACCTGGAAGTACTTGGTGGGATCCTGCTGTCCCGAGTTGCGCAGGCGTTCATCGAGGCATATTGCGTGCGTATGCGAGGTGGTACCCTCCGGTTTCAGGCCCAGTACCTCAAGCGCATTCGCGTTCCCAGGCAGCGCGATATCGACCCGGCAACCCAGGAAGCGCTAAAGGTCGCATTTCGTTCGCGCGATGCTGTTGCTGCTACAGAAGCAGCAGCTGTAGCTTACGGGATCAATCCAAAGGAATACGAACTTGTCTGATAACCTCGCGAACGATCCAACGCAGGTGGCTGTTTCACTGTTCTGGACTAAGCGCGCTGATCAAATTGCAGCGCTAGCTGATGGTGGACTAGCCGGCGGTGCGGCGCGCGCGGCGGGTCATATGAATGGAATTCGGGATCTCGTTCGCGATATTTTCATCGAGAACGGCATGCCGAAGGAATCGATCGTTTACGAACCGTTCCTTCCTGGCTTTTATCGTGCTCGTAAGCGGTGGGATATGGCTGTGCGCTATAAAGGTGCGCTTGTTGCTGCGCTTGAGTTTAAGAGCCAGGTTGGCAGTGTGGGAAAGAATATCAACAATCGATTTGAGGAAGCGCTCGGATCGGGTACGGATACTTGGGCGGCGCAAAGAAAGTTTGCTGCCTATGGGGAGGTGCCGCCATGGCTGGGATACGTCTTCGTTCTCCGCGAGGATGACGAGACTGAGCAACCTAATCGTCCCATCTCAGCGTTGTTTCCGGCCGATCCAACGTTTGAGGGAATGTCATACAATCAGCGTTACCAAGAGATGCTCAAGCGCTTTATGGGGGACAACATATACCAAGGCGGATGGTTTATCACCACAAAAACTGATAGCGAAGGTCGGGTTTCTTATGCGGAACCGCTTCCTACTGCATCTGGTAAAGCGTTCCGAGTAGCGGTGGAGGGGCGGGTCAACTTCATCCGAAGCGTGTTGGGGTGATGTCGGTTGGGTCGAGCTCAGAACTAAGTTTCCTCTGACTCCAGGTGGGTCAAGACCTCGTGAAGCGACGTGTTGAGAGCCGTGGCGATGTGTCGCAACTCGACCACGTCCAGTCGCCGTTCGCCGGTTTCGTATTTGCTGACGAACGACTGCGGCACGCCAAGGCGCTCTGATACCTGCACCTGCGTGAGGCCGGCCTCCTGGCGTAGCTCGCGCAGGAGGCGGCACAGCTGCTGGTACTCGGCCGAGTAGATCGACTTCTCCACCTGTCAAGGCGACCGGAGAGCCATCTCATATCCCAAAATCGGATATTCTGGCGCTCGTGCCCTGTCGCAGCGAGTGGCACCGTCATGCGGCGGGGCGCAACCGGTATCGCCGACAGGCAGGAGGGAGCATGAGCGATGACCTCGATGGCAGCCAAGCCGTCGACCAACGCATCGTCTTTGATCCGGGCAGCAACCCGGACAAGTACATCTACGAGCAGCTGGCCGATCATCTGGCCAGGCTCATCGCTGCGGGCCGACTGAAGCCCAACACGCCGTTGCCGGCCGAACGGCGGCTGGCCGCCGAGTACGGCGTCTCGCTGGGCACCGCCCGCCACGCGACCAGCATCCTGAGGGACCTGGGCTTGGTCGTGACTGTCCGCTCCAAGGGCACCTTCGTTCGCGGGCCTCGTGCGTCCGCTGAATCTTGACGTTACGGTGGGCGGATGTCGCTGATTTCGTGGGCATATGACCTCTCCGAGGCGAAGCTGCGTGACGCGCTGCCTCGACGATGGGCCCACGTCCAGGGCGTAGCCCGGCAGGCGCGCACCCTCGCGTCGATTGCCGGATCGGACGCTGAACTGCTGGAAGCCGCGGCCGTCCTTCACGACATCGGGTATGCCCCTGACCTGGTTGACACTGGCTTTCACCCCATCGACGGCGCTACCTACCTGGCCAAGGTCGATGCCCCCGAACGGCTTGTGCACCTCGTCGCACATCACTCCTACGCCGTCTATGAAGCCGAACTGCGGGGGCTGACTGACGAGCTGGCCGACTTCCACGACGAACGCGGCTCGATCCGCGACGCACTTTGGTACTGCGACCTCACCACCTCGCCCGATGGCGAGACCGTCGACGCCGAAGACCGCATTGCGGAGATCAAGCGGCGCTACGGCCCTGACCATCTCGTGACTCGGTTCATCACCGGTGCCACTCCTGAGCTGCTGGCAGCCGTCGAGCGCACGAAGGGCCGTCTTTCCGCCGTCTCGGCGGCTAACCCAAATGGACGTCCTGCGGGTTCTTGATCGCGTGATCGATGCGCAGCCGCATCGAGGGGTGGATGTCCAGCTCGTCCAGGCGCTCCGGCGCGACCCAGTGCACCTGCCGTGACTCCGAGCTGGGCCGCAGCGACCCTGCGAGCGGGCGGGCGTGGAAGCAGATCGAGAACTCCTGCCGGACCTCGCCGTCGTCGTAGGCGATCACGTGCTTGGGGTCGGAGTAGATGCCGCTGATCCCGGTCACCTCGACCGTCAGCCCGGTTTCCTCCTCGACCTCGCGCCGCACGGCGTCCACCACCGATTCGCCGAGGTCCTGGGCTCCGCCGGGGAGCGCCCACAGACCGTTGTCGGTGCGCTCGATCATCAGGATGTCGCCGGCCTCGTTACGCACCACAGCGGCGACCGCGGGCACGATGCTGTTGGCGGCCGGGGCGTCGGGGTCGTCGTAGTAGTCCTTCTTCGGCACGAGCCTCAGTCCTCCCACTTGTGCGGTTGAGCGTGCTCCCACACGGCGGTGAAGCTGTCCGCGTAGGTGGTGAACAGGTCGCCCGCCGACAACCGCCGCAGGTGCAGCGCGGGGGCGTGCGCGGCCATCTTGCCGTAAACGTGCGGGTTGACGATCATCTCGTCGTCGAACCGGAAGATGCTGTTGTACAGCACCGTTCCGTGCGTCCGGATCTCGATTCCGGGTACGCCGTCGAGCTTGCGGAAGTAGGCCAGCGCGTGGTCGATCTTCGCCGAGATCGTGTGCGGTCCGATGCCCTCGTCGGTGCTGCGCTGGATCACCGCCGGGGCGTCCCGGTCGCCGAACAGCAGCCGGATTCGAGCGCCTGCTTCGGCCTTGCCGCGCAGCAGCTCCAGCAAGCCAGGCTTCTCGGTCATGAACATGCCCACGTAGACCAGCATGTCCACGTACGTCGTGGCCTGCGCCAACAGCTTGTCCCAGAGATCGGCCGGCACCGAGTTGCGGTGGGCGTAGACCTTCACGATCTCGGAGTTGCTGACCTCGCTCGCCGTGGCCTCGGATAGCGCGTCCGGCCACAGGTAGCTCTCGCTCTCCCGCAAGATCGCGGCGATCTTGTGCCGCGACTTCGCGTAGGGCGTGCGGCCCTTGGTGATCCAGCGCTCGACCGTCTTCGGGTCCACTGCGATACGCTCAGCGAGCTGGTCCGGGGTGAGACCCCGCGACAGCATGGCGTCACGTAGACGCTCGTTGGTCATCAACCCTCCCCCAAGTACGCCTAGGGACGTCTTCACGCTACCAGAGACGTCCCTAGATGTCCTTCCGTGAGGTGAAGCCGTCCCCGTCCTCGGCGGCATCGTCAGGGACGCACCGAAGAGCGCTATGGAGCGGTGCGGAACTGATCACCCTTGGAGGACAGGTTATGCGTCTGGTCATCGACACTTCGCAGGTGACGTTCACGGTGGGCCGAGAGGCTCAGCCGAAGACGGATCAGAACGGGATTCAGCGGGTCGAGCGCAGCACGAACGTTCCGATGTGGACTGTGCAGCTCGTTGCCATGGACGGCTCGGGTGCGGAGGTGATCAGTGTGACCGTCGCGGCCCCGCAGGCCCCCAAGGTCACCACTGGCACCGTAGTGACGCCCGTTGAGCTGCAGGCGATTCCGTGGGCACAGAACGGCCGCAACGGCGTGGCTTTCCGTGCAGTCGACATCAAGGCTGTCTCCGGTTCGAAGACGTCGGCGAACTCCGCTTCCTGACCGTGACGAACGTCTGAAGTGCTCACCCGGCATGACAGCCGGGACCTGGTCGAGCGGAACACCCTCGGCCGTTAGTCATTCCGCTCGAAGAGCAGCACGGGACCGGTCTGGTTCTTGGCGGTTCCTGTCCGGACCCGTGCCTCTTTTCGTCTCCACCTTGGAGGAGTCGTGGCGAAGTCTATCCGCCGGGCGCGTGGAGCGCGCCGAATCGATGTCATGGAGTTCTGGCACGCCCCGAAGCAGCACTGGTTCGTTGTGGGCCTGGGCGTGCTGCTGCGCTGGCGCGCAGAGATCTTTCTGACCGCCGTGTTCCTCGTGAGCATGGCCTGGCTGTATCACCAGGTCGGCGAGGGTTACGCCTGGTTGATCTTCACCGGGACCGTGGTGGTCGTGGTGCTGGTGCCGCAGACCCGCTGGTTTGTGTTCTCCCGGTTCTGGTGCCTGGTCGACCGGCACCGGCTGCGGACCTGCCTGCGGCAGGCGCGTGCCCGCACGATGAACCTGGACGGCGCGCTGCCGTTCATGCTCTGGCGCGGCCCACGAAGACCGGCGAACGCATCTGGCTGTGGAGCCGTGCGGGCTCCTCCGCCGGGGATCTGGAAGCGGTCCTCGAGTACATCGCGCCCGCCTGCTATGCCAGGGATGCGCGGGTGCACCGGGTGCGCAAGCTGTCCACCCTGTTTGCGGTCGAGGTCATCCGTCGTGACCCGCTGGACCGCTCGACGCCGATCGACTCGCCCCTGGCGAAGGTGGCGTCTCTTGTCCGCAAGTCCCGTGGTGAGGGGACCGAGCCCATCGCGGCCGCCACGGTCACGCCGCTGCCTGTTCAGGACAAGCCTGCGCCTCGGCCGGCTGGAGTGGTCGTCGACGACCTGTCCGACTACATCGACTGAGGGGGCCGGTCATGCGGAAGAACACGATTCCGGTGGCTGGGCTGTCCATCTACGACCCGGTGCACCTGGGTATCTACGAGGACGGCTACGGCGTCGACATCGAGCTGATCTGGCGCAACATCCTGCTCGCCGGGGAGCCCGGAGCGGGCAAGTCCGTGGGGCTGAACAACATCGTCGCGCACGGGGCGCTGTGCTCGGACCTGTCGTTGTGGCTGTTCGACGGCAAACAGGTCGAGCTGGGCCTGTGGCGGGAGGTGGCCGACCTGTTCGTCGGTCCCGACATCGAACGCGCTCTGACCGCGTTGGAGCGGTTGCAGGCGGAGATGGACCGCCGCTATGTCGAGCTGGACCGGGTGCGGCGGCGCAAGATCGACCGCCACGACCCGATCGACGTGATCATGGTCGTGATCGATGAGCTGGCTCTGTTCTCGGCCACGATGGGCACCAAGGACCAGCAAGAGCAGTTCGTCCGGCTGCTGCGCGACCTCGTTGCCCGGGGCCGGGCTGCCGGAATCATCGTCGTAGCCGCTACTCAGCGGCCCTCGGCCGACATCATCCCGACTTCGCTGCGGGACCTGTTCGGGTACCGCATGGCCTACCGCTGTACCACCGATTCCAGCTCCGACATCATCCTCGGCCGGGGCTGGGCCTCCCAGGGCTTCGATGCCTCCCACATCGCTCCGGAGGAACGCGGCGTCGCCCTGCTGCTCGCCGAAGGCGGCATGCCACGCCGGATGAAGACCGCCTATCTCACCGACGCGCACATTCACTCGCTCGTCGAATACGCGCGCCAAATCCGCACTCGCAAGACCGCTTAATCCCCATTCGCAATTCGACTCGCAGGAGAGGACTGCCCTCATGCTGACCGCAACCAAACCCATGGCCCTCACTCCCGAGCAGCTGTGGGTCTTCGTCACCGGTGACAACAACGCCGTCGACGTCGCCCGCCTGGCGCACGCGCCGGAGATCGGCGGCTTCATCGCTCTGCCGATTTCCGCATTCGACCCTTACGCGCTGCTGCCCGCCTACGCGCCGACCGGCGAACTCTTGGAGGGCTGGCGGTGGGCCACCAGCCGCGACGTCGAGACCTACGCGCACCTGTTCGTCTGACCCGGAGCATCCTTGACCGTCTCGACCATGACCCTCAGCCCCACCACCAAGACTGTGGTGGGGCTGGGAGCCGTCGCCGAGCCGGACATCCTGCGCCGCGCGGCCAGCCCGGACTACCGCTGGTGGCTCGCTCACGTCATGCCCGCGGCTGCCTGCTCCCGGCCCGTGCGCCTGCGCGTGGAAGCGGAATGGGGCGGCGGTGACGTCGAGCGGATCACTGACGACATGCCGGACGGGCTGCTCTACGTCGCCTGCAAGAACCGGCGGGCCTCGGTCTGCCCCGCGTGTGCGGAGACCTACCGGGCCGACACCTACCAGCTCGTGAAGGCGGGGCTCGTCGGCGGCAAGGGCGTGCCCGAGACAGTGACCGAGCACCCGTGTTTCTTCGTCACGCTCACCGCGCCGGCCTTCGGGACCGTGCACACCCGCGTGGTTAGCAACGGGCAGGTCAAGCCCTGCCGCCCCCGGCGGTACGCCCCGCCGTGCCCGCACGGTCGCTCCACTGAGTGCAGGGTGCGGCACACCGAGGATGACTCGTGCGTGGGGGAGCCGATGTGCCGGGACTGCTACGACTACGAAGCGCAGGCCGTCTGGAACTTCCACGCCGGAGAACTGTGGCGGCGCACCACGATCACGCTGCACCGCTACCTTAAGGCCGCCGCCAAGGACCGAGGCGTGCAGGTGCGGCTCTCGTATGCCAAAGTCGCCGAGTACCAGCGGCGCGGCGTCGTGCACTTCCACGCCCTGATCAGGCTCGATGGCCTTGACCCGAACGATCCGGATACCATCATCGCGCCGGACCCGAGTATCACGCCGGAGCTGCTGAGCAGCCTTATCGACACTGCTGCGACCGTCACGCGCTTCACCACGGCACCCCACCCTCGGCGACGCACCGGCTGGACCCTCACCTGGGGCAAGCAGCGCGACATCCGCCCCGTTCACCTTCAGGCGAGTGATCACGATGACCGCGGTGCGCTGACAACTACGGCGGTGGCGGCCTATCTCGCGAAGTACGCCACGAAGGCCACCGAGGAAGCCGGGCACGTCTCCCGGCGGCTCACGCAGCTCGACGCCAACATGCACGCGGAGCGCGACAACCACCAGTCCCGGCAGCTCGTCGCCTGCTGGCGGCTCGGGCAGCGGCCCTTCTACTACACCAGCAAGCAGCAGCGCACCGAGTGGGCCGAAGGCTGGGGCAAGCTCCAGAAGTGGGCGCACATGCTCGGCTTCGGCGGCCACTTCTCCACCAAGAGCCGCCGCTACTCCACCACCCTCACAGCGCTGAGAGCCGTCCGTAAGGCATTCCAGCGCGGCGAACGCCCCGAAGAGGCACTGCCGGCCGATACGGACCAGGACGGCGACGAGTCCGCCGTCACTCTCAACTGGATCTTCGACGGCATCGGTTGGCTGACCATCGGCGACGCCGCCCTGGCGAACACGGCCGCGGCCAAGGCGCGGGAGCGGAAACGCATCGCACGAAAAGAAACGGAGGAAACGTTGGCCTGCCAGTGAAAGGAGTACGAAATGGATCGACTGTGGACAGTGCACGACGTGGCGGAATACCTCGGCGTGCCGGTGAAGACGCTCTACGAATGGCGCACGAGGGACTACGGCCCCAAGGGACGCCGAGTCGGCAAGCACGTGCGCTACAAGCCCGAAGACGTGATCGCGTGGTTCGAGTCCCTCGACGACCACGCGGCCTGAAAGGAGACAGCACATGCCCCGGCCCCCGTTGCCGATCGGGACCTACGGCGTGATCCGGACGAAGGAAGTCGCGCCGAAGAGGTGGGAGGCGACTGCCCGGTTTCGGATGGCGGACGGTCGCTTGAAGCGAGTGGGACGCATCGGTCGCAGCAAGGCTGATGCGGAGACCCGTCTCAAGAAGGCCATGACCACCCTGGCGGCCGAGGTGCGGGGAGACGAGATCTCGGGCGACACGCGGATGAAGCGCATCGCCGAGATGTGGGTGGCGGACCTGGATCGGGAAGCGAAGCTCGGGGACCGCTCGCCCAACACCGTGCGGCACTACCGAGGGCAGCTCAAGAACTGGGTGTTGCCCGCCGTCGGCGAGTTGCAGGCACGCGAGCTGACCGTCACGACCTGCGACCGGCTCGTCAAGAAGGTGCACGACGCGACCAGCTACGACACGGCCAAGAGCGTCCGGGCGGTCCTGACCGGGCTATGCGGCTACGCGGTGCGGCACGGCGCGATGACGATCAACCCGGCTCGGTCGGTCGGCCGGCTGGCACGTGGCGAAGAGAAGGAAGTGGTCGCGCTCGATCGGGAGCAGCGGAGCGACCTGCTTGCGAAGCTCGAACGGCTGGCCGTCGACAAGAGCACCGACTCAGCGGGTCGGAGGCTGGGTTCTCGGGCGCAGGTGTGGCGAGACCTGCCCGACATCGTGCGAACGATGCTCGCCACCGGGGTGCGCCTCGGCGAGCTGCTGGCGCTCACGGGCGACGACGTGGACCCGGGGGAGCGGACTGTCGCGGTCGGGAATCACCTGATCCGGGTACAGGGACAGGGGCTCGTGCGGGTCCCGAACCGGAAGGGGAACCGGCCGGGCCTGCTGCTGCGGGTTCCGACCTGGTCGATCCCGATGCTCACGGAGCGGAAGCAGGCCGCGGGGGACGGGCCGCTGTTCGCCAGCTGGAACGGGGAGTGGCTGGACCCGAACAACACGATCAACCGGGTGCGGGAGGCGTTCGCCGAGGTCGGGTACGGGTGGGTCACGTCACACGTCTTCCGGAAGACCGTCGCCTCGGTCTTGGATGACGCTGACCTGCCGCTGAGCGCGATCGCGGACCAGCTCGGGAACACGCAGAAGGTCGCTGACAAGCACTACCGCAAGCGACGGGTGGCCAACGAAGCGTCAGCAGCGGCCCTGGAGGGCATGTTCGCGGAGTGAAAGTGGCGGGTTTCTGGCGGGTCAGGGGTCCCGAGTTCCTGACAAAGAAAAACCCCAGGTCGGTGACCTGGGGTGGAAGCTCCCCCGGCTGGACTCGAACCAGCAACCCTTCGGTTAACAGCCGAATGCTCTGCCAATTGAGCTACAGGGGAACGCTCTGCCTGCCCGGATCGCTCCGGGCTGACGGGAGAGAACTTTAGCCCATGGGCGATCGCGCTCTGCACGCACCCCCCGGCACTTTCGCGGGGGTTGGGGGACAATGAGTGATCGAGCCGGAGACACCAGGAGGCGGGCATGAAGACTTTCCTGCTCGGCGCGGCCGTCGGGTACGTGCTCGGGGCGCGGGCGGGCCGTGCGCGGTACGAGCAGATCGTGCGGACCTACCGGGCGGTCGCCGACCACCCGGCGGTCCAGGGCGCGGCCGGGGTCGTGCGGGCCAAGGTCGGCGAGAAGGTGGGGGAGCGGCTGCCGTTCGCGCGCTCCCACGGTGGGCCGAACGGTCACCGGGCCCGGGAGCCGAAGGCCACGCAGGCCTGAGGCGCCTCGGGGTGGTGATGCTCACTCCGGGCTCCGGTTCCGGGAATTCCCCGGAGGCGGGCACGCGGTGATCGCGGCTAGCGTCACTGCTCGTGCTCTTGCGTACCTTTCAGCCGCTGTCCCGCGTGACCGGCGACCTCTTCGGTGACTGGGACCGCGTGCCGCCGGCCCTGGTGGCGCCCTACCGGGCGATGGTCGACGCCATGGAACGCGCCGGGGTCGCCACCGGCGGGCGGCCGCCGGTGTGGGCGTGGCGCGGTGAGCTGCGGCTGATCGACGCGGTGTCGCTGTTCGACGCCGAGCACGAGCTGAGCCGCGGCTTCGCGACGGTCGAGTTCGACGCCCCCGAGCGGCTGGTGGTGGCCTCGGACTACGGGCGGTGGAACGACTTCCTCGCCGCGTCGCTGGAAGGCCGGGAGTGCGCGTGGGAGCTGGGGCCGGCCGAGCGCGAGCCGGTGCAGGTGTGCCTGCCGTACCTGCGGGCGGAGTGGGTGCGCGACGTCCGGCCGCTGCCGACCGGCGGGTGGGACCGGCTCGACCTCGCGGCCGCGGTGTGAGTCACCTTGTCCTGTTGTGTCATTGACCGGCCGTGGCCGGGCGATGACGATCGCGGAGTGGGAGAGGTGACCGACCTGCCCCGCGGCGACCTGGTGCTGCTGGGGCTGCTCGCGGAGGGGCTGTCGCCGGAGGAGGTGGCCGAGCGGGTGGGCCTGTCCGGGCGAACCGTGCGACGCCGCATCAGGGCCGTCTGCGACCGCCTCGGCGTGGCGACGCCCATCCAGGCGGTGGTGTGGGCCGTGCGGCGCGGGGTGATCTGACTTCGTGCCCGGCGGAGGCCGGGTCGGCGGTGGCACGGGGGCGCGCGTGCCCGCGGCCGTGTGGTGGCGGGGGCACGGGCGTGGGCGGTGGCTCCGGCGGGCCTGCCAATCCCCGCCGGAGCCGGACCCCGCCCGCCTAGCGCAGCCGCAGGGCGGCCAGGTAGTCGTGCATGCGGTCGGCCCGTGAATCGGTCAGCGGGTTGCTCTGGTCGTCGTTCTCGATGATGAACTCGCGCATGCCCAGGCGGGTCGCGCCGCTGAGGATGGTGCGGTAGTCGATCACCCCGGTGCCCAGGTCCGCCAGGTTGCCGGAAGCGTCCAGGTCCTTCACGTGCGCCAGCAGCATCCGCCCCCGGTTCGCCCGGATCAGCTCGACGTTGTCCTGCGCGCTCAACCCCGCCGCCGATGACCACGCCATGTCCAGCTCCAGGTACAGCAACTCCGGATCCGAACCGTCCAGCAGGATCTGGTAGAAGCTCCGCCCGTCCGGCCCGTGCCCGGTGAACTCGCTGGTGTGGTTGTGGTACCCGAGCTTCATCCCCGCCCGCCGGATCCGCTCGCCGGCCCGGTCGAACACGGTAGCGGCCTCGGCGAAACCCTCCGCCGTGTCCGGCACCCCGCCGGGGCACACGATGTACCGCTGCCCCAGGATCCGGGCCATCTCGATCAGCTCACCCACCCGCGCGTCGTCGAGGAACTCCGCGTACCCGTGGTGACTGGACACCGCCCGCAGCCCGTACTTCTCCAGCAGCGGCCGGACCTCCCGCGCGTGCGCCGGATCCGTCCCGCCCGGGAACCCGGCGAACTCCAGGTTCCGGTACCCGGCCCGGGCCAGCGCCCGCAGCACCGCCTCCGGCTGGGACATGAACGCGTCCCGCACCGAGTACATCTGCAACCCGATCCGGCTGTTCGGGATGCGCCGCCCCGGCGAGGCGGCCGCCGTCGCGGGCACCCCCAGCGCCGCCACCCCGGCCGCCGTCGCCGCCACACCCTTCAGGAACCGCCGCCGGTCGACGACGACGGGCACACCACCACACATGCCGCTCTCCTTCGCGAATCTCAGTGTTCGTGGACACCGGGCGGCATCGTGCCGTCGGCGTTGCGCACCAGGAACATCCCGGCCATCCCCATGTCCGAGTGGTTCTGGACGTGGCAGTGGTACATCCACATCCCCGGCCCGACCCCCTCACCGGCGATCACCTGGAACCCGAACGACACCCCGGGGTTGAGGTCCTTGATGTCGATCAGCGGGCTGGGGTCGTACTCGCTGGTCCGCATCCCGGTGCGGTTGTCCAGCCAGCGGTGCCCGTGCAGGTGGAAGGTGTGGAAGTTGCTGCCGTGCCCGATCGCGATCCACTCCACCCGCTCGCCGAGGTTCGCCTCGAACGTCGGCGCGTCGTGGTGCGACCGGTTGTTGATCATCATGTCGTTGAACACCACGGTGAACTGCCGCTTCGGCAGCAGATCGCCCTGCCGCCGCACCACCAGCGCCCCGTACAGGCCCTTGAGCACACCCTCGGTGCCGTGCTCGGTGCCCATCGCGTGGTCGTGGTAGTGCCAGTAACCCGCCGTGCCCTCGGCCCACGACCCGTCCGCCCGCCGGTAGCCGACGTGGCTCTTCCACACGTACCGCCGGGTCTGGCCGGGCATCACCGCGGAGCCGTTCATCAGCGTGCCGTCGGAGTTGATGTCGTAGTCGACGCCGTGCGGGTGCAGCGACAGCACCCGGTCGGTCGTGTTGACCAGGTCGATCTCGAGGGTGTCGCCCTCCCACATCTCCAGCACCGGCCCGGGCACCGTCGCCCCGCCGGGCGCGAGGCCGTAGCCGTACAGCTCGTCGGAGATCTTCTCGGCGTACATCGTGATCCGCCGGGTCGTGCCCTGCGCCCGCACCGGTGCCGCTGCCGCGACACCGGGCACCGACGCGGCCAGCCCGGCCGCCGCGGTGCCGAGCACGGCGCGCCGCGTCAACTTGGCCATGAATGGTCCTTTCGTGAAAGGGAGGAGTCACACCATGCGTTCGAACGCCGGGTTCGGCTGCCGCTCCTGCTTCGAGGGGCCGCTCGACGACACGATGGTGAACGTGACGCTGCCGATCTCGCTGGTGTTGCCTGCCTCGTCGGTGGCGCGGTAGCGGATCGTGTGGGTGCCGACGCGGTCGACGACGAACGGCTTGCGGTAGCGGGTGAACACGTTGCCGTCCAGCGAGTACTGGATGCGCGCGACACCCGAGGCCTCGTCCGTCGCGGACAGCGTGACCGTCACCGGGCCCACGTAGTCCCACGACCAGTTCTGCGCCCCGGACAGCTGCACGGACACGACGGGCGCGGTCAGGTCGCC
Source organism: Amycolatopsis thermalba (assembly GCF_003385215.1). Lineage (GTDB taxonomy): Bacteria > Actinomycetota > Actinomycetes > Mycobacteriales > Pseudonocardiaceae > Amycolatopsis_E > Amycolatopsis_E thermalba. Next base: position 10,902 of record NZ_PQHW01000063.1, on the reverse strand, counting down.
GGCTTCGGCGATGGTGAACGACAGCATCCGCACCGCGCTGGTGTTGCCTGCCCGGTCGGTCGCCCGGTAGTGCAGCATGTGCGTGCCGACCGCGGTGATGGTCACCGGCTGGCCGTAGCGGACGAAACCGGCGCCGTCCAGGTCGTACTCGATGGAGGCGATCCCGGATTCGGTGTCGGTGGCGGCCAGGACGAGCGTGGCCTTGCCGACGTAGGAGCCCTCGGTGTTCAGCTCGCCGTCCAGGTCGGCCGTCACGTAGGGCGCGACGACGTCGCCGAGCGGATCCACCTGCACCGTCAGGGTTTTCGGCTCGCTGGTGTTGCCGGCCTTGTCGGTGGCGCGGTAGGTCAGCGTGTGGGTGCCGGTGCCGAGCACGACCGGCTGGGTGTAGGTCACGTACCCGCCGCCGTCCATGGTGTACTCGACCCTCGCCACGCCGGACTCGGCGTCGGTCGCGCTGAGCGTCACGGTGGCGCTGCCCGCGTAGTTCCCGGCGCCGTTGCGCTCACCGGCGACGCTCGCGGTCACCTGCGGCGCGGTGGTGTCGTCGTTGGGCTGCACGACGTTGATCACCAGCGTCTTCGGGTCGCTCGCGTTGCCCGCCTTGTCCGTGGCGCGGTAGTGCACGGTGTGCGCGCCGGGCGCGGTGATCGTGACCGGCCCGCTGTACGGGCGGTAGGTGTCGTCGTCGAGGGTGTATTCGACGGTCCCGACCCCGGAGCTGTCGTCGGTCGCGGTCAGCGTGAGCGTGGCCGTGCCGACGTAGTTGCCGTCGGCGTCGGTGGTGCCGTCGACGGACGCGGTCACCTCGGGCGGCGTCGTGTCCTGCTCGCCGCTCTCGGTGACGATCAGCTCGCCGCTCATCGTGTGCCCGGGCATCGCGCAGTAGTAGCGGTACTTGCCCGGGGTGAGGGTCACCTGCGCCTGGTGCAGCCCGTGCTGGGCGTCCAGCGGGCTCGCGGTGATGTTGAGGTCGACGTCGTGGTTGTAGCCCGGCGTCGACGTGTCGAAGGTCAGGGTGTGCGTCATGCCGGTGGTGTTGCCGGTGTCCGTGCTGTTCTCGAACACGATGGTCGCCGGGCCCGCCACCGCCGTCGCCGGCGCCGAGGCGTACTCGGTCAGGCTGTCGTCGGCGGTCCAGGTCAGCACCTGCTCGGCCACCACGGTGATCGGCACCGGCTCGGCGATCGCGGCGGTGGTCGTGCCGGTGAGCAGGCACAGTCCCGCCGTCGCGGCCACGAGCGCGCCACGCAGAATTCTCATGGGTTTCCTCGCAGGGGGGAGCCCGGTGGCGCCGCGCGCGGCGGCGCCACCGGGGAAACGGGAGTTGCTTACAGCTGCCGCACCCGGATGTTGCGGAACTCGATCACGTCGCGGTCGCTGTGGTTCTGCAGCCCGATGAACCCGCTGAAGAACTGCCGCAGATCGGTCGGCGGGTCACCGGCACGCGACGACTGCTTGCCGGGCGTGTTGTCGAACTCGTTGATCACCACGCCGTTGCGGATGATCGTGTAGTGCTGGCCGGTCACCCGCACCTCGTAGTCGTTCCACACGCCCTTCGGCGTCGGCATCGCCCGGTCCAGGCCCACCTGCGAGAAGTTGTAGACCGAACCGGTCTTCTGCGCGTCACCCGCGGTGTTGTCGTTGATCTGGATCTCCTGTCCACAGTAGATCGCGACCCACGCCTGCGAGGTCCGCGCCGACCAGGCCGTGCCGCAGCTGCCCGGCGGGCGTTGCTCCAGCGGGATGCGCGGATCGGGGAACCGCGTGAACACCCCGCTGTTGGCCCGGTCACCGGCCGGTGCCACGTCCCGGAACTGCAGCCGCACCGAGAAGTCGCCGAACGCCTTGCCGGAGTACCACAGCATGCCCATGCCGCCCGCGCTGTGCAGCGTGCCGTCCGGTTGCAGGTCGAACCGGCCGTCCGGCGCCTGGCTCCAGCCGGCCGTCGAGGTGCCGTCGAAGAGCCATTCGTAGGCGGTGGACCGGCCGACCTGGGACGCCGAGGCCGCCCGGGTCAGCTGGTTGGCCTCCTTGTCGGACAGCAGCCCGAAGCCACGCAGCTTCGCCGCCACGTCGGTCACGTACGCGGTGAACGCGTCGTGGCTCGCCCACGGCCGCTCGTCGTCGACCAGGTCGTTGATCGTGCAGCCGAGTCCGATGTTGCGGTTGGGCACCGCGGTTTCGCTGTCCAGCAGCCACACCTTCTGCCGGGCGTCGGGCGCCGGGCAGCTGACGGTCACCGGCAGGTTCGCGGTGGCCTTCTCCCCGTCGGCGTAGGTGACCTCCAGCGTCGCGTAGTACGTGCCGCCGAGCAGGTAGGTGTGCTTCGGGTTGGCCTCGGTGGAGGTGGTGCCGTCACCGAAGTCCCAGCGCCACGCCACACCACCGGCCTTGGCGCCGGTGAACGCCATGGTCATCGGGCCGGCCTGCGTGGTGGTCCCGACCGTGGCGGCCGCGGGAGCCGGGGTGGCCGCCCCGCCGTGGTAGGTGATGCGCAGCAGCTTCTGGTTGGGGTCGAGGCTGAAGAAGCCGCCCGCGTAGTCCAGCAGGTACAGCGCGCCGTCCGGGCCGAACTTGGCGTCCATCCAGCTCTGCAGGCCGGTGTCGCCACCGCCGCCCTTGATGATCTGCCGCAGGTCCTCGGCGAACGCGGGCGCGCCCTGGGCAGGCACGCGCGCCGGGTCCAGCGTCACCGCGATCCGGTTGTTGCCGTTGGACTCGTCACCGATGAACCACTTGTCCTCCCAGTACGCCGGCCACGCGACACCGCTGGCGGTGTTCACCTCGGCGCGGTGGTAGGTCGGACCGGACATCACGGCCTGCCCGCCGCCCTTGAGGTAGGGCTCGGTGTAGGTCGCCTCGGACTGCACGTAGGACGGGACGCCGCTGCCGTCCGCGCGCGCCGGGTAGACCGGGCCGCCGCCCTGCGGCGAGTACCAGATCGCGTTGTCCCGGGCGGGCGGGATGTCCACCAGGCCGGTGTTGCGCGGCGAGGTGTTCTTCAGGTTGTCGCAGTCGTACCAGCCGGTGAGCACGCTGGCGTCGGTGTTGCTGCGGTCGCGGTAGGGCTGCCGGTTGCCCATGCAGTACGGCCAGCCCTGGTTGCCCGCCGAGGTGATGACGGTGGCCGTCTCGTACTTGGCCGGCCCCAGTTCCGGGTTCGGCGCGCCGGCGTCCGGGCCGACCCAGCCCGCGGTGAGCCAGTCGTGCTGCTTGTCGACGGCCAGCCGGGCGATGTTGCGCACGCCCATCACGTAGATCTCCGGGCGGGTCTTGCCGCCGCCCTCCTCGGTGCCGGTGAACAGGTTGCCCGGCGGGATCGTGTAGGTGCCGTCCGGCTCCGGGTGGATGCGCAGGATCTTGCCGTTGAGGTCGTTGGTGTTGCCCGACGTGCGGCGCGCGTCCTGGAACGAGACGCCCTGGTACTCGGCCGTCCAGTTGTTGCCGGAGTAGCCGTCGGAGCCGCCGGAGGAGTTGTTGTCCCCGACGCCGATGTAGAGGTTGCCGGCGTCGTCGAACGCCATGCCGCCACCGGCGTGGCAGCAGCTGTGGATCTGCGCCGGCCAGTGCAGCAGGTCCTTGCGGGTGGCCTGGTCGATGGTCTGGCGCGCGGCGTCGTAGGTGAAGCGGGACACCGTGCGCTGGCCGATCCGCTTCTCCCGGTCGATGGAGGAGTGCGGCATCCAGTAGACGTAGAACCAGCCGTTGCGCGCGAAGTCCGGGTCGAGCGTCATGCCCACCAGGCCCTCTTCGTTCTTGACCAGTTCGTCACCGCTGCCGCGGTTGCCCATCACGGGCAGTGTGGTGAGCAGCTTGACCTGCTTGGTCTTCGGGTCCCACTGGTGGATGGTGCCGCAGCCCAGGCCCACGTTGGGGTCGTTCCAGTCCACGATCGGGCCGGACGGGCAGGCGGCCTTGCCGATGTAGAACACCTTGCCGTCGGGGGCGATGGTCAGGCCGTGGGGTTCGCCGATCTGGTCGAGCTGGCCGGGCGCGTTCTGCTTGGTGAGCCGCTCGACGGTGTAGTTCGAGGCGATCGTGGCCTTGCAGTCGCCGCGCACCATGCCGGTGGTCCAGCGGATCGCGCCGAGCAGGTGGCCGCGGAAGAGCTGGTCGGTGGTGTAGCTCTCGACGGTGCGGCCCATGCCGGTGTAGAAGGAGCGGCCGCCGGAGTAGTCGCGGCACCAGGACACCGGGTGGAACGCGCCGTTGGCGCCCTGCCCCGGCTGGTACTTCCACTCCTCGACCTGCGCGATCGTGTGCACCTGGCCGACCGGGTTCGGGCTCCAGTTCAGCCACTGGTCGGAGCGGGTCCAGTTCAGCGGCAGGCCGGCGTTGGCCGGGTGCTGGCGGTCGGTCACGTCGACGACGGCCTGCTGCACGGTGTCCGGGCTGGTGGTGGGCCGGGTGCCGATCAGGCCGGTGAACCAGTCCGATGTGGACTGCGCGCGAGCGGCGTCGTGGACGCCGACGAACCCGTTGCCCGCGGCGACGAACGCCTTGAGCGCGTCCTCCTGCGCGGCGCTGAGCGTGACCGAGTTCGCGGAGAGGAACACGACGCCGCGGTAGCGGGCGAGGTTGGCCGGGGTGAAGGCGGCCGGGTCGGCGGCGACGTCGGCCTGGAAGCCGCCGGTGCGGCCGAGTTCCTGGATGGCCGCGGCGGCCGTGTTGACGGGGTCGGCCTGGCGGTCGGAGGGGCCGTGGAAGACCAGGACCCGGACGGGTTCGGGCGCGGCGGCTGGTGGTTGCTGTGGTGGGGGTGCCGGTGCCGCGAGTGCGGGCAGCACGGGCACGGCGGTGAGCAGGACCAGCCCGCACAACTGGGCCAGTACCCGGCGGAACCGGCGTCTTGATCGGTTCGGTTCGAGGACACGTCGGTGGCGCATACCATCCCTCGCTCGGATTTCCTGGGCTGCGCGGGGTTCTCCCGCTCGGGTTCAGATGAGCTTGCGCCGCGCGGCCCAGACCACGGCCTGGATCGGGGCGTGCACGTCCAGCCGGTCGCAGATGCGCCGGATCCGGCGCTGCACCGTGCGTTTGGACAGGTTGAGCCGCCGCGCGACCGCGTCGACGGGCAGGCCGTCGGCGAGCAGCGCGAGGACCGCCAGCTCTTCGGCGGTGAGCAGGGCGGCTCTGAGGGGTTGGTCGAGCGTGGCGGTCACTTCACGCCCGCCCGGAGACCGGCCGGCAGCGTGAAACGGGATCGGATCGACATTGATCTCTGCCCTCCCAGCAGCGGGCTACTGATGCTCTGGGAAACTAACCACTTCTGCGCACGGTAGGAAGATGTCTGTCGCGAACTGGCCACTGGAAGGTCGCAAACAGGAAGAAGTGACTCCGTTCGGACCACAACTTTCGAAGGGAGTTCCGGTGGGGTGACCTGGCGTCAGCGGGGCGCGGCGGCCTGGCGGTGCGTCCGTTGCCACGGCGGGGATGTTGCCGTGCCGGGCATCGCGGCGCACGCCCGCGGCAACTCCGCGTCAGGGGGCCGAGGAACTCCGGGTGCGTCCGCTGCTGCAGCCTCGAGGCCGCGGCGATTGCGGCCAGGAGCACCGCCGCGCGCCACGCGGCGCCCTCACCTCAGTGAGACGACGACCTGGAGGTGCGTCCGCCGCCATGGCGGGGATGCTGCCGTGCCGGCGGCCCCGCGGCGCCCCCGCGTCAGCGAGGCCCGAGGAACTTCAGGTGCGTCCGCTGCCGCAGGCGCACCGACGACGCCACCGCTACCGCGGCCAGCAGCACCGCCGTGCATGCCACGCCGTGCAGCACTCCGCGCACCAGGCAGCCGCTGTCCACGCCCTCGATCGCGTACGTGCCGATCTCCCGGCTGAACCAGAACGGCAGGGCCCGCGCCACCGCGCTGCCGGGGGGTCGGTCAATCATCCGCAGCCCGACCGCTCAGGGCCAGCCCGAACGGCACGAGACGCCACCATGATCACCATCGTCAGCGCCACCGGCCCGTGCCGCACGCCGTCCTGGTCCGGGGTCGTCGCACACGTCACCGCGGAGGCGCCGCAGGGTGCGTCCGCAGTGGACCGCGACGTGCCAGGCCGAGGCAGCCCACGGGGAGCAGGGCGGCGCTGATCGTGCTGGCCCTGTCACGGTGCGCGGTACCCGGTCGCCGCACTTGCTCAACCGGCGCCGGTGGCGGCTGAACCGTCGATCACCGCCCACACCGCCTTTCCGCCGTCCGCCCTCAGCCGGTGTCCCCACGCGGCCGACAGCCTGTCTGCCAGCACCAGGCCCCGTCCGCGTGGCGACTTCGGGTTCCCGTCGCCCAGCAGCGGGGGGTCCGGGGACCCGTCGTCGACCTCCACCAGGATTCGGTTGCCGCTGCGGGACAGGCGGATCCGGCCGTGCCCGCCGCCGTGGTCGTAGGCGTTCGTGAGCAGCTCGGTCGCCACCAGCTGCACCGCGGCCACCCGGTCGTCCCCCAGGTCGGCCAGCTCGGCCGCGATCCACCGGCGCACCCGCACCAGCGGCGGCACCGGGTCCGGCAGGTCGAGCACGGACTCGCCCCTCGCCGGTGCGTCGTCCATCCCGCTCACCTACGCCCTGTCTGCTCAAAGCGCTGCGAGCGGCCGTCCCGCTCGCCGAAACCACGGCCAGTCCATGGCACACCCTGCGAGCCGGAAGCGCCACCCCCGCCTGTGATCACGGCCATCTGGACCGCGCACCCCGGCATTGATTTAGGATCGGCTTACCTAATCCCGAGAGGTTTCCCATGCGTTTCCCACGGCCGCGTGCGCGCGGTTCCCTCCTGGCTCTCCTCCTGGGCGCGGTCCTCGTGCTCGCGGGTTGCGGCTCGCCCGCGGAGCAGGGCCCGGCCGAGCCGGCGACCCCGGCCACCGGCCAGTTCCCGGTCACCATCCCGACCGCGTTCGGTGACGTCACGATCGACCGGCAGCCGCAGCGGGTCGTCGCGCTCGGATGGGGTGATGCGGAGGTCGCGCTGACCCTCGGGGTGCAGCCGGTGGGCGCCGCGGACTGGCTGCCGATCGGCGGCGACGGCGTCGCGCCGTGGATGCCGCAGGACAAGCGCTACACGACCGCGCCCACGATGCTCGGCACGATGGAGGTCAGCGCCGAGCAGGTCGCCGCGCTGAACCCGGACCTGATCCTGGACACCCGCGCCAGCGGCGACCGGGCCCGTTACGACCAGCTGGCCGCCCTCGGCGTCCCCGTCCTGGGCATCCCGGCCGGCGGCGAGGCCTACGCGACCACCTGGCAGCAGCAGCTCGACATGATCGGCAAGGCGCTCGGCCGGACCGCCCAGGCCGAGCAGGTGAAGGGCGACCTGGACGCCAAGTTCGCCCAAGCGGCCGACGCGCACCCCGAGTTCAAGGGCAAGACCGTCGCGGTCGGCGCGAAGATGGCCACCTCCTACGGCGCCTACGTCAACGGCGGCGCCCGCGTCGAGTTCCTGGAGCGCCTCGGCTTCACGCAGTCCCCGCGGGTGCAGGCGCTGGCCGGGAAGGACTTCTACATCACCGTCTCCCCGGAGCGGATGGACCTGTTCGACGCTGACCTCACCGTCATGTCGCCGATCGGCATCGACGCGAGCCAGATCGGCAGCGACCCGCTGTTCCAGGCGGTGCCGTCGGTCAAGGCCGGGCACGTGGTCGTGCTGTCCGACCAGACGATCTCGCAGGCCTTCGCCAGCGCCACCCCGCTGGGCCTGAGCTACGCGATCGACAAGGTGGTGCCGATGATCACCGAGGCGATGGCACGCTGAGCGAGGTGCTCCGCGAACCCACGACCGGACTCCCCCAGCGCCGCCGGGCCCCGCTCGGCCTGGGCCTGATCCTGGGCCTGGTGGCGCTGGGGCTGGCCGTGGTGGCCAGCGTCGCGGTGGGGGCCAAGGGGCTCCCGCCGTCGGTCGTCGCCGACGCCCTGCTGCACCACGATCCGGCGAACCCGGACCACCTGATCGTGTGGCAGATCCGGATCCCGCGGACCCTGATCGGGGTGCTGGCCGGCGCCGCGCTCGGCCTGGCCGGGGCGATCATCCAGGGCGTCACCCGCAACCCGCTCGCCGATCCCGGCATCCTCGGCGTCAACGCGGGGGCGTCGCTGTGCGTGGTCGCCGCGATCAGCCTCGCCGGGATCCAGTCGATGACCGGGTACGTCTGGTTCGCGTTCCTCGGCGCGGCGCTCGCGGCGGTCCTCGTCTACGGCATCGGCTCGCTCGGCCGCGACCGCGTCACCCCGCTGAAGATCGCGCTCACCGGCGCCGCGTGCGAGGCCGCGTTCCGGTCGCTGACCACCGGCATCCTGGTCACCGACAACGCCACCTACGAGCAGTTCCGGTTCTGGCAGGTCGGCTCGCTGGCCGGCCGCGACTCCGCGGTGGTCACGCAGGCGCTGCCGTTCCTGGTCGTGGGCTTCGTGATGCCCCTGGCCGCCGCGCGCGCCCTCAACGGCCTGGCGATGGGCGACGACGTGGCCCGCGGGCTCGGGGTGAACGTCAACGCCGGCCGGGCGCTGTGTGCGCTGGCCGTGGTGATCCTGTGCGGCACGGCGACCGCGATGGCCGGCCCGATCGCCTTCGTCGGCCTGATGGTGCCGCACGCCGCGCGGCTGATCACCGGTCCGGACCACCGGTGGCTGCTGCCGTACTCGATGGTGCTGGCGCCGCTGGTGCTGCTGACCGCCGACATCCTCGGGAGGGTGCTCGCGCAGCCCGGCGAGCTGCAGGTCGGCATCGTGACGGCCGCGATCGGCGCGCCCGTGTTCATCGCGCTGGTGCGCCGGAAGCGGGTGCGCGGATGAGCACGGTCCTGGCGGTCCACCGCCGCACGGCGCGCCGCACCGCGATCGTCACCGCCGCGCTGGCCGTGGCGGTGCTCGCGGTCTTCCTGCTCGCACTGTCCATCGGGGACTTCCCGATCGCGCTGCCCGACGTGGTGCGCACGCTGTTCGGCGGCGGCACGGTCCGGGACGACTACATCGTGCTGCGGCTGCGGCTGCCCCGCGCGCTCGCCGGGCTGCTGGCCGGGTTCGCGTTCGGCCTGTCCGGCGCCCTGTTCCAGCGGCTCCTGCGCAATCCGCTCGCCAGCCCGGACGTCATCGGCGTGACCGCGGGCTCGTCGCTGGCCGCGGTGCTGTGCCTGATCACCTTCGGCGTGTCCGGGCTGGTCGTGCCCGCCGCCGCGCTCACCGGCGGTCTCCTCACGTCGGTGCTGATCTACGTGCTGGCCTGGCGGCGCGGCGTCACCGGGCACCGGCTCGTGCTGGTCGGCATCGGGGTCGCCGCGCTGGCCGCGAGCGCCATGTCCTACTTCCTGACCCGCGCGGACGTGCGGATCGCCGCGCAGGCGCTGGTGTGGATCACCGGCAGCTTCGGCCGCGTCGGCTGGGGCGAGGTCCGGATGGCGGCGGTGTTCCTGGTCGTGCTCGTGCCGGCCGCGTTGCTGCTCGGGCGCGCGCTGGCGGTGCTGCAGCTCGGCGACGACGCCGCCAAGGGACTGGGCGTGCGCGTGGACCGGGTGCGGCTCGGGTTGCTGGCGCTGGCCGCCGCGCTGTGCGGGGTGGCGACGTCGGTCGGCGGGCCGATCGCGTTCGTGGCGTTCCTGTCCGGGCCGATCGCGACGCGCGTCCTGCGCACCGGGCGACCGGGGCTGGTCCCGTCCGCGCTGGTCGGTGCGCTGGTCACGCTCGTCGCGGACTTCGCCGCGCAGCACCTGCTCAGCGGCGCGCACCAGCTGCCGGTGGGGGTCGTCACCGGGGCGGTCGGGGCGCCGTACCTGCTGTGGCTGCTGGCCACCGGGAACCGCGGAGCGCGCTCGTGACCCGCCGTCAACCGCGGCGCGGGCGGTCCGCCAGCGCGGTGGTGCTCGCGCGGACCGCGGCGTCCGGGTCGTCGGCGTAGAACCGGATCGTGCGCGCCTCACCGGTCCGGCCGAGGGGACGCGTGACGGTCACCGGGTGGTGGAGTTCGAGCACCACGTTCGTCTGCCAGGACAGCGCGAGGGTGAAGATGTCGCCGGCGAGGTGGATCATCGGCTTGCCGGAGTGGTCTTCGCGCCGGATACGCGCCGCGGCGATGGCGTCCGCGGGGATCGGGACGTCCACGTAGGCGCCGTACCGGACCCGGACTTCCTCGGGTGAGGCGCTGTGCGGGTAGCAGGTCATCGAGCACAGCAGACCCAGCAGGAGGAGCAACGAGTACACCTCGACGACGGCGAGGACGAGGTGCACCGCGACCCCGAAGCCGACGAGCACGAACAGCAGGCCCTCGGCCACGGTCAGGACGGCGAACACGATCAGCAGCGGGCGCTGTGCCCGCGAATAGGGCATCGCGTCGGCGTCGGCCGCAAGCGCTTTCCTGCCGCGCAGCGCGAGCCCGATGGCTGCGAACGTGCGGCGCTCGTTCCGCAGGTAGTGACGTACCCCCATGGCGCCCCCAGCGTCGTTCGTGTGCTCCAGGGTAGCGACGGCTTGACCTTCGAGCCGGTCGAAGGGGCAACGTGGGCGTATGTCGAGAGAAGAGCTGGCCCGGGCGATGACGGCGGAACCGGCCGAGGCGCGGCGGATCCTGTTGCGGTTGTGGGAGGAGGGGCCGGCGGTCGACCGCTGCGCGGCGGCGCACTTCCTGGCCGACCGGCAGGACTCGCCGGAGGAGGAGTTGCGGTGGGACCTCCGCGCGCTGGAGGTGGCGCGGGCCGCCGATCCCGCGGAGGTGCGGGGGTTCTTCCCGTCGCTGCACCTGAACCTGGGTGACGTGTATCGCCGGCTGGGTGATGTGCGGCGGGCGCGCGAGCACCTGGCCGAGGCGCAGGCGGAGATCGGCACGCTGGCGGACGACGGTTACGGCGGCATGATCCGGGACGGGATCGCGCGCCTGGCGCAGCGGCTGGCGGTGACGGACACGAGCGGCTGAGGTGGTGGGGGTGGCGT
>NZ_PQHW01000062.1 GCF_003385215.1 Amycolatopsis thermalba | reverse complement strand
ACCTCAGCACCCAGCGAGACCAGCGTCTCGATCAGCACCGCCGTCTGCACCGTCATGTGCAGCGAACCCGACACCCGCGCACCACGCAGCGGGTTCACCTCCGCATACTCACGGCGCAACGCCATCAGCCCCGGCATCTCGTGCTCAGCCAGCCGGATCTCCTTGCGGCCGAACTCGGCCAGCTCCAGGTCCGCGACGGCGAATTCCACCCCGTTGCGGGTGTCGTGCCACTTCGCAACGCTTTCGGGGGTCATAGCGGCATTTCCTCCAACGATCGACTCCACCTGAACAGTACCGTTGTCCGTTCATCGCAGGACACCCGGAAAAGGAGACAGCCGACGTGCCGCTTCCTGGCCCCGACACCCGAGTGGTCGAACTACGCGTGCCGGGCCTGTCCGGCACCAGCGGTGAGCAGCTGCTCGACGCGGCCGGGACGGTGGAGGTAGCCGGGGACGGGGTGGGCCGGGTCATCCGCCCGTCGGACCGGCTGCGGCGCCCGGCGCCCGGCCCGGTGCTGCAGGCGCTCGGCCGGTCGGTGCCGCGCACTCTGGAGGGGTACCTGTGGAGCGGCATGACCTCCGGGGGCGCGGCGAAGGCGGCGTGGGCGCTGCTGTTCCCGTTCTCGCTGGCCAACGTGGCGCACTGGATGCTGCCGCCGGTGCCGGCGAGCAGCCGCTCGGCGGCCGTGCTCGGCGGGCTGTGCCGGGGTGTGCTGCGGATCGCCGCACTGCTGCTGACGATGTTGCTCGTCGCGCAGGTCGCGGTCATCACGCTCGACCTGTTCGCCGCGCAGTGCCTGGCGCCCGGCCGCCGCTGCCTGACCGGGCTGCCGGGCTGGATGCGCGACGTCGAGCAGGTCCGCCTGGCCGCGGGGCGGCTGCTGGTGGCGCTGGTGGTCCTCGTGCTGTACCGGGTGTCCGGGACGAACTGGACGGTCCGCGCGCACACGCCACCGCCGCCCGGCGACACGCTGCCCGGTGACGTGCTGCGCGGCGACACGGACTCGCCCGTGCTGCGCTGCGTGCACACCGTCGCCGCGCTGAGCACCGTCGCGCTGCTCGCCGTCGGCGGGCCGCTGGACGTGCCCGGCGACGTGTCCGGGCGGCTGCTGTGGGCCGCTTCGCTCGTGCTGACCGGAATCGCGCTCGTCACGTCGGCGTCCGGGGCGCGGGACCTGCCGGGGTGGGCACGCGGCGGGCTGCTGTTCGTGGCGGTCGCGTTGCTGGTCGCGGTCGGCGTGCGCGGTGCGGTGCCCACCGGCTCGGACGCCACCGTCGAAGGCGTCGGCGCGGCGCTGATCGGCGCGTGGCTGGTGTTCGCGTTGCTGCTGGTACCCGCGGCGCTGCTGGCCCGCCGGACCTGGCGCGAGCTGCCGAAGCGGCTGCGCCCGTGGGCGGGTGGCTGGGCGGCGGCGCCCGCGCTGGCGCTCGCGGCGCTGCTCGGCGCCGGGTTCGGCGCGGGGCTGGCGACCGGGTTGCGGCGGCTGTCCGGGGCCGGTGACCTCCGCCTGCCGGACAGCTACCGGCTGGTGACCGCGCTGTGGGGTGGCGGCCTGGTGCTGGCGATCGTGCTCGGCGTGCTCGGGTTCGCCGTGGGCGTGCCGCTGCGACGGCGGTCGCGCGGGGTGCCCGCGATCGTGCGGATGCTGCAATCCCCGGCGGACGAGCAGGCCGCGGCCGCCGCGTGGGCCCGGTCCGCGTGGGAACGGCGGCACCTGCACCACCTCGCGCTCGGCGTGATCGCGGGCCTGTCCCTCGGCGCGGCCGCGCTGCTGGTGGCCTGGTACGGCTTCGGCACGCTGCCCGGCTGGCTCGACCCGCTGTCCGCGGCCGGGGTGTTCGGGCTCGGCGTGCTGGCCGTCGGGTTGCTGCGGGTCGTCTACACCGCGGCGACGAAGCCCGGGCGCAACCGGCACCTCGGGGCGCTGGCCGATCTCGTGTGCTTCTGGCCGCGGGCGGCGCACCCGGCGATCCCGCCGTGCTACGCGCTGAAGGTGGTGCCGGACCTCGCGGCCCGCGCGAAGGAGCACCTGGCCGAGCCGAACACCCGTGTCGTGCTGGGCGGCGAGAAGCTGGGCGGTGTCCTGGCGGTGATCGCGGCCGCGCGGCTCGTGCACAGCGTCTCGCCGGCCGACCGGGAACGGGTCGGCCTGCTCAGCGCGGGGTCACCGCTGCAGTGGGGGTACCAGCGGGCGTTCCCCGCGGTGCTGCCGCACGCCGCGCTCGCCGCGCTGTACGGGGCGCTGGACGGGCGGTGGCGCGGGCTGGCACGCGGCACGGACATCTTCGGCGGCGGCGTGACGACGTGGCGGCACCAGGTCGACGGCGACAAGCTCACCGGCGAGGGCTACCTGCCCGACGGCGGCTGGGGCGCGCTCCCGCCGGCCGCCGCGGGCGCGACCGGAGCCCTCGTCCTGGGCGGCGACCACTGGCTACCCGACCCGGTGCACCCGCCATCCGGTGCGCGCCGGTGGACCGCCGGGGTGCTGGGGCACGCGGACTACCTGGTGGACCCGGAATGGGACCAGGCGGTGGCGATCGCGGCCGGCCTGGAGACGCCGGGCAAGCCGGCCCGCGGGGAGGCCGAGCAGGTTCCCCTGTTCCCCGACCTCCCCCGGTTCCACCTGAACTTCGCCCGCTGAGCACAACGAAAAGGCCCCCTCCGCGTGAGGGGGCCTGTTCGTTACGGTCTCACGGCTTCGTCGGGTCGGCGCCGTCCACCGGCAGCGGCGTCTCCGTCGCCTGGCGCTTGCCCAGCAGCGAGTGCCGGCGGCTGTAGACGAAGTAGATGACCACGCCGAGCGCCATCCAGGCGAGGAACCGCAGCCAGGTCAGCACCGTCAGGTTCAGCATCAGCCAGAGGCACGCCAGGATCGCGAGGATCGGCACCACCGGCACCCACGGCACCCGGAACGCGCGCGGCAGGTCCGGCCGCGTCCGGCGCAGCACCAGCACACCCGCCGACACCAGCACGAACGCGAACAGCGTGCCGACGTTGACCATCTCCTCCAGCTTGTTCGCCGGGAAGAACGTCGCCGCCACCGCGACCAGCAGGCCGACCAGAACGGTCGCGCGGGCCGGGGTGCCGCGGTCGCTCGCGCGGGCCAGCGAGCGCGGCAGCAGGCCGTCCCGCGACATCGCGTACAGCACCCGGACCTGGCCGAGCATCAGCACCATCACCACGGTGGTCAGACCGGCCAGCGCGCCGACCGAGATGACGTTCGCCGCCCAGTTGACGCCGTTCGCGGCGAACGCGGTCGCCAGCGTCTTGTGGCTGCCGTCGCCGGCGTCGGTCGCCAGGTCGGTGTAGGGCACCATGCCGACGACCACCAGCGACACCGCCACGTACAGCACGGTGACGATCGCCAGCGAGCCGAAGATGCCGCGCGGCACCGAGCGCTGCGGGTTCTTCGTCTCCTCCGCCGTGGTGGCGACGATGTCGAACCCGATGAACGCGAAGAACACCAGCGAGGCAGCGGCCAGCAGCCCGAACGGGCCGAACGAGCTGCTCGCCCCGCCCGCGATGACCGAGAACAGCGACTGGTCCACGCCCGACTCGCCGGCGGCCGCCTCCGCGGCCGGCGGGATGTAGGGCGTGTAGTTGGCGCCCTTGACGTAGAACAGGCCGAGCACGATCACGAACAGCACGATGCCGACCTTGATCGCGGTGATCACCATGGAGACCCGGGACGACAGCTTCGTGCCCAGCGTGAGCACCAGGGCCAGCGCGATCACCAGGATCAACGCACCCCAGTCCACCGTGACGCCGCCGATGGCGAAGCTCGTCTTCGCCCCGTCGCCGACGATGTAGCCGAGCACGGTCTCCAGGTACGCCGACCAGCCCTTGGACACCGCGGCCGCGCCGACGGCGAGTTCCAGCACCAGGTCCCAGCCGATGATCCAGGCCATGAACTCGCCGAACGTCGCGTACGAGAACGTGTACGCACTGCCCGCGACCGGCACGGTCGAGGCGAACTCCGCGTAGCACAGCGCGGCGAGACCGCACGCGATCGCGGCGAACACGAACGCCAGCGACACCGACGGGCCGGCGTAGTCACCGGCGGTGCGCGCGGTCAGCGTGAAGATGCCGGCGCCGATCACGACCGCGACCCCGAACACCGTCAGGTCCCAAGCGGACAGGCTGCGCCGCAGCCTGGTATCCGGCTCGTCGGTGTCCTTTATGGACTGCTCAATCGACTTCGTGCGCCACAGCCCGTTACCTGGCAAGGGTGTCTCCTCCCGGTGTCCTGGGTCTCAGGTCCGGTTGGTCACCCTAACGCGAACGGGTGAGGCGAGCGAATCGGAGGTCAGACGAGTTGACGATCCAGGTCCGGCTCCAGGTAGATCAGCCGCGCGGACGGCACCCGCTCGCGCACCCGGGCCTCCGCGGAGTCGATCTCGCCGGCCACCTCCGACAGCTCCAGACGCGGGGCGAGCGCGAGCTTCGCGGCGACCAGCAGCTCGTCCGGGCCCAGGTACTGGGTGCGGATGTGGATCACGCGGTCGACCCGGCCGCCGGTCAGGGCCTCGCAGATGCTGTCCAGCTCGCGGTCGGTGGCGCCCTCGCCGATCAGCAGGCTCTTCATCTCGACGATCAGGATGATCGCGATGATGCCGAGCAGGACACCGATCATCACGGTGCCGATGCCGTCCCACACCGGCTCGCCGGTCACGACCGACAGCCCGACGCCCATCAGCGCGAAGACCAGGCCGAACAGGGCGCCGGCGTCCTCCAGCAGCACGACCGGCAGCTCCGGGGTGCGCGACTGGCGGATGAACTGCCACCAGGTCGCGTCGCCCTTGATCTTGCGCGACTCCGTGATCGCGGTCCGGAAGCTGTAGGTCTCCAGGCCGATCGCGACGACCAGGATGCCGACCGCGACCAGCGGGCTGGTCAGCGGTTCCGGGTGCTCGATCTTGTGGATGCCCTCGTAGAGCGCGAACACCGAACCGAGCGTGAACAGCATCAGCGCGACGACGAACGACCAGAAGTACCGCTCCCGCCCGAAACCGAACGGGTGCTCGCGCGTGGCCCGCCGCCGCGCCTGGCGCTGGCCCAGCAGGAGCAGGCCCTGGTTGGACGTGTCGGCGACCGAGTGCACCGACTCGGCGAGCATCGACGACGATCCGGTGATCAGGAACCCGACGAACTTCGCCGCGGCGATCCCGGCGTTGGCGATCAGAGCCGCGACGATCGCCTTCGTTCCGCCACTTGCCGACACGCTGACCCCCTGCTGAAGTCTTTCCGTTTTGTCGCAGTGAGCCTAGAGCTTCCCGCCTCAGCGCAGCAGTGGGAGTCCGCCGACCAGTTTGTCGATCTTGTTCCGCGGTCCCACCAGGCTCACGGCGTAGTACTCGAAGGCCTCCTCCTCGGTACCCGCCATCGCCTCGGTGTACTCCACGTAGGACCGGCTGGCCTGCGCGTGCTTCGACATGTCGGCGACGAAGATCCCCTCCCGGTTCGCGGCCTTCGTGCGGATCTGCAGCAGCTTGACGGCGTCCGCGGCCAGGATCGAGCAGCCGGTCCACGGCAGCCCGGCGTGCGGGCGCCCGGAGGCGTCCGCGACCTCCGGGCCGAGCAGCGACGGCAGGACCTTGCCCACCGCGGCACCCAGGCACGCGGTGGCGTTGGCGACGAGCCCCGGCCCGAGCGAGGGATCGGCGACGATCACCCACTTGACCTTCGCGGTGCGGGTGGTGGCGTCGAGCTGAACCTCAACCTGATGATCTGTGGTCACGAGCGCACAAGTTAGGCAAAGATGTGAGTTGCATCCAGCAGAGCCGAACTTAATTCGACAGGAGACCCGTTTTGGCCGGTTTGGACGAACTTGATCAGGCACTGCTGCGGGAACTGCAGCGCGACGGACGGCGGACCAACCGCGAACTGGCCGCCGCGACCGGCGTCTCGCCGTCGACCTCGCTGGAGCGCATCCGGGCCCTGCGGGAGCGCGGGGTGATCCGCGGGTACAACGTCGACCTGGACCTGGCGAAGATCGGCCGCCCGGTGCAGGCGCTCATCGCGGTCCGGGTGCGCCCGCCGTCCCGGCCGGTCATCGATGCCTTCCGGGAATGGGTGACGCTGCTGCCCGAGACGCTCGGCGTGTTCGTGGTGACCGGCGGCGAGGACTTCCTCGTGCACGTGGCGGTGCCGGACAACGACAGCCTGTACGCGTTCGTCATCGACCGGCTCACGCAGCGCCAGGAAGTGGCCGACGTCCGCACGAACGTGATCTACGAGCACATCCGCAGCCGCGTGATCGAGCCGGCCTAGCGGGCCCGGAGCACCTCGACGCCGTCGCCGTCGAGTTCGTCGCAGTACGCCGTGCGGCCGGTCATCG
The DNA here is from genome assembly GCF_003385215.1 of Amycolatopsis thermalba. Lineage (GTDB taxonomy): Bacteria > Actinomycetota > Actinomycetes > Mycobacteriales > Pseudonocardiaceae > Amycolatopsis_E > Amycolatopsis_E thermalba. The sequence continues at coordinate 34,297 of NZ_PQHW01000062.1, read as the reverse complement.
CCATGATCAGCGCCAGCGTGCGGCCGCTGACCAGCGGGCCGGAGCCGGTGGCGAACGGGCCGTCGGTGGCCGCGAGCCGCAGGCCGCCGACGCGGCCCTTGGCGACGACGACGAGGTCGGAGCCCGCGTAGTACTCCGCCAGCCGGGTCAGCGTGGCGATCGGGGGGTCGCGGCGCACGCCCAGCGGCCGCCGGATGTCCTCGCCGTGCACGACCGCCTCGCCGAGCATCGCGACCACCGGCAGGGGCGGTTTGGTCGTGCTCGCCACCACGCGGCGGAACCGGGCGAGCGTGTCGGCCGGCGCGGCGCCCAGCTGCTCGGCCAGCCGCATCGCCACCTGGCGATCGAAGTCGAACCGGCAGCGGATCACCCCCGCCAGCCATCGCACGGGGTCAGGCTCGCGCCCGCGGTGAGGCGGGCCAGCACCTCGCGCACCGACAGCCCGGCGCACAACGACGGCGTGGCCCACTGCCCGTCCGTCAGATCGGCGAGGTCATCCGCCAGCGCGGCCCGTTCGGCGTGCACCAGCGGCCAAAGGTTTTCGGTCATGCCGGTGAGACCGCCACGGCGCGCCGGAATCATCGCTACAGGCAGCCGGAAGTGGCGCGGAACAGTTGCGTCCGCCCGCTCTCCGCCGGGTGCACGGCGACCGCCGGGTCCGACGCCGGCACCCACACCGACTGGCCGCGGCGCAACTCGATCTCCTGTCCGCTCTCCGCCTTGACCCGCACCGAGCCCTGCGTGCACAGCAGGATCTGCGGCTTGCCGTTGTCCACGGTCAGCGAACCGGTCTCCCCCGCTTCCCACTCGCACCGGGACAGCTCGAACTCCGGCGCGTCGGTCGTGTAGACCTCGCCGCACGCGGACGGCTCGCCACGCAGGATCGGCATGTCCGCGCACGTGAAGTCGACCACGCGGAGCAGCTCGGGCACGTCCACGTGCTTCGGCGTCAGCCCGCAGCGCAGGATGTTGTCCGAGTTCGCCAGGATCTCCACCGCGGTGCCGTGCAGGTACAGGTGCAGGTTCCCGGCCGGCAGGTAGATCGCCTCGCCCGCGCTCAGCGTCAGCCGGTTGAGCAGCAGCGCGGCCAGCACGCCAGCGTCGCGCGGGTGCGCCTCGCCCAGTTCGAGGATCGTCCGGCACTCCACGTCGAACTCGCCGTGGTCCTTCACGTGCAGCACGCACGCGTCGAGCACCTCGGGCAGCAGCTCGTCCAGCACCGGCTGCGGCAGCGTGATCCACGTGGTGAACAACGCGCGCAGGCCGTCGGAGTCCGGCTGGGCGGCCAGCAACTCGGTGTACTTGGCCAGGCCCGGGGTCTCGATGGCGCGCAGCAGCTCGACCGTGCGTTCCGGCTCGCGGAACCCGGCCAGCGCGTGGAACTCGGTGAGCGCGCACACCAGCTCGGGCTTGGCGGTGGGGTCCGGGTAGTTCCGGTTCGGCGCGTCCCGCGGGATGCCGGCGGCTTCCTCGCGCGCGTAGCCCTCGGCCGACTGCTCGGCCGACGGGTGCGCCTGCATCGACAGCGGCTCCTCGACGGCGAGGATCTTCAGCAGGAACGGCAGCCGGTTGCCCCAGTGCTCGGCGCACTCCCGGCCCAGCTGGCCGAGCGGGTCGGCCTCGACGAGTTCCAGCAGGCTGCGCTCGACACCGTCCGGACCCACGATGCGCGACGGGTCGCCCGGGTGGGCGCCCATCCACAGCTCCGCCTCCGGGTGCGGCGCGGGCACCTCGCGGCCCAGCAGCTCGGGGATGGTCGTCCGGGACCCCCAGGCGTAGGGCCGCACCGCATTGCGCAGCAGCTCCACTGTCGTCTCAACTCCTTGGTTCTTCCAACCCCTCGCCCGATTCCCGCGGGATCGGGCCCGAACCGGCGTCAGGCGGACGCAGGCTCGTAGTGCCCGCCACCCCCGGTGGCGCCAGTGGCCAGCCCGAGGTAGACCGCGGCCAGCTCGAACCGTAGCGCCAGCACCCCGGCGCGCACAGGCTCGTCACCGACGATCTCGTCCGCGGGGGCGACCACTCCGGCACCGGGAAGCGTATGCGAAGCGTCGAGGCGCGCCGCGTCGACCGCCGGGCCGCTGTGCACCGCGAGCAGCAGCACCCGGTAGTTCGGCAGGTCGGTGTCCAGATCGGGGTCGGCGAAGATGTCCCGCTCGCCGGAGCTGTTCGCCGCCGCCTGACGCAGAGCGCGACGGGTCAGCGCCTGCCGGTAGTCGGCGATGTCGGCGACGACGCCGGCGAACGAGCCCAGCGCGTAGCCGGCGTGCTGGGCGACCGCGACCGCGATCGGGTCCAGCCCCCACAGCAGCGGGATCCGGTCGGCCAGGCGCAGGGCGAGCGCCTTGGCGGGGTTGGCGAAGGAGTCGCGGCCGAGGTGGCCGCGCTCGGCCTCGGCATCGAGCTGGTCGGCCAGCAACTGCACGTCGCCGACCAGCAGGCCGAGGGCGTTCGCGGTGAGCAGCCCGGCGGCCAGGCCGCGGGCGAAGGTCAGCTCGGGCGGCACCGGGACCCGCGGCACGAGCTGGACGCCCTTCCCGGCGACCGACGCCGCGACCGGGCCCTCGTTCGGCGCGGACAGCACCACCGTCGCGCCGTACCGCGCGGCCCGCTCGATGCCGGCGGCCAGCTCCCGGTCGAACGGGTCGTCGGTGTGCGCGAAGACGACGTCCAGCGCCCCGATCCACGGCGGCACCGCCTCGGAGACCAGGACCGGCGCCGGGCAGGCCGGGGCCAGCAACGCGTACAGCAGACGGGCCACGCTGCGGCTCACCCCGGGACGGACGACGAGCACGAGCGCCCGCGGACGGCCCAGGTCGAGCCGGTCGGCCAGCTCGGCGTCCGCGGCGACCTCGGCGGTGGACCGCACCTGGGCGCCGGCCATCGCCGCCGCCCTCAGCAGTCCTGCCGTGTCGGCCTCCGCCAGGCGCGCGGGGTCGTCCAGGAGGGTGTCGTCAAGCACCGTCGGCACGGGACTCACCCGGAATCGTGGCCTCGTCGAGCAACAGCACGGGGATGCCGTCCCGGACCGGGAACTCGCGGCCACAGGAGGTGCACGTCAGCGCGTCGGCCTCCGGGTCGCTCGCCGTTCCCGGGCGCAGCGGCGCGTGGTCGTCGGACGGGCACGCCAGGATCTCCAGCAACTGGGCATCGAGCGCGACTGCCATGTGGAACCTCCCTAGCTGCGAACGATCGCGAGGACTTCGTCGGTCAGCGCGCGGACCGCGTCCTCGTCGGCGGCCTCGACGTTGAGCCGCAGCAGCGGCTCGGTGTTGGACGGGCGCAGATTGAACCACGCCTTGCCCGGCAGCTTCACGGTCAGGCCGTCCATCTCGTCGATCTCCACGCCGGGACGGCTCGCGAACGCGTCCTTGACCGCGAGCTGCTTGGCGACCTGGTCGTCGACCGTCGAGTTGATCTCGCCGGAGGCCGCGTAGCGCGAGTACTCCGCGGTCAGCTCGGACAGCGGCCGCTCCTGCTCGCCGAGCGCGGCCAGCACGTGCAGCGCGGCCAGCATGCCGGTGTCGGCCCGCCAGAAGTCGCGGAAGTAGTAGTGCGCGGAGTGCTCGCCGCCGAAGATCGCGCCGGTGGCGGCCATCTCCTGCTTGATGAACGAGTGCCCGACGCGGGTGCGGACCGGCTTGCCGCCGTTCTCGGCGACGATCTCCGGGACGGCCTGGGAGGTGATCAGGTTGTGGATGATCGTGCCGCCCGGGTCCTTGGCCAGCTCGCGCACGGCGACCAGCGCGGTGATCGCGCTCGGCGACACCGGGTCGCCCTTCTCGTCGACCACGAAGCAGCGGTCGGCGTCGCCGTCGAAGGCCAAGCCCGCGTCGGCGCCGACCTCGCGGACCTTGGCCTGCAGGTCGACCAGGTTCTTCGGGTCCAGCGGGTTGGCCTCGTGGTTGGGGAAGCTGCCGTCCAGCTCGAAGTACATCGGCACGAGCTCGATCGGCAGTCCCTCGAACACGGTCGGGACGGTGTGGCCGCCCATGCCGTTGCCCGCGTCGACGGCGATCTTCAGCGGGCGGCTGCCGGACAGGTCGACCAGCTTGCGCAGGTAGGCGGCGTAGTCGCGGAGGACGTCCCGCTCGGTGACGCTGCCCGGCTGCCCGACGAAGGACGGCACGCCCTGCTCGACGGTGTCGCGGATCTCGGCGAGCCCGGACTCCTGCCCCACCGGGGCGGCGCCCGCGCGGCAGAGCTTGATGCCGTTGTACTTGGCCGGGTTGTGGCTCGCGGTGAACATCGCCCCGGGCAGGTTGAGCGAACCGGAGGCGAAGTAGAGCTGGTCGGTGCTGCACAGGCCGATCGACACGACGTCCAGGCCCTGCGAGGTGACGCCCTCGGCGAACGCGGCGGCCAGTCCCGGCGACGACTCGCGCATGTCGTGGCCGATCACCACCGACGGCGACTCCGGCTTGATCAGCAGCGCGAAGGCGGCGCCGAAGTCCCGGACGAGGCCGGCGTCCAGCTGCTCGCCGACGACACCCCGGATGTCGTAGGCCTTGACGATGGCCGACAGGTCTGACACGCGCTCTCCCCGAGAGTTGTCCATGGGCTGCGGATACCCGAGAGCCTACCGGGGGAACGCTCGGCGGATGTGGCGTGACCTACGAGATCGGGTCGGGCAGCACCCGCAGGTGGCCGCGACGGCCGGAGGGACCCTCCGGTTCCGGTGGCGGGGCGGGCCGATCGGACCGGCCGGCTTCGCGGACGGCCTCGGCCAGCGCCGTGAGCTCGTCGTCGGACCGGTCCGGGGCGGCGAACTCGCCCTCGTGCCGGACGACCTCCCAGCCCCGGGGTGCGGTGAGGCGGAGCGCGTGCTCCTCGCACAGGTCGTAGGAATGCGGCTCGGACGCCGTCGCGAGGGGACCGACCACCGCGGTCGAATCGCTGTAGGCGTAGGTAAGCGTGGCGACGGCCGGGTTCAGGCACCCCGTTCGCGAACACTTTCGTACGCTCGACACGATCGCAGACGATAGCGCTTCCCCCCGGCAAGTGCGCGCAGGCGCACCGGTGGGGGCCACCGACCGACGCCAACGCGTAACCTTCCGGATGTGTCTATGGCTCGAAGTTCCCGGCATCGGCGGCGCGTCCGCCGGGACCGGCATGGCCGCGGGCTGCGTGGGCCGCTGTACCCGGCGACCCTGCCAGCCGCGGCCAGCCGCGCGGAGAAGTTCGACCAGCTCGTGCTCGACGCGCTCGAGCCGATCGAGGCCCGGTGGCGGGACCAGCTGACGAAGCTGGACGTGGCGGTCGACGACGTGCCCGAGATCCGGGGCGCGGGCGGCCCGGCGGACGACGGGGTGCTCCACGACGGGGCGGTGCCGCTGTCCCGGCTGGTGCCGGCGGGCGTGGACCGGGCCGGCCTGCCGACGCGCGCGCGGATCGTGCTGTACCGGCGGCCGCTCGAGGCGCGGGCCAAGGACCCCGGCGAACTGGCCGAACTGGTGCACGACGTGCTGGTGGAGCAGGTGGCGGGCTACCTGGGCGTCGAACCGGACATCATCGAGGGCGGCGAGTAGTTCCCGGAACGGGTGGTTTTCCGGCGTCCGGTTCTCAGCCGGAGGCGGCGGCTGCCGGGCGCAGCCGCGGGCCAGCTTCACGGCGGCCAGCACCGCCCCACCCGACACCAGCACACCAGGGCTCAGGCGCGCGCCGGCTCCAGCGGGCGTGGCTCGCGCAGGCGGGTGGGCACCGCGGTCAGCAGGGTGAACAGCGCGGCCGCGATCTGCACCAGCAACAGCACGTCCCGCAGGGTCGAGGGGTGTTCGAGCGTCACCTCGGCCTGGGTGGTCGGCACCGCGACCGCCACCTGGTGCCCCCACGCCGGCACGATCGGCACCGGCTTGCCGTCCACCTGTGCGCGCCACCCGTCCTCGTGCTCTGCGGCCAGCACCAGCAGCCGCCCGGGCACGCCCTCCGACACCCGCACCCGCACGTCCGGCAGCTCCGCGTCCACCGGCGTCACCCCGAGCGTGCTGGTCGGCGCCTGCGACGTCACCGCCTGGCGCGCCACCCCGGGCGGGATCAGCACGACCTGCCCGCCGGGCTCCAGCAGCCGCAGCCCCGGCCGCCCGTCGGACGTCGGCGCGACCGACGACGCCAGGTCGCCGGCCACCGCGACGACCGGACGCGGATCCGCGCCGGCCGGGAGCACCACGAACAACGCCCCCGACGCCGCAGCGCCCGAGAGCGCCGCCCGCGTCCGCTGCGCTTCCGGGTTCACGAGCGCGTCCTGCCACCCGGCCAGCCGCCCGGGCGTCGCCGCGCTCACCGCCAGCTGCTCGTCCCCGAACCGCGGCATCCGGCCGCCCGTCTGCAGCGCGGGCGCGGGCCCGGTGCCCAGCACCAGCACCGACCGGCCGGTGCGGGCCAGCTCGTCAGCCTGGTCCGCCGCCAGCGCCGGCCCGCCGCCGGAGTGCAGCGGCCCGCCACTGCCCGCCACCACGACCCCGACGGCCAGCGCCACCACCAGCGCCGCCCCACCGGCGAGAAAGGGCTTTCCGGCCGCGCCGCGGCACGCCGACAGCACGATCCACAGCAGCCCGGCCCCGATGACCAGCAGCGGCACCCCCGCGAAGCCCGGGGACACCGGCCCGCGCTGCAGCGGCGTCACCGCCACCAGCCGCACGACCAGCAGCCCGGCGACCCCGAGCACCACCACGGCGAGCCCGGCCCCGGCCGCGCGGCCCGGCCGCACCGCGAACGCGATCACGGCGGCCAGCAGCACCGCGAGCCCGACCGGCCACGCCCCGGCGCCGCCCGGATCCAGCCCGGCCAGGTCGACCGCGGTCACCGGATCGCCCGGGCCGCTCAGCCCGTGCAGCACCAGCTCCGGGTGGTTGACCAGCACGGTCGGCCAGGGCATCAGCAACGCCAGCGGCACCAGCACCACGATGACCACCGACGCCGCGCGCTTGAGCAGCGGCGCGGGCGAGGGCAGCACGACGAACCCGAGGACCAGCCCGGCCAGCGCGAGCAGGTGCGCCAGCGGCGAGAACGCGCCCAGCAGCGCCAGGCCCAGCGCGCACAGCGACGACGAGTGCAGCCACCGCTGCCCGGGATCGGACAGCACGCCCGCGATCCCGGCGATCACCGGCGGCAGCAGGATGTGGACGGCCACGACGTCGAGCCGGCCCTGCGCCACCCCGGCGGTCGCGGCGGGCAGCAGCCCGTAGGCGGCGGCGATCACCGCGCGGACCCACGGCTGCACCGGAAGCCGCCGGGTGGCGAAGAACGCCGACACCCCGGCCAGCGGAGCATCGGCGATCATCAGCAACGACACGAACCCGTGCGGGGTGAACACCGCACCGAAGATCCCGAGCACGGCCAGCGCGGCCGGCGCCGCGCTCGCGGTGCCGCCGTCCACGGCGTGCCAGCCGGCCAGGTAAGCCGACCAGACCTCGCTCAGCGAACCGGCTTCGAGGAGCCGTCCGCCGGCGAGGTCGAAGCCCAGTCGTCCCGCGTTCACCGACAGCCCGAGCGCGGCGAGCACCACGAAAACGCCCGCCACCGGGGCGATCCTGGCCACCGTCGAGATCCTGTCCGGGACGTTCACGTTGTCGGGCAAGGCTTCTCCAGTGGGCGGCGGCGATCGGTGAGGATCTTCTGCCGCGCCAGCCTAACCGAGCCGACCGTGACTCCACGCACCCGCACGAGCACGCGCCAGCCCTGCCACCTCGTTGTGAAGCAGGCGTTAAATTTCCTTACACAGCCCGCTTTTTGAGCTTCCGACGCTCCCGTTCGGACAGACCACCCCAGATGCCGAAGCGCTCGTCGTGGGCCAGCGCGTACTCCAGGCATTCGCCCTTCACTTCGCAGCCCTGACAGATCCGCTTCGCCTCACGGGTCGAGCCGCCCTTCTCCGGGAAGAACGCCTCGGGATCGGTCTGCGCGCACAGTGCGCGGTCCTGCCACTCGGGGGGCTCGTCGTTGTCGAAGAGGTCGACGAGCTCGCCCAGTTCCACCTCCGGGCCTTCTCGCCACTCCACGACGTTCCCCCAATCCCTTCCGTCGGATTCCAACCGCACGTCCGCCTCCTCTGCTTCCACGCACTCCCCAGGCTGGCGGTCTTGCATCGCCGTACCCGTCGCCCCCTTGCAGCAACGAATAACAGCACTGTGATTACACCCGTGTAATGAGGCTAGGTCAAGCGGAGTAGCGAGGTTGGGGGATGCTTCTGCCCCGTCGCGCAAGCGGACACGCCGAACATCAACTCGCCAGGATGCGAGAGACTGGGCCCCGTGCAACGATCCGCGGTCCGACCCAGTCCTGTCTTCTTCGGCATTCTCGCACTCACCGTAGTGGGTGGTGTACTCGCCGCTTTCGGTCAGCCGAGCAACGACGATCCCATGACGGTGGGCGGCATCTTCCTGCTCGTCATCGGCGGGTGGGCGCTCTCGCTCACCCTGCACGAGTTCGGGCACGCCTTCGTCGCCTTCAAGGGCGGCGACTACGAGGTCGCCTCGAAGGGCTACCTCAACATGGATGTCCGCCGGTACACCGACCCGGTGCTCTCGCTCGTGCTGCCGCTGCTCTTCCTCGCCATCGGCGGGATCCCGCTACCGGGTGGCGCGGTGTGGATCAACCGGTGGGCGCTGCGCAACCGGGCGTTCGCGTCCTGGACCTCGCTCGCCGGGCCGCTGACCAACCTGCTGTTCGGCATCGTGCTGGCGGTCGCCGTGCAACTGATCCCGATGCCCCTCACCCTGCTGATCGGGCTGTCGTTCCTGGCGCTGCTGCAGATCGCGACGTTCGTGCTGAACATCCTGCCGGTGCCCGGTCTGGACGGGTACGGCGCGATCGAGCCCTACCTGTCCCCGGAGGCACGGGAGTTCGGCGCCAAGGCGCGGCCGTGGGCGCCGCTCGTCCTGTTCGCCCTGCTGTTCGCGGTTCCCGCGGTCGGAGCGACGTTCTGGGACGCCGTCTACTGGCTGTACGAGGTGTGCGGGGGCGACTCGTACTCGGCCCGGGTGGGCGGCGGAACCTTCCAGTTCTGGCGTTAGCGGTCAGGCCGCGCGGGCGAACCACTCGTCCGCGCGGCGCACGACCCGCTTGAGCCCGCTGCGCTCGCCGAGGTAGTCGCCGACCAGGCCGACCACCGGCAGCATCCCGACGGCCCGGTGGTAGAACCGGCCGTGCGGCCGCTTCTCCAGCTCGTCGGTGATGGCCATGAGCGAGCGGCCCATCCGCCACAGCGTCTTGCCAGCGGACTTCAGCGTGATGCGCCGCGGCCGGTGCTCCACCTGGGAGAACTCGCCGGCCAGCTTCGCGGTCTCGGCGTCCTCGTCGGCCGTCGAGTACTCCTCGTGCTTGCCCGCGGCGAGCGCGGCGTCGATGTCGCGCTGGAACAGCACCCACGCGACCAGCCGGACCTTCTCGCCGATGTCGGCGATGCCGTGCTCCTCGGCGATGGCGGTCAGCAGCAGCGCCTGCGCGGCCGTGCCCAGCGCGTCCTGCACCGGCAGCCGGTCGGCGAGCACGCCGCCGAGCCCGGGGATCGAGGTGACCAGCGACGTCAGCCGGCCCAGCCGGTTGACCCACCAGTCGATGTGGCCGTCCCGGTCCATCGCCTCCCACGCGGCCGACCCCGGCACGCGCACCGACGCCAGTCCTTCCAGGCGGCCGGGTGTGCGCAACGCGTGCAGCACCGGGCCGGACGCGCGCACGATCGGGCGCAGCACGGCGACGACCTGACGGTCGGAAATCGCTTCACCCACGACTGGTTGCACTCCTCTTCGGCGGCACGGCGAGCACGCCACCGAGGCTCATCGCCGCCGGCAGCGCCCCGCCGGCGATGAGCAGCAACGCTCGCCAGTCCTGCAGCAGCACGAGATCACCGCCGGGCCCGAACAGCCCGACGATCACAATCACCAGTACCCACGCGACGAGCGGGGCAAACGCGGCCCGCGGCGCGACCAGCCGCCCGGCCAGCCGCACGAGCAGCGGGGTGGTGAGCGCCGCGACGAGCACGGTGACCGGGAACGGGATCGTCCCGCCGACGTGGAGCGGCAGGAAGAACAGCTCGAGCACGGCCAGCAACGCCGCGTCGAGGACGAGCAGCACCAGCAGCAGCCTGGACACCTACAGCCCTCCGAACAGGTCGCGCTCCGCGCCCTCGGCCGGGCCGTGCACCAGTACATAGTGCTCGATTTCGTCGATGGGCTGCGCGATGCCGTTGGACAACGCGAACGCCGGGGGCCGGACGCTGATCTGCGTCTCGTGCGCGGCCAGGGCCGCGATCTTGGCGTCGAGGTGGTCCCGCACGTCGATGGCGGTGGTGATCTCCTCGTCCGGCGTGGTCGGCAGCTCGCCGTCGGCGGGCAGCCGCCACGGCAGGCCGGGCTCCTCCCGCAGGCGCGCCACCCCGCGGTCGAGGGCGTCGCGGGAGGCGGCGATGTGGAAGACCCGTCGCACGTACGGGGCATCCTGGACGGCGATCATGGTTACTGCGTGTGCCCGGATGTGGTCCGGGTGCCCATACCCGCCGAAGGCGTTGTAGGTCACGACCACATGCGGGCGCACGTCGTCGAGAACGGCCCGCAGCTGGGTGGCCTGCTCATGTGGATCTCCTCCGGAAAACGCGCGCGGGTGGCCGGCCGACGGCGTGCCCGCCATGCCCGAATCACGCCAGCGCCCGATACCTCCCAGATAACACTGCCGGGTCAACCCGAGCGCCCGGACGGCGGAAGCCAGTTCCCCCGACCGGTAGCCACCGAGCTGGTCCCCGGCCCACGCCCCGAGCTGGTCCAGACCCTTGGGGATGATCTCCCCCTCCTCGCCGAGTGTGCAGGTCACGAGGGTTGTGTCGACCCCTTCGGCGGCGTAGCGGGCGATGGTCCCGCCGGTCGTGATGCTTTCGTCGTCGGGATGGGCGTGCACGAGCAGGAGCCGGCGTGCGGAGGTAGCGGTCACGAGTTCAGGTTAATTAGAAGATTGTGTGGCGTTCCTGTCACAGGCGTATGACTAGTCCTTTCGTGGGGTCCACAAAGTGGGACGCGTCGGTTATTCTCCCCCGAGCTACGCACCGCGCCGTAGCAGGGGATATCCAAGAAGGGGTGCCCGTGCACCGAGTTCCGGGGGGAAGGTCAGGCGGCCACGAACGGCAACGCTCCTCACCCGTTCGAGTGAGGGACGGCGCGTCACTGTTCCATCACAATCTCACGCTGAGTGGCCGTCTCGGCTGTTCCTCTGCCTAGGTTGCACGACTACGGTGAGCAAACTCGATCACCTCGACAGTTCGCCGCCACAGGACGAGGCCGCCTCGCTACCCACGACGGCGTCGAGCAAGGAGAATGAATGTTAGGGAAGACCAAGTCACGTGCCGCCAGAATCGGCGCGCTCGCCGCGACCGCCGCGCTGGTCCTCGCCGCCTGTGGCGGTGGCGGCGGTGACAACAGTGGCGTCCAGACCGGGCAGGCGTTCGCCGAATGCGACGCCAACCCGAACGCGTGCAACTCGGCCGCCGCTGACCAGCTGCAGGACGGCGGTGACGTCACCTTCGCGATCGAGAAGAACATCCCGAACTGGAACGTCACGTCCGGTGAGGGCAACGTCTTCGAGACCGGCATGGTGACCAAGGGCATCCTGCCCTACACCTTCTACACGACGCCGGACCTCAAGCCGACCCTGGCCACCGACTTCGTGACCTCGGCCGACATCACCAGCACGAACCCGCAGACGGTGGTCTACAAGATCAACCCGAAGGCCGTGTGGTCCGACGGCACGCCGATCACGGCCGACGACTTCGTCTACAACTGGAAGGTCCAGAACGGCAAGGACTGCCCGGACTGCGCCCCGGCCAGCTCCTCCGGCTACAACCTGGTCAACTCCGTCGTGGGTTCGGACAACGGCAAGACGGTCACCGTGACCTTCGACCGGCCGTACACCGACTGGAAGAACCTGTGGAGCTCCTCGGGCGCCATGTACCCCGCCCACCTGGCCGCGCAGCACGGTGACGTGAACACCCCGGCCGGCCTGGCGGAGTCGTACAAGTGGTTCGGCGAGACGGTCCCGACCTGGTCCGGCGGCCCGTGGAAGATCGACAACTTCCAGAACAACGTGTCGATCACCATGGTGCCGAACCCCGCGTGGTGGGGTGCCAAGCCGAAGCTGTCGCGCGTGATCTTCCGGATCATCACCGACGCCTCGCAGGAGCCGACGGCCCTGCAGAACAACGAGGTCCAGGTCATCTACCCGCAGCCGCAGGTCGACCTGGTCAACCAGGTGCGCAACATCCCGAACGTGTCCTCCTACATCGGCCTCGGCCTGACCTGGGAGCACTTCGACTTCAACCTGAAGAACCCGGCACTGGCGAACAAGGCGCTGCGTCAGGCGCTCTACACCGCGGTCAATGTCCAGGGGATCATCGACAAGACCGTCGGCCAGTTCACCGACAAGGTGAAGCCGCTGCACAACCACAACTTCATGCCGGGCCAGGAGGGCTACCAGGACGTCATCTCGTCCACCGGCCAGGGCACGGGTGACATCAACAAGGCGAAGCAGATCCTCACCAGCGCCGGGTACAAGCTGCAGGGCGACCAGCTGATCGACCCGAGCGGCGCGCCGGTGCCGACCCTGCGGATGCGCTACACCGTGGGCAACCAGATCCGCCAGAACGAGTGCGAGCTGTTCCAGCAGGCCGCCAGCCAGCTGGGCGTCAAGGTCGACATCGTGCCGACCGACGACCTCGGTGACACCACCAGCAACGGTGACTTCGACGTGATCGTGTTCGCGTGGGTCGCCTCGCCGTTCCCGTTCTCCGGTGCCGAGCAGAACTGGACCACCGGTTCGGAGAGCAACTACGGCGAGTACAGCAACCCCCAGGTCGACCAGCTGATCGCGCAGGCCAACGCCGAGACCGACCAGGCCAAGGCGGCGGAACTGCTCAACCAGGCCAACCAGCTGATGGCCGAGGACGCGTACGTGCTTCCGCTGTACCAGAAGCCGACCTTCATCGCGTCGTACGACAACATCGCCAACATCCGCAACAACTCGACCCTCGACGGGCCGGTCTACAACATGCACGAGTGGGGCATCCGGAAGGGCTGATCGCTCCGCCGGAGTACATTACTGAGAAGTAATTCGGTGGGGGAGGCCGGCATCGCCGGTCTCCCCCACCCCCTAACCGCACGAAACCACCCCAACCAGACAGGTCGCGCCGCCCGGTTCCGCCGTCACGAGCGGCGTGCTGGTCGAACTTCAGCAGGAAGACCTCCATGCTCGCCTTCGCATTGCGCCGGCTGCTCGTGTCGGTGCCGATCCTCATCGTGTCGACGTTCGTCGTCTTCGTGATGGTGTCGCTGTCGGCCAACCCGCTCAGCGGTCTCCTCACCCGGAATCCGCCACCACCACCGCAGACCATCGCGGCCGAGACCCGCCGGCTGCACCTGGACCAGCCGCTCATGGAGCGGTACTGGAACTGGATCACCGGCATCTTCCGCGGCGACTTCGGCCCGTCCGTCAACTCGACGATGGACATCGGGTCCGAGGTCATCTCCCGCTTCGCCGTCACCTTCCGCCTGATCTTCCTCGCGATGATCATCGCGTTGATCCTGGCGATCGTGGTCGGCGCCGTCAGCGCCGTGAAGCAGTACTCGAAGCTGGACTACACGGCCACCTTCTTCGGCTTCCTCTTCCTGTCGATGCCCTCGTTCTGGCTCGCGGTGCTCCTCAAGCAGGGCGGCATCTCGGTCAACAACGCCGTGGGCGACCAGGTTTTCTACACGATCGGCGCGAGCTCGATCTACGTGACGGGCGGGTTCTGGGCCCACCTCACGGACGTGCTGGGGCACATGATCCTGCCGACCATCTCGCTGGCGCTGATCTCCTACGCGTCGTGGAGCCGCTTCCAGCGCGGCTCGATGCTCGAAGTGCTCAACAGCGACTACGTGCGGCTCGCCCGCGCCAAGGGCCTGTCCCGCGGCGTCGTGATGCGACGGCACGCGCTGCGCAACGCCCTCATCCCGCTGACCACGGTCACCGCGCTCGACCTGGCCTCGATCATCTCCGGCGCCGTCGTCACCGAAAAGGTGTTCCAGTGGCAGGGCGCGGGTACGTTCCTGCTGGACGCCATCGCCGCGAGCGACGTGTACGCCGTCGAGGCCTGGCTGTTGATCTCGGCGACCTTCGTCATCCTGTTCAACCTTGTCGCCGACCTGCTGTACGGCGTGCTCGACCCGAGGATCCGCCATGCCTGAGCGCTCGACCACCGAAACCACCGTGACCGCCCAGCTCCAGGACGCGACCCCGAAGGGGACGGTCGAGCGGGAGTTCACGGTCCAGGAACGCGGCCAGTTCCAGCTGGTCCTGCGCCGGTTCATGCAGCACCGGCTGGCCGTGGCGAGCCTGATCCTGCTGATCGTGATCGTGCTGCTGGCCTACGTCGGCGGCTGGCTGTGGAAGTACGGGCCCGAGGACATCACCCCGGACAACTCCGAGGGGCCGTCGCTGGCGCACCCGTTCGGCACGGACGCGGTCGGCAAGGACATGCTCGCCAACGTGCTGCGCGGCACCCAGATCTCGCTGCAGATCTCCGTGCTGGTGGCGATCTTCGCCACGGTCGTCGGCACGATCTGGGGTGCGGTGGCCGGCTACTACCGGGGCTGGATCGACACCATCCTGATGCGCATCGCCGACCTGGTGCTCACGCTTCCGCTGCTCGCCGTCGCCGCCGTGCTCGCCCACAACGTGGGTGGCAGCTGGTGGCTGATCGCCGTCGTCATCGCCGGCCTGTACTGGGCCTACGTGTCGCGCGTCGCGCGCGGTGTGGTGCTGTCGCTGCGGGAGAAGGAGTTCATCGAGGCGGCCCGCGCGCTCGGCGCCGGGGACGCGCGGATCATCTTCCGGCACCTGGTGCCCAACGCGCTCGGCTCGGTGATCGTGAACGCGACGATCCTGGTGTCCATCGGCATCCTGCTGGAGACCGCGCTGTCGTTCCTCGGCTTCGGCGTGCGGCCCCCGGACACCTCGCTCGGCCTGCTGGTGAGCAGCGCGCAGACGGCGGTCGACACCCGCCCGTGGCTGTTCTACTTCCCGGGCCTGTTCATCATCCTGATCGCGCTGACGATCAACTTCATCGGGGACGGGCTCCGCGACGCGTTCGACCCCCAGCAGACGAAGGTGCGCGCATGACCTCGTTCGACTCCCAGACGACGGCCGACCCCGTCCTCTCGGTGGAGGACCTGACCGTCCAGTTCCCCAGCGACGACGGCCTCGTGCAGGCCGTGCGCGGCGTGACCTACCAGCTCGGCCGCGGTGAGGTGCTGGGCGTGGTCGGCGAATCCGGCTCCGGCAAGTCGGTGACCTCGCTGGCGATCATGGGGCTGCTGCCCCGCACGGCGCGGGTCAAGGGCACGATCAACTTCAGGGGCCGGAACCTGCTGGAACTGTCCGAGAAGGAGATGACCCGGGTCCGCGGCAGCGGCATCGCGATGGTCTTCCAGGACCCGATGACGTCGCTGAACCCGGTCTACCCGGTGGGCGACCAGATCGCCGAGGCCATCACCGCGCACCACGACGTGCGCAAGGACGTGGCCCGCAAGCAGGCCGTGGAGCTGCTGGACCTGGTGCGCATCCCGAACCCGCAGCAGCGGGCGACGGAGTACCCGCACCAGCTCTCCGGCGGTATGCGGCAGCGCGTGGTGATCGCGATCGCGATCGCCAACCGGCCCGAGGTGATCATCGCCGACGAGCCGACGACCGCGCTGGACGTGACCGTGCAGGCGCAGGTGCTGGACGCGCTGCAGGCCGCGAAGCAGGAGACCGGCGCCGCGATGGTGCTGATCACCCACGACCTGGGCGTCATCGCCGGCCAGGCCGACCGGGTGCAGGTCATGTACGCGGGCAAGGTGGTCGAGGCCGGCACGGTCGACGACATCTTCTACACCCCGCGCATGCCCTACACGCTGGGCCTGCTCGGCAGCCTGCCGCGGCTGGACATCAAGACCGACCGGCTCACCCCCATCGCCGGCTCCCCGCCCTCGGTGGTCAACATGCCGCCGGGCTGCCCGTTCAGCCCGCGCTGCCCGATGGCGCAGGAGATCTGCGACGCCGAGGAGCCGGCGCTCGAACCGACCACGGACGGTCTGCACAAGGCGGCCTGCCACTTCAGCGACGAGCTGGCCGGCCGCGAAGCCACTGATCTGTTCAACCCGACCTCGGTCGACGACGTCGACGCGGTGGCCGCGGTGACTCCCGGGGAGAAGACCGAATGAGCGAGAGCGCAGCCGGCGTGCTGCCCGAGCAGGACCAGCGGACCCCGGTGCTGTCCGCCCGCAACGTCGTCAAGCACTTCCCGGTGCGCAGCGGCGGGCTGATCCGGCGCCAGATCGGCGAGGTCCAGGCCGTGTCCGGGGTATCGTTCGACATCTACGAGCGGGAGACGCTCGCCCTGGTCGGCGAGTCGGGGTGCGGCAAGTCGACCACCGCGCGGGTGGTGCTGAACCTGCAGCCGGCCACGAGCGGTGAGGTGTTCTTCGAGGGCACCGAGCTGCACAAGCTGAACCGCAAGCAGATGCAGTCCCTGCGCAGGCAGATGCAGATCGTGTTCCAGGACCCGTACGCCTCGGTCGACCCGCGCATGCCGGTCAACGAGATCATCGCCGAGCCGCTGCGGATCCACAACCTGTACGAGAAGGGCGGCCGGGAGCGGGTGCGCGAGCTGCTCGCCACGGTCGGCCTGCGGCCCGAGCACGGCAACCGGTACCCGCACGAGTTCTCCGGCGGTCAGCGGCAGCGCATCGGCATCGCCCGTGCGCTCGCGCTGCAGCCGAAGCTGCTGGTGCTGGACGAGCCGGTGTCGGCGCTGGACGTGTCGATCCAGGCCGGTGTGCTGAACCTGCTGCAGGACCTGCAGTCGGAGTTCGGCCTGTCGTACCTGTTCGTCTCGCACGACCTGTCGGTGGTCCGGCACATCTCCAACCGCATCGCGGTGATGTACCTGGGCAAGATCGTGGAGACGGCGCCGTCGGAGGAGTTGTTCTCCAATCCGGCGCACCCGTACACGCAGGCGCTGATCTCGGCGATCCCGGTGCCGGATCCGCGCAAGGAGCGGTCGCGCGAGCGGATCGTGATCACCGGCGACGTGCCGAGCCCGGCGAACCCGCCGAGTGGGTGCCGGTTCCGGACGCGGTGCCCGAAGTTCGCGAACGAGTTGTCGGATGCGGAGCGGACCAAGTGCATCGACGAGGAGCCGTTGCTCGTCGATCGCGGACAGGGTCATCCGGCGGCTTGCCACTACGCACAGGCGCGGCAGTTGATCTGATTCTCGTGGCTTGCGGAGCCGCTACGCGGGTATCTACTGCGCCGGCTTCGCTTCGCTACGCCCGGATCTGCCCCTCCGAACCCGATCTTTCAGTGTTCGGTTGCCGAGAAGCGGCGTCAAGGCGGGAAAGCGTGCCTTGACCCCGCTGCTCGGCAACCGATTTGGCTGGGGATCGGGTTGCGGGAGAGGGGTAGCTCGTGGGGGTGGCTGGCTTTCGTTGCCGGCCGCCGGTTGATCCAGCCGCGCGCCGCTCAGCGGGGGCTGCGGGTCCAGTTCACCGCTTCGCCGAAGGGGCCCAGCAGTGGGGGTCCCACCGTCATCCCGGAGATCCCCTGTCCCGTCGCCAGCGTGTCGGCCAGCTGGAACAGCGGCATCACCGTGTGCTGGGCCCACAGCTTCGGCTCCAGCTCGGCCAGCGCGTCGGCCAGGGGCTTCTTTCCCGTGAGCGCCTCTTCGATCGTCGTCTGCAGTGTCTCGTCGCAGACGGCGGCCGGGTTGGCCGGGATCACCGCGACGTTCGCCGACGGTGTGGACTGCCCGGGGCGGCATCCGAACGTCGAGGCGAGCACCGTCGCCGCGTCGCCGCCCACCGGGAGTGGCACCACCGCTATGTCGACCCCGACGGCACCCGAGTTGCCCGCCGGGGCGGTCGAGCCCTGGCTGACCGGCAACGCCAGCAGGTTGGCGAACAGGTCCCGCGGCTGGGCGTTCAGCGTGTTCACCTGGATGCCGGCCGCGATCAGCTGGTTGCTCAGCTCCTTGGCCATGCTCGCGTAGGGCTCCTGCTGCCCCGGCGACGCGACGACCAGCGTGAGCGCCTTGCCGTCCTTGCGCCAGATCCCGGCTTCCTTCACGTAGCCCGCCGCGGTCAGCAGCGACTCCGCCTTCGCCGGGTCCGGCACTCCGTACCCGGCGGGGATCGTGGGCGCGTACCCGGCCTGCGACGGCCACCGCACCTGCGCCTCGGCCCGCAGCCCGGCCGACGGGCCGCCTCCGGTGCCCTCGTCGATCAGCGCGTTCCGGTCGATGAACGCCGACACGGCCTCGCGGACCTGGTCGTCGACGAGCGGGCCGTTCGCCGGGCGCAGCAGCACCTCGGCCACCCGCGGCCCGGCCACCGTGGTCAGCTGGACCGCCGGGCCGAGCGCCTGGAACTGGTTCAGCCCGGCGCTGTCGGTGCGGGACATCACGAACTGGTCGTTGCCGCTGCGCAGTGCCCCGGCCAGGCCGGTGGCGTCCGACCGGCGCAGCACGATCTGGTCCACCGCGGCCGGCTTGTCCCAGTAGCGCTCGTTGCGCTCCAGGATGATCTCACCGCGCGCGTTGTCCCGCGTCTTGATCGAGAACGGGCCGCCGTAGGCCGGGAAACTGTCCTGCAGCGCACCCTGCCAGCCGCCCGGGGCGTCCTTGAGCAGGTGCTGCGGCAGCAGGTTCGAAAACAGCGTCTGCCAGCCCGGGTACGGCTCGGCGAACGTCACCTGGACGCCCTTGCCGCCCTCGCTGGGCTGGATGCCGCTGATCAGCCGGTACCCGGCGGGCTGCACGACACCGGGCTGGTCGCGCATCGCCTCGGCGAGGTAGACGAAGTCCTCCACCGCGATCGGCGCGCCGTCGGACCACGAGGCGTCCTGCCGGATCAGGTAGGTGACCGTGAACGGGTCGGTCGAGGTGACCTCGGCCGAGCGCATCAGCGTGGTGTCGAGCTGGTACTCGCCGTGGGCGTCGGGCCGGAACACCGACGGCAGCAGCATCTGCGACAGCGCCGTGGTGATGGTGGACTGGTCGGCCAGGTTGTGCGGGTTGTACCCGCCCGCGATGTCGTCGACGCCGATCACGATCTGCGACGCCGTCGGCACCGCGGGGGTCGACGAGTGGGCCACCGGCGAGGTCACCACCGGCGGCGGCGGGGTGCTGGTGCAGGCGGCGGCCACCGCGGTCAGCAACACCGTGACCAGTGCCGCCGCTTTACCGCTTCCCCGCACGCTGCCTCCCCTGATGAGCCCATGATGGTGTCACAAGGCCTGTAGCCGCGGTACCGAGATTGCCAGACCGGCCGGGACTCGCTGTCACCGGATCAGGTACCGCCGAAAGGTGGACGTTGCTGAGCGTGTCGTGGTTCCCCCGGACAACGAAACGGGGGACGTCCACCGCGATGGACGTCCCCCGCTCAGACCTCAGCCGCGCGACTTGGCGCGCGAACGCTCCTTGGCCCGCTGCGTGATCTCCAGCGTCACCTTCCGCACGCGCACCGCGTTCGGCGCGACCTCGACGCACTCGTCGGCGGCGCAGAACTCCAGCGCCTCCTCCAGGCCGAGCTTGCGCGGGCGCGCCAGGCGCTCCAGCTCGTCACCGGTGGAGGAGCGCATGTTGGTGAGCTTCTTCTCCTTGGTGATGTTGATGTCGAGGTCCTCGGCGCGCGGGTTCTCGCCCACGACCATGCCCTCGTACACCTCGGCGCCCGGCTCGACGAAGAACGTGCCGCGGTCGGCGAGCTGGATCATCGCGTAGGAGGTCACCGGGCCGGACCGGTCGGCGACCAGCGAACCGCTGTGCCGGGTGCGGATCTCGCCCGCCCACGGGTGGTAGCCCTCGAACACGTGGTTCGCGATGCCGGTGCCGCGGGTCTCGGTCAGGAAGTCGGTGCGGAACCCGATCAGACCGCGGGCCGGGAGCACGAATTCGAGCTTGATCCGGCCGGTGCCGTGCCCGCCCATGTCCTCCATGCGGCCCTTGCGCGCCGCGAGCAGCTGGGTGACCGCGCCCAGGTGCTCCTCGGGGATGTCCAGCGTGAGGCGCTCGAACGGCTCGTGCAGCTTGCCGTCGATGGTCTTGGTGACCACCTGCGGCTTGCCCACGGTCAGCTCGAAGCCCTCGCGGCGCATCTGCTCGACCAGGATCGCCAGCGCCAGCTCGCCACGGCCCTGGACCTCCCAGGTGTCCGGGCGCTCGGTGGGCAGGACGCGGATCGACACGTTGCCGATCAGCTCCTGGTCCAGCCGGGCCTTGACCAGGCGCGCGGTGACCTTGTCGCCGCCGTTGCGACCGGCCAGCGGCGAGGTGTTCACGCCGATCGTCATCGAGATGGCCGGCTCGTCGACGGTGATCCGGGGCAGCGCCACCGGGTTCTCCACGTCGGCCAGCGTGTCGCCGATCGTGATGTCCGGGATGCCGGCGATGGCGACCAGGTCACCGGCCGAGGCCTCCTGCGCGGGCACCCGCTCCAGCGCCTCGGTGACCAGCAGCTCGGAGATCCGGACGTTCTGCACCGCGCCGTTCTCGCGCAGCCACGCGACGGACTGGCCCTTGCGGAGCTTGCCGGCGTGGATGCGGATGAGCGCGATGCGGCCGAGGAAGTTCGACGCGTCGAGGTTGGTGACCAGGGCCTGCAGCGGGCTCTCCGGGTCGGCCTGGGGCGGCGGCACGTGGCGCAGCAGGGTGTCGAACAGCGGGTCGAGGTTCTCGCTGTCGGGCAGCTCACCGTCGGCGGGCTGCTCCAGGCTCGCCCGGCCGGCCCGCGCGGAGGCGTAGATCACCGGCAGGTCGAGGACCGCGTCCAGGTCGGCGTCCTCGATGTCGCCCGCGAGGTCGAGCAGCAGGTCGTGGGTCTCCTCGACGACCTCGGCGATGCGGGCGTCCGGGCGGTCGACCTTGTTGACCACCAGCACGACCGGCAGGCCGGCCTGCAGGGTCTTGCGCAGCACGAACCGGGTCTGCGGCAGCGGCCCCTCGCTGGCGTCGACCAGCAGCAGGACGCCGTCGACCATGGCCAGGCCGCGCTCGACCTCGCCGCCGAAGTCGGCGTGGCCGGGGGTGTCGATCACGTTGATGGTGACCGGGCCGTCGGCGGTCTGGCGGCGGATGGCGGTGTTCTTGGCGAGGATCGTGATGCCCTTCTCACGTTCCAGCTCGCCCGAGTCCATGACGCGGTCGACGAGCTCGGCACGTTCGCCGAAGGCACCGGACTGCCGCAGCATGGCGTCGACCAGGGTGGTCTTGCCGTGGTCGACGTGCGCGACGATGGCGACGTTGCGGAGGTCGGTGCGGACCTTCTCGGCGGTTGCTGTGGGCACGCGAGGGCTCCTGAACATTTCGAAGGGATGAATCGCGGGCCCGCTTTGGCATACGCGATCCCGTTCAGGATACCCGGTACCACATTGTGACCAGGGCCACGGTGGATGATCACTTAGGTCACCTAACCTAAGGGCACCTCGGAGCTGTGGAGTGGTGGTTTGGGCAAGAAGGACGCGGACCCGCGCAAGGTGGTCCGCAAGCTCATGAAGGCCGGCAAGGTCAAGAAGAAGTGCTGCCGGTCGAAGCCGCGCTGCAAGAAGTGCCCGGTCCTCGCACTCCAGCGGGCGAAGGCGGACCTGAAGAAGGCGGCCTAGGTGTACTTGGCCATCAGGTTGGTGGCAGTCGGCTGGTGATGGGTGGCTGCCGAGTGCGCCGCGGCGGTGTTGGGTGTTGTAGTGCTTGAGCCAGGGTGCAAGTGCGGTTGCTCGTTGGGTGTTGCTGGTGAAGACCCTGCCGGTAGGCCCACTCGGTGTGCAGGGTGCGGTGGTAGCGCTCGACTTTGCCGTTTTGCCAGGGGCAGTGGGGTTTGACGAACCTCTGGCGGATGCCGTGCTCGGCGCAGTCTGGCGTAGGGACCAGCGGTAGGCCCAGGCGTTGCCGGTCATCAACCGCTCGATCCGGGGATGCCGCGACGGGCGAAGGAAGGCAGGGCACGTCGCGCCTTTGTCGTCGGGCAGGATCGCGGAGCAGGCCAGCCGGGAGTGGTCATCGGCCAGGGAATGGACGTCGTCGAACGTCAACGGGTCCAGCACCCGTCCTGGCCGAGTACACCTAGACGGCCAGCGCTTCGTTCACCAGGCGGAGTTCCGGCGCGGTGCGGGTGGCGCCGAATTCGACGATTTCGTGCCGCGCCAGCCGGCGCAGGTGGAACGGATCCGAGGCGAGGATCGCCTCCAGTTTCACGCGGGGCATCGGCCGCGTGATGATGACGCAGCCGGAATGCGGCGTGCGCCGCCCGGCGGTCAGGAACTCGCCTGACCGGAAGTGCCGGTCCAGCCATTTCGCGTGGTCAGCCAGGTAGTAGTCGACTTCCTCCACCGGGGCCGTGTAGTCGATCAGCACGATGTACATACCTTCACGGTAGCCCCGGGAACGGCCCCCGGGAAATGATTCTCAGCCATTTGCCAGTAATCTGCGCGACACCGGTTCGACATTCCAAAGAATTGCTTTCCGGAAGGCAATGTGGATATTACTTTCGGCCGCTGCTACGCTGCTGGTGTGCGCACGATCGCGAACTTCTGGTGGCCGCCGGCAGGCGGTCCCACCGACGTGCGCTGACACCAGCACCCACGACGAGGCCGCCCGCGCAGGCGGCCTTCGTCGTTCCCGGGGGCCGTGGCGGGGGTGGCCACCGACCCGAGGACACCACCGATGCGAATTTCCGGGATCACCCCGTCCGGCCACACCCACCTCGGCAACCACCTGGGCGCGATCCAGCGCTGGGTGACCGACGGCGGCCCGGACGACCTGTACTTCGTGTCCGACCTGCACGCCATGACGACCACCCACAACCCGGCGAAGCTGCGCGGGCGGACCAGCGAGATGCTGGCCGTCCTGGTGGCGGCCGGGATCCCCGCCGAGCGCGTGTTCGTGCAGTCGGACCTGTCCCGCGAGCTGGGCGCGCTCACCTGGATCCTGGAGTGCACCTGCAGCTACGGCGAGGCCGCGCGGATGATCCAGTTCAAGGAGAAGGGCAGCGGCCAGCCGGGCGTGCGGCTGAGCCTGCTGACCTACCCGGTGCTGATGGCCGCCGACATCCTGCTGCAGGGCGCGGCGGAGGTCCCGGTGGGCGAGGACCAGAACCAGCACGTGGAGCTGGCCCGCGCGCTGGCCCGGCGGTTCAACAGCACCTACGGCGAGGTGTTCACGGTGCCGCGGTCGGTGCTGCCGCCGACGGGCGCGCGGGTGCGGGACCTGTCCGACCCGGCGCGGAAGATGTCGAAGTCGGCGCGGGAGGAGGCCGGGGTGGTGTTCGTGCTGGACGAGCCCGACCTGATCCGCCGCAAGGTGCGCCGCGCGGTGACGGACGGGTTCAGCGGGGTCGCGTACGCGCCGGAGGAGCGCCCCGGGGTCGCCAACCTGCTGGAGATCCTGGCCGGCTGCCGGGGCGCGCCGCCGGAGGACGTGGCGGCGGAGTTCGCGTCGTACGGCGAGCTGAAGGAGGCCGTGGCGGAGGCGGTGATCGAGACGCTGCGCCCGATCCGGGAGCGGACGCTGGAGCTGCTGGCGGACCCGGCGGAGCTGGCCCGGATCCGCAAGGAAGGCGCGCACCGGGCCGCCGAACGCGGCGAGCACCGCCTGACCTCGGCGATGCGGCTCGTCGGCGCGGGCATGTGACCCGGGATTGCTGATCCGGCAACTTTCCGTGCCCGCGAGGAGCGCCCGTGCCAGGGGTGGCGGCCACGCCTCCCATCACGCGCCGTCGTGACCGCCCGCAGAGGACCGGTCAAGGGGACCGGGACGTGCTGGCGGGTCCCCTCGCCTACCTGCGCTGCGCTGGACCCTCACCCACGACGCCACGCCGGGCATCCTGGACGCTGACTCAGCGCAGCAGCAGCCGCAGGTCGGGGAGCAGTTCCAGGTCCGCGGGCAGCCACTGGACGCTGTCCAGGCCCGCCTCGTCGAGCCAGCGCAGCGCCTTGTGGTCCAGCGCCTCCGGCCGGGCGCGCTCGTCGGTCAGCGAGGCGGTGAACACGCGCAGCACCAGCCCGGCCCGCAACGGCACGTCCGGGCCGACCCGGGCGCCGACCGCGACCTCCACCCCGAGCTCCTCGCGACACTCCCGCCGCAGGGCGTCCACTTCGGACTCACCCGGCTCGACCCGGCCGCCGGGCAGCTCCCACAGGCCCGCCACCTCACGCGGATACGCGCGCTGCTGGGCGAGCAGGGACCGGCCCCGCACGATGGCCGCTCCCACGATCACCTTCACGAGGTGGAGACGTTACCGGCCGACCGCCACACGATCTGGAAGCGGGCACCGCCCTCGGGGGACTCGCCCACCGACACCCGCCCGCCGCGCCGCCGCACGGTTTCGGCGACCATCGCCAACCCGAGCCCGGTGCCGCCGGAGGTGCGCGCCCGGTCGTCGCCGACGCGGTAGAACCGGTCGAACACCCGGTCGCGGTGCTCGGGCGGGATGCCCGGCCCGTCGTCGTCCACCACCACCCGCACGGTGGAGTGCCCGGGCAGCACCGACACGACGATCTGCGACGAGGCGTACCGGCAGGCGTTGCGCAGCAGGTTGTTCAGCACCAGCTCGACCTCGGAGTGCGCCGCGTGCGCCCACGCCTGCCCGACCACGCCCGTCACGCGCACCGCGGGCGATCCGGGCGGCAGGCGGTCCGCGGCCGCGCGCGCTTCGGTGAGCAGTTCGACCGCCTCGGCGGGCGGCAGCTCCCCGGCGTCGGACCGGGCCAGCGTCAGCAGCCCGTCCAGCAGCGCGGACAACCGCTCGGCCTCGGCGAGGATGTCGGCCAGCGTCTCCTGCGCCAGCTCCGGATCGGGGTTGGCGACGGCCACCTCGGCCTGCACGCGGATCGACGCGACCGGTGAGCGCAGCTCGTGCGCGGCGTCCCCGGTGAACCGCCGCAGCCGCTGGGCCGCCTCCTCCTGCCGCGCCAGCAGCGCGTTGAAGTCCGCCGCCAGCGCACGCAGCTCGTCGTCGGCCTCGGGCAACGGCACCCGCTCCCCCGGCCGCAGCACGCGGACCGTCCGGCGCAGCCGGCTCACCCGCCGCAGCGCGAACCGCACCACCAGCCAGGTCGCGACCGCGGCGAGCGCCGCGCCGAGCCCCGCGGCCCACAGCAGCCAGGTCGCCGCCTTCTGCACGGCCGCCCGCTGGCCCACCAGCCCGGTGCCGGCGGCGACCAGCCGCAGCTGCCCGTCCGGCGCGGTCGCCACCGCGCCCAGCCACCGCATCCGGTCCACGGTCACCGGCTGCCCGGCCTTGAGCGCACGCACGTCACCCGGCCCGAGCGGGGGCGCCGGACCGCCGTCGACCGGGGCGCCCGCGGTGTCGAGCACGCGCAGGACCACGCCGTCCGGCGGCCCGGGCAGCCCTCCCGCGGACACGGTCGCGACCGCCGGGCCGAGCGCCTCGGCCAGTTCGGTGTCCACGGAGGAGTCCCGCAGCGGCCCGAGCCCGCGCCCGGCGACGACGGCGAGTCCGAGCAGGAACGCCAGCGTGACCGCGGCGGCCGGCGCCGTGATCCGGAACTGCATGGACCGGCGTTCCCACCACCGGCGGAGGAAGCTCACCCGGGCAGGACCTCGTCCAGCGCCGCGTCGGAGGCCAGGTAGCCGTGCCCGCGCACGGTCCGCACCAGCGCGCCCGCGCCGACCGCGTCGAGTTTGCGGCGCACGTACCCGACGTAGACCTCGACGACGTTGCGGGTCGCCGCCTGCTCGTCACCCCACACCGCGCGCAGCAGCTCGTCCTTGGTGACGACCGTTCCGGCGCGCCCGACCAGCACCTCGAGCAGGCTGAACTCGCGCGGGCTCAACGCCACCGGCTCGTCGTGCCAGCGCACCTCGCGGGTGGCGCGGTCGACGACGAGACCCCCGATGCGCAGCGGCCCGCGCGTCCCCTCGGTGGCGGCGCGCCGCAGCACGGCGCGGATCTGCGCGACCAGCACGACGAACGAGAACGGCTTGACCAGGTAGCCGTCGGCGCCCAGGTCGAGCCCGTCGGCCTGGTCGACCTCACCGTCCTTGGCCGAGACCATCAGCACCGGCGTGGTGATGCCCTGCGCGCGCAGCGCCTGCAGCACCCGGTACCCGGACAGGCCGGGCAGCATGATGTCCAGCAGCAGCACGTCGAACGACCCGGTCTGCGCCAGGCGCAGGCCGCTCGGGCCGTCGGGGGCGGTGACCACGTCCATGCCCTCCGCCCGCAGTCCGCGGTGCAGCGCCTTGCGCACGCCGGGCTCGTCGTCCACCACGAGAATCCGAGGGTTCACGATTGACAAGCATGCCCGGTTTTTCCAGCTCGGGCGCGCGCTCTCAGCGGTCTCTCAGCATCTCAGGTCCATCTCAGGGCCGACGGAGGAGTGTCAGCGGCGGGGAAAGAGCACACTGGTGCTCGCCGACACAGGGAGAGCGAAATGCAGCCGAAGACGAAGGCCATCACCGCGGCGGTCACGGGGTCCGCGCTCGGCGCCGCCGGGCTCGCGTGGCTCGCGATGCCGGCCACCGCGGGCGAGGCCCCGGAGCTGCCGGCGATCAGCGCGGAGGAGCTGGTGCAGTCGGTGGTCACCACCAAGACGCCGGCGCTGGCCGGCACGGTCGAGGTGGACAACAACCTGGGCCTGCCGGTCTCGACCCTGCCGGGTGGCACGAGCCTGGACATCGACGCGGCCCGCGTCTACAACGACGGGGCGGGCAACAGCAAACTGGCCATCGAGCAGGGCGCGAGCGAGCACACCGTGGTCCGCAACGGCGCGACCGTGTGGACGTACGACTCGGCGGAGAACGCGGCGACGAAGGTCACCGTGCCGCCCGAGGCGCTGCAGAAGCCCGGGGAGTACGAGCTGAGCGACCCGGCGACGGCGACGGCGCAGCTGCTCGCGAAGGTGCGGGAGAGCAGCACCGTGACCGTCGAGGGGACGGCCCGGGTGGCCGGCCGGCCGGTCTACGAGCTGGTGCTGACGCCGAAGCCGACCGAGCGCACGCTGCTGCGCGAGGTGCGCGTCGCGGTCGACGCCGAGAAGCGGGTCCCGTTGCGGCTGGCCGTGATGACCTACGGCACCTCCGACCCGGCGTTCCAGGTCGCGTTCAGCGACATCGCGTTCGCGCCGCAGCCGGCGAGCGAGTTCCAGTTCACGCCGCCGCAGGGCGCGAAGGTGACCGAGGAGCAGGTGCCCGCCGACCGCCCGGAGCAGCGGGACCTGGAGAACGCGGTCCAGGTCAGCGGCGACGGGTGGGACAGCGTCGTCACCGGCACGTTCCCGGCCGACGCGCTCGCGCCGCAGCAGGGTGAGCGCGGCGACAGCGTCGACCCGAAGGCCCTGCTGGCGCAGTTCGGCAAGCCGGTCAGCGGCGCGTTCGGCACCGGCTACGTGATCACCACGAAGGTCGGCACCGCCCTGATCACCGACGACGGCCGCTTCGCCGCCGGCGCGGTGCCGGAGCAGGTGCTGGTCGAGGCTCTGGGAGCGAAATGACGGAGACACTGCCGGTGGGCGCTTCGGTCGAAGCGCCCACCGCGGGTCCGGCACTGGCCGCGCGGACCAGGGGGTTGCGCAAGGTGTACCGGACCGCGGTCGCGGTGGACCAGGTCGATCTGGACGTGCCGGAGGGCGCGGTGCTGGGCATGCTCGGGCCGAACGGCTCGGGCAAGACCACCACGATCCGGATGCTGCTCGGCCTGGTCCGCCCGACCGAGGGCGAGGTGGAACTGCTCGGCAGGCGGATGCCGGAGGGCGCGCAGCGGGCGTTGCCGGACGTCGGCGCGCTGGTCGAGGGGCCGGGCTTCCACCCGTTCCTGTCCGGGCGGGAGAACCTTCGCCGCGTCGCCGCCGCCGAGCCGCGGCTGTCGTCGGCGGCCATCCCCCGCGCGGTCGAGGACGCGCTGGAGCGGGTCGGGCTGGGGCACGCGGCGCACCGGCGCTACCGGGGGTACTCGCTGGGCATGAAGCAGCGGCTGGGGCTCGCCTCGGCGCTGCTCGTGCCGCGGCGGATGGTGGTGCTGGACGAGCCGACCAACGGCCTGGACCCGGCGGGCACGCGGGAGATCCGCCGGATCATCGGCGAGCTGCACGCCGAGGGCGTCACCGTGCTGGTGTCCTCGCACCTGCTCGCCGAGGTCGAGGCGACCTGCACGCACGTGGCCGTCCTGCACGACGGCACGGTGGTGGCGCAGGGCGAGCTGGACGAGCTGCTGGAGTCCGGCACGCCGTCGCTGGTCGTGTCCACTCCGGACGGTGACCAGGCGCTCACCGCGCTGCGCGACAACCGCATCCCCGGCCGGCTCACGCCGGAGGGCGTGCGGGCGGACCTGAGCGCGGCGACCGCGCCGCAGGTGATCGAGACGCTCGTGCGGGCCGGGGTGTCCGTGCACGAGGCGAAGCGGGCCCGCACCGGGCTGGAGGACCTGTTCGCGCGGCTGACGCAGCGGGATTCCGAAACCGGTCGCCTGCCGGATGTGGACGAGGGGGCGGCATGACCGCGACACTGGACGCGACGCCGGTGGAACGGTGGAGTGTGCCGTTCCACCGGCTCTACCGCGCCGAGCTGCGGTGGATCTTCCGCCGCCCGCGCACCCTGATCGTGCTGGGCCTGCTCGCGCTGATCCCGGTGATCATCGGGATCGGGCTGACCATCGCGGCGAACAACGACGCCCAGCCCGGCGGCGGTGGCGGCAACGACTCGCTGCTGACGTCCGCGGCCGGGAACGCGCTGGTCCCGCCGCTGGCCACGCTCGGCGTGACGCTGAACCTGATGCTGCCGCTGATCACGGCGATGTCGGCCGGGGACGCGCTCGCCGGTGAATCGTCCGTGGGCACACTGCGCGGGCTGCTGCTCGCGCCGGTGAGCCGGGGCAGGCTGCTGATGATGAAGGCGCTCGGGGTGGCGACGTTCACGCTGGCCGCGGCGCTGCTGATGGCCGTGGTCGCGATGGCGACCGGGCTGGTGATCAACGGGACCGGTTCGCTGTTCACGCTGTCCGGCAACACGCTGTCCGTTGTGGACGCGATGGGCCGGGTGGCGCTGGCGGCGGCGTGGGTGACGCTGCAGCTGTGGGCGGTCGCGGCGATCGCGCTGGCGATCTCGGCGTGCACCGAGCACCCGATGCTCGTGGTGGTGTCGATACTGGCCGGCGTCGTGGTGTCGTCGGTGCTGCTCCTGCTCTCGGCGGTGGACTGGCTGCACCCGTTCCTGCTGCCGCAGTCCTGGACGGCGATCGCGGACATCCTGCGCGACCCGATCCCGGCCGACCAGCTGGGCGAGGGCGCCATCCGGGCCGCGTGCTACGTCGTGATCGGCCTGTCCCTGGCCTACGCGCGGCTGTCCACGAAGGACGGTTAGCCGACCAGGGCCACCCCGTCCGGGTCGAGGGCGAGGTGGATCTCGTCACCCGGGTTGACGTCGGCGGACACCGCCGCGACCGCGTCGAGCACGCCGGCACCGGTGCGGACGGAGAGGCGGACGTTGTCGCGGCGGTGCACCTTGCTCAGCACCTCGCCGGCGATCCCGGCGCTTGCCAGCCTAAGGCCGGTGGGGCGCAGGCCCAGCCGGACCGGCCCGTCGAGCGCCTCGGGCACGGCGACCTCGCCGAACGGGCAGCGCACGATCCCGTCCGCCGCCCGGCCGTCGACGACCGTGATGACGCCCAGGAAGCGCGCCACGTTCTCGTCGGCCGGACGGCGCCACACCTCGCGCACGGCCCCGGCTTGGCGGATCTTCCCCGCCTGCAGCACGGCGACGCGGTCGGCGAGCGTGAACGCCTCCTCCTGGTCGTGCGTGACGAGCAGCGCGGTGATCTTCGCGCTGCGCAGCATCTCGGCCAGGTCCACGGCCAGCTGTTCCCGCAGCCCGGCGTCCAAACCGGACAGTGGCTCGTCGAGCAGCAGCAGGCGGGGCTCCGGCGCGAGCGCGCGGGCCAGCGCGACCCGTTGCGCCTCACCGCCGGACAGCTCGGTCACCCGCCGCTTCTGGTAGCCGGCCAGGCCGACCAGGTCGAGCAGCCGGCTCACCCGCTCCGCGCGCCCGGCCGCCGGCATCCCGTGCATCCGCGGCCCGAACGCGATGTTGCCTGCCACGTCCCGGTGCGGGAACAGCTGGCCGTCCTGGAACACCAGGCCGAACCCGCGCTTGTGCACCGGCACCCGGGCCAGGTCGGCGCCGTCCCAGCGCACGCTGCCCGCGGTGATCGGCTCCAGGCCGGTGATCGCGCGCAGCAGCGTCGACTTCCCGGAACCGGACGGGCCGAGCAGCGCGAGCACCTCGCCGTCGGCGGTCTCCAGGTCCACGCCCGACACGGCGGTGAAACCGCCGTACCGCACGGTCAGGCCGGACACGGTCAACGCCATCGTCAGAACTCCCCAACCCGGCCGGACGCGAGCCGGTCGATCACGATCACCGCGGCCGCGGTGACCAGCATGAGCAGGGCGCACGCGGCGTACGCCATCTGGTTGTTGAGCTGTCCCGGCCGCGCGATCAGCGCCGCGATCGCGACCGGCAGCGTCGGCGTCTGCGGGCGCGCCAGGAAGCTCGTCGCGCCGAACTCGCCGAGCGCGACCACGTATCCGAACCCGGCCGCCGCGACCACCGCGCGGAAGGTCAGCGGCACGTCGATCTCGCGCCACACGCGGGCCGGGCTCGCGCCGAGGGTGGCGGCGGCCTGGCGCAGCCGGTCGTCGATCGAGCGGACCACCGGCAGCACCGTGCGGATCACCAGCGGGATCACCACCAGCGCCTGCGCGAGCGGCACCAGCAGCGGCGACCGGCGCAGATCGCCGGGCAGCGCGTCGAGCGTGATGAGGTAGCCGAACCCGACGGTCACCGCGGACACGCCGAGCGGCAGCATCAGCGCGGCGTCCATCGACTCGCCGACCCCGCGCGCGAGCCGTCCCGGTGCGCGGCGCAACGCGACCAGCAGCACCGACGCCGACACCCCGATGACCATCGCCAGCACCGTCGCGTCGGTGGCGGTGCGCAGCGAGTTCAGCGCCGCCTCCCAGCCGGAGACCTGGAGCGTGCCGTCGTTGCCGGTGCTCGACAGCGCCCGGTAGCCGGCCAGGCTCCAGCCGTCCGCGGTGGACACCGAGCGCACCAGCAACGCGACGATCGGGGTCAGCAGCAGGCCGAGCACGACGACCGCGGCGCCGACGACGGCCCACTCCCCGCCGACCGGGCGCCGGGCGGTCTCCCGCCTCGACCGCAGCCGGAGCGCGCTCTCCCGGCGCTTGCGGGCCGCGGCGCCGAGCAGCAGCGCGGCCAGGACGGCGGCGATCTGCACCAGCGACAGCGCCGCCGCGCCGGTCAGGTCCAGCAGGTTCTCGGTGCGCAGGTAGATCTCGGTCTCCAGCGTCCGGTACCGCGCGCCGCCAAGGATCAGCACCACGCCGAAACTGGTGGCGCAGAACAGGAACACCACCGCGGCCGCGGACGTGATCGCCGGCATCAGCGCGGGCAGCGTCACCGAGCGGAACGCCCGCCAGCGGGACGCGCCCAGCGCGCGGGCGGCGTCCTCGGCCCGCGTGTCGAGCACCGCCCACAGCCCGGCGACCGTGCGGCCGACGACGGCGACGTTGAAGAACGCGTTGGCCAGCGCGATGGAGATCCAGCCGCCGTCCGTCCACAGTGCCCGGAACGCCAGGCCCACCACCACGGTGGGCAGCACGAACGGGACCAGCACCAGCGTCCGGACCACCGCGACCCCGGGCAGCCGCACGCGCGCCAGCAGGAACGCGACCGGCAGCCCGGCGACCACCGCGATCAGCGTCGATCCGGCGGCCTGCGCGACGGTGAACCAGGCCAGCCGCCACGTCTCGCCCTCGGCCAGTGCCGCGAGCACCTCGCCGTCGACGAAGCCCAGCCGCAGGATCGCCCCGACCGGCCAGGCGAAGAAGACCACCAGGAACCCGAGCGGCAGCACGGCCAGTGCCGCCAGCCCGAGCCCGGTGCGGCTCAGTGGCCGAGTGCTGGTCACTGGCCGAGCAAGGAGCGCCACTGTTCGATCCACCGCTCACGCCCGGCCTGCACCGTCTCGGCGGGCAGGCTCGCCGGGTTCTGCGGCAGCGGGGCGGCCGTCGTCCAGGACGCGGGCAACGCCACGCCCTCGCGCGCCGGGTAGACGTACATGTTCTCCGCCACCGTCGCCTGGAACTGCTGGGACAGCAGGAAGTCGATCACCTTCTGGGCGTTGGCCGCGTTGGGCGAGCCGGCCAGCACACCGGCGTACTCGACCTGGCGGAAACAGGTGTCCAGCAGCGCCTTGGTGCGCGGCTTGCCGTCCTCACCGATCTCCGCGGCCGGCGAGGAGGCGTAGGACACCACGACCGGGCGCGGGCCCTTGCCGGAGGAGCCGGAGAAGTCCTGGCCGTAGGCCTCCTCCCAGCCGGCGACGGCGCGCATGCCGTTGTCCTTGAGGCGGGTCCAGTAGTTCTGCCAGTTCTGCTCGCCGTAGCGGGCGATGGTGCCGAGCAGGAACGCCAGGCCGGGCGAGCTGGTGGCCGGGTTCTCCACCACCAGCAGGTCCTTGTACTCGGGCTTGACCAGGTCGTCGTAGGTCGCCGGCTCCGGGATGCCGCGTTCGGCGAACCAGGTGGTGTCGATGTTCACGCACACGTCGCCCAGGTCGACGGCGGACAGGCGGTGCTCGGAGTCCACGGCGTAGCGCTGCGGGCCGCGGTCGGCCTCGGGGCTGGTGTAGGGCGCGAAGACGCCCTCGGCGAGCGCGCGCGAGGCGAAGGTCGAGTCCACGCCGAAGGCCGCGTCGCCGATCGGGTTGGCCTTCGTGAGGACCAGGGTGTTGGTGAGCGCGCCCGCGTCGCCCTTCTTCACGACGTTGATCGTGATGCCGGTCTGCTGCTGGAAGGCGTCCAGGACCTGCTGCGGCGCGGCGAACGAGTCGTGGGTGACCAGCGTGACCGTGGCCGGGCCGTCTTCCGCGTCGTTGCCGGCCAGCGTGCAGCCCGCGGTCAGGGCGGAGACCAGGCCGACCAGGACGCCCGTGCGGAATTTCATGACCACTCCTCGCTCGTTCCGGCGAGAAAGGTCGGGGCCCTCCCTGCGCCGGCATGATCCGGATCAGGTGCGAACGGTCGCGGGGCGAACCCGCCTCTCAGCCCGGTGGACCCGGACTCCCGTGGCAACCGTGCAGCGTACCCGCCCCCGTACCACCATGGAGCACATGGCGGAACTACTGAGCGAAACCGAGATCTCCGAGGCCCTGAACAAGCTGCCGTACTGGCAGCGCGCGGGCGACGCGCTGGAGCGCACGGCCGAACTCGCCGACTTCCCGCAGGCCATTGCCGTGGTCAACCGGGTCGCGGAAATCGCCGAGAACGTGAACCACCACCCGGACATGGACATCCGGTGGCGCACCGTGACGTTCCGGTGCAGCACGCACTCCGCGGGCGGGATCACCGCGAAGGACGTGTCGCTCGCCGAGCGGATCGACGGCACGATCGACGCGCTGTGATCTAGGCCGGACCGGCAACATCGGAGCCGGTCTCGTGCGTTCCCCGGATGGAGGGAACGCATCATGAGGAAGGTTGTCGCGCGACTGGCCGCCGTGGGGGCCGCCGTCGCCGTGTTGCTGGGAGTGCTGGCCGGAACCGCGTCGGCGGTCTCGTCCACCGGGGTCGCCGCCGAACCGCCGAGCGAGACGCGCGCGGTGGTCGTCGGGACGCTGTCGTTCGGGTTGATGATCGCCGCGGCGGGCGCGGTGTTCTGGTACACGGCCCGCCACCGAGGGCCACAGGAGTGATTTCGGTCACGTCTGGTTCGGCGCGGTAACGACCACGGGTACGCGGGCGCTGTACGCGCAGAAGTCCCTGATCACCGCGAGGTTCGCCATGAACAGCACGCCCGCCCTGTCGCCGGCCCAGCGCGCCTGGATCACCGGCCTGGCCACCGCCATCACCCTGATCGCCGTTCTCGTGCTCGCCGCGCTGGGCTGATCCCAGCTGGTCAGCGGCCCGCCGGTGCGCCGGCGGGCCGTTTTTCTGCGCAGTTGATCTGTGTCCATGACCACGGATTGGTGACTTTTCCGTGTCCTATTCGTAATCTCACGGACGGCCATCCCCCGAACGGCCGAAACAAGTCCCCTCCCCGAAAATGGTGATCTTCCGAAATGGTGGGTCGACATAGATCCAAAGCGAAATCGCTGACAGTTTCCCTGGCGATCGGCCTGGCCGCGGCCGCCGTGCTGGGCTTCGCGGTGTGGCTGACCGGCAACTTCAGCCGGCAGGACACGGCGAGCATGGCGGCGCAGATGAAGCCGCTGCCGAC
>NZ_PQHW01000061.1 GCF_003385215.1 Amycolatopsis thermalba | reverse complement strand
TGTCTATAGGAGACAGGTATCGGGTAGCACGAGCGGGCGCGGCTGGCGGCGGGGGTCGCGCGGCACCCGGACGTGGTGGGGCGGTTCTGCGGGCACGCGCACACGCCCGCGGTGACGACCTTCGCCGGGCGGCCGGTGGTGGTGGCGCCCGGGGTGGTGTCTTCGCTGACGCTGCCGTGGGAGACGGGCGGGGAGGCGGGCTGGGCCGAGGGCGGACCGCTCGACCATGACCGGCCGCCCGCGCTGGCCTTCCACGTGACCGACGACCAGCATCGCCTGACGACGCACTTCCGGCTCTGCCCGTAGCGGCTGGGGGCTGACACGCCGCGCGGTGGCCGGCACGATCGCGGGGGTGGCGGAGACGCCGCTGGAAGGGGCGAGCGCGCCGCCCGGCGTGGCGGGCACTGCGGCGGAGTGGCTGACGCGCGGCTGGGGCGGAACATTCGCCACCAGGGCGGCGAACGCGCCGCCGGGGCGGCGAACGCGCCGCCGGGGCGGCGAACGCGCCGCCGGGGTGGCGAACGCGCCGCTGGGGTGGCGAACGCGCTGCTGGGGTGGCGAATGCGCTGCTGGGGTGGCGAATGCGCTGCTGGGGTGGCGAACGCGCCACCAGGGTGGCGAACGCGCCGCTGGGGTGGCGAACGCGCCGCTGGGGTGGCGAACGCGCCGCTGGGGTGGCGAACGCGCCGCTGGGGCGTGGTACTCCGCGGAGTGGCTGACGCGCTGCCGGGGGCAGCGAATGCGCCGCCAGAGCGGCGGATGCGCTGCCCCGACCCGGCGAAAATCCGCCGCGTGGCTGACGCGCCGCCGGCCAGCGCCGCTGCCGGAGGGGCTGGCGGTGGCGGGCGTGACCGACACGCCGCGGGGAGCGGCCACCCCACCGTCCGTCGCGTGCCCGCCCTGCGGCGCGCGGGCGCGCGCAGCGCGCTCGGCGGCCGGGGCGCCGTCTTGCCGTTCGTCACGTCGCGCCGACCGGCGCGGCGTGCTCGCCGCCGTCAGTCCGTCAGCTCCAGGAACTCCCAGTGCGCCTCCGGCGCCAGGCCGGCCAGCAGGCGGCCGCAGTTCTGCAGCACCACCGGCCCCGACGTGATGTGCTGCGTCCCCGCGTGGAGGTCCCGGAAGAACCGCTGCAGGTCGCCCCGCCGGAGTGCCGCCGTGGCCGCCCACTTGTAGACCGTCTGGCCCGCCGCGTGCACCGACCACGTCGTGTGGTTCAGCATCAGCCGGGTCAGCGTCTCCTGCTCCGTGGTCAGCAGCGAGCCACCGTCCAGGGTCGCCTCGTTGGCCTCCCACACCTCCATCGCCCACGCCCGCGCCGCGCGCACCGCCGCCTCCGCCTGCGCGTACTCCGCGTGGAACTGCCCGGTGTCCACCGACGCGCCCGGCGTCCCGGACTTCCGCACGGCGAGCGCCCGCATCTCGTCGAGCATCCGGCGCCCCACCCCGAGCGCCCACCCCGTGTGGCACACGCCGGCCATGTTCGCCAGCCCCATCCGGTAGATCGCGCCGCCGTGGCGGGGTGCCATCGTGGTGATCTCGTACACGTGCGTCGAGGGCACGAACACGTCCTCGCACACGTAGTCGATGCTGCTGGTCGCCTTCAGCCCCATCACGTCCCAGTTGCCGGCGAGCGTGGCCTGCTCCTTGGGGAACGTGAAGATCAGCGCCTGCCCGGTCTCCTCGCACAGCGCCGCCGTGTGGATGTGCGTGGCCATCGAGATCCCGGACGCGAAGCTCCACCGCCCGTTGATCACGTACCCGCCGTCGGCCCGCACCGCCTTGCCCAGCCGCGTGCCCTGCCCCGCCATCAGCGCGTACCGGTTGCCGCGCACGTCCGGGAACAACTCCGCCGCGGCCTCCTCGCCGAGGTAGGCGGCCGTGGTGCCGGTGACCATCTGCAACGCCATGAACGACCACCCGGCCGACGCGTCCGAGTAGGCGATCTTCGCGATCGTCTCGATGACCTGCCGCGGCGAGAACTCGTACCCGCCCAGGTCCCGCGGGATCCCGATCTTCAGCGCGCCCGTCTCGTGCAGCACCTGCGCGACCTCGTCGGTGAGCCGCCCCAGTTCCTCGCCCTTCTCGGCGTTCGCGGCGAGCACCGGCGCGGCCTCGTCCAGGCGCGCCATCAACCCGTCGAACTCGTCGCTGACGTGCAGGCTCATGCGTCCATCCCCTCCAGTCCGCGGATCCAGTCGATGACCGGCCGCACCGTCTCGTCCGAGTTGGCTTCGAAGATCAGCCCGTGCCCGTTGCCCTTGACGCCGTGGTCGGGCAGGTGCAGCCGCACCGCATCGGCGCCCGCGCCGCGCAGGAAATCCACCACCTGTGGCGCGAAATCCGCGAACGCCGACGCGCCGCCGGTCACGACCACGACCGGTTTACCGTCCAGCGCCGGGATCCGCATCCCGGCGCGCACCTCGGCCGCCGCGGCGACCGGCGGCGCGTAGGTGATCGGCGCCGCGGTCAGCCCCCAGTCCAGCGACCCCATCCCGGGAATCGAGGCGAACGCCGGCCCGGCCGGTTCGACCGCCACGATCGCCACCACCAGATCCGGCCGCGCGTCCGCCGCCAGCCACCCCACCGGGCCGCCCGCGGAGTGGGTCACCAGCACCGCGGGGCCGGTGACGTCCAGCAACCGGCCCAGCCGGTCGGCGTCCATCCGCTGCGACTCCGCGAGATCCGCCGGCAGCGGGCCCATCGGGCACAGCAGCTGGTCGGCCTCCGCCTCGCCGTAGGTCCACTGGACCTGCTCGTCCCGCCGGTCCGCGGGCAGGAACAACGCCCGCGCCGCCTCGTACGGGAACGTGCGCCCATCGGCGCCACGACGTCCGGGTGGTACGGCGAACGCCCGTGCCCGCACCGGTCCACCACGTACACCGCGAACCCGGCCTCGACGAACCGCGTCGCCCAGCCCGGCCGCCCGTCCGGGGTGCCGGTCCAGTCGGTGCCCTGACCGCCGCCGCCGTGCACCAGCACCAGCGGGAACGGCCGGGACACCTCCGGCGGCGCCTCCCACTGCACGAACATCGGCGCCCGCTGCACGGTCCCGCCGCTCGTGTTCACCCGTTCGCCCGGAACCCAGAACTGCCCCCGTCGCACGGTGACCTCGTGGCCACCCGTCACGTGTGGTGCCGCCATGTCAGATCTCGATCGGTTCGAGCCGGGCCAAGATCCTCGCGGCGGTGCTCGAACTGCTCCGGCAGCTGGAAGCGCGTGCCCAGTTCCCGCGGCGACTCGTCGCACGTCCAGCCGCCTTCCGGATGCGTCACCGCCAGCTCGAACAACGCGCCGCCCGGGGTGCGGACGTAGACGCTCTTGAAGTACTTGCGGTCCTTCAGCTCGGAGATGTCGGTGTAGCCGCGGCCCTCGATGTCGAACTTGACCTCGTCCTGGTTGCGCAGGTTGCCCACGTTCCAGGCGAAGTGGTGGTAGGTGCCCGCGCCGTAGCCCCAGGTGCCCTGCTCGTCGGTGCGGTTCACGACCAGCTCGAGGTGGTTGCCGTGCTTGGCGTCGCCGATCCGCAGCGCGGCCCGGTCGCCCTCCTCGGCGAGACGGCCCTGGGCGAAGAACGACTCCTGGGCGAACTCCACCATGCGGTCCGGCGTCGCGACGTGGACGCCCACGCCGTGGATGCCGTGGATCGCGCACTCCGGCGGCACGCCGTACCCCGCGTGCCCGACCCGGTCGTCGCCGGTGTTGCCCACGAAGAAGTACTCGATGCCCGACGGGTGCCGGAACGCCAGCCGCCGCTGCCCGAACACCTCGACGTCGCTCACCTCGACGTCGTGCTCGGTCAGGCGCCGGTGCCAGTAGTCCAGCGAGTCGTGCGGCACCGACAGCAGCACCTCGCGCGCCTGGTTCGTGCCGCGTTTGCCGCGGAAACCGGCCTGCGCCCAGGGGAACGTGGTGACGACGCTGGAGGGATCACCGGCCGCGTTGGCGTAGTACAGGTGGTAGATCGGCAGCGAGCCGTCGAACAGGACCGTGCGCTTGATCAGGCGCATGCCCAGCACCTTGACGTGGAAGTCCACGTCCTCCTGCGCGCCCGCGACGGACAGCGTGACGTGGTGGGAACCTTCGACGAACGCCATGAAAACGCCTCCACACTGAGGTTTTCCGCGGTGGTCTCCGCACGGTAGATTCGGCGGACGGCGCCCGTCGTGAGCGATGAGCGCACACCGCTGTCGAATGCGCGCACAACCGGTGGGGATGACGATGACGTCACTCGCGGACGTGGTGGCCGTGGCGCCCGCGGCCTCCGGGCCGAAGGTCGAGTTCGGCTCGTGGACGCACGCCGTGCAGCGCAGCGTGCTGCGGTTCCGCTTCGACTGCGAGCGGCCGCGCGCGTTCGCCGGGATCGTCAGCAACCGCCCGCTCGCCGACGTCAACTTCGTCGACATGGAGAGCGGACGGCACGCCGCGTACCGCGACGCGGCCACGATCTCCCCGGACGAGCCGGACTTCTACGTGATGACCCTGCAGCTGTCCGGAAAGCTGTGGCTGGCGCAGGACGGGCGCGTCGCGGTCCTCGAACCGGGCCACTTCGCCCTCTACGACTCGGCGCGACCGGCGACGATCGTCTCCAGCGACGACTACCGCTCCACGTGCGTCCGGTTCCCCAAGCGGTACCTGCCCGCGCCGCCGCCCGGGATCACCGCGACCGCCTTCGAGTGTGAACCCGGGCTGCCGTCCACCGTGTGGGGCATGCTGCTCAGCCTCAACCGGAACGTGGCATCACTGGGCCCGCACGGCCCCCGCGCGGTGCGCACGGTGATGGACCTGGTGACGGTGATGCTGCACGGCACGCGCACGCTGCCCGGCCGTCGCGAAGTGTTGCTGGCGCACGTGCGCGAGTGGATCGAGGAGCACCTGGGGGATCCGGACCTGGGCCCGGCCGCGGTCGCCGCCGCGCACTACATCTCGCCCCGGCACCTGCACAACCTGTTCGCGGGAACCGGTTCCACGGTCTCGTCGTGGATCCGCGCCCGGCGCGTCGAGGGCTGCCGGCGCGACCTGGCCGACCCGCGGCTGGCCACGGTGCCGGTCGCCGCGATCGCCGCGCGCTGGGGGTTCCGCGGCGCGTCCCACTTCGGCCAGGTCTTCAAGCGCGCGACGGGCCGCACCCCCGCGGAGTTCCGCGCGGAATCCCTGGCGGATCTGCGTTAGCGCGCTGGTGCCCGGGGCACCAGCCGGACCGCGTCGTGCTGTGGCGTCCGCGCGGTGGCACGACTTTTCCGTGCAGCTCGCCGCCGGCGGTCCAGTGCAGGAACTCCTCTTCCCACGGCCGGTCGAGCAGGTTGCGGCGCTCGGCGAGCTCGGCCTGCGTGGCGGCGAACTCACGGAGCCCGGTGAGGATTCGGCTCAGCATCCGCATGCCTGGAGCGTGCTCCGGTAGGCCCGCCGGCACGAGTGGCAGAACCGCAGAGGTTCGCCAAGATCCTGCCAGCGACTTCTTCCGCCGGGCGAACCCGAGGGTGACTTCCGCCGCGCCAGCGGGCATGATCGCGACGTATCCGTAGTGGGAGGCCAGTTTTGAGCATCGTCGGCACCAGGGTGGTCCGGATCGAGGACCAGCAGCTGATCACGCAGGGCGGGACCTACGTCGAGGATCTGCGGGTGGAGGCGCTGACGGGCGCGGTGCACGCGGTGTTCGTGCGCAGCCCGATCGCGCACGCGCGCATCACCTCGATCGACACCTCGGCCGCGCTGGAGGCGCCCGGGGTCGTCGCGGTCTACACGGCCGCGGACCTCGATCTCGCCCCGCACAAGGCCGGGCCGGTCGTGGAACCGTGGCTCGCCGACGGCGTGGTCCGCTACGTCGGGGAGCCCGTCGCGCTCGTGCTGACCGAGGAGCGCTACCAGCTCGCCGACGCCGCCGAACTGGTGGACGTCGACTACGACCCGCTCGACGTGGTGGCGAGCATCGACAGCGCGCTGAGCGACGAGACCGTGCTGTTTCCGGACCAGGGCACGAACCTGCTGCAGACCACCGGCGGCGAGTTCGACGACAAGGCGTTCGACGACTGCGAGGTCGTCGTCACGCAGACGATCCTCAACCAGCGCGTCGCCCCGGCGCCGCTGGAGGTGCGCGGCGCGGCCTGCGCGTGGGGCGAGGACGGCCGGCTGACGCTGTGGCTGTCCACGCAGAACGCGCAGATCTCCCGGTCCGTGGTGGCGAAGGGGCTCGGGGTCGAGTCCGCCGACGTCCGCGTCATCACCCCGGACGTCGGCGGCGGCTTCGGCGCGAAGATCGGCACCGATCCGGAGTCGGTGGTGCTGGGCTGGGCGTCCAAGCGGTCCGGCAGGCCGATCCGCTGGGTGGAGACCCGCAGCGAGAACCTGGTCGCGATGACGCACGGCCGCGCGCAGCAGAACACCGTGACCATCGGCGGCCGCCGCGATGGCACCGTGCTCGCGTTCCGGCTGGAGGTGGTGCAGGACGCCGGCGCCTACCCGCGCACGATGTTCCTGCCGACGCTGACCGAGCTGATGGCCACCGGCGTCTACCACTTCCCGAAGGTGGAGACGAGCAGCAAAGCCGTCGTCACCAACACCACGCCGATCGCCGCGTACCGGGGCGCCGGGCGGCCCGAGGCGGCGGCCGCCATCGAGCGCGCGATGGACCTGTTCGCCGCGGAGATCGGCATGGACCCGGCGCAGGTGCGCCGGGTGAACTTCATCCGCCCGGACGAGTTCCCGTACCAGTCGCCGACCGGCGCGAACTACGACACCGGCGAGTACGCGAAGGTCCTGGACCAGGTGCTGGAGGCCGGCGGGTACGAGCAGCTGCGCGCCGAGCAGGCCCGCCGCCGCGAGGCCGGCGACCCGGTGGTGCTCGGCCTCGGCCTGTCCGCCTACGTCGAGGTGACCGGCAACGACCGGGCCGGCGAGGCGGGCAAGGTGCACATCAACCCGGACGGCACGGTCACCGCGTGGACCGGCGCCTCCCCGCACGGCCAGGGCCTGGACACCACGCTGGCGATGCTGCTGTCCGACCAGCTCGGCGTGCCGATCGAGAAGATCAGCATCCGGCACGGCGACACCGACGAGGTGCCCAGGGCGATCGGCACCTTCGGGTCGCGATCGCTGCAGCTGGGCGGTTCCGCGCTGCGTCAGGCCGCCGACCAGGTCATCG
This sequence comes from Amycolatopsis thermalba, assembly GCF_003385215.1. GTDB lineage: Bacteria > Actinomycetota > Actinomycetes > Mycobacteriales > Pseudonocardiaceae > Amycolatopsis_E > Amycolatopsis_E thermalba. The sequence continues at coordinate 34,003 of NZ_PQHW01000061.1, read as the reverse complement.
AGCAGGCCCGCGCGCTCGCCGCCGACCGGCTGGAGGCCAGCCCCGACGACATCGAACTCGCCGACGGCGCCTTCCAGGTGCGCGGCGCGCCCGCGAGCGGTTCGGTCACCTGGGCGCAGGTCGCCGAGCAGGCCGACCTGACCGCCGACGTGTGGTTCGGCGACGGCCAGCCGACGTTCCCGTTCGGCGCGCACCTCGCGGTCGTCGAGGTGGACACCCTCACCGGGAAGGTCGAGCTGAGGCGGATCATCGCGTGCGACGACGCCGGCCCGATCGTCAACCCGCTCGCCTTCCAGGGCCAGCGGCACGGCGGGCTCGGCCAGGGCGCCGCGCAGGCGCTGCTGGAGGTCATGAACTACGACGCCGACGGCAACCCGACCACCGCCACCCTGGCCGACTACTCGTTCATCACCGCGACCGAGCTGCCCGACTTCGAGCTGGTCGACTCCGAGACCCCGACGACGCGGAACCTGCTGGGGGTCAAGGGAATCGGCGAGGCGGCGACGATCGGCGCGACGCCCGCGGTGCACAACGCGGTCGTCGACGCGCTGTCCCACCTGGGCGTGCGTCATCTCGACATGCCCACCACCCCGCTGCGGGTCTGGCAGGCTCTCACCGACGCGAGGAAGGCGAACTGAAGTGAAGGTCTCGATCGAGATCAACGGCACGACGGTCTCCGAGGAGGTCGAGGACCGCACCCTGCTGGTCCACTTCGTGCGGGAGCAGGCCGGGCTGACGGCGACGAACATCGGGTGCGACACCACGTCCTGCGGCGCCTGCACGGTCCTGCTCGACGGCGAGTCCGTGAAGTCGTGCACGGTGCTGGCCGCGCAGGCCGACGGGCACTCGGTCACCACGCTGGAGGGTCTGGGCGGCGAGGGCGGCGACCTGCACCCGGTGCAGCGCGCGTTCCGCGAGGAGCACGGCCTGCAGTGCGGGTTCTGCACCCCGGGGATGATCATGGCGTCGGTGTCGCTGCTGGAGCACAACCCGAAGCCCACGCGCCAGGAGGTGCGCGAGGGCCTGGAGGGGAACCTGTGCCGCTGCACGGGTTACCACAACATCGTCAACGCCGTGATGAACGCGTCCGGGCAGGAGGTCCAGCGGTGATCCCGGTGCAGTTCACCTACCGGCGGGTGTCCTCTGTGGACGATGCGCTGGCCGCGGTCGCCGAGCACGGGGACGACGCCAAGCTGCTGGCCGGCGGGCAGTCCCTGCTGCCGCTGATGAAACTGCGCTTCGCCGCGCCGGAGGTCGTCATCGACATCGGCCCGCTGGACGAGCTGCGGTACGTGCGCGCCGAGGGCGGCGAGATCGCGGTCGGGGCCATGACGCGCTACCACGACCTGCACCACGACCCGGTGCTGGCCGAGCACGCGCCGCTGCTCGCGCACGGCGCGGGCGAGGTGGGGGACCAGCAGGTCCGCCACCGCGGCACGATCGGCGGTTCGCTGGTGCACGCCGACCCGGCGGCCGACCTGCCCGCGGCGATCCTGGCCGTGGGCGGGGTGCTGGTGGCGCGCGGCCCGGACGGTGAGCGGCGGATTCCCGCGGCCGAGTTCTTCCAGGGGCCGTTCGAGACGCCGCTCGCGCCGGAGGAGCTGCTGACCGAGGTGCGGATCCCGGTGCAGGACGGCGCGGGCTGGGCGTTCGAGAAGTTCACGCGGCGCTCGATCGACTGGGCGATCGTCGGGGTGGTGGTCGCCGGGGGCGCGGTGTCGCTGATCAACATGGGCGGCACGCCGTTGCGCGCCACGGCGACCGAGGCGGCCTTGGCGGGTGGCGCGTCGGCCGCCGAGGCGGCCGCGCTGGCCGCGGAGGGCACCTCCCCAGCCGACGAGCCCCACGCGACGGCCGAGTACCGGCAGCACCTGGCGCGCGTGCTGACCGAGCGGGCGCTGGTCGCCGCGGGACGCTGAGCCCGGGCGGGCCGGTGCTGCCGGCCCGCCCCGGGGGCGGGCCGCCCGGTGGCGGTTCGCCCGCTTCGCGGGTTGCCGCTGGGCGGCCAACCGCCGCTTCGCGGGTTGCCGCTGGGCGGCCAACCGCCGCTTCGCGGGTTGCCGCTGGGCGGCCAACCGCCGCTTCGCGGGTTGCCGCTGGGCGGCCAACCGCCGCTTCGCGGGTTGCCGCTGGGCGGCCAACCGCCGCTTCGCGGTTTGCTGCTGGGCGGCCAACCGCCGCTTCGCGGGTTGCCGCTGGGCGGCCAACCGCCGCTTCGCGGGTTGCCGCTGGGCGGCCAACCGCCGCTTCGCGGTTTGCTGCTGGGCGGCCAACCGCCGCTTCGCGGTTTGCTGCTGGGCGGCCAACCGCCGCTTCGCGGTTTGCTGCTGGGCGGCCAACCGCCGCTTCGCGGTTTGCTGCTGGGCGGCCAACCGCCGCTTCGCGGGTTGCCGCTGCGCGGCCAACCCCCGCTTCGCGGGGCGCCGCGTCGCGGTCGGTCCGCGCTGCGGTCATCCGCTTCGCAGCCCACCCGCCCGCGGGCCGCGGCTAGCTCGTCAGCAGGACGATGCCGTCATCATCGGAGTACAGCAGGTCTCCCGGGTGGAACGTCACCCCGCCGAAGCCGACCGGGACGTCCACCGCGCCGTGGCCCGCCTTGCTGCTCTTGCGCGGGTTCGTCCCCAGCGCCTTGATCCCGATCGGCAGCCCGGCCAGCACCGCGCTGTCCCGCACCGCTCCGTTGATCACCAGCCCGGCCCAGCCGTTCTCCACCGCCGACCCCGCGATCAGATCACCGGTCAGCGCGGTGTGCAGCGAACCGCGGCCGTCGACCACCAGCACCGCGTCCTCGCCCGGCGTGGCGAGCAGCTGCTTGACCAGGCCGTTGTCCTGGTGGCACGACACGGTCCGGACCCGCCCGGAGAACACCCGCCGCCCGCCGAACTGGCGGAACTGCGTGTCGCACACCCGGAGCTCGTCGCCGTGCTCGTCGACCAGGTCGGCAGTGGAGAAGGTCACTCGGATCGCCTTTCGTCGTGGTGGGCGTGCCGGATCGAGTCCAGCAGGCCCGGGAAGCGCGCGCTGATCTCGTCCCGGCGCAGCCGCACGAAGCTGCCGTTGCCGGCGTCGCGCTGGTGGATCAGCCCGGCCTGCCGCAGCACGCGCCAGTGGTGGGTACGGGTCGATTTGGCGACCGGCAGCTCGAACGAGGCGCACGCGTGCTCGCCGTCCGGCCGGTCCAGCAGGTCGACGACCACCCCGCGCCGGTGCCGATCGGCCAGGGCCGACAGCACGGTGCCGAGATCGAGGTCCATCGCGTCCCCTTGTCCTAGGTACGAAGGTGATAGTACCTTGCCGGGATGCTGCTGGTCTTCGACATCAACGAAACGCTGCTCGACCTCGCGCCGCTGGACGACGTCCTCGGTGGCACCGAGGCCCGCACGCGGTGGTTCGACCTGCTCATCCACACCGCGCTGGTGGTCACCGCGAGCGACCGGTACCAGGATTTCGCGCAGCTGGCCGGAGCCTGTGCGCGCACGATCACGCCCGAGGTGGACGTGCCGAAGCTCGCCGAGACCCTGCGGTCGCTGCCGCCGCACCCGGACGTCGTCCCGGCCCTGGACGAGCTGCGCGACCAGGGGCACCGGCTGGTGGCGCTCGGCAACTCGCCGCAGGCGGTGATCGAGGCGCAGCTGGCGGACCTGGGCTTCGATGCGCTCTACTCGGCCGAAGCGGCCGGCGCGCTCAAGCCGTCACCGGCCGCCTACGCGCTGGTCGAGCACGACGGCGAGCCGCCGGTCATGGTCGCCGCGCACGACTGGGACATCGCCGGCGCCCAGGCCGCCGGGCTGCGCACGGCCTTCGTCACCCGCGACGGCCGCCGCCCGCTCCCGGCCCACCCGAGTCCGGAGTGGACGGTCACCGACCTCGCCGAGTGGGCCCGCTCGCTGCGCACCGCGTGACGGTCACGCCTCGGGCCGTGCACCGGCTTCCGCCGGCGTGATTTACTAGAACGTGTTCTAGTCTTCGGAGACGGGAGGCCGCCGTGCGGTGTGGGGTCGTGCTGTTCACCAGTGACCGCGGGATCGCGCCCGCCGACGCGGCGCGGGTGGCGGAGGACGCCGGGTTCGACTCGTTCGCGGTGCCGGAGCACACCCACATCCCGGTCCGCCGGGAGGCGGCGCATCCGGGCACCGGCACCGCCGAGCTGCCCGACGACCGGTACCTGCGCACGCTCGACCCGTGGGTCGCCCTGGCCACGGCGGCCTCGGTGACGCGGCGGATCACCCTGTCGACGGCGGTCGCGCTGCCCGCCGAGCACGACCCGATCACCCTGGCCAAGACGATCGCCTCGCTCGACCACCTGTCCGGCGGCCGGGTCGTGCTCGGGGCGGGGTTCGGGTGGAACGCCGACGAGCTGACCGACCACGGCCTCCCGGCCGGGCAGCGGCGGACGGTGCTGCGCGAGTACCTGGAGGCGGTGCGGGCGCTGTGGACCGCCGAGGAGGCGTCGTACGAGGGTGCGCACGTGCGGTTCGGCCCGTCGTGGGCGTGGCCGAAGCCGGTGGGGGACGTGCCGGTGGTGATCGGGGCGGGCGGCACGGAGCGGACGTTCGCCTGGATCGCGCGCTCCGCCGACGGCTGGCTGACCACGCCGCGGGACCACCACCTGGACGACAAGGTGCGCCTGCTGCGCAAGATCTGGCAGGACGCCGGCCGGGAGGGGCAGCCGAGGGTGATCGCGCTCGCCGGACGCCCGGACGAGGAGCTGCTGGCGCACTGGAGGTCGCTCGGGGTGACCGAGGTGCTGTTCGGCCTGCCGGACCGGGACGCCGACGAGGTGGTCGGCTACATCACGAGGCTGGGGGAGCGCCTGCGGCTGGGCTGAGGCCACCCGGCTGGGGCACTGCTCAGCGGCGCGAGCGGTACGCCCGCATCTTGTGCCGCGCCCCGCAGAGGTCCATGCTGCACCACACGCTCTTCCCGGCCGGGGAGCGGTCGTAGAACAGCCAGCGGCACTCCGGCGCCCGGCACGGCTTCAGCCGCCGCGCCTGGCCCGTCACCTCGGCGCGGAACAGCACCTCCAGCAGCCGCGCGATCAGGCCGTCCACACCCTCCAGCGCCGCGGCCAGCGCGGGGCCCGGCCAGCGCGGACCGGCCACCGCCGACGCCGCGAACTCGTTCAGCGCGGCCGACACGTCCACCCCGTCCAGGTGGTCGCGCAGCGTCTCGCGGAAGCGCACCAGCCGCTCCAGCCCGCGCGTGTCCAGGGGGAACGAGCCCAGTTCGTGCTCGGCCAGCCAGCTCGCGGCCGGCTCGGGCGCGCGGAAGTGGTCCTCGTCGTAGAGGAACCGCGCCGAGTTGCCGAACACCTCGAGCGGCCGCAGCTCCTCCGGCGCGGCGGGGCGCGAGTAGGACATGGCCGCAGGTTACGCCACCGGCGCGGCGACGCGGCTAACGTGACCGCATGGCCAACGAAGACGAGGCACGCGACTGGAACGGCGACATCGGCCGCTACTGGGCCGACCACGCCTAGCACTACGACGCCATGCTGGCCCGGCTCACGCCGCACCTGCTCGGCGCGGCCCGCATCGAGCCGGGGGAGCGGGTCCTCGACATCGGCTGCGGCTGCGGCACCACCACGCTGCTGGCCGCCAAGCAGGGCGCGACGGTGCTGGGCGCGGACCTGTCCGGCCCGATGCTCGCCGTGGCCCGGGAGCGCGCCGCCGGTCTCGACGGGGTGCGGTTCGAGCAGGCCGACGTGCAGGTCCACGACTTCGGCGCGGGCACCTTCGACCTCGCGCTCAGCCGGTTCGGCGTGATGTTCTTCGACAACCCGCTCGCCGCCTTCGCCAACGTCACCCGCATGCTGCGGCCCGGCGGCCGGCTGGCGTTCCTGTGCTGGCAGGACCTGCGGGAGAACGAGCACCGGGCGCTGACGCTGGACGCCATCGCCCCGTACGTCGACACCAGCGACGCCGCCCCGCCCGGCCCCGGCCCGTTCTCCTTCGCCCAGCCGGATTACCTGCGCGAACTGCTGAGCGGCGCGGGGCTGACGGGCATCGCGGTGGACGCCGTCCGGGAACCCGTCCGGATCGGCGCCGACGCGCGTGAGGCGGCCGGCTTCCTGAGCCGCGGCGCGATGGTGAAGGCGATCTTCGAGCGCTATCCGGCGGAGACCGTCGAGCGGGCGGTCGCCGCGCTCACCGAAGCACTCCAGCCGCACCAGACCCCCGACGGGGTGATGCTGGGCGCGGCCACCTGGCTCGTCACCGCCCGCAAGCCGTAGTCCGCCGGATCCACAGTGGAGGAGTGGGATTCGTCTCGCGCGGCGGGAAACCGGTTGCCGCTGCGGTAAATTGACCCGACGTGCCCGCTGACCCGATCCTCACCCTCGGCCCGTGGCAGCTGGTTTTCCTCGTGGTGGCCGGGGTCGGCGCGGGCCTGACCGGGTCGATCGCCGGGCTCGCGTCGCTGGTGTCGTACCCGGCGCTGCTGGCGATCGGGATGCCGCCGGTCGCCGCGAACGTGACCAACACCGTGGCGCTGATGGGCAACACGGTCGGGTCCGCGGCCGGTTCCCGGCCCGAGCTGCGGGGCCAGCGGACGCGGTTGCTGCGGCTGTGCGCGATCACCGCGGTCGGCGGCGCGGCGGGCAGCGCCCTGCTGCTGCTCACGCCCGAGGGCACGTTCGCCTACATCGTCCCGTTCCTCATCGGCGGCGCGTCGGTGCTGCTGCTGTTCTCCCCGCGGCTGGCCGAGCGCGCCGGCCGCGGCGACGGCGGGCTCACCGCGGGCACCGCGGGGGGCGCGTTCCTGGTCGCGATCTACGGCGGGTACTTCGGCGCCGCGGCCGGCGTGATCATGCTGGCCCTGCTGTCCGCAGCGTGGACCCAACCGCTGGCGCGCACGAACGCGGCGAAGAACATCGTGACCGGCGCGGCGAACCTGGTGGCCGCCCTGGTGTTCGCGTTCACCGGCCCGGTGCTCTGGCCCGCGGCGGCGGCCCTGTGCGTCGGCCTGATCGCCGGTTCCTTCGTGGGCCCGGCGGTGGTGCGGCGGCTGCCGCCGGCCCCGCTGCGCGTCGCGATCGCCCTCGCGGGCATCGGCCTGGCCGTGACCCTGGCCTGGCAGGCCTGGTAGCGTGGGCGCGCCAGTCGTGCCCGCCAAGGGCCAGGGAATCCGGTGCGAATCCGGAACTGACGCGCAGCGGTGAGCGGCGACGGGCGGGACAACGGCCACTGGACCACGCGGTCCGGGAAGGCGTTCCGCCCGGACGACCCCGAGTCCGAAGACCTGCTGGCACCCCGCCAGGGGAGACCGCCGGACCGGGCTCCGCGCATGAGCCCTCGACGCAAGGGGCCGCTGTGCGCCGATCGATCACCGTTCCGCTGCTCGCCGCCGTGCTCGTGCTGACCGGGTGCGCGAGCGCCACCTCCGGGGCCACCGCCGCCGTGGTGATCGACAACTGCGGGCACCAGGTCCGCGTGTCACAACCACCGCAGCGGGCCGTCGCGCTCAACCAGGGCGCGGCGGAGATCATGCTGTCCCTCGGCCTCGCCGACCGCATGGCCGGCACCGCGACCTGGACCGACCCCGTCCTGCCGCACCTGGCCGCCGCCAACGCGAAAGTGCCCCGGCTGGCCGAGAACTACCCGTCGTTCGAAAGCGTGCTGGCCGCCGAACCGGACTTCGTCGCCGCCTCGTTCGGCGCCACCCTCGCCAAGGGCGGGGTCGCCACCCGCGAGCAGTTCGAGCAGCTCGGCGTGCCCGCCTACCTGTCGCCCACCGAGTGCGCCAAGGACACCAGCGGCGGCGGCGACGGCGCCCGCACCGAGACGCTGACCATGGACGCGGTCTACACCGAGATCCGGGACCTCGCGCGGATCTTCGGCGTCGAGGACCGCGGCGAACAGCTGATCGGCAGCCTGCGGGACCGGATGCGCGCCGCGGCGGGCACCGACGCGTCGAAGGCGCGGCTGATGTTCTGGTTCGCCAACTCCGAAGCCCCCTACCTCGCCGGCTGCTGCGGCGCGCCCGGCATCATCGCGACCACCGTGCGCGCGCACAACGTCTTCGACGACACCCGCGACGAGTGGCCCCAGATCAACTGGGAGACCGTGGCCGAACGGAACCCCGACGTGATCGTGCTCGGCGACCTGACCCGCCGCTCGCAGACCGCCGAGTCCGCCGCGGCCAAGATCGCGTTCCTGGAATCGCACCCGGTGACCCGCGACCTGGCCGCGGTGCGGAACAAACGCTACGTCCTGCTGTCCGGGCAGGCGATGAACCCGACGCTGCGCACCGTCGACGGCACCGAGCAGGTCGCCGCGGCGCTGCGCGGGTTCGGGCTGGCCGGGTGAGGCGCACCGCCCGCGCCGCGCCGCTGTGCGCCGGTGGACTCGCGCTGCTCGTGGTGTCGCTGGCCGTCGCGGTGACGATCGGCCCGGCCGGGATCGGCGTCGGCGACGTCTACGCCACCGTGCTGGCCCACCTCGGTCTCGGCGACCCGGTGCTGACCCCGGTCCGCGACGGCATCGTCTGGCACCTGCGGATCCCGCGCGCCCTGCTCGCCGCCGTGTGCGGCGCGGGCCTGGCGGTGTGCGGCGCGGTCATGCAGTCGCTGCTGCGCAACCCGCTGGCCGACCCGTTCGTGCTCGGGGTGTCCTCGGGCGCGTCGACCGGCGCGGTGCTGGTGGTGGTGCTCGGCGTCGGCGGGGGCGTGGTGTCGCTGTCCGCGGGCGCGTTCGCCGGCGCGGTGCTGTCGTTCGGGCTCGTGCTGCTGCTCAGCCAGACGCTGGGTGGCACGACCGAACGCGTCGTGCTGTCCGGCGTCGCCGCGATGCAGCTGTTCTCCGCGCTGACCTCGTTCGTCGTGCTGACGGCCGGGGACGCGGAGACCACGCGGGGCGTGCTGTTCTGGCTGCTCGGGTCGTTCAGCAGCGCGTCCTGGTCCGAGGCCGGCGTGTGCGCCGGTGTGCTGGCCGTCGCGCTGGTCGTGTGTTTCGGTCACGCCCGCACGCTCGACGTGCTCGCCTACGGCCAGGACCTCGCCGCGGCGCTGGGCGTTTCGCTGGCCCGGACCCGGATCGTGCTGCTGTGCGTCACCGCGTTGCTGACCGCCGCGCTGGTGAGCGCCTGCGGGGCGGTCGGGTTCGTCGGGCTGGTCCTGCCGCACGCCGCACGCGCGCTGGTCGGCCCGGGCCACGGCCGCCTGCTGCCGGTGACCGCCGTGGCCGGGGCGGTGTTCCTGGTGTGGGTGGACACGCTGGCCCGCACGGTGCTCGATCCGCGGGAGGTGCCGGTCGGCGTGGTCACGTCGATCCTCGGCGTGCCCGCGTTCGTCGCGGTCCTCTACCGCAGCCGTCCACTCAGGACGAACCGCTAGCGGATCGCGTCGCGGCCGGCGTCGGTGAGCTTGGCGGGGATGCGGGCGCCCGTGCCGGGCACCCGGCGGACCAGGCCGGCGTGGATCAGCAGCCGCGCGCCGAACTGGTCGCAGCAGGACAGACCGTCGACGTACACGTGCGGCTCGCTGCTCGCGGTCAGTTCCACGCGGCCGTCGGCAACCGCTTTCAGGAACTCGACGTCGCGGTGGCTGAGGGTGGACGCGGTCATCGCTGGCACCTTTCCGAGAACGGTGTGGTGCGCCACAGAATAGGGGATCGTTGAACAATCGAGCAACCGGGTTGACGGATCGTTCAACAATCGCTAGCGTCGTGGGGCATGCGAGCCAGCTCACAGGAAACCCGGCAGGCCCTCTGCCACGCCGAACTCGACGACATCTCGTGGATCCCCGGAAATTGCTGAAGACCCGCCAGTAACACGCCCTGCTTTCGCCTCGATTCACTGGTAAGGCCCGCGCGGAGGGTGGGCGCGACACCTCCGGCACCGCCGTCTTGCCCGGCGCTCGAACTCCCCCTCGGAGCGTTGTGGCAGGCGAGTGGCCCCCGAGTGCGGACTCCCAACTGCCCCGCGCTCGGGGGCCCTATTCGTACACCACGTACACCGGCTTCGGGTTGAGCGCGAGCACCTGCTCGGGTGTCATCAGCGCCTGCCCGTTGCGGGTGTCCTCCTGGTAGAAGAGCTTGAACCCGGCGTTGACGTGCGGCGGGCGGCGCTTCATCACCAGGTCCCAGGTCGCCTTCTTCGCCTCGGGGCTGCCGATGCCGTCCACCACGTTGATCACGGCGACGCCGTGGTGCCGCTTCAGCCCGGCGATGTCGCGCACGACCGACACCGCCACCTGGTGGTACACCATGATCTTCTCCGGCAGCCGGCGCTCCGCCACGAGCGAGGCGAGGTAGGCGGCCACCCCGTCCAGCTCTTCGCCCGTGGTGACGCCGAACTCCTCACCGGGCACGACACCGGGTTCCACGGCCCACTCCGGGTCCAGCGCGACACCGACGTCCGGCTCGACCAGCCAGTGCTCGAACGCCTTCACCTCGGGCAGGAAGTCCGCGCGGCCGGGCTGGATGTCGAGCAGCAGCTGACCGCCCAGCGCCCGCGCCGCGTCCAGGTACCGCCGGATCGTGCTGTCGTTCGCCCGGCTGCGGAACATGCCGTCCGGCCCGGGTGTCGGGTTCACCGTGGTGGCGATCAGCTCGACCACCGGGACCACCGGCCGGTCCTTCGGGTACGTGGCGATCAGCTCGCGCAGCTGCGCCGAAGCCGCCTGCAGGTCACCGGTCATCCGGCCCAGCGCCGGGCTGCCCGGCGCGCCGCAGTAGCCGACCAGCAGGTGGTCGTCGACCACGCTGTGCGTGGCGACCTGCGCCGGGAACCCGCGCAACCCGGCGGCCGGGGCGTCCAGCCGGTTGTGCGGCCCGGAAAGCGTTGGCACGGAAAAGAAATTTCCACCACTGCTGCAGGCAGCGCTCGCCGCGCCCGCCAGAGCCGCGGTGAGGAACGCCCGCCTGCCGACCTTGCTGCCCGCCATGACCAGGGGGTGCCCTGGTCTCGACCACTTACACGCCGCAGCGGGAAAATCACTCCCCGCGCGACGTCTTCGTTACCCTCACCCGGGCAGCAGTTCGGTCACCAGCTGGGTGAGCTGACGCAGGTTGCGGCACTCGTGCATCGGCACCACGCGGGCGTACTGCAGCGCGGCGGAATCGCCCGTGCCCCAGGCGGATCGCGCTTCCGGGTTGAGCCAGTGGACGTGCTTGGCGCGGTCGGCGATCCGGCGCACCGCGTCCAGGTTGGGGTCGCCGCCGTTGGTGCGGCCGTCGCCGAGGATGAGCACCGACGTGCGCGGGCCGACCGCGTCCGGCCACCCGTCGGCGAAGCTCGCCAGCGACCCGCCGTAGTCGCTGCTCATGCCCCAGCGGGTGAGCTTCGCCTGCGTCAGGATGCGCCGCGCGAGCCCCTCCGGATCGGCCGCGCCCGCGGTGACCAGGCCGGTGATCTCGTCGGTCAGCTCGACGAACGCGAACGTGCGGATCTTGCTGAACTGGTCGGACAGCGCCTGCACCAGCAGCAGCGTGAACTGCGCGAACCCGGCCACCGAGCCGGACATGTCGCACAGCAGCACCAGTTCGGGCCGTCCGGGACGGCGGTCGCGCATCGCCGGGCGCATCGGCACCCCGCCGGTGGCCAGCGACCGGCGCAGCGTGCGCCGCAGGTCGATCTGCCCGCGCCGGGCGCGCCGACGGCGGGTCGCCAGCCGGGTGGCGAGCTTGCGGGACAGCGGCTGGATCGTGCGGCGCAGCTCGGCCAGCTGGGCGCGGGTGGCGTTGGTGAAGCTGACCAGGTCGGTCTGCGGCGGCACCGCGTACTGGGCGATCCGGTCGCGTCCGCGCAGCTCGGCGGTGCGGCGGCGGGCTTCGGCCTGCACGGCTTCCCGGTAGGTGGCGATGCGGGACTGCGCCTCGCTGCGGGCCACGGCGTCGCCGAAGGCGCTGCCGTCGGTGCGGATCGCGGCGAGCACCCGGTTGAGCAGCGCGTCCGGCCGGACCCGGTCCAGCGCCTGGTAGGCCGACCACCCGCGCATCCCGGTCGCCCCGCCGCCCCCGGAACCACCCTCGCCGAACGAGCCGTAGCGGCCGAACGCCTCGACCGCGGCCGCGGCCAGCGCCCGCAGGCGGTCCTCGTCGCCCTCGGCGAGCGCGGCGACCAGGGCCTCCCGCAGGCCGGCGGCATCCGGCGGCGCGTCCCCGGCCGTCTCGGCGGCGCCGACCGCGACCGGGAAGTACAGGTCGAACAGCGCGTCGAAGGTGGCCCGCTGGCCGGAGCGGCGCAGCACGGTCGCGGCCAGCGCGGCCCGCAGCTGCTCGCGGTCGGTCAGCCCGAGCACGTCCACGGCCGCGGCCGCGTCGACCGTCTCGCCGGGGCCGACCGGGATGCCGTGCTCGCGCAGCGAGCCGACGAACTCGACCAGCCGCCGCGGCAGCGCCGGGGAGGTCATGACAGCAGCGAGTCGAGCCGCAGCTCGGCCGCGGCCTTCCGGTGGTCGCTCTGGTACTTGAGGATGACGCCGAGGCTGGTCTCGACCACCTGCTCGTCGAGCGTGTCGGCGCCCAGCGCGAGCAGCGTACGGGCCCAGTCCACGGTCTCGGCGATCGAGGGCGCCTTGCGCAGCTCCATCGTGCGCAGCGCGGCGACCACGCGCACCACCGAGTCGGCCAGGCGCGCGTCCAGGCCCGGGACCTTGAGGGTGACGATGTCGCGTTCCAGCTCCGGCGACGGGAAGTCCAGGTGCAGGAACAGGCAGCGCCGCTTGAGCGCCTCCGACAGCTCACGCGTCGCGTTCGAGGTGAGCAGCACGAACGGGCGGCGCCGCGCGGTGATCGTGCCCAGCTCCGGCACGGTCACCTGGAAGTCGCCGAGGACCTCCAGCAGCAGGCCCTCCATCTCCACGTCGGCCTTGTCCGTCTCGTCGATCAGCAGCACCGTCGGGTCCGGGTTGCGGATCGCCTTGAGCAGCGGGCGGGGGAGCAGGAACTCCTCGCTGAACACCTCGTCGCGGGCCTGTTCCCAGCCCTCGTCGCGGCCGGCGGTGATGCGCAGCAGCTGCTTGGCGTGGTTCCACTCGTACAGCGCGCGGGCCTCGTCGATGCCCTCGTAGCACTGCAGCCGCACCAGCTCGCTGCCCGTGGCCTGCGCCAGTGCGCGGGCCAGCTCGGTCTTGCCCACCCCGGCCGGGCCCTCGACCAGCAGCGGCTTGCCGAGGCGGTCGGCGAGGAAGACGGTGGTGGCCACGGCGGTGGAGGCCAGGTAGCCCGCCCCGGCCAGGCGCTCGACGACCTCGTCGACCGAGCCGAACAACGGCTCCTGCATCGGCCCCTCCCTAGGTTGGTGCGCAACCTGCCCATTCTGGGCCCTCGGCGGGCGGTGGTGCGGGAGTCGTGCCCAATCTCACCACGCTACTCGCCGGCGTACCGGGTGACGGCCGCCAGCGCCGCGCGCAACCCGGCCACCTCCCCGGTCACCGAGAGCGGATCGGCGGGCCCGCGCCCCCACAGCCACAGGTACACGTCCTCCGGCGCCCCGGTCACCCGCCCGTCGGCGGTGTCCGCGGCGTCCGGCCGCACGTCCGGAACACCGGTCCCGGACGGCATTCGCACCGTCCACACGCGACCGGCGCACCGCACCTCGAACACCTCGCCCGCGGCGGCCACGGACACCGTCTCCTCGGGGGCGGGCCGGTTGCCCTCCGCCAGCCACACGGTCAGCACCTCGTCCACCCCGTCGGCGGCCAGCTCCGGATCGACCACCGGCGGCAGGCCGAGCGCCTGCTCCAGGTCGACCCGGTGCACGGTGAACTCGTGCGCCATCCGGCGGCGCCAGAACCCGTAGGTGCGGTCGGCGGGGAACCAGGTCTGGCACGGGAAGCTCGGCGGCCGGCTGGCGAGGCTGCGGAACAGCCCGTCGGCCGCGGCGCGGAACCAGCCGAGCGCGTCCTGCCCGGCCGGCGGTTCGAGTTCCCACTCCAGCGGCAGGATCTGGCTGTCCACCCAGTCGGTGACGCGGTGCGCGACGCCGCCCAGGTGGCGGATCAGCGTGCCGGCCGTCCACCCGGGACACGCGGGCACGGGCAGGTCCGGATCGGCCGGCGCGGCGAGGACCCCGATCCCGTGGATCTCGGCGCGCAGCGTGTCGAGGAGGAACGGTTGATCGGGTTTCGTCATGACCCGGCCGAACATACCGGCTCGATGATCGTCACGGCAGCCGGACCGGCTCCGAAGTGGACATCCGGCCTGCTTCTGTCACAAGGGCTTTTCGCCCAGCCGCAGCCGCACCTGGATCGTGGTGCCGTCCGGCGCGCGGTGGGTGCGGACCAGATCGGCCAGGTCGTTGACGAGCAGCAGGCCCCGCCCGGACAGCTGGCCGCGCCGGGGCGGACGCCGCCCGGCGAGCAGGTCGGCCAGCCGCCCGCCGTCGGTGGCCGAGCAGACCAGTTCGCCGCCCTCGCGCCACAGGCTCAGCTCGCACGGAGTGCCCGCGTGCAGGAGACTGTTGGTCGCCAGTTCGGTGAGGATCAGCTTGAGGTCCTCGGTGCGGTCCTCGTCCAGTCCGTGCTCCAGCGCGTGCGCCGCGAAACTCCGCCGCGCGGTGGACAGCTCGTCCGGCACCTCGACGCGGAACGTCACCGCGTCCGCGGCGGGTTTCAGCTCATCGTTGTACCGGGCGACGAGGTCTTCCCACGCGTAGGTGTCGCTGTCGCGCTGCACGCCACGTTCGGTCACCAGCGGATGGGTCACGCGCGCGTCCGCGATCGCGACCGGGTCGAGCGCGTTCGTGTCGTACGGGCACACGATCGTGACGTCCCGGCCCTCGAACGCCGGGTTGATCAACGCCTCGTGCTGGGCGCACGCCGGGTACTCGACCGCGGAGCGCCACGCCCAGATGGGCTCGCCGATGATGCGCACGCGGGCGGCGTCGGGGTGGCGGTCGGCGAAGTCCCGCAGCACGTGCGGGATGATCCGGCCCGGGTTGCGGCCCGCCACACCCATGTCGAGCAGGTGCACGCGGCTCGCGTCCTCGCCGAGCGCGTCGCGCAGCAGCGACAGGTTCGGTTCCGGCACGGCGGCCGCCACCGGATGTCCGGCCGCCAAGCCCTCGGTCAGGAACGGCACCAGCCCGGCCACGTACTCGTCCGGGGAGTCGTAGAAGAGGGCCTCGTGCACGAAACCGGTGGTCATCGTGGCGCCTCCACGCGGAGGTCCGCGAGATCGAGGACCGCCACGACGGTCGCCGGCCCGGGGCGGGGGGCACGCAGGACGACCTCGGCCGCGTGCCGCCTGCCGTGCTCGGCCAG
The DNA here is from genome assembly GCF_003385215.1 of Amycolatopsis thermalba. Classification (GTDB taxonomy): domain Bacteria; phylum Actinomycetota; class Actinomycetes; order Mycobacteriales; family Pseudonocardiaceae; genus Amycolatopsis_E; species Amycolatopsis_E thermalba. The sequence continues at coordinate 18,804 of NZ_PQHW01000061.1, read as the reverse complement.
CGTCAGCAGGTTGCGGTGGTCGATGAAGTCCAGGGTCGTGGCGTCGAGCACGAGCCGCCCGCGGACGGGACGGGGGTCGGCGTGCCGCAGCGCGCGGGGGAACACCTCGGCCGACGCGAGGTCGAGTTCGCCGCCCAGGCTCGCGCAGCAGCCGCCGCGCGCCGAGGCGTGCAGCCGGAACCCCGCGCGGTTCTCGTTGGCGCTGGGGTGCAGGGCGGACAGCAGCGCCAGGGTGTGGCGGTCCAGCTGCCTGCGGTCGTAGCCGCACAACGCGGAGAACGGGTGCAGCGCGGAGTATCCGTCGGTGAGGTGCTCGAACCGCGCCAGCGAATTCAGCCGGGTGGGTGACCGCAGGAGCCCGGTGACATCGGCCGCCACCCGCAGGCCGCGGTAGCCGTCGGCCAGCGCCGCCTCGGTGGCCTGGGCGTAGAGCCGCAGCCGCACGTGCGGGTCGCCGAGCTCGCCGAGGTCGTCGAGCGACACCACCCGCAGATCACCGCGGCGCCGCGCCTCGTCGCCGTCGACGATGCCGTCGAGGTCCTCGGCCAGGCGCGACACCGGCCCGGTCCCGGCGTAGCCGATCCGGTACCCCAGGGCCAGGCCCTCGGCCAGGAACTCGCGCACCCGGGACCGGAACTCGGCCGGGTCCTCGTAGCCCCAGCACAGGTGGTCGTGGCAGCCGAGGCCGCGCGCGTCCACCACGATTCCGGACCGTCTCATCGGTCCGGAGAGTACTCCGCCGCGCCGCCCGGGACAGAAGTCGTCGCCTCCGGGTTCGGTGGTGCGGGCGTCGGCGGGTCGACTACGCTGGGTTGGACGCGGTTCAGAGCGCAGCCGCACCATGCGTTGCCGAAGGGCAGGGCTGTCGCCGAAGGGTAGGCGAGCGCGTCATGTCTCGGGTTCCGCGCGTTCCGGAGGAACCGGCCGGACTCACCACGCCCACACCGCTGCGGGTTTCGGCCCGGTGGCCGGGCGGCGACGTCGCCGTGCTGGCGGTCGAGGGCGAACTCGACCTGGCCACCGCGGACCGGCTGGGGGCGGCGTTCCGGCGGCTCGTCGCGCGCCGGCCGCGAGTGGTCGTCGTCGACCTGAGCGGGGTCGCCTTCCTCGGCTCGTCCGGGCTGGCGGCCATCGCCTCCGCGCTCACCGCGGGTGTCGAGCTGCGGATCGTCGCACCGGGCTCGCTGGGCCGGATCTTCGCGCTCACCGCGCTGGACAAGGTGCTCGACGTGTACGACAGCGTCGAGGAGGCGCTGGCCGCGGGCTGACTCGGCTGCCCGCGTTCACCGGCGCAGGCTTCACCGGCGCAGGGCGGCCTCGATGCCGGTGAGCACGCATTCCAGGCCGAACTCGAAGCGGGTGGCGGGGTCGGTGTCGTCGGCCTCCAGCACCCGCCGGGTGAAGTGCGGGTACCGGCCGGACTCGATGACCTGCCGGACGTAGGCGCCCACCCAGTCGCGCCACTCGTTCTCGGTCATGCCGGTGCGGCGCTGGGCCTCCAGTTCGGCCAGCTCGGCGGACACCGCGCCCAGCACGTGGGTGTTGATCGTGTCCACCACCATCGTCGCGAGCGTCGGGTCGCCGGTCACGCGGGAGACGATGCCGAGCTGGTGGTCGGCGTGCGCGATCACGTGCGGCCCGAGCGCCGGGTGGCGGGTGATCTGCTGGGCGAGCCAGGGGTGCAGCAGCAGCAGGGCGCGCTGGCGGCGGGCGAGCTGGGCCAGCTCCGCGCGCCAGTCGTCGGTGGGTTCCGGGAGCGGTTGCTCGCCGATGATCGTGTCGACCATCAGCTCGAACAGCTCGTCCTTGCTCGCCACGTGCCGGTAGAGCGAGGTGGTGCCGGAGTCCATTTCCGCGGCGAGGCGCCGCATGGACAGCGCGTCCAGCCCTTCGGCGTCGGCGATCGCGATGGCCGTCCGGACGATCTTCTCCTCGGTGACGACCGGGCGCGTCTTCGCGGTCCGGTCGCGCATCCAGACCATCGTCGGCGGGTTCTTCGCGCGCGGCATGGGCACAGCGTACTTCTTGGGTACAGTGTGCCCATAGCGGGAACGCTGTTCCCGGAAGAGAGGAGAAGGCTCGTGTCGGATGTGGTGATCGCCGGTGGCGGCTCGGTCGGGCTGGCTGCCGCGGTGTTCCTGGGGCACCACGGGGTGCGTGCGCACGTGGTGGAGCGGCGGGCGGGGCTGTCGGAGCACCCGCGGGCACTCGGCCTCAGCCCGCGCACGCTGGAGTTCTTCCGCGAGGCCGGGCTGGGGCCGGCGCTCGAGGCCGTCGCGGTCCGGTCGACCGCGATGTGGAAGGCGGACGCGCGCACGGTGGCGGAGATCGACCCGGCGGACGCGCCGCGGCACCCGTTGCCGGCGCTGTCGGAGGTCTCGCCGGAGACGCCCCGCGGGCACTACCCGCAGGACCGGCTCGATGCCGCGCTGCTGCCCGCCGCGCGGGAGCGGGGTGCGACGGTGGAGTTCGGTGTGGCCGTCACCGGGGTCGAGCAGGACGCGGACGGGGTGTCGGTGACGCTGTCGGACGGGCGGATCCTGCGGACGCGGTACCTGGTGGGCGCGGACGGGGTGAACACGGCCGTGCGCCCGGCGCTGGGCATTGGCACGACGGGGCCCGGCGAGGTGGGGGAGCCGGTGCTGAACATCCTGTTCGAGGCCGATTTGACCCGGTTCTTCGGCACGATGCCGACGATGGTGGAGATCCGGCACCCGGACGTGCGGGGGATGCTGCTCAGCGTCGGCGAGCGGCGGTGGGTGCTGCACTCGGGCGCGCCCGGGACGCCGGAGGAGCTGATCCGCACCGCGCTGGGCGCGGAGGTGCCGGTGACGGTGATCGCGGCGAAGTGGTGGCGGCCGACGCTGCGGATGGCGGAGGCGTTCCGCGCCGGGCGGGCGTTCCTGGTGGGGGACGCGGCGCGGGCCGTCTCGCCGCTGGGGGCGTTCGGGCTGAACACGGGCGTGGCCGACGCGCACAACCTGGCGTGGAAACTGGCGATGGTGCTGTCCGGACAGGCCGGCGACCGGCTGCTGGACACCTACCACGACGAGCGGCACGCGGTGGCGGAGCTGGTGACCCGGCAGGCGGTGCTGCGGTGGGAGAACCCGCGGCTGCACTGGGACCCGGCCGCGGCGGCGGAGCGGGCGGCGGCAGGGGCGTGGAACGCGCCGATGGTGACGATGGGCTACCGCTACGACTCGGCCGCGGTGATCGACGCGGTGCCCGAGCCACCGTCCACAGAGGATGTGGCGGCGGCGCTGGACGGCGCGCCGGGATCACGCCTGCCGCACCGGTGGGTGTCGCCCGGGGTGTCCAGTGTGGACCTGGTGCGCTCCCGGTTCACGGTGTTCGCGGGCACCCCGGACTGGGCGGAGGCGACGGACAAGGCCGCCGCGCGCCTGGGAGTTTCGCTGGGTGCCGCGGTGGTGCCGGACCCGGCCTGGCTTTCGGCCGTCGGCATCGCGGGTGGTGGGGCGCTGCTGGTGCGCCCGGACGGTTTCGTCGCCTGGCGCACACCGGTGCCCGTGCCGGAGGCGGACGCGGCACTGGAGTCGGTGGTGGCGCGGGTGCTGGCCCGCTGACCGGCCGGTTCGGCGGGCGGCGATCGCGTCGCCGGGGGCGCACGGTGGTCCTGAGAGACCGATGCCGATGCGGCCGCTAGCCGGCGCCGATGCGGGAGGCGAGTTCGGCGCTGACCGGGTAGGGGCGTTCGGCCGGGAGGAGTGCGCGGGCCTCGTCCAGGCGGCGGTCGCGGACCAGGGCCTCGATCTCGTGGGCGCGGTCCGTCTCGTCGGTCAGGCCGGTGATCCACTCGTCGACGTAGCGGTCCGCGGCGTCGCCGGACAGGCCGATCTGGATGGCGCGCTCCGGGAGCGCCCGCAGGTGCAGGTCCTTGTCCGGATCCCACTGGATGCGCACCGGGCTGGTCGCCAGCTGCCGTCGCCAGGCGGCCTCGCTGGGGTGGTGCCGCGGGGCGAACGCGGACAGGCACGAATGCGCCAGCGCCCATTCGAAGCCCGCGCGCGTGATCGTCACCGCGAGGACGCGTTCCTGGCCCGGCTTGCGCGCCCAGCCGCTGCGGTGGGCCATCCACAGGAACGACGGTTTGATCCAGGTCATGCGGCCACGCTTGAACGGCGGTACGAAGGTGCCGGCGCGCAGGGCGGGCCCGGCGATCTCCGGCGAGTAGGCCTGGTACACGACGATCGTGTCGTCGTCGTACCGGGCGCGGATTTCGTTGCTCATGTGGGTGATCTTCGGGCATCGGCGCAAGCGGTCTTGCGTGCGAGACTGGGGCATGCTCTTCGACCGCGCGGCGATCGAGGGACTCGCGGAGGGCCGCGTCACGGTGGCCTTCCGCAGGTGGGACGCGCCCCGCGTGCGGCCCGGCTCGCGGATGCGCACCGCGGCCGGGGTGGTCGAGGTGACCTCGGTGGACGAGGTCACCACGGTGACCGACGAGGACGCCCGGGCCGCCGGCTACCCGTCCGCGGCGGAGCTGCCCGACCGCGGCTCGGGGCGGCTGTACCGGATCGGGTTGCGCGTGGCGGGCCCGGACCCGCGCGTGGCCCTCCGCGCGGCGGCCGATCTGACCGACGACGACCGGGCCGCGATCGGCGCCGCGCTGTGGCGGATGGACCGGGTGGCGGACGTACCGTGGACGGGCGCGTTCCTGAGGCTGATCGCCGAGAACGAGGCCGTGCGGGCGGTCGACCTGGCGGCGCGGGCCGGCCTGGCGCGGGACGTGTTCAAGCGCCGCGTCCGGCGCCTGAAGGAGCTGGGGCTGACGGAGAGCCTGGAGGTGGGCTACCGCCTCTCCCCGCGAGGCCGGGCATTCCTGGACGGCGGCGAGCCCCGGTGACCGAACCGCCGGAGCGGTTCAGGCCAGGGACGTGAGCACCGCCGCGGCGAGGGCGCTTCGCTCCAGCATGCCGGTCACGCTGATGTGCTCGTGGCGCGCGTGGGCCCCGTCGCCGATGGCGCCGAAACCGTCGAGCACCGGGACGCCCAGGGCGGCCACGAAATTGCCGTCGCTGGCGCCGCCCACCGCGCACTCCCGCAGCGTCACCCCCATCTCCGCGGCCAGGTCCCGCGCCCGCGCGAACAACGCCGCGATCCCGGCCGACCGCTCCATCACCGGCCGGTTCCAGCCACCCTCCACGGTCACCGTCGCGCGCGGGTCCGCCGCCGTCAGCCCCGCCAGCGCGGCCTCGATCCGCGCCGCCTCCGCCGCGCTCGACACCCGCACGTCGACCTCGCCCCAGGCCGCGCCCGCGATCACGTTCCCGCGCGAACCGCCCCCGACCACACCGACGTTCACCGTCGTCCCGGCCGCCAGGTCGGTCAGACCGTGCAACGCCAGCACCACCCGGGCGATCTCGTCCACCGCGCTCGCGCCCTTGCCCGGGTCGAGCCCGGCGTGCGCCTCCACGCCCGTGGCGGATATCCGATATATGCCCACGCCCTTGCGTGCCGTCTTCAGCGCGCCGTCGGCCGCCGCCTCGAACACCAGCGCCGCCTGCGCCCCGGCCGCCGCCGCCTCGATCACCGGCCGTGACACCGGGCTGCCGATCTCCTCGTCGCCGTTGAGCACCAGCCGCACCGGCGGCCGCGGCAACCCCGCCGCCTCCAGCGCCCGCAGCGCCCACACCACCTGCACCAGCCCGGCCTTCATGTCGAACACCCCCGGCCCGGTCGCCCGGTCACCGTCCACAGTGAACGGCCATCCGGCCAGCGTCCCCGGCGGCCACACCGTGTCGTAGTGGCACAGCACCAGCACCGGTTCCACACCGGACCCGGCGTAGTCGTACACCCGGACGTCGCCGAACTGGCCGCCCCCGGTCACCCGCACCGACGCCGGCTCGACCAGCCGCGCCCGCAGCCACCCGTCCAGCCAGGACAGGCCGGCCTCCAGCAGCGGCCGGTCGGTGCTCGGCGTCTCCAGGCCGACGTACCGGCCCAGGTCGCCGACCATCGCCGCGCGGTGTGCCCGCACCCACTCGTGCAACGCCCGGACCTCGGTCACGGCATCCGCTCCAGTTCCCTCAGGTGATCTTCCGACCTCAGCCTGAGTCCGGTCGCCGCGTCCCGCAAGAGGGCGAGCACCGCCGGCAGCAGCGGCACCCGCGCGATCCGAAGATCGGTGGACAGTCCCCAGGTCGCGTGGTAGGACAACCGCACCGGGCCTCGTGCGGAGGGGAGGGCGACGGCATGTCCGGAAGCACCTCCGCCGACGGTCTGCTCATCATCCGCCGGGAGACCCGCGGCGCGGCCGTCGTCGTGCACGTCGCCGGTGAGGTGGACTTCAGCTCGCTGGCGCACCTCCAGGACGAGCTCAACACCGCGGTGACCGTCGCGTCCCCGCCCGCGCCCGTCGTGCTCGACCTGCAGGAGGTCGGGTTCTTCGGCTGGTGCGGGCTGACGCTGCTGGTCAACTCCGACGACCGCTGCACCCGCAACCACACGCCGCTGCGGGCGGCCTCGGCGAGCGGGACCGTGCTGCAGCCGCTGAAGCTCGCCGGTCTGGACCGGGTGCTGCCGGTGTACGCGAGCGTGTCCGAGGCGCTGGCCCCGTCCACGTCGCCGGCGTGAGGGCGCTTCCACGCAGCGGACGCGGACCACTACTGTGTGCTCACCCACCCGCTCGCGAGAAGGTGTTGTGATGGCTTCTTCGCCCAGCCAGGTGCCCGTTGGCGTCGACCCGACCCGGCCCAGCATCGCCCGCGTCTACGACGGTTTCCTCGGCGGCAAGGACCACTACGAGGTCGACCGCGCGGTGATGCGCAAGATCAACGAGGCGGTCCCCGAGGCGGTCGACATCGCCCGCGGCAACCGCGGCTTCCTCAACCGCGCCTGCCGTTTCCTGGCCGGCCAGACCGAGCTGACCCAGTACCTCGACTGCGGTTCCGGTCTGCCGACGGCGGAGAACACGCACCAGATCGTGCAGCGCGCCAACCCGGAGACGACGGTCGTCTACGTCGACAACGACCCGGTGGTCCTCGCGCACGGCCGCGCGCTGCTCGTGGAGAACGACTTCGTGCACATGACGGAGGCGGACATCTTCCAGCCGTCCGAGGTCCTCGGCGACGAGGTGGTCCGGCGGCACCTCGACTTCAGCGAGCCGCTCGTGCTGCTGCACGTCGGCACGATGCACCACTACGAGGGCGACGGCGCGGCCGGCATCATGCGCGCCTACATCGACGCGCTGCCCTCGGGCTCCTACGTCGTGTTCTCGCACTTCTTCGACCCCGAGGTGCCGGAGCTGACCGAGGTGGCGAAGCGGATCGAGAACATCCTCGTCAACGGCCCGATGGGCGCCGGCCGGTTCCGCACGCGCGCGGAGATCCTCGCGATGCTGGACGGCCTGGAACTGATCAAGCCGAACGCGCTGTCCGAGCCGGGCCTGTCCGTCTGCGACGAGTGGTGGCCGGACGGCCCGCGGCTGGCGCCGTTGAGCCTGGCCGCGCGGTGCATCGCCGGCGCGGTGGGTCGCAAGCCGTAGGGGACGCGGAGTCTTCCGCGTGCCCGTCCAGCGGTCCGCGCGGTGCGGAAGGCGCGCGAGCGGGGCGCGGACGTGCCGGGATGTGGCCCGGGCCGGCGCTGTCGACTGGGACCGGTCGGTGCACCGCGGGCCGTAGTGGACCCTGCCGCGGTCGCGTGCAGCTCTCGCAACCGTGGCCTGCCGAGGAAGATCGATGAGCCGGGCGCACCCGGGTGTTGCCGCCCGCGGCTGTTGCGCTTCGCCCCGGTGGGTCGCAAGCCGGAGGAATTTGTCACGCGCGTGCGTGTCACCGGCGCAAGAACCGGCGGCCCGGTGAGTTTCCCACCATCGTCTCTTCCCGGCGCCCGGGGCGGCTGGGCACGATGACCGCATGGGCTCCGATGACCAGGTGGTCCTGCGTGGTCGCGATCGTGAGCTGACCGTCCTGCGCCGCGCGCTCGCCGACGCCCGGGACGGCCGCGGCGGCGGTCTCGTCGTGCTCGGTGAGCCGGGGTCGGGCCGGACCGCGCTGCTCGCGGCGGCGCGGGCCGAAGCCGACAGGTTCACCATCCGCTCGGCCCGGGGCGTGGCCGCCGAACGGCACCTCCGCCACAGCGGCCTGCTCCAGCTGCTGCCGGAACCGGCCGATCTCCCCGCGGACCCGCTCGCGCTCGGCTGCGCCGTCCACGCGGCACTGGCCGCCGCGGCGCCGCTGTTGTGCCTGGTCGACGACGCCGACCTGCTCGACGCCGGATCGCGCGACGCGCTGGCGTTCGCGGCCCGGCGGCTGTCCGGCAGCGGGGTGCTCGTGCTGTTCGCGGCCGGGTCGCCGCTCGACGGGCTGCCCGGGCTGTGGCTCGAACCGCTGGGTGCGGAGGCCGGCGCCCAGGTGCTCGCCGACCACGGCGTCGCCGAACCCGCCCCCGACCTGCTCGACCTGGCCTCCGGCAACCCGCTCGCCCTCACCGAGCTGGCCGCCGCGCCGCGGATCCCGCCGCAGAGCCGACTGCGCCGCGCGGTGCGGGACCGGCTCGCCGCGCTCGGCCCCGGCGCGCGGGAGATCGCCCTGATGGCCGCGCTCGACGACTGGCTCGAAGTGGACACCCTGGTGCGCGCCACCGAACGGTCCGGAGTGGACCTGCGCGCGCTGGAGGAGGCCCGCGAAGCCGGGTTCGTGCGGCTGGACGGCGACCACGTCCTCGCCACCAGCCCGCTGCTGCAGGCGCTGGTCCGCGAGGAGGCGCCGCTGGCCGACCGGCGCGCCACGCACACCCTGCTGCTGTCCGTCCTGGACCCGCGGCGGCACCGGCTGCGCTGCACCTGGCACCGGGCCGCGCTCGCCGGGAGCGCGGATCCGAAGCTGGCCGGTGAGCTGCTGGAGTCGGCGTCGGAGTTCTGGCTGGCCGGGCGGCCCCGGCGGGCGCGGGCGCTGCTGCGGCAGGCCCGCCCGCTGGCGCGGGACACGTCCCTGCGCGGCGTCGCCGACCTGCTGCAGGGCAGCCTGGAAATGCGCGAGGGTATGCCGGCGGTCGCCAGCCAGACGCTGCTCGTCGCGGCGAACCAGCTCGCCGGGTCCCAGCGCGACCACGCGCTCACCGCGCTGATGCTCGCCGGCGAGGCGAGCTGCGTGGCGGGGGATTACGTGCGGTACTACGCGATCGCCGACCGGGCTCAGCAGCTGCGCCGCCCCGACGACTCCCCGCGCACCCGGCTGATCCTGGACCACTTCGCCGGCATGAGCGACGCCTTCCGCGGGCGGCACGACCGCGCGGCCGCGCCCCTGCGCCGGGTCGTCGGGCTCGGCGGGGTGCTCGACGAGCCGGTGGCGAAGATCTGGGCGAGCCAGGCCGCCTACACGCTCGGCGACGCCGCCCGCGCCCACGAACTGGCCGTCGGCGCGGTGACCGCGGCCGGCAGCCGCGGCACGACGGCCGTCGTCCCGTGGGCCCTGGTGTACGTGGCGGTGTCCGAGCTGCTGCTCGACCGGCACTCGGCGGCGCTGTCCAGCGCGCTGGAGGGGCTGCGCATGGCCCGCACCATCGGCCAGCCGAACTCGGCGGTCGACCACCTGACGATCCTCGCCCTGGAGGCGTCCCTGCGCGGCGACCGGGACACCGCGCAGGCCAGGCTGGACGCGGCCGCGCACGAGGTCGCCACCCGCGGCCTCGGCCGGCCCGGCGCGCTGAGCACGTGGGCGTCGGCGTGTGTCGACCTCGCCGAGGACCGGCCGGAGGACGCGCTGGACCGGTTCCGGCTGATGGCGGCCGGCACCGGCCGGGTGCACCCGGGCATCCGGGCGATGGCGACCCCGAACTTCGTCGAGGCCGCGGCACGCTGCGGGCAGCACGTCAAGGCCGCCAAGGCCCTGGCCCCGTACGAGGACTGGGCCCGCAGCACCGGCTGCGACGTGCGGATGGCGCTGTCGCACCGCTGCCGCGCGCTGCTCGGCGAGCCGGACGCCGACGAGCACTTCGAGACCGCGATCGAGCTGCACCGCGCCAGCCAGACCGCGCTGGAGCTGGCCAAGACCGAGCTGTTCTACGCGCACCGGCTGCGCCGCAACCGCAAGGCCCGCGCCGCGCGCGAGCTGCTGCGGGACGCGCTGAAGATCTTCCAGCGCTACGACGCGCCGCGCTGGGCCGAGCGCACCACGGCCGAGCTGCGGGCGGCGGGGGAGTCGGTGCCCGGGTGCGCCAAGCCGGGCGGGCTGACGCCGCAGCAGATGCAGATCGCGCGGCTGGTCGCCGAGGGCGCGACGAACCGGGAGATCGCGGCCCAGCTGGTCATCAGCCACCGCACGGTCGACCACCACCTGCGCAACATCTTCGCGCGGCTGGGCATCCGGTCCCGCGTCGAGCTGGCCGCCCGCTACCGGTGACTGGCGATTTCACCGATGCGCGTGGTTGCGGGCTTTTGCCACGCTCGCCTGGTTCCCCTCTCACGGAAAGGGAGTTCGAACAGTGCGACGTTCACCAAGACACCTCTCCCGGCTGGTCACGGCGCTGGCCCTGGTCGCGGGCACCGCCGCCGCGACGGCCACCGCCCAGGCCGCCGACAACCCGTACGAGCGCGGCCCCGACCCGACCGAGTCGAGCATCGAGGCCAGCCGCGGCCCGTTCGCCGTCTCCCAGACCACGGTCTCGTCGCTGGCCGTCACTGGCTTCGGCGGCGGCACCATCTACTACCCGGCCGACACCAGCCAGGGCACCTTCGGCGCGGTCGCGATCTCGCCCGGCTACACCGCCGACCAGTCCAGCATCGCCTGGATCGGGCCGCGCCTGGCCTCGCAGGGGTTCGTCGTGTTCACCATCGACACGATCACCCGCTACGACCAGCCGTCCAGCCGGGGTGACCAGCTGCTCGCGGCGCTGGACTACCTGACGCAGCGCAGCTCGGTGCGCGGCCGCATCGACAGCAGCCGCCTCGGCGTCGCCGGGCACTCGATGGGCGGTGGCGGCACCCTGGAGGCGGCCGACGAACGGCCCGCGCTGCAGGCGGCCGTGCCGCTCGCGCCGTGGAACCTGCGGAAGAACTTCTCCAGCGTGCAGGTGCCGACGTTCATCATCGGCGGCGAGTCGGACTCGGTCGCGCCGGTCTCCTCGCACTCCGAGCCGTTCTACACGTCGCTGCCCAGCAGCCTGGACAAGGCGTACATGGAGCTGAACAACGCGTCGCACTTCTTCCCGAACACGTCCAACACCACGATGGCCAAGTACATGATCTCGTGGTTCAAGCGGTTCATCGACAACGACACCCGCTACGGCCAGTTCCTCTGCCCGAACCCGAGCGGGCTGGCGATCGAGGAGTACCGGTCGACCTGCCCGTACTGATGCTCCGGGGCGGCGGATCAGGAGTCTTCGCGCTCCTGGTCCGCCGTTTCGCCGCGGTGCTCGTCCTCCGCGTTGCCGCCTCGGGGGCCGAAGCCCGGTGCCGGTTCCGGCGCTCCGGGACCGGGGTCCGCGGCGGCGATGCGCTCTTCGCCCAGGTACGGGTCGGGTTCGAACGGTGAGGTCGTCATGCCGGCCGGGTACCCGGCCGGCGCGTGATCATGCCTGCGCCGGCGGCCAGGACGGCGCGCCCAGCTCGCGGGAGATCGCCCGCGCCGCCTCCCGCACCGCGCTCGGCACCGCGGGGCCGGCCGGCCAGTCGGTCATCGGCACCACCACGCCGATCGCCCCGGCGATGTCGTGGGCGGCGTCGAAGATCGGCGCGGCCACGCAGCATTCGCCGATCACCGCCTCCTCCACCTCGGTCGCCAGCGCCTCGCCGCGCACCTGGGCCAGGTGCGCGGCCAGCTCCGCCGGGTCGGTGACGGTGTCCCGGGTCATGCTGCGCAGCGGTTCCGGCGCGAGGTCCGGGGACCAGGCCAGCATCGCCTTGCCGAGCGCGCTCGCGTGCGCCGGGATGACGATCCCGACCTCCGGCATCTGGCGGGAGCCGTCCGGGCGCGGCTCGTGGTGCACGATCATCACCTCGCCCGGCAGCAGCACCCCGGTCCGCACCGCGAACCCGGTCGTGCGCGCCAGCTCGGCCGCCCAGGTCAGCGAGCGGGACCGCAGTTCGAGGGTGTCCAGGTAGACGTTGCCCAGCTTGAGCACGGCGGGCCCGAGCCGGTAGCGGGCCGAGCCGCGGTCCTGCAGCACCAGGCCGTGGGCCTGCAACGTTTTGATGATGCCGTGCACCGTGGACGGCGCCAGCCCCAGCCGGGCCGCGATCTCGGACAGGCTCAGCCGCCGTTCCGCCTGCAGCACGGCGAGCACGCGGACCGCCCGGTCGACGGACTGGATCATCGGTGCACCCTCCTGCCCGCCAGCACTTTACAACAGCCGCCCGCCGTTCTATCTTCGTACGCGATTCGACAATGTCGAATGATGGTCGACGATGACGGAGGGGTGGCATGGCGGTTCGCCAGCTCGTGAACGATCCGGACGATTTCGTGCGGGAGGCGCTGGAGGGGCTCCAGCGGGCGCATCCGGACCTGGTCCGCTACCACGAGGACCCGGCGTACGTGGTCCGCGCGCGGCAGGCGGACAAGGTCGCGCTGGTCTCCGGCGGCGGCTCCGGGCACGAGCCGCTGCACACCGGTTTCGTCGGCGCCGGCATGCTGGACGCCGCCGTGCCGGGCGCGGTGTTCGCCAGCCCGACGGCGTTCCAGATCCGCGCGGCCATCGCCGCCGCGGACCGGGGCCGCGGGGTGCTGCTGGTCGTCAAGAACTACACCGGTGACGTGCTGAACTTCCGCATCGCCGCCGAGCTGGCCGCCGACGACGGCATCGAGACGCGGACCGTCCTCGTCGACGACGACCTCGCCACCGACGGCCAGGAGGACGGCGCGCCCGGCCGTCGCGGCACGGCGGCGGTCGTGGCGGTGGAGAAGATCTGCGGCGCGGCGGCGGAGAACGGCGCGTCGCTGGACGAGCTGGCCGCGCTGGGGGAGCGGATCGTGTCGTCGGCGCGCACGATGGCGCTGGCGCTGGCGGCGTGCACGCAGCCGGGTCAGGACCGGCCGTCGTTCGACCTGCCGGACGGCGAGATCGAGTTCGGGGTCGGCATCCACGGCGAGCACGGGGTGGGGCGGCGCCCGTACGCGCCGGTGCGGGAACTGGTGGCCGATCTGACCAAGCCGCTGGTGGCCGCGCTGGGCCTGGACCGGGGTGACGAGGTGATCGCGATCGTCAACGGCCTGGGCGCGACGCACGGTCTGGAGTTGTCGGTGGTGCACCGCGAGCTGGGCCGGTTCCTGGACGGCTTGGGTGTGCGGATCGGCCGTGCGCTGGTCGGGTCGTACGTGACCGCGCTGGACATGCGGGGCTGCTCGATCACGCTGCTGCGCGCCGACGACGAACTGCTGGCCCTGTGGGACGCGCCCGTCCGCACCGCGGCCCTGACCTGGTGAAGGAGACCATTGTGGACACTCGTGCGTGGATCGAGCGGTTCGCCGCCGTCATCGACGAGCGCGGCGCCGAGCTGACGGAGCTGGACCGCCGCGCCGGTGACGGCGACTACGGCACCAACCTCCGGTCGGCCCTGGGGAAGGTGCGGGCGAACCTGGCCGCCGACGACCCGCGAACGCCCGGTGCGGTGTTCACCGCGGTGTCGGACGCGTTCCTCAACACCGGTGGCACCAGCGGTCCGTTGTTCGGCATGTGGTTCCGGGAGTTCGCCAAGGGCCTGGGCGACGAGGTGACGCCGCGGAGCCTGGCGGCCGCGGCCGGCGAGGCGGAGGCGACGGTGCGCCGCCTGGGCGGAGCCGAGGTGGGCCACAAGACGATGGTGGACGCGATGGTGCCGGCGGCGCAGGCGCTGGCGGCGGCGGCGGAGCGCAACGCCGACGTGGAAACCGCGCTGAAGGAAGCGGCCGCCGCGGCGGACGCGGGAGCCCGCTCGACGGAGCAACTGCTGGCGAAGCGCGGCCGGGCCAGCTACGTCGGGGAACACGCGCGCGGCGTGACGGATCCCGGCGCGCTGACGGTCGCCTGGTTCTTCGAAGCCGCCACCGAATAGCCCGGGGTGGTGCGGCCACATGGGGTGCGGCCGCACCACTCCGCCACAGTCCCGGTGCCTGCGATGCCGCGAGCCCGGCCAGGCCGTGTGGGGAATCGCTGGCTGGCGATCATTGCCCGGCAACACAACGCCGCGCCTCGCCGAGCTGCCCGCCGCACCGGCAAATCACCGCCCGGCAACACAACGCCGCACCTCGTCAAGCCGCCCGCCGCACCGGCAAACCGCCACCCGGCAACGCAAAGCAACAACCCCCCGAACCACTCCGCCTCCCGCACCCGGTCCCCAGCCCACATCGGTTGCCGAGCAGCGGGGTCAAGGTACTCTTTCCAGCCTTGACGCCGCTTCTCGGCAACCGAACACTGAGAGATCGGGTTCGGGAGGGCACCCAATCGGGGCGTAGCGAAGCGAAGCCGGCGCTTCCAGCCGCGCGCAGCGCAAACACCCGCGTAGCGCCTACACGTCCACTCCAACCCGAGCAGCCAACCCCGCGAAATGCTCCCCAAAAACCCGCTTCGCGCGCTTCCGCAACCGAGCCCGCCCAATTTCATCGGACCCCGCCAGCAGCCCGGTCCCGGCGACGAGCGTCCCCAGCACGTGCACCTCGTACCGCAGATCCAGTCCGCGCGGTAACTCCCCGTCCTCGACGGCCTCGGCCAGGTGCGCTTCCACCCGTTCGGCCCAGTCGCGGTAGCCCTCGCCGAACCCGCCTTCCCGCACCTGCCCGGGATCGTGCGACCAGAACGCGAGCCAGATCTGCCAGCAGCGGAACCGGACCTCGTCCAGCGGCAGCAGCGCGAGCGTCGCGGCCTCGGCGGCGGCCAGCCCGCGCTTGGAGCCGATCGCGGCGAGCACCCGCGCCGAGGCGACCGCCGCGTTGTGCCGCAGCACCGCGTCCATCAGCTCGGCCTTGTCGGCGAAGTAGTGCGTCACCGAGCCCGTCGTCACGCCGGCTTCGGCGGCCACCGCGCGCAGGGTGGTGTCGTTGGGGCCGTGGGCGGCGACCAGCCGCCACGCCGCGTCGACCAGCTGGTCGCGCGACTGCGGATCGCGAATTCGCCGTGCCATCGTCCCGCACCCTCTTCCATAACCACTGTTACGTAACGCATGATACGTAACGCCGGTTATGCGGATCAACGAGGAGCGAGCATGGACCTTGCGCAGGAGTGTGCGGCGGAGGCCGCCAAGCTGACCGTCCCCGGGCTGCTGCGGCGGAATGCCGAACGGTTCGCCGGCGAGCCCGCGCTGACCACCGGCGAGGACACCGTCACCTGGTCGAACCTGCGGAACCAGGTTGCCGGGTTCGCGCACGGCCTGGCGCGGCTGGGTCTCGCGCCGGGCGAGCGCCTGCTGATCATGATGTCCAGCCGCCCCGAGCACTGGGTCACCGACCTCGCCGCCGCCCACCTGCGAGCGCTGCCGTGCACCGCCTACCACACGTTGAGCACCGAGCAGATCAGATATGTGGCACGGCATTCCGCCGCGACGGTCGTCGTCCTGGAGGGTGCCGCCGAGCTGGACCGGTGGCGCCCCGTCCTCGGTGATCTACCGGCGCTGCGGCACGTCGTGGTGCTGGAGGACGTCGAGCTGCCTGGGGACAGCCGGTTCGTGCACTGGGCGGACGTGCTGCGGCGCGGCACGGCGGCGCACCGGGCGGACCCGGCCGCCTTCGAGGGGTTCACCGACGCGATCGAGCCGCACGAGCCGGTCGGCATGATGTACACCTCGGGCACCACCGGCGATCCGAAGGGCGTCGTCCTGACGCACTACAACGTCATATATGAGGCCGTCGCGCTGGACCGGCTGGTGCCGATGGCCGACCACGCGCCGACGATCGCCTACCTGCCGCTCGCGCACATCGCCGAGCGGGAACTGGCGATCTATCGCGCGCTGTACAAGGCGTCGCACGTGCACATCTGCCCGGAGCCGGCGCAGGCGGTGACCACGCTCGCCCGGGTGCGGCCGCCGTCGTTCTTCGGAGTGCCGCGGGTGTGGGAGAAGCTGGCGGCCGCGCTGCAGGCGGCTTTCGCGGCGACGCCGGAGGACCAGCGCGGCGCGATCCTGACGCAGCTCGGTCTCGACGGGCTGCAGTGGCCGGGCAGCGGTTCGGCGCCGCTGCCCGCGCCGGTGCGGGAGTTCCTGGCGAGCGCGGGGATCGACGTGCACGAGGTGTGGGGGATGAGCGAGACCACCGGATGTGCCACGGCGAACATCCCGGGCGCGGCGAAGCCGGGGACGGTCGGGCGGCCGCTGCCCGGGGTCGAGCTGCGGATCGCCGGGGACGGCGAGATCTTCGTGCGCGGCCCGATCGTGTTCTCCGGGTACCTGCGGGCCGACGGCACGGTCGAGAAGGTGACCGACGCGGACGGCTGGCTCGCGACGGGGGACATCGGCAACCTCGACGAGGACGGCTACCTGACGATCACCGACCGCAAGAAGGAGCTGATCATCACCTCCAGCGGCAAGAACGTGGCGCCGACCAAGATCGAGGGGCTGCTGAAGGCGCACCCGCTGGTGGGGCACGCGGTCGCGGTCGGGGAGGGGCGGCCGTACCTGACGGCGCTGATCGCCCTGGACGAGGAGGCGGCCCCGGCCTGGGCGAAGGCGCGCGGGATCAGCGGGAGCCTCGCCTACCTGGCCGGCCACCCGGCGGTGCGAGAGGAGATGTCGAAGCTCGTCGCGGCGGTGAACGGCCAACTGGCGCGCGCCGAGCAGATCAAGAAGCACTCCATCCTGCCCGAGGCGTGGTCCCCGGAGTCGGGCGAGCTGACGCCCACGCTGAAGCTGAAGCGCCGCGTACTGCACGACCGGTTCGCCCACGAGATCGAGGCGCTGTACCGGGACTGAGCGCGGTGGCCGAGGATGCGGTGGGGTGGCCGCTGGTTTCGCAGGGCCGCTGGTGGAGTTGAGTCACTCAGGAATCCGGGAAGCGCCTCCCGGAACTGCCCGGCCTCGTCCCGAGGTCGAGGACGCCTGCCCACTCGTACCTGATATATGCCGGAAGCGGCTCTCATTCCCGCGAGCCGCTTCCGGCATACAGGTCACATGTGACCGGCCAGGCCGCCTGCGCGCGGTTACCGGATCTCAGCGCGCACGGCGCCGCAGCAGGGCTGGGTCGATGTCCGCCGGTGGTTCGGGTGCTCCGAGGTCCGACGGTGAGTACCCCTTCGGGTAGCCGGGGTAGCTGCGGACCTTCGAGTTCAGCAGCTTCGACTTCCGGCGCGGCGGCAGCAGCGGCCCCACCGCGGCCCGCGCGCGCAGTCCCGCCCGCGCCGCGCGGCCCACCCACGCCGGGCTCGGGCGGAACCCGAACGCCGCGAGCATCCGGTCGTCGAGCAGGCTCTTGGCGCCCATCGCCACCGCCGGGCGCAGGGGCTTCGGAAACCACGCGCAGAACAGGTCCAGCGTGTACCGCCCGATCCGGTGATTGTCCGGCGAATATACGAAGTTCGCCTCCTCGTAGGCGTCCTTGAACTTGCGGAACGCGTCGAAGTCGCCGGGGATGTCCTTGATCCCCATGCGCCTGCCGACCTCCCGGAAGTAGAAGTACGCCGCCTGGCGCTCGTTCTCGTGCAGCGGCCGCCAGCCGAACGAGTCGATCCAGTCGATCGGGTCGTAGACGAACGTCGACAGCACGTACAGCATGTCGTCGTTGCTGATGCGGTACCGGCCGTGCATCCGGTTGACCGTGCTCAGCGCCTCCCGCCCGCGCGGCGAGTCGTACCCGTGCTCCGCCAGCTCCGCCATCAGCACGGCCGTGTCGTCATAGCGCTTCTGCGGCCGTTTCTCGAACTCGCCCGTCGCCGCGAGCAGGTGTGAGATGCTCGGGACGCAGTACGTGCGGAACAGCGCGAACTCCAGGGCCCGCTGGTAGTCCCACGGGAACTCGAAGCCGATGGAGATGCGGTAGATCTCCTGGTGGTCCCGCTCGGGGTCGCACCGCTCGATCCGGCGCAGCCAGTATCCGGTCATCGCCAGCCTCCTCGTTATCCAATATCCTATATCTGACAGAAGGAGGGCACGATGCCGCGATCCGGTCTCACCCGCCGGCCCCAGCTGGCCGACGAGGTGGCCGCGCACCTGCGCAACATGATCATGTCGGGTGAGGTCCGCGCGGGGGAGTTCCTGCGGCTGGACCAGATCGCGGCGGACCTCGGGGTGAGCGTGACCCCGGTGCGCGAGGCGCTGGCCGCGCTGCGCGGGGAGGACATGGTCGAGCTCGAACCGCGCCGCGGGTACGTCGTGCAGCCACTGTCGCGACAGGACGTCGAGGACATGTTCGCGGTCCAGTCCGATCTCGCGTGCACGCTGGTCGGCCGCGCCACGCTCCGGCTCACGGCCGAGGACGTGCAGCGGTTCACGGCGATCAACGACGACCTCCTCCGCGCCGCCGAGGCCGCCGACGCCGCCGAGCTGGAGCGGCTGGAGTACGAGTTCCACCGCGCGATCAACCTCGTCGCCCAGTCGCGCAAGCTGTCCTGGCTGCTGCGCAACGTCTCGGTGTACCTGCCGCAGCACTTCTACTCCACGGATGCCGAGTGGCGCTTCGGAGCCGTCCGCTCGCACAAGAAGCTCCTGCGGGCGCTGCACCGGGGCGACGTCGAAGCCGCGATGGCCGAGACCCGCAAGCACGTCCTGGACAGCGGCGCCCGGCTCATCGCGCACCTGGAGAAGATCGGGATGTGGTCGCAGGGCTAGTGTCCTGAGTCGTTAATTCGAGTTCAGCTGTAGGGTGCGGCATGCCGAATCCGAAGCTGCCTGAGTTGGCCTTGTCCGTTGATGAGGCACAGACGTTGCGGAACTGGGTGCAGCGGCGGAAG
>NZ_PQHW01000060.1 GCF_003385215.1 Amycolatopsis thermalba | reverse complement strand
CCCCTACCCGGAGCTGACGGCATGCCCCCCACCCAGCCGCCGGGCGCGCACCTGCCCGACCACCCGGACTTCCTGTGGCGCAACCCGGAACCGAAGCGCAGCTACGACGTCGTGATCGTGGGCGGCGGCGGGCACGGCCTGGCCACCGCGCACTACCTCGCGCGCAACCACGGCATCACCAACGTCGCGGTCCTGGAGCGCGGCTGGCTGGCCGGCGGGAACATGGCCCGCAACACCACGCTGATCCGCTCCAACTACCTGTGGGACGAATCGGCGGCGATCTACGAGCACGCCCTGAAGCTGTGGGAGGGCCTCGAAGACGACCTGGGCTACCCGATCCTGTTCTCCCAGCGCGGCGTGCTCAACCTCGCGCACACCGAACAGGACGTCCGCGACAGCGTGCGGCGGGTGGAAGCCAACAAGCTCAACGGCATCGACGCCGAATGGCTCTCCCCCGACGAGGTCGGCAAGGTCTGCCCGATCGTCAACGTCTCCGGCGACATCCGGTACCCGGTGCTGGGCGCGACCTACCAGCCGCGCGCGGGCATCGCCAAGCACGACTACGTCGCCTGGGGGTTCGCCCGGCGGGCCGACGAAGCCGGGATCGACCTGATCCAGGACTGCGAGGTCACCGGGTTCACCGTGGACGGTGACCGGGTCACCGGTGTGCGGACCAGCCGCGGCGACATCGCCTGCGGCACCGTCGCCCTGTGCGCGGCCGGGCACACCTCGGTGCTGCTGGACGAGCTGGGCGTGCGCGCGCCGCTCCAGTCGCACCCGCTGCAGGCGCTGGTGTCGGAGCTGCTGGAGCCGGTGCACCCGACGATCGTGATGTCCAACGCCGTGCACGTCTACGTGTCCCAGGCGCACAAGGGCGAGCTGGTGATGGGCGCCGGTGTCGACTCCTACAACGGGTACGGCCAGCGCGGCGCGTTCCACATCATCGAGCGGCAGATGGCCGCCGCGGTGGAGCTGTTCCCCGTGTTCGCGCGGGCGCACCTGCTGCGCAGCTGGGCCGGGATCGTCGACGTCACCCCGGACGCCTCGCCGATCATCGGCCGCACGCCCTACGACAACGTCTACCTCAACTGCGGCTGGGGCACCGGCGGCTTCAAGGCCACCCCGGGGCTCGGCTGGTGCCTGGCCGACACGATCGCCAACGGCGAACCGCACCCGTACGTGGCGCCGTTCGGCCTGGACCGCTTCGTCACCGGCGCGCTCGTCGACGAGCACGGCGCCGCCGCCGTCGCCCACTAGGAGCCACGCATGCAACTCATCACCTGCCCGTGGTGCGGGCCGCGCGAGGAAGTGGAGTTCCACTACGGCGGCCAGGCCCACGTCGCCTACCCGGACGACCCCGCCGCGTTGTCCGACGAGGAGTGGGCGCACTTCGTCTTCTTCCGGGACAACCCCAAGGGCCCGTTCGCCGAGCGCTGGAGCCACGCCGCCGGCTGCCGTCGCTGGTTCAACGCGGTCCGCGACACCCGGACCTATCAGTTCCTGGCCGTGTACCCGATGGGCCAGTCCGCACCGGAGGTGGCGTCATGAGCCGCATCAAGGGCTACGGCCGGATCGACCGCACCCGCACCGTCGGGTTCACCTTCGACGGCGTCACCTACACCGGGCACCCGGGCGACACGCTCGCGTCGGCGCTGCTCGCGTACGGCGTGCACGCGGTCGGCACGAGCGTGAAGTTCGGCCGCCCGCGCGGGATCGGCGCGGCGTGGGTCGAGGACCCGACCGGGCTGGTGCAGATCGAGGAGCCGTTCCCGGAGCCGATGCTGCTCGCCGCGACCGTGGAGCTGACCGACGGGCTCGTCGCGCGCGGGCTCGCCGGGCAGGGCCGGCTCGCCGAGGTGGCCGACACCGCCCGCTACGACCGCAAGCACACGCACTGCGACACGCTCGTCGTGGGCGCGGGTCCGGCCGGATTGCTGGCCGCACGCGCCGCCGCGCGGCGCGGGGAACGGGTCGTGCTCGTCGACGACCGGGCCGACGCGGGCGGGTCCCTGACCGGCACCGAGGTGATCGACGGGCGGCCCTCGCGGGAGTTCGTCGCCGATGTCGTGGCCGAGCTGGCCGCCACGCCGGAGGTGCTGCACCTGCAGCGCACCACGGCGTTCGGGCACTACGACGACGGGTTCGTGCTGGCGCTGGAACGGCGCACCGACCACCTCGGCACCGCCGCGCCGCGCAATGTCTCGCGTCAGCGCGTGCACCGGATCCGCGCCCGGCACATCGTCGTCGCCACCGGCGCGCACGAACGGCCGGTGGTGTTCGCCGACAACGACCGGCCGGGCATCATGCTCGCCTCCGCGGCGCGCGACTACCTGCACCGCTACGGGGTGCTCGCCGGACGCGAGGTCGTCGTGTTCACCACCGGCGACTCCGCCTACGCGGCCGCGCTCGACCTGGAGCACGCCGGGGCGCGGGTCGTCGTCCTGGACGCCCGCCCGAGCGCGCCGGAGTACTGGGCCGCGCTGTGCCGGGAGCGGTCGATCGCCGTCCGTCCGGCCAGCGCCGTCGTGGGCGCCACCGGCGACGGCCGGATCACCGGCGTGGACACGGTCACCGCGGGCAAGCCCGAGTCGCTGCCGTGCGACCTGCTGCTGACCTCCGGCGGCTGGAACCCGGCCGCGCACCTGTTCAGCCACGTCCGCGGCGCGCTGCGCTACGACCCGGCGCTGGGCGCCTTCCGCCCGGCCGAGCCGGTTCCCGGGGTGTCGGTGATCGGCGCCGCCAACGGCACGTTCGACCTCGCCGGGTGCCTGCGCGACGGTGCCGGGGACGACGCGCCCGCCACCCCCGCGGAGCCGGAAGCCACGCCGCCGCTGGTGCTGTGGCGCACCGAAGGCGACCCGGCCCGCCAGTTCGTGGACATCCAGCGCGACGCCACGGTCGCCGACATCGAGCGGGCGGTGGGCGCCGGGCTGCGGTCGGTCGAGCACGTCAAGCGCTACACCACCATCGGCACCGCCCACGACCAGGGCAAGACGTCCGGGGTGATCGCCTCCGGCATCGTCGCCGAGCTGCTCGGGAAACCGGTCGAGGACACCGGCACCACGACGTTCCGCCCGCCCTACACCCCGGTGGCGTTCGCCGCGCTGGCCGGGCGCGAGCGCGGCAAGCTGTTCGACCCCGAGCGGATCACCTCGCTGCACAGCTGGCACGTCGCCGCCGGGGCGGTGTTCGAGGACGTCGGGCAGTGGAAACGGGCCCGCTACTACCCGGCGCCACACGAGAACATGGACACCGCCGTGCTGCGCGAGTGCGCCGCGGTCCGCGGCGGGGTCGGCATCCTGGACGGCTCCACGCTGGGCAAGATCGACGTGCAGGGCCCGGACGCCGCCGTGCTGCTCGACCGGCTCTACACCAACATGATGAGCACCCTCAAGGTCGGGCGCGTGCGCTACGGCGTCATGTGCGGCAACGACGGCATGGTGTTCGACGACGGCACGGTGCTGCGGCTGGCCGAGGACCGGTTCCTGGTCGTCACCACCACCGGCGGCGCGGCCCGCGTGCTGGACTGGATGGAGGAGTGGCTGCAGACCGAGTGGCCGGACCTGCGCGTGCACCTGACCTCGGTGACCGAGCAGTGGTCGGTGTTCCCGGTGGTCGGGCCGCGCTCGCGGGACGTGATCGCGGCGGCCTTCCCGCACCTGGACGTGTCCAACGACGCGTTCCCGTTCATGTCCTGGCAGGACACCGAACTCGACGGCGTGCCGGTGCGCATCGCGCGCATCTCGTTCTCCGGTGAGCTGGCCTTCGAGGTCAACGTGAACTCCTGGTACGCCAGGGCGATGTGGCTGCGCCTGCTCTCGGCCGGCGCGCGCTGGCACATCACCCCGTACGGCACCGAGACCATGCACGTGCTGCGGGCGGAGAAGGGCTACCCGATCGTCGGGCAGGACACCGACGGCACGGTCAGCCCGCACGACCTCGGCCTGGGCTGGGCGGTGTCGAAGAAGAAGCGGGACTTCGTCGGCAAGCGGTCGTTCACCCGGGCGGAGAACACCAACCCGCTGCGCAAGCAGCTCGTGTCGCTGCTGCCCGCCGACGCCCGCACCAAGCTGCCGGAGGGCTCGCAGGTCGTGGAGTTCCGCCCGGACGGCACCCTGCCCCCGCCGCCGGTGCCGATGCTCGGCCACGTCACCTCCAGCTACCACAGCGCCGAGCTGGGCCGCCCGTTCGCGCTGGCCCTGGTCAAGGGCGGGCAGGCCCGCATCGGCGAAACCGTGCACGTCCCGGTCGACGGCACCCTGGTGCCGGCCGAGATCGGCGGGATCGTGCTGGTCGACCCGGAAGGAGCACGCCGCGATGGCTGAGCCCCGTCTCTACCCCACGCATCCGCTGCAGCAGTGGATTCCCGCGCTGGCGGCCGCCTCGCGCAACGCGACCGGCCTGAACCTGGAGGCCGAGCCGCCGGTGGCCGCGGTCGATCTGCGGGTGACGCCACCGGCCGACGTGCTCGGCACCCCGCTGCCCACCGAGCCGAACACCTGGGTCTACGCCGCCGACGGGCAGATCGTCTGGCTCGGCCCGGACGAGTGGCTCGTCACCAGCACCGCCGCGGACGGGCACGAGCTGGAGGCGCGGCTGGGCGCCGCGGTCCGGCCGCGCGGCGGGGCCGCCGTCGACGTGTCCGCGCAGCGCACCGGAATCCGGATCAGCGGACGGCACGCGCGGGATGTCCTGGCCACCGGCTGCTCGCTGGACCTGCACCCGCTGGCGTTCCCGTCCGGGCGGGCCGCGCAGACCACGCTCGGCCAGGCCCCGGTGCTGCTGCTCGCGCTGGGCACCGGCGACGACTTCCGGGTGTTCGTGCGGCCCTCGTTCGCCGGATACCTCGCCGACTGGCTCCTCGACGCGGCGCTGGAGTTCCAGCCCGCCGGGACCACCTCGTAGACCACAGACAGGAGACCACGATGAGCACCACACCCCGGGTTGTCATCATCGGCGCCGGCATCGTCGGCGCGAACCTGGCCGACGAGCTGACCGAACGCGGGTGGACCCGGATCACGGTCCTGGACCAGGGTCCGCTCCCGCTCACCGGCGGCTCGACCTCGCACGCGCCCGGCCTGGTGTACCAGACGAACCCGTCGAAGACGATGACCGAGTTCGCCACCTACACGGTGAACAAGCTGAAGAGCCTCGCCGTGGACGGCGCCTGGTGCTTCAACCAGGTCGGCGGCCTGGAGGTCGCCACCACCCCGGAACGCCTGGCCGACCTGCACCGCAAGCAGGGCTGGGCCACGTCGTGGGGCGTGCCCGGTGAGGTCGTCGGCCCCGAGGAGTGCGTGCGGCTGCACCCGCTGCTCGACCCCGAGCAGATCCTCGGCGGGTTCCACACCCCGACCGACGGGCTCGCGAAGGCCGCCCGCGCCGTGGTGGCCCTGCGCCGGCGGGCGGAATCCCGCGGCGCCGAATTCCACGGCAGCGTCCGGGTCACCGGCATCGCGCACAGCGGCGGCCGCGTCACCGGGGTGCGGACCACCGCCGGTGACTTCCCGGCCGACATCGTGGTGTCCTGCGCCGGGTTCTGGGGCCAGGCGATCGGCGAGATGGTCGGCATGCGGGTGCCGCTGCTGCCACTGGCGCACCAGTACGTGCGCACCGGCCAGGTGGCGGACCTGGTGGGCCGCAACGACGAGCTGACCGAGGCCGGGCTGCCGATCCTGCGCCACCAGGACCGCGACCTGTACTACCGGGAGCACGTGGACTGCCTGGGCATCGGCTCCTACGCGCACCGCCCGATGCCGGTGCGCCTGTCCGACCTGCCCGAGGTCTCCGACGACGACCTGACCGAGGCGGCGATGCCGTCCATGCTGCCGTTCACCGAGGAGGACTTCGCGCCCTCCTGGGAGCACAGCCGTCAGCTGCTGCCGTCGCTGCGGTCGGCCAAGATCGAGACCGGGTTCAACGGGATCTTCTCCTTCACCCCGGACGGCGGCCCGCTGATCGGCGAGTCGCCCGACGTCGCCGGGTTCTGGATCGCCGAGGCGGTGTGGGTGACGCACTCCTCCGGCGTGGCGCGCTCGGTCGCGCAGCTGCTGGTCGACGGCCGCAGCGAGATCTCCCTGCACGGCTGCGACGTGCACCGGTTCGACGAGATCGAGACCACCGACGCCTACGTGGACGAGACCGCGCAGCGCAACTTCGTGGAGATCTACGACGTGCTGCACCCGCTGCAGCCGAAGCTGTCGCCGCGCGACCTGCGGGTCAGCCCGTTCCACGCGCGGCAGAAGGAGCTGGGCGCGTTCTTCCTGGAGGCGCACGGCTGGGAACGCCCGCACTGGTACGAGGCCAACGCGCACCTGGTCAAGGACCTGCCGCCGGAGTGGCAGCCGCCGTCGCGGGACGCGTGGTCGGCGATGTTCCACTCCCCGATCGCCGCGGCCGAGGCGTGGAAGACCCGCACCGCGGTCGCCCTCTACGACATGACGCCGCTCAAGCGCCTGGAGGTGTCCGGCCCGGGGGCGCTGGCGTTCCTGGACCGGCTCACCACCGGCAAGATGGACAAGTCGGTCGGCTCGGTGACCTACACACTCGCCCTGGACGACGCCGGCGGCATCCGCAGCGACCTCACGGTGGCGCGGCTGGGCGAGGACCGCTTCCAGGTCGGCGCCAACGGCAACCTGGACCTGGCCTACTTCCGGTCCGAGGCCGGTCCCGACGTGCAGGTCCGCGACATCACCGGCGGCACCTGCTGCATCGGCGTGTGGGGACCGCTGGCGCGCGACCTCGTGCAGCCACTGAGCCGGGACGACTTCTCGCACGAGGCGCTGAAGTACTTCCGCTGCACGCCCGCGCACATCGCCGGGATCCCGGTCACCGCGATGCGACTGTCCTATGTGGGCGAACTCGGCTGGGAGATCTACACCAGCGCCGAGTACGGGCAGCGGCTGTGGGACGTGCTGTTCGAGGCCGGCCGCCCGCTCGGGGTGGTCGCCGCGGGCCGCGCCGCGTTCAACAGCCTGCGGCTGGAGAAGGGCTACCGGTCGTGGGGCGCGGACATGACCACCGAGCACAACCCGTACGAAGCCGGGCTCGGGTTCGCGGTGCGCAAGCAGAAGGGCGACTTCGTCGGCCGGGACGCGATCGCCGGGGTCACCGACGAGACCGTGACGCGCCGGCTGTCGTGCCTGACCGTCGACGACGGCCGCAGCGTGGTGCTCGGTTCCGAGCCGGTGTTCGTCGACGGCGAGCCCGCCGGGTACGTCACCTCCGCGGCGTTCGCCCACACCCTCGGTGTGCCGATCGCCTACGCGTGGCTGCCCGCCACCGCCACCCCCGGCACGCCGGTCGAGATCGGCTACTTCGGCCGCCGGGTGCGCGCCACCGTGGCCGCCGAACCACTCGTCGACCCCGAGATGCTGCGCATCCGGCGCTGAGGAAGGACCCCATGCGCACCCTCACCCTCGAAGCCTTCCTCGACGCGCTCGCCGCCCGGGTGCCCGCCCCGGGCGGGGGCGCCACCGCCGCGCTGCACGCCGCCCAGGGCGCCGCGCTGGTCGCGATGGTGGCCCGCTACAGCGACGGCGAGAAGTACCGGCAGGACGCCGAGGCGATCACGCAGATCCGGGACAACGCCGACGATCTGCGCACCCTCGCCCTGGCACTGGCGGAGAAGGACGCCGCCGCCTTCCAGGCCGTCACCCGCGCCTACGCGCTGCCGAAAACCACCGAGGGCGAGAAGCTGGCCCGGTCGCGGGCGATCGGCGCGGCCCTGGTGGAGGCCGGGCGGGTCCCGGCGCGGGTCATCGCGGTCGCCAAGCAGATCGTCAGCCTCACCGAACGCCTCCAGCCGATCGGCAACCGCAACGTGATCAGCGACGTCGCCGCCGCGGCCGACGCGGCGAAGGCGGCGCTGTCCACGGCGCGGGTGAACGTCGAGATCAACCTGGCCGGCATCGCCGAGGGCCCGGCGCGTGACGAGCTGGGCGCGGCGATCGCCACGGTGGACCAGGCGATGGCGCGCGCGGACGACGTGACCGCCGCCGTGCGGAAGCAGATCACGCGATGACGGCCGTCCTCAGTGGAACCGAGCTGGGCCGGCTGATCCGCGCCGGCGTCTCGGCCGACGCCGCGGCCCTGTCCGAGCGGGGCGTCCACCCCCGCCTGGCCGTGGTGGTCGCCACCGACGACGAGTCCAGCGCCTGGTACGTGCGCTCGATCGCGAAGACCGCGGCCCGCAGCGGTGTGCAGTGCGATGTGGTGGACCTCGGCGCGGGCGCCACCCCCGCCGGGATCACCGCCGAGCTGGAGCGGCTGAGCGCCGATCCGGCGGTGCACGGGATCATCCTGCAGACGCCGCTGCCCGGCGGCGCCCGGCTGGAGGAGCTGGCCACCGCCATCGACCCGGCCAAGGACGTGGACGGGGCGAACCCGGTGTCGCTCGGCCGTCTCACGGCGGGCCTGCCCGCGCACCCGCCGGCCACGGCCGCGGCGGTGCTGGCGCTGCTCGACCACTACGAGGTGCCCCTGGCCGGGCGCCGCGCCGTGGTGGTCGGGCGCTCCACCGTGGTCGGCAAGCCCGCGGCGCAGCTCCTGCTGGCCCGGGACGCGACCGTGACGATCTGCCACCGCCACACCGCGGACCTCGCCGCCTGCACGCGCGAGGCGGACGTCCTCGTGGTGGCCGTGGGCCGGGCCGGGCTGATCACCGCCGAGCACGCCGCCCCGCACGCGGTGGTCGTCGACGTGGGCACCAACCCGACTCCGGACGGTGGTCTCGCCGGTGACGCCGACGCTGGATCGCTGTCCGGCCGGGTCGCCGCGCTGACGCCGGTGCCGGGCGGGGTCGGCCCGGTCACCACCGCGCTGCTGTTGCGGCACACCATCACCGCCGCGTCCCGTTAGGACAGTCATGACCAGGACCGGGAACTCCGCCGCCGTCCGCACACCGGTGCCGGAGCTGCTGGCGCGGCCGCGCACGCTGGTGTGCGGCATCGTGAACGTGACGCCCGATTCGTTCTCCGACGGCGGCGCCTTCCACGACTCCGGGGCCGCGGTCGCGCACGGCGAACGGCTCGTGGCCGAGGGCGCCGACCTGCTGGACGTGGGCGGCGAGTCCACCCGGCCCGGCGCCCATCCGCCCGCGCTGGAGGAGGAACTGGACCGGGTCGTGCCGGTGATCGCCCGGCTGGCCCGCGTGGTGGACGTGCCGATCTCGGTCGACACGTCCCGGCCCGAGGTCATGCGGGCCGCGGTGGACGCCGGGGCCGCGATGATCAACGACGTGCGGGCGCTGCGCCACCCCGGGGCTCTGCCGGCCGCGGCTGAGCTCGGGGTGCCGGTGTGCCTGACCCACATGCTCCGGCCACCGCACCTGATGCAGCGCGACCCGCGCTACACCGACGTGGTCGCCGAGGTGCGGGACTTCCTGCGGGCCCGTATCGAGGCCTGCCGGGCGGCCGGCATCCCGGCCGGGCACCTGATCGCCGACCCGGGGTTCGGGTTCGGCAAGACGCTGGAGCACAACCTCGCCCTGCTCGGCGCGCTGCCGGAGTTCCGCGCGCTCGGGGTACCGGTCATGGCCGGCCTGTCCCGCAAGGCGATGCTCGGCCGGCTCACCGGCCGTCCGGTCGGGCAGCGCACGGTGGCGTCGGTGACCGCCGCCGTGCTGGCCGCCGAGCGCGGCGCGAAGATCGTGCGGGTGCACGACGTCGCCGCCACGCGCGACGGCCTCGCCATCCTGGAGGCGCTGCGATGAACCGGTCAGATGATCGCGCGGATCGCCTTCTCGAAGCCGGTCACGTGGGTGAGGGCCAGGTCGGCGGCGGTGTCGCCGTCGCCGTCGGCGATCGCCCGCAGCAGCGCCGCGTGCTCGCCCACGTGCCGGTCGAAGTGCGGCATCCGGTCGAGGAACAGGCAGAAGATGCGGGTCGCCAGGTTGTCGTAGCGGACCAGCGTGTCCTCCAGGTGCGGGTTGCCCGCGGCGCGGTAGATCGCGCGGTGCACCCGCAGGTCGCAGCGCATCAGCCCGGTGCGGTCGAGCGCCCGCACGTCCAGGTCCGCGACCTCGTCGGCGAGCTCGGCCAGCCCGGACTTCACCGCCGCCGCGGCGGTCTCGGCGGCACGCCGGGCGGCGAGCGGTTCGAGCTGGACGCGGATCTCCGAGATGTAGGCCAGGTCGGTGATGTCGACCCCGGTGGCGAACGTGCCGCGCCGCGGGTAGGAGATCACCAGCCGGTCCACCTCCAGCCGTTTGAGCGCCTCCCGCACCGGCGTGCGGCCGAGTCCGAGCGACGCGGACAGCGCGGTGTCGTCGATCGGCGCCATCGGCGGGATGTCCAGCATGATCAGCCGGTCCTGGATCGCCGTGTAGGCGCGCTCGGCCAGCGAGACCGGCGGGCCCTCGAGTTCCTGCGGTTGAGCGGTCACGAACCCCATCCTAACGCCTGAAAACCACGACTCGTCACTCTGGTATATCAACCCTACATCAGGAGGGACCATGACGGTCTCCGTCTTCGACCTCTTCAAGGTCGGCATCGGTCCGTCCAGTTCGCACACGGTGGGCCCGATGCGGGCCGCGTACCTGTTCGCCTCCCGCCTGGCCGACACCGGCCTCCTGGCGCGCACGGCGCGGCTGCGCTGCGAGCTGTTCGGCTCGCTGGGCGCTACCGGGCACGGGCACGGCAGCGTCAAGGCGGTCGTGCTGGGCCTGTCCGGGGAGCAGCCGCACCTGGTCGACCCGGTCGCCGCCGAGCCCGCGGTGACCGCGGCGCGGGCGGACGGCGCGATCTCGCTGCTCGGCAAGCACCGGATCGCGTTCGCCGTCGACGAGGACATCGTGCTGCACCGCCGGAAGCGGCTGGACTTCCACAGCAACGGCATGGTGTTCACCGCCTTCGGCGAGGACGGCGAGATCCTCGACGCCCGCGAGTACTACTCCGTCGGCGGCGGGTTCGTGCTCGACGAGGACGAGACCGGCCGCCGGGCGCTGGTGCCGGATCCCACTCCGGTGCGCTACCCGTTCACCACCGCCGACGGGCTGCTCGCCCTCACCCGCGAAACGGGCCTGCGCATCAGCGATCTCATGCTGGCCAACGAGTTGTCCTGGCGCGGCGAGGCGGAGATCCGCGCCGGGCTGCTGCGGATCTGGTCGGTGATGCGCGAGTGCGTGCACCGCGGCACGCACACCGGCGGCGTGCTGCCGGGCGGGCTGAAGGTGCGCCGGCGCGCCAACGACCTGCGGGAACGGCTGGAACGGGACTCGGGTGAGCCGGACGCGCTGCACGCCATGGAGTGGGTCACCCTGTTCGCGCTGGCCGTCAACGAGGAGAACGCCGCGGGCGGGCGGGTGGTCACCGCGCCCACCAACGGCGCGGCCGGGATCGTGCCCGCGGTGCTGCACTACGCGGAGAAGTTCCTGTCCGGCTTCGACGACGACGCGGCCGTGCGGTTCCTGCTCACCGCCGGGGCGATCGGGTCGCTGTTCAAGGAGAACGCCTCGATCTCCGGCGCCGAGGTCGGGTGCCAGGGCGAGGTCGGCTCGGCGTGCTCGATGGCCGCGGCCGGGCTGGCGGAGATCATCGGCGGCACCCCGGAACAGGTGGAGAACGCGGCCGAGATCGGCATCGAGCACAACCTCGGCCTCACCTGCGATCCGGTCGGCGGGCTCGTGCAGATCCCGTGCATCGAGCGCAACGCCATCGCCTCGGTGAAGGCGATCACCGCCGCGCGGATGGCGGTGCGCGGCGACGGCCGCCACCACGTGTCGCTGGACAAGGCCATCAAGACGATGCGCGAGACCGGCGCCGACATGAAGGACAAGTACAAGGAGACCGCCCGCGGCGGGCTGGCTCTCAACATCGTGGAATGCTGAGGAGACAACGATGACCCGTTCGTTCACGCTCACCCTGGACTGCCCGAACCGGACCGGGATCGTCCACGCCGTCAGCGCCTACCTCGTCGAGCACGGCGGCAACATCGAGGAGTACCAGCAGTTCGACGACCCGGTGCGCAAGCGGTTGTTCCTGCGCACCAAGGTGACCACCGACCACGAGGTGGACCTCGGCGAGCTGTCCCGCGGGTTCGAGCCGGTCGCCGCGGACTTCGCCATGTCGTACGCGTTCCACCCGGACCGCAACGCGCGCATCCTGGTCATGGTGTCCAAGCAGGGGCACTGCCTCAACGACCTCATCTTCCGCTGGCGCGCGGGCAGCCTGGGCGCGGACATCGTCGCGGTGGTGTCCAATCACGACGATCTGCGGCCGATGGCGGAGGCGGCCGGATTGCCGTTCCTGCACATCCCGGTGACCCCGGAAACCAAGCCCCAGGCCGAGGCGCGGCTGCTGGAGGTGGTGGAGGAGTACGAGGCGGAGCTGGTGGTGCTGGCCCGGTACATGCAGGTGCTGTCCGACCAGCTGTGCAAGGCGCTGCACGGCCGCGCGATCAACATCCACCACTCGTTCCTGCCCGGGTTCAAGGGCGCCAAGCCCTACCACCAGGCCTACGACCGCGGGGTGAAGCTGGTCGGGGCGACCGCGCACTACGTGACGCCCGACCTGGACGAGGGCCCGATCATCGAGCAGGAGGTCATCCGCATCGACCACACCTACGACCCGCGCGCGCTGCAAACGGTGGGCCGCGACGCGGAGGCGCTGGCGCTGTCCCGGGCGGTCCGCTGGCACTGCGAACGCCGCGTGCTGCTCAACGGCAACAGCACCGTGGTCTTCCCCTGACCCGCGACGACCGCGCGGTTCGACGACCTGCGGGCCGGGCGGAGCCTCGGTTCCCGGCGCCGGCCCGGGCCTTCGGCTACCGGGCACGGGGTCCGCGGTGACATCGGAGGTCAGCTGGAGCACAGGGCTTGTACTGCGGCTCGATCGGGTGGGTGGCGCCGCCCGGCGCGCCGGTTCGGGCGCAACACCGCGAAGTGCTCGCCAAGACGGCGATCCTGCGGCCGCGGCGGGAAGTGGTCAGCGCGGCCCGAGGTAGCCGACGCGGAAGCTGATCTCCTCCGCGCCCGCGACGATCTTCTCCGCGACGTCCGCATAGGACGACGGTTCCATCCGGTACGCCGGGCCGGAGACCGACAACGCCGCGATCACGTCCCCGTTCGCGGCGCGGATCGGGGCGGCGACCGCGTTGAGGCCGACCTCCAGCTCCTCCACCGTGCACGCCCAGCCGCGCTCGCGGACCTGCGCCAGCTCCTCGGTGAGCTTGGCCCGGTCGGTGCGCGTGTTCGGGGTGAACGGGGTCAGCTCGGCCAGGGCGGCCTCCCGGACGTCGTCGGCGGCCCAGGCCAGCAGGACCTTGCCGCTGGAGGTGGCGTGCAGCGGCGTGCGCTGGCCGATCCAGTTCCGCGCGGTCACCGCCGCCGAGCCGTAGACCTGCATGATGTTGGTCGCCTGGCCCTGGTCCACCACGGCGACGTTCACGGTCTCGTCGAGTTCCGCGGCGAGCCGCTCGCACACCGCCCGGCTCTCCCGGGACAGGTCCAGCCGTGCCGTGGTGGCGCCGGCCAGGCGGACGATGCCGAACCCGAGGCGGTACTTGCCGCGCTCGCTGACCTGTTCCACCAGCTGCCACGCCTCGAGCGCGCCGACGAGGCGGAACGCGGTCGACTTGTGCACATCCAGTTCCTGCGCGATCTCGGTGACCCCCGCCTCGCCGCGTCTGGCCAGGATGTCCAGGATGGCGATCGCCCGGTCCACCGACTGGACCTGGCTCGCGGACCCGTTCGTCGAGCGCTCGTTGTTCCGCATACCGCAACTCTACTCACATGACACAATTTCCCACTTCCAGGCCTTGACCGCTCCCGGTTCGCTGCCGCACCCTGTTGCGGATAGCACGTGTAGTTGTGCATTACACAACGGAGCCGCCTCATGATTCCCGTCTGCGCTCTCCAGGACCTCCCCGTCGGCGAAGCCGTCCGCATCGACGGCGAGGTGCCGATCGCGGTGTTCAACGTCGACGGCACGCTGTACGCGATCGACGACACCTGCACCCACCAGGACGCCTCGCTGGCCGACGGCTGGCTGGAGGGCTGCGCGGTGGAGTGCCCCCTGCACGCCTCCTGTTTCGACCTGCGCACGGGCATCCCGAGCGGGCCGCCGGCGAAGAAGCCGGTGCGCACGCACGAGGTCGTCGTGGTCGACGGGCAGGTCTACGTCAACGTCAAGGCGCCCGAGCGGATGGGGGTCTGATGCGCACGATCGCCATCGCGGGCGCGTCGCTGGCCGGCCTGTCCACGGCGCGGGCCCTGCGCGAACGCGGCTTCGACGGGCGCCTGGTCGTCGTCGGCGACGAGCCGCACCGGCCCTACGACCGGCCGCCGCTGTCGAAGGAGTTCCTCGCCGGCGCGATGTCGGCGGCCGACCTGGCGCTGGAGAGCGACGACGAGGACCTGGACGCGGACTGGCGCCTGGGACGGCGCGCGGTCGCCCTCATCCCGGCGCTGCGCACCGTCGAGCTCGATTCGGGCGAGCGGATCGTCTGCGACGGCGCGGTGCTGGCGACCGGCGCGCGGGCCCGCCGCCTGCCCGGCCCGGCGCCGGCGGGCGTGCACACGTTGCGCACCCTGGACGACGCGGTCGCGTTGCGCGCCGCCCTGGTTCCGGGCGCGCGGCTGGTCGTGATCGGCGCCGGGTTCATCGGGGCCGAGGTCGCCTCCACCGCCCGCGGGCTCGGGCTGGCGGTCACCGTGGTCGAGCAGCAGGCGGTGCCGCTCGCGGGCCCGCTCGGCGTCGAACTGGGCTCGGTCTGCGCGGCACTGCACGGCGACCACGGCGCGGATCTGGTCACCGGCGTCGGCGTGGCGGCGCTGGCCGGGGCCGGCCGGGTGAGTTCGGTCCACCTGACCGACGGCCGCGAGCTGCCTGCGGACGTCGTCGTGGTGGGCGTCGGCGCGGTGCCCAACACCGAGTGGCTGGCCGGTTCCGGGCTGGACGCGACCCGGGGCGTGCGCACCGACGCCCGGTGCGCGACCGGCATCCCGTCGGTGGTGGCGGCCGGTGACTGCGCGGTGGCGCACAACCCGTTCGCCGGGGCGGAGATCCGGCTCGAACACTGGACGAACGCGCTCGAGCAACCGGCCACCGCCGCGGCGACGCTGCTCGGCCACGAGTCCGTGCCGAGCACCCGCGCGCCCTACTTCTGGTCCGACCAGTACGGCACGCGCCTGCAGTTCGCGGGGCACCGCCGGGAGGGCGACCGGATGGAGATCGTCGACGGCGACCCGGCCGCCCGGCGGTTCACCGCGGTGTACCGCCGGGGCGATCGCGCGGTGGCCGTGTTCGCGATGAACCAGCCGAAGGTCTTCGGCCGCTGGCGCCGCGAGCTGAGCACCGCGCCGGAACCGGTGGCCCAGCCGTAGCCGCACCGGTCCTGGCCGCCCCCGCGGCGGCCAGGACTCACGGCCCGTGGACCGCCCGGCGGAAGATCGCTTCGACGTCCGAAGAGGACGGTGCGTCGTCGGTGATGGCCAGCTGCATCAGCAGCCCGCAGAACAACCCCGCCAGCACGCGTCCGGTCAGCGCGTCCGTCCGCGAGCCGAACAGCTCGATCAGCGCGTCGTCCCACGCCGCGCTCACCGGCCGCAGCCGGGGCCGGTGCATCGCCGCCACGTACAGGTCGTACTCGACCACCGTGTGCGGCCCCTCGTCCCGCACGTACCGCATCACCAGCTCCGCCAGCGCGGCCGCGAAGTCCGCATCCGCCGGCACGGTCCGCTCCCACTCCCGCAGGCGCCGGACGTTGTCCTCGGCCGCCTGCTTCAGCGCGACCTCCAGCAGGTCGTCCAGGGTGCGGAAGTGGTACGTCGTCGACCCCAGCGGCACCCCCGCGGCCGCGGCGACCGCCCGGTGGGTCAGCCCGTCGATCCCCCGCTCGGCGACCACGTCGATGGCCGCCCGCGCGATCTTCGCGCGCCGCTCGGGATCGTTGGGACGCTGCCGGCGCGAACCGGCCACCTGTGACACCACCGCACACCCCCACCCGCGAAGATTCCCGGTTAACACGATCGTAGCCGACGAGTATGGACATCCGTACGCACTCTCATGTACAAATGTACGCACTGAAAGTGCCGCGCATCACATCACCAGCGCCGGCTTGCCCGCTACCACATCGGAAAGGGCTCATGAAGGACCTGTACATCGACGGAAACTGGACCGAGGGGCGCGACGGGTCCCGCACCGACGTCCTCAACCCCTACGACGCCTCCGTCATCCAGTCGGTCGCCCTCGCCGGGCCCGCCGACGTCGACCTGGCCGTCACCGCCGCGCGCCGGGCGTTCCGCCCCGGCTCACCGTGGCGCCGCACCACCGCGGGCGAGCGCGCCGAGCTGCTCCGCCGCATCGCGGACCTGCTGGTCCGCGACCGCGAGGAGCTCGCCCGCACGGAAAGCCTGGACACCGGCAAGACCCTCGCCGAGGGCCGCGTCGACGCCGCCGCCGTGGTCGCGGTGTTCCGCTACTACGCCGCGGCGATCGCTCAGGAGGCCGGCCGCG
Organism: Amycolatopsis thermalba; assembly: GCF_003385215.1. Classification (GTDB taxonomy): domain Bacteria; phylum Actinomycetota; class Actinomycetes; order Mycobacteriales; family Pseudonocardiaceae; genus Amycolatopsis_E; species Amycolatopsis_E thermalba. The sequence goes on along the minus strand of NZ_PQHW01000060.1, from coordinate 26,100 downwards.
TGGTGGACACCGGCGACCCGGGCGCGATCAGCCGGATCGTGCACGAGCCGGTGGGGGTGTGCGCGCTGATCGCCCCGTGGAACTACCCGCTGCTGCAGATCTCCTGGAAGATCGCCCCGGCACTGGCGGCGGGCAACACGATGGTGCTCAAGCCGAGCGAGCTGACCCCGCTGACCACCATCCGGCTCGGCGCGCTCGCCGAGGAGGCCGGTGTGCCGCCGGGCGTGGTGAACCTGCTGCTCGGGCCGGGCGCGGTCGGCGCCGCGATGGTCGAGCACCCCGGGGTCGACCTGGTGTCGTTCACCGGCGGGCTCGCGACCGGCGAGAAGATCATGGCCGCCGCGGCGCGCGGGGTCCGCCGGGTGGCGCTGGAGCTGGGCGGCAAGAACCCCAACGTGGTCTTCGACGACGCCGACTTCGACACCGCCGTGGACCAGGCCCTCAACGCCGCGTTCGTCCACTCCGGACAGGTCTGCTCGGCGGGGGCCCGGCTGATCGTGCAGAACGGGATCCACGACCGGTTCGTCGACGAGCTGGCCGCGCGCGCCGACCGCATCCGGCTGGGCAACGGGCTCGACCCCGCCACCGAGACCGGTCCGCTCATCTCCGCGCAGCACCGCGCGAAGGTGGAGGGCTACATCGCCGGGGCGCTCGCCGCCGGGGCCACCCTGCGCGCGGGCGGCACGCGGCCGGAGGATCCCGCGCTGCGCAACGGTTTCTTCCTCCGCCCGACCGTGTTCAGCGACTGCACCCGGGACATGGCCGTGGTGCGCGAGGAAGTCTTCGGCCCGGTCGTGACCGTCGAGAGGTTCGCGACCGAGGAGGAGGCCGTCGAGCTGGCCAACGACACCGACTACGGCCTGGCCGGCGCGGTGTGGACGTCCGACGCCGGGCGCGCCCAGCGCGTGGCCGGGGCGCTGCGCCACGGCACGGTCTGGATCAACGACTACCACCCGTACCTGCCGCAGGCGGAGTGGGGCGGCTTCGGCAAGTCCGGCATCGGCCGGGAACTCGGCCCGTCCGGCCTGCACGAGTACCGCGAGACCAAGCACATCTACCACAACATCGATCCCCGGCCGCAGCACTGGTTCAAGGGCTGACCGGGATTCCCTCTCCACGCCGCAGTACTGAAGAGGAGGCGCGCGTGAGCACCAGCAACGACCACGGACTGTCCGAGTTCGGGTATCGGCAGTCACTCGACCGCAGCATCGGCAAGTTCGCCAGTTTCGCCGCCGGCGTCAGCTACATCTCCATCCTCACCGGCACGTTCCAGCTGTTCTACTTCGGGTTCGGCACCGGCGGGCCGGCCTACTGGTGGTCCTGGCCGATGGTCTTCGTCGGGCAGATCGCGGTGGCCCTGTGCTTCGCCGAGCTCGCCGCCCGCTACCCCGTCGCCGGTTCGGTCTACAACTGGTCCAAGAGACTCGCCGGGCGCACCACGTCGTGGCTCGCCGGGTGGATGATGTTCACCGCCTCCGTGGTCACCCTGGCGAGCGTGGTGCTGGCCTACCAGGTGACGCTGCCGCAGCTGTGGCCCGGCTTCCAGCTGGTGGGCGACGGCAGCGGCGCCCACGACTTCGCGATCTCCGCGGTCATCTGGGGCGCCGTGCTGATCCTGTTCACCACCCTGGTCAACGCCTTCGGCGTCAAGCTGATGGCGCGCATCAACAGCATCGGCGTGTTCATCGAGCTGATCGCGGCGGTCCTGCTGGTCGTGATCCTCGCGGTGAACGTGGTGCGCGGGCCGGGTGTCTTCGTCGACACGCACGGGCTCGGCGAGGGGCACACCGGTGGCTACGCCGGCGTGTTCCTGGTCGCCGCGATCGCCTCCGCCTACGTCATGTACGGCTTCGACACGGCGAGCTCGCTGGGCGAGGAGACGGTCAACCCGCGGCGCACCGCGCCCGCCGCGATCCTGCGGGCGGTCATCGCGTCGTTCGTGATCGGCGGGCTGATCCTGCTGTTCGCCATCATGGCCGCGCCGGATCTGTCCGACCCGCGGCTGGGCACGTCGGCGGGCGGGCTGCAGCTGATCGTGCTGCAGGTGCTCGGCGGGCCGCTGGGCAAGGTGTTCCTGGGCTGCATCGTCGTCGCCATCACGGTGTGCGCGCTGGCCGTGCACACGGCAGGGATCCGGCTGATGTTCGCGATGGCCCGGGACAACGCCCTGCCGTTCGGGGTGCGGCTGGCGCGGATCAACGCCAAGACCGGCACGCCGGTGATCCCGGCGATCCTGATCGGAGCCGTCGCGGTGCTGATCCTGGTGGTCAACATCGGCACCCCGGAGATCTTCACCGCGGTCACCAGCGTCGCCGTGGTCATGATCTACTTCGCCTACCTCCTGGTCACCGTGCCGATGCTGGTCAAGCGGCTGCGCGGCGGGTGGCCGGGCCGCGACGCCGGCGGTCACTTCTCGCTCGGGCGGCTGGGCCTGCCGATCAACATCGTGGCGGTGCTGTGGGGCGCCGGGATGGCCGTGAACCTCGCGTGGCCGCGCGAGCAGATCTACGGCAGCGGCCCGCTCCGCTGGATGGCCCTGATGTTCATCGGGCTCGTCGCCGCGATCGGCCTGGCGTGGTTCCGGCTGCGGGGCCGCCACCGCCTGGGCACGCTCCCCGAACACCAGGCCGACCGCGACAACCGGCTCGTCGACGAGCTTTCCTGAGGAGGACGAACGTGAGCACGGAGAACTACGACTTCATCATCGTCGGCGGCGGCTCGGCCGGGTGCGTGCTGGCCAACCGGCTGTCGGCCGATCCGAAGGTGAAGGTGCTGGTGCTGGAGGCGGGCCGGTCGGACGCGAAGTGGGACGTGTTCGTGCACATGCCCGCCGCGCTGACCTTCCCGATCGGCAGCCGCTTCTACGACTGGGGCTACCGCAGCGAGCCGGAGCCGTTCATGAACCGGCGGCGCATCTACCACGCGCGCGGCAAGATCCTCGGCGGGTCGAGCAGCATCAACGGCATGATCTTCCAGCGGGGCAACCCGATGGACTACGAGCGCTGGGCGGCCGATCCCGGCATGGCCGAGTGGGACTACGCGCACTGCCTGCCCTACTTCCAGCGCATGGAGAACTGCCTGGCCGATCCGCCGGACGGGCCGTGGCGCGGGCACGACGGCCCGCTGGAGCTGGAGCGCGGCCCGGCGTCGAACCCGTTGTTCCAGGCGTTCTTCGACGCCGCCGAGCAGGCCGGGTACCCGCGCACGGACGACGTGAACGGCTACCGGCAGGAGGGGTTCGGGCCGTTCGACCGGAACGTGCGCCGCGGCCGCCGGCTGTCGGCCGCGCGCGCCTACCTGCACCCGGTGCGGCACCGGAAGAACCTGACCGTGCAGACCCGCGCGTTCGTGTCGCAGATCCTGTTCCGCGGCACCCGCGCCGTCGGGGTCGAGTACTCGACCGGGCGGGGCGCGCCGCGTGAGGTGTACGGCAAGGAGGTCGTGCTGTGCGGCGGGGCGATCAACACGCCGCAGCTGCTGCAGCTGTCCGGCGTGGGCAACGCGGCCGAGCTGGGCCGGCTCGGCATCGACGTGGTGCGCGATCTGCCCGGTGTCGGGGAGAACCTGCAGGACCACCTCGAGGTGTACATCCAGTACGCGTGCAAGGAGCCGGTGTCGATGCAGCCGCACCTGGCGACGTGGCGGCGTCCGCTGATCGGGGCGCAGTGGCTGTTCCTGCGGTCCGGTCCGGGCGCCACGAACCACTTCGAGGGCGGCGGGTTCGTGCGCAGCAACGACACCGTGGCCTATCCGAACCTGATGTTCCACTTCCTGCCGATCGCGATCCGCTACGACGGGTCGGTGCCGGCGGGCGGGCACGGCTACCAGGTCCACGTGGGACCGATGTACGCCGACACGCGCGGCAGCGTGAAGATCACCTCGACCGACCCGCGGCGGCACCCGGCGCTGCGGTTCAACTACCTGTCCACCGAGAACGACCGGCGGGAGTGGGTGGAGGCCGTGCGGGTGGCCCGGAAGATCCTCAACCAGCCCGCGCTGGACCGCTTCAACGGCGGCGAGATCTCCCCCGGCCCGGCCGTGGAGACCGACGAGCAGATCCTGGACTGGGTGGCCAAGGACGCGGAGACGGCGCTGCACCCGTCCTGCACGGCGAAGATGGGTGTGGACGAGATGTCCGTCGTGGACCCCGGTTCGATGCGGGTGCACGGCGTCGAGGGCCTGCGGGTCGTGGACGCGTCGGTGATGCCCTACATCACCAACGGCAACATCTACGCGCCGGTGATCATGACCGCGGAGAAGGCGGCGGACCTGATCCTCGGCAACACCCCGCTGGCGCCGATCAAGGAGCCGTTCTACCGGCACAACGCCGGCTGAGGGACGCGGGGCGCCTGAGCGGGGCGAGGACCGCTCAGGCGCCCGCCTGCACCGACAGGTGCGGCGCCAGCGCACGCAGAAACTCCTGCGCGTCGAACGCCGCACCCGCCGACACCACCCCCACGGCCCGCGTCCGCCCCGTCAGCACCCGATCCACCGCAAGCGGCGCTAGTCGCATAGATGTCCCGCCCCGCGGCGGGCACGCGACGGTCCTCGCCCGCTCAGGCGCCCGCCTGCACCGACAGGTGCGGCGCCAGCGCACGCAGAAACTCCTGCGCGTCGAACGCCGCACCCGCCGACACCACCCCCACGGCCCGCGTCCGCCCGGTCAGGACCCGCTCCACCGCCTCCACCGCCAGCGGTGCACTGATCGCATAGATGTCCCGCCCCGCGGCGGAGATCCGGCGTTCCGCGTCACCGGAGCGGACGACCACGTCGACGACGAACGTCTGCGCGGACCGGCCTCGCTCGTCGACGGGGGCCGGTGCCGCCGCGTCGGGCGCGGCCAGGTCCGCGGCCGCCGTCGTCGTCATGTACGTGCGCACCTCCGGGACCGCCAGGTGGCTCGGCACCGTGACGATGTCGGCCATGCTGAACTCCGCGATGACGTCCTGCCGCCCGAGTGGCGCCGGGAACTCCCACGCCAGCGTCGGCAGGGCGTCGTCGTGGTACCGCAGCCGTCCGCCGCTGTAGCGGACCCGGCGGTCGGCCCGCCGCTCGCGCGACACCGCGCCCGCGGCGAGCGTTCCGGCGGTCGGGTGCCAGCTGCTCAGGCCGTAGGCGATGCGCACCTCGTCGGCCGCCGTCCAGTCCCCCATCGCGGCGGTGACCAGCAGGTCGCCGAGACCGCCGAAGAACGCCATCGCCGGGACCACCAAGGTGTCCCCGGCACGCTCGGCGAACTGCGCGAACGTGTCCGCGTTCGCCTCGATCTCGGCCGCCACGTCCACGTACGGGATGCCCGCGCGCAACGCCGCCTCGATCAGCGGGGCGGCGGTCGTCGCGAACGGGCCGGCGCAGTTGATCACCGCCGCCGCACCGGCCAGGGCGCGGTCGAGCGCCACCGGGTCGTCCACCGATGCCGGCCGCGCCTCCAGCCCCGGTTCCGCCATCGCCAGCAGCTTCTCCCGGTCGCGGCCCAGCAGCAGCGGGACGTACCCGCGCTCACGCAGCTCCGCGACCACGAACCGCCCGGTGTGCCCGTACGCGCCGTACACCGCAACTCGTCCCATGCCCGCTCCACCCGCTCGAAGTGATCCGTTGCGGAAATCCTGTCCGACCGTCCGGCGACTGCCCAGTGTCCGGAACGACACGACCCATACACTTTCCGACATGAGATCTGTCGCGGTCGCCGCCACCGACGGGATGCTGCACTTCGAGCTGGCGCTGGCCTGCGAGGTCTTCGGCTCGGCGCCCGCCGCGGTGCGGGTGCCCTGGTACGACCTCAGCGTGTGCGGCACGCACCCGGTGCGGGCGGGCCGCTTCCTGATCGAGCCGGACGACGGGTTCGACCGGCTGGCGCGCGCGGGCACCGTGATCGTGCCCGCGCTGGCCGACGTCGACGAGGACCCGCCGACCGGCCTGGCCAAGGCGGTGCGCGCCGCCCACGCGGCCGGCGCGCGGGTGGTGTCCCTGTGCACCGGCGCGTTCGTGCTCGCCGCCGCCGGCCTGCTGGACGGGTTGCGCGCGACCACCCACTGGGCCCACACCGGCGAGCTGGCCGCGCGCTACCCGCGGGTGACGGTCGACCCGGACGTGCTCTACGTCGACAACGGCCGCGTGCTGACGTCCGCGGGCAAGGCCGCGGCGATGGACCTGTGCCTGCACCTGGTCCGCCTCGACCACGGCTCGGCGATCGCCAACGTGGTGGCCCGCCGCCTGGTCGTGCCGCCGCACCGCGACGGCGGCCAGGCCCAGTTCGTCAGCACCCCGGTGCCCGAACCGGACGGCCATCCCCTGGCCGAGCTGCTGCCGTGGGTGATGAGCCGGCTGGACCAGCCGTTGACGGTCGAGGACCTGGCCCGCCGCGTGAACCTCAGCTCACGCCACCTGGCCCGCCAGTTCCACGCGGTCACCGGCACCACCCCGCTGCGATGGCTGCTGGCGCAACGGATCCGCCGCGCGCAGGAGCTGCTGGAGACCACGGACGACAGCATCGACACCATCGCCGCGGCGGCGGGCATGGGCACCGCGACCACACTGCGGCGCCACTTCCAGCGCACGATCGGCGTGCCGCCGGACACCTACCGCCGCACGTTCCGCGCGTGACCGCGCCCGGTGCTGGACGCGCTGGCCGGCCACGTCGAGGTCCTCCGGCGTCATCCGCCGGCGCTACGAAGGCACGCCGGGAGACGGGGCACCGGCGCGTGCCTGACTGAGCTCGGGACCCTCCGGGACCGGCGCGTAACCCCGGCGCACCGGGTAGCGCTTCATCAGGACGTAGAACGCCACCGCCGACACGACCAGCCCGACGAGCCAGGAGATGTCCGCCCCGCCCAGGACCTCGACCAGCGGTCCGGTGTAGAGGGCCGTGCTCATGAACGGGACCTCGACGGCGACGCCCACGGCGTAGGCGGTGATGGCGCGCCAGTCGGTCCCCTGGTACCGGCCGGCCGGGTTGAAGATGTCGGCGACGTCGTACCGCTCCTTGCGCACGAAGTAGAAGTCGACGAGGTTGATCGAGGTCCACGGGACGAGGACCACCGCCAGCAGCACGATGAAGTTCTCGAGGTTGTCGAGGAAGTCGCCGCGGCCGAGGATGGCGATCAGCACACCGGTCGCCGAGAGCAGCGAGACCGTGAGGACCCGGCCGCGCTTGGAGATCGTGCGGGCGTGGCGCAGCGCCCCGGTGATCGTGACCAGCGACATGAACGCGCCGTACAGGTCGACCGCGAGAATCGGCAGGCTGCTCAGCACCATGATCGCGAGGAACAGCCACGGCGCGAACCCCGCCTGCTCGGCGACGAAGCGGACCGAGCCACCGCCGAAGGCCTCCGGGGCCGCGGCGGCCAGGAGTGCGCCGAAGACGAACATCCACACCGAGGAGACGACCGAGCCGGCGTAGGTCCACCAGAACGTCGCCTTGGCCGAGGTGCGGGCGGGCAGGTAGCGGCTGTAGTCGGCGACGTACGGGGCGTAGGTCAGCTGCCAGGTCGCCGACAGCGTGACCGCGAGCAGGAACACGCCCCAGCTGAACTCGCCGGTGGCGAAGGCGCCGCCGACGTCGTTGCGGAAGAAGAACCCGATGGTCAGGACGGCGAACGCGATCGCCGTCACCCAGGAGACCGCGTTGACCCACACCTGCATCAACCGGTAGCCGAAGATCGCGATCACCGTCGCGGCGACGGTCGTCAGGACGATGCTGACGTCGACGTCCCAGCCCAGCAACTCGGCGAGGGCGTTGCCGGCGAGCACCGCGCCGCTGGCGATGTAGCCGAGGTACATGAGCACGACGAGCACGAGCGGGAGCACCGCGCCGCGGTACCCGAACTGCGCGCGGCTCTGGATCATCTGCGGGATGCCGAGCACCGGTCCCTGCGCGGAGTGCGCGGCCATGAAGACCGCGCCGATGCCGTGACCGGCCACCGCCGCGACGATCGCCCACGCGAGCGGCAGTCCCAGCGCCACCGCGACCGCGCCGGTGGCGATGGTGAGCATGTTCGCGTTGACGGTGAACCAGATCGGGAAGAGGCCGCGCGCCTTCCCGTACCGTTCGGAATGGGGGACGAAATCGATCGAATGCTTCTCGACCTGGAGCGTCTCGTTGGGCGCCATTTCCAGCCTTCCCTGGCGAATTCGGGCACCGTTGCCCGGAAATCCGGCCGTCACACAGCCTGCCGTTGGGGAAACGCTAGATCGCACCCTGGCTTCTGTAAAATCGTATTAATCGACACTCTGCATCTGCCGTTCAGATTCAAGCCTGCATCGGCGTTTCCGATGCACACCGCCGGAAACCTCCGCTTTCCCGGCCTCCCGCTGGTGGCGATAGTAGACGCAGCTCCGACGAAAGGTGTCCACGTGATGAACCATGGCGACTGGGTGCGTGCGGCGGCGCGGCTGCGGCCGCGGACCGCGGCCTTCGTCGACGGCGACTGGGTCGAGGCGAAGTCCGGCAAGACCTTCACCGACACCAACCCCGCGACCGGCCAGGTCGTCGCCGAGGTCGCCGCGTGCGAGGCCGACGAGATCGACCTCGCGGTCGCCGCGGCGCGGCGGGCGTTCGAGGACGGCCGGTGGTCGCGGCTGGCGGTCGCCGAGCGGAAGCGGCGGCTGCTCGCCCTCGCCGGGCTGATCCGGGACAACGCGGACGAGCTGGCGCTGTGCGACACGGTCGACGTCGGCAGGCCGATCGCCGACACGTCCGGCATGGACGTGCCCGCCACCGCGGACTGCTTCGCCTGGTACGCCGAGGCCATCGACAAGCTCTACGACGAGGTCGCGCCCACTCCCCCGGGCAACTTCGCGGTCATCCGCCGCGTGCCGCTGGGCGTCGTCGGCGCCGTCGTGCCGTGGAACTTCCCGCTCGACATCGCCGGCTGGAAGCTCGCGCCGGCGCTGGCCGCGGGCAACAGCGTGGTGCTCAAGCCCGCCGAGCAGTCCCCGCTGTCCGCGCTGCGCCTGGCCGAGCTGGCCGTCGAAGCGGGCATTCCGGACGGCGTGCTCAACGTCGTGCCCGGTCTCGGCGAGACCGCCGGGCAGGCGCTGGGCAGGCACCCGGACGTCGACGTGCTCGCGTTCACCGGCTCGACCCCGGTGGGCGGGCTCTTCCTGCGCTACGCCGGGGAGTCCAACCTCAAGCAGGTCTGGCTGGAATGCGGCGGCAAGAGCCCGGTGGTCGTGTTCGACGACGCCGATCTCGACGCGGCGGCCGGCCTGGTCGCGTTCGGGTTCTGCGCCAACTCCGGCCAGGTCTGCTCGGCCACCACCCGCCTGCTGGTCCAGCGGTCGATCGCCGCGGACTTCCTCGACCGGCTCGTCGCCAAGGTGCGGAAGTGGGTGCCCGGCGACCCGCTGGACCCGGCCACGAAGCTCGGGCCGATGGTGGACGAAGCCGCCGCGATCCGCGTCCAGCGCGCCGTCACCGAGAGCACCGGAACCGTCCACATCGGAGGATCCCGGCGCGGCGCCTTCCTGGATCCGGCCGTCGTCTCCGGGCTGCGCCCGGAGGACCCGCTCGTGGCCGAGGAGCTCTTCGGCCCCGTGCTGGCGGCGCTGACGTTCGACTCCGAGGCCGAGGCGATCCGTCTCGCCAACGACACCCCCTTCGGGCTCGCCGCTTCGGTGTGGACCCGCGACCTCGCCCGGGCCCACCGGGTGTCCGGGGAGATCCACGCCGGCACCGTGTCGGTCAACACCGTCGACGCGCTGAGCACGGCCACTCCGTTCGGCGGGTTCAAGCAGTCCGGCTTCGGCCGGGACCTGTCGGTGCACTCCTTCGACAAGTACACCGGGCTCAAGACCGTCTGGACCGCCTACGCCTGACCGCCGCCGGTGAGCTCGCAGCCGGTCTCGGTCTCCAGGTAACGCAACACCAGCGCCCGCGCCCGGGGCACCGACACGCTCGAATTCCGGCCCACGACGTGCAACCCGTAGGCGTCCTCCAGGGCGACCGCATTGGCGGCGACGTCGGCGACCGGCCCCCGCAGCCGGAACACGCCGGCGTCGCGGCCGTGCGCGAGCGCGGCGGAGTACAGCGACACCTCGCGGTCCCACAGCGCCGTCATCAGCGCGGCGTGGGTCCGGCTGCGCGAGGCGTGGACGTGCGTCTCGTACAGCACCCTGCACACCGGGTCGTTCTCGTCGGCGGGCAGCCCGGCCTCGACGATCCGCACGAGACGGCCCCGCGGATCGGTCTCGCTGTCCGCCGCCTCCGCGCGTCCCCAGTAGAACCGGTCGACCGCGTCCTGGTGCACCTCGAGCAGCAGCTCGTCGAGGTCGCGGTAGTAGTAGCTGACCAGCCCGGCCGACAGACCGGCCTCCTCGGCCACGTCCCGCACGCGCAGCCCGGTCAGGCCCCGGCGCAGGATGGCTCGGCCTGCCGCGGCCACGATCTCGTCGCGACGCTTCGCCTGGTCCTTAGGTCGTGCCACGATCTGAATTCTTGATGGTCTGCATCAAAAAACTCACGCCGCCTCTCGCCGAAGTTCCTGGGCGCAAGTCTTGCACATCTGGCTGCCTTGCGGTCATTCTTTGCGCTACGTCGCAAAGAATACGGAGACGCGCATGAACCACCCCCTCGCCCGCCTGACCCGCGATGAGGTCGCCCGCAACCGCGAGCTGCTCCACGACGCCGGGATCGCCACCGCCGACACCCGCTTCGCCCTGGTGTCGCTGCACGAGCCCGCGAAGGCGGAGGTGCTGGCGTGGGCCCCCGGCCAGGCGCTGGACCGGCGGGTCCGGTCGCTCCTGCTCGACCGCCGCACCGGGGAGGTACGCGAGGTGCTGGTCTCGGTGACCGAGGGCCGCGTGCTGGCCGACCGGGTCGTCGACGTGGTCGCCGAGGGGCAGCCACCGATCCTGCACGAGGAGTTCGACCTGGTCGAGGAGATCCTCTGGAAGGACGAGGCCTGGAACGCGGCCATGCGGCGGCGCGGCATCACCGAACCGCGCTCGGTCCGGGTGTCCGCCCTGAGCGCCGGCTGCTTCGGCATCCCCGGGGAGGAGGGCCTGCGCCTCGTGCGCTGCCTGGCGTTCCTGCAGCTGAACGAGGACGACAACATCTGGGCGCACCCGATCGACGGGGTCGTGGCCTACGTCGACCTGATCGGCCGCCGCGTGCACGACCTCATCGACGAGGGCCCGGTGGAGATCCCGGTGACCGCCTACGACTACCACCTGGACGACCCGGCCCGGCCGTCGCGGACCACGCAGAAGCCGATCGAGATCACCCAGCCCGAAGGGCCCAGCTTCACCGTCGACGGCGACGTCGTGACGTGGGAGAAGTGGCAGTTCCGCGTCGGCTTCAACGCCGTCGAGGGCCTGACCCTGCACCAGATCGGCTTCGCCGACGGCGACCGGGTGCGGCCGATCGTCTACCGGGCCTCGGTCGCGGAGATGGTCGTGCCCTACGGCGACCCCGGCCCGGTGCGGTTCTGGCAGAACTACTTCGACGCCGGCGAGTACTCGCTGGGCAAGGAGGCCAACTCGCTGACGCTGGGCTGCGACTGCCTGGGCGAGATCCACTACCTCGACGCCACGCTGCACGACGACGACGGCCACCCGCGCACGATCCGCAACGCGATCTGCATGCACGAGGAGGACGCCGGCGTGCTGTGGAAGCACACCGACGGCTACAACGGCAGCGTCTCCACCCGCCGCCAGCGCCGGATGGTCGTGTCGTTCTTCGTGACCGTCGGCAACTACGACTACGGCTTCTACTGGTACTTCTACCTCGACGGCACGATCGAGCTGGAGTGCAAGGCCACCGGCATCGTGTTCGCCTCCGCCTACCCCGGTGACGGGCCGGACGGCGCCGAGTACCCGTGGGCGAGCGAGATCGCGCCCGGCGTGGGGGCGCCCTACCACCAGCACCTGTTCTCCGCCCGGCTGGACATGATGGTCGACGGCCTGACCAACGCCGTCGACGAAATCGACGTCCAGCGCGTCCCGATGGGACCGTCCAATCCGTACGGCAACGGGTTCACCCGGAGGATCACGCGCCTGGCCAAGGAGTCCGAGGCCGCGCGGCTGGCCGACGGCAACCGGGGCCGCGTGTGGCGGATCAGCAACACCGAACGGCGCAACGCGCTCGGCCGGCCCGTCGCCTACACGCTGCACCCGGAGGGCCTGCCGACGTTGCTGGCCGACGATCAGTCGTCCATCGCGCGCCGGGCGGCGTTCACCCGCAAGCACCTGTGGGTCACCGCCTACGACGAGAACGAGCGGTTCCCGTCGGGCGAGTACGTGAACCAGAACGACGGCCGGACCGGGATCGACACCTGGGTCCGCGCCGACCGCGACCTCGACGGCGCCGACGTGGTGGTGTGGCACACCTTCGGGCTCACCCACTACCCGCGCACCGAGGACTGGCCCATCATGCCGGTGGACCACACCGGGTTCGTGCTCAAGCCGACCGGCTTCTTCGACACCAACCCGGCGCTCGACACACCCGCCCCGCAGCCGCGCCACGCCTCCTGCTGCCACCCGGCCCAGCAGTGACGGGAGCCACCGTGAGCACCAGCCACCCCGACCTGGTCATCGTCAACGCCGAGGTGTTCTCGGCCGCCCCGGGCGCCACCTCGGTGGCGATCAGCGGCGGGCGCATCCAGGCGGTCGGCCGGGCACCCCTGGACGAGCTGGCCGGTCCGCGCACCGAGGTCGTCGACGCCCGCGGCGCGACGCTGCTGCCCGGGTTCACCGACGCCCACGTCCACCCGCTGGCCGCCGGCGTCCAGTTGCTGACGTGCGACCTGTCCCGGCTGCCGCACTCACCCGAGCGGTACCGGGCGGCGATCCGGGCCTACGCCGAGGACCATCCCGGGCTCGAGTGGATCAGCGGCAACGGCTGGTTCGGCGACACCTTCCCGGGCGGGCTGCCGCACCGCGACTTCCTCGACGAGATCCTGCCGGACCGGCCCGCCGTCTTCGTCAGCCACGACGGGCACGGCGTGTGGGCCAACAGCCGGGCCCTCGAACGCGCCGGGATCGGCGAGCAGACTCCGGACCCGCCCAACGGCCGGATCAACCGGGATCCGGACGGGCGCCCCACCGGGGTGCTCGTCGAACGCGCGGGCGATCTCATCACCTCGCTGCTGCCGCCGATCACCGCGGAGTTCGCCGAAGCCGCGCTGCTGGCCGCTCAGCGGCACCTGCACTCGATGGGTGTCACCGGGTGGCAGGACGCGTGCGTCGGTTCGCTGTGGGGGCTGCCGGACCCGCTGCCGACCTACCTGAAGCTCGCGGGCGAGGGCCGGCTGACCGCACGGGTCGCCGGCGCGCTGTGGTGGTCGGCGGAGGACGGTCTCGGCCAGCTGGATTCGCTGGAAGAACGGCGGGCGGCAGGCACCGTCGGCCGGTTCCGCGCCACGACGGTGAAGATCATGCAGGACGGTGTGTGCGAGAACTGCACGGGCGCGATGCTCGAACCGTACGCCGGCAACTTCCACCACGGCACGGAGTCGGGGCTGTCGTTCATCGATCCGGAGCAGCTGAAGCGGATCTGCGTGGAGCTGGACCGGCGCCGGTTCCAGATCCACATGCACGCGGTCGGCGACCGGGCCGTCCGGGAATGCCTCGACGCGCTGGAAGCCGCCCGCGCCGCCGGCCCCGGGCACGACAACCGGCACCAGATCGCGCACGTGGACGTGGTCTCCCCCGACGACGTGCCGCGGTTCGCCGAGCTCGGGGTCATCGCCAACATCCAGGCGCTGTGGGCGCGGCGGGACCGGGAGATCGTCGAGCGCAAGCTGCCACTGCTCGGCCCGCACCGGGAGCCGCACCACTTCCCGTTCGGAGCGCTGCACCGGGCCGGGGCGCGGCTGGCGATGGGCAGCGACTGGCCGGTCACCGACCCGAACCCGCTGTGGGCGATCTACACGGCCGCCACCCGGCTCGGCCCGCCGGAGGACCCGCACGCGGTCGGCGAGGGTGTGCTGTCCGAACCGCTGGAACCGGTGCAGGCCATCGACCTGCGGGTGGCGCTGGCGGCCTACACGGCGGGCTCGGCCTACGCCAACCACGCGGACGGCGAGACGGGAGTGATCGCGCCGGGCATGCTCGCCGACCTCGCCCTGCTGGACCGGCCGATCCTGTCCGGTGAGCAGGTCAGCGCCGCGAAGACGGTGCTCACGCTCGTGGGGGGCGAGGAGGTGCATCGCGATATCTGAGCCGTCCTTCACCCTCGTGCAGCTGCGGTACTTCGAGGCGGCGGCCCGGCACCTGAGCATGACCGCCGCCTCACGCGAGCTGATGGTGTCGCAGTCGGCGGTCTCCACCGCGGTCGCCCAGCTCGAACGGGAGCTGGGGGTGCAGCTGCTGCTGCGCCACCACGCTCGTGGGCTGAGCCTGACCACCGCGGGGCAGGCGTTCCACCGGCGGGTCCTCGACTTCCTGGCCCACGGCGCCGAACTCGTCGAGGCGGCGCGACAGGCGGGTACGGAGCTGGTGGGCACGCTGACGGTCGGCTGCTTCGCCACGCTCGCGCCGTTCCGCCTGCCGGGCCTGCTGGCCGAGTTCGAACACCGGCACCCGCGGGTGGTGGTGTCCGTGCGGGAAGGCGAGCACTCCGCGATCAAGGCCGCGCTGCGGGGCGGGGAGTACGAGGTCGCGCTGCTGTACGGCTACGACCTCGACGACGACATCGATCACGTCGTGGTGGACACCGCGCCGCCGTACGCCCTCGTGGGCCCCGACCACCCACTGGCCGGGAGCGGCACGGTGTCGCTGGCGCAGCTCGCCGGAGAGCCCATGGTGCTGCTCGACCTGCCCAACAGCCGGGAGTACCTCCAGTCGATCCTGCGCGAGGCGGGGGTGGAACCGCGCATCCGGCACCGCAGCGCCGGTTACGAAACCGTGCGGGCCCTGGTGGCGCACGGTCAGGGCTTCGCGCTGCTCAACCAGCGCCCCCCAGCGGAGACCACGTACGCCGGAGCACGCGCGGTCCCCTTGGAACTGAGCGACGACGTCCAGCCGCTGGACATCGTGGTGGCGTGGATGCGGGGCGCCCGCACGACCCGCAGGGCGCAGGAGTTCATCACACTCTGCCGGCAGATGTACGCGCGATGCCGCCCGGCGGTCACCGAGGACCCGACGGCTCACGGATTTCCCGGCTGCGCCGACGAGCTCCCCGCGGTTGGGGGCGGTTGATCCGGGCCCTGGTCCGGACGCCGGCTGGTCTTCGTCTACTTCGGAGCCTGGTTTTCGGTCAGCCGGTCGATGCCGAGGGTGGCGACGAGGTCTTCGTGGAGTTGGAACCAGACCCGGTGGCAGGAGTCCACATCGGTCTTGCCGATCCAGTTGTGCTGCCCGCTTCTGGCCTTGCACAGCGCCGATCGGTAACGATCGGGGTAACCGTCGAATCTCGCCAGAACATCGGAAAGGCGCTTGGTCAGGGGTGCGAGTTCCGCACCGAGCGCCTCCAGTTCATCGAGGACACGCTCATCCCAGGCCCTGTCACTGTGGTCGTTGGGAGCGAACCGGTCCGTCCCGGCCGGTTTGATCTGCCAGTCCGTTACGGCCCGCAGCAGGCGCGCGTTGAACGGCAGGAACTCGCGGTAGACAGCCGCTATCACGTCTTCCGGGTCGGCGTTCGCGCGTTCGACCGCGAGTAATTGCTCGTTCCGGGCCTTGCCCGAGTCGGTGAGCGACCACCCGTCGATGTCGGCGAACACGACATGCTGCACCCAGCCCGCGCGCTCAGACTCGCGCAGCACCCGCAGTGCCTCGTCATGGTTCGTTCCGGCACGCTCGGCTACTGCCCGGCTGTTCGCGAACCCCAGGAGGCGTACCGCATGCAGGACGGGCAGTTCCAGCAACGACTGATCGGTCATGGCGATTTGTCCTGCCTGGCGCTGAGCCGGTTCACGTATTGCTGGCACGCCTGCGGGGAGCGGAAACCCATGGCCTCCGCGATCTGCGCCCACGTCAGCCCCTGGTTCCGCGCGGTGAAGAGCAGACCGATCTCCACACCCTCGACCTCGGCCCGAGCCGCGGGGAGCAGTGCCAGCGCGGCCAGGAGCTCATCGGGGGTCAGGTCGGCTGAGCGCCAGAGCGCGTACTGCGTCAGATCGACCGCCGTCGGCGGGGCCGGCGCGGGTCGCCACGGGCGCGGTTCGAGTTCGTCCGCGCCCAGTTCGAGCAGGACGTCTTGGGCGTCGCGCTCACGCTGAGCCTGCGCATGCTCGGCGCTGACGCGTCGTTCGAGATCGCGCTTGCGTTCCACGACAACCATCCTGCTACTATCAACGTAATGTTGTCAACGTTTCGTTGATAGGTGTGTTGATGCTGACGCCGCTCACTGACGCGACCCGCGCGAACTCGGGAGGCAAGGCCGCAACGCTCGGTGTGCTGCTGCGCGAGGGGTTGCCGGTGCCGGATGGGTTCGTGGTGCCCTGCGGTCGGCAGCAGTCCGGTTCCGCGGTCGGGCGCTCGCTACGCGACGCGATCGCCCAGGAGCTTGCGCGGCTGGGCGACCCGGTGGTGGCGGTGCGTTCTTCCGCGACGGACGAGGACACCGCCGGTGCTTCGGCGGCGGGCCAGTACGAGAGCGTCATCGGCGCTCGGGGTGTCGACGACGTGTGTGAGGCGATAGCGGCCTGCTGGGAGTCGGTCCGCGCCACGCGGGTGGGCGAGTATTGGAGCCGGACATCCGGCCGCACCTCGCACCTCGTTCCCGGCATGGCGGTGCTCGTGCAGCGCGTGATCGAGGCGGAGGTGTCCGGCGTCTTTTCACACCCCAACAGCCGGGAGCACCGACTCGGATCGACGCATCGTGGGGTCTGGGCCTGGCCGTCGTGGGCGGCACCGTCACCCCCGACACCTACGAGGTCGCGCCCGACGGAACCATCGGCTGCTGGGTCGGAAGCAAACGGACTCGAACGGACCTCGACCACGAGCACAGCGGCGTCGTCACCAGCACGGTCGCACCGGACATGCAGACCGCGCGAGCACTGGATGACGCCACGGCAGCGACGCTGACGGATCTGGGCGCGCGCGTAGCGGGGATTCTCGGAACCCCGCAAGACATCGAATGGGCGGTCGCCGAAGGTGCGGTGTGGATTCTGCAGGCACGCCCCATCACCGCGCCCTTGCCCCCGAGCCGCGTGCCCGGCGCGACCGGATCACTGAGCGGAACGCCCGGCTCCCACGGAGCGGTCACCGCGGCGGCGCGGATCGTGCGCGGTCCCTCGGACTTCCCGCGCGTGCGCCCCGGTGAAATCGTCGTCTGCCCCAACACCGATCCCGCTTGGACGCCGCTGTTCACCATCGCCGCCGGTGTCGTCACCGAGACCGGCGGCGCGCTGTCGCACGCCGCGATCGTCGCCCGGGAGTACGGCATCCCCGCCGTCCTCGGTGTCGCGGATGCCACCACCCGCATCGGCAACGGTGACCGGATCGCGCTCGACGGGACAGCCGGAACCATCACCGTCCGCTGACCCGGCCCACCCGCGGAAAGGACACGCGCTCATGGCAACCAGATACCTCTACATCGCCCGCCACGGTGACGCCGACGCCTTCGGGAATCTCACCGACACCGGGCGACGGCAAGCCCGCCTGCTCGGCCGGCGCCTGGCGCACCGACCCATTGACGCCGTGTGGCATTCCCCGCTGCCCCGCGCTGCCGACAGCGCACGGGAACTGAACATCTTCCTCAGCGGCAGTGCCCCTGTCGGTGAGGCGGCCGAACTGATCGACCACGTGCCCTACGTGCCGGCGCCGGAGGAAACCCCACCGTCCTGGGTGCCGTTCTTCGACGGCTACGACGCCGACGAGGCCGCGGCGGGCCACAAGATCGCCCAAAGCCTCACCGCGAGGTTCGCCACCGCCCCCGACCAGGACGACGACGTTCACGAAGTGCTGATCACGCACGCCTACCCGATCGCGTGGCTCGTCCGCCACGCCTTGGCCGCCCCAGCGGTGCGGTGGCTGGGACTCAGCAGCGCCAACGCGGCGCTGACGGTCATCGAGAACCGGCCCAAGCTACCGCCGAGCGTCGTCATGTTCAACGAGATGAGCCACCTACCCCCCGACCTCCGGTGGACGGGATTCCCCACGACACCGCGCCCCTGAACGGCAAAGACAATGGCGCTCGCGCTGGCTCATCGCCAGCTCCCCCTAACCCGCCCCCAACCGTTCTCCGCATTGAGCTTCGTCTTGATCCGGTGCGGCTTCGCATGACGACCTACTTCGATTCGCCGCGATCGCGAGTTGAAAGTGGGAAACAAACCTCGAAAAAACACACGGGGCCACATGATCGACCTTCTTTCAATTGTTGGTGCCAATCGGTGCTAGTTCTAACACCACGCGAACCGTGCATTAGCGCAATACGAGCTGGCAATAGCCCAAGCGGGTTGTTCGCACAAAGAGAGTGTGATCGGTACTCTTCACTTCATGGCGGGCGATGACCGAGAGGCACGAGTGAGCAGCGAGCATCCACTGGCCAGACTGCTGCGCTCTCACTGGTCGGCCCGGCAGCCACAGGACAGCCTGCGCTCAGTCGCCCAGCGACTGGGCGTAGTGCACACCACGCTCGGCCGCTGGTTGGACGGCTCTCGCATGCCGTCGGAGGACCAGGTGAGGGCCCTTGCCGACGTTCTCAAGATCACAGGACGGGCCCGCGACGACCTCCTGAAGCTTGCTCGGTGGACCAGCTCACGCGGCGGCACTGTGGGACTCTTCGGCATCTCCGATGACGTCTCGGAAATCTTGAACCTCGAATCGCAAGCCACGACCGTAGCGGAGTGGTCACCCCTTCGCGTGCCCGATCTCCTGCAAACCGCGCAATACGCGCAGAGCACCGAGAAGGAAACCGCTGCGCATGGCGTAGCTCTGAAACTCGGACGCCAAAGCGCACTCCTCGAGAACAAGACAATTCGCTCAAGGGCATATCTCGGAATGCCGGCACTGACGTCCCGAGTGGGAGGCGAAAGCGTAATGGCCGAGCAGATCGAGAAGCTGCTCGTCGCCTCTGACCGCACGGCCACCGAGGTCAGGCTCGTGCCGGAAGACCTCGACTGGCACGACGGGCAACTCGGCGCGTTCGTCCTGTATGAGCGCGAGGACGAATCTGCAGCGTCTCGAGGACGTCCTCCAGGCACTGACCGGGACGAACCGCCGTCCCTCCACTCGTCGCTAGGCTAGCTACGTGGTGGAAGGTAGTTCGCGTGAGATGCCGCAGCTGACCGTGCGCCTGCCCTCACCCCTGGACATGGTGCAGGACCCGCGCCTCGGCGGGGTCAGGCTGCTCCTGAAGCGGGACGACCTGATCCACCCCGAGGTTCCCGGCAACAAGTGGCGCAAGCTCAAGAACAACCTCCAGGCGGCCCGCGCCGAGGGTTACGACCGCATCCTGACCTTCGGCGGCGCGTACTCCAACCACATCCGGGCCACGGCCGCGGCCGGCTACTATGCGGGTCTCGCGACGATCGGCGTCATCCGAGGCGAGGAGCACCTGCCACTCAACGATGCCCTGTCCTTCGCCATCGACCGGGGCATGCAGCTGACCTACCTGGACCGGACCACTTACCGGCGCAAGACGGATCCCGACGTGCTGGCGGGTCTGCTCGAGCGGTTCGGCCCTTGCTACGTCCTGCCCGAGGGCGGCAGCAACGGCCCAGCGGTGCGCGGCTGCGCCGAGCTCCCCGCCGAG
Organism: Amycolatopsis thermalba; assembly: GCF_003385215.1. Classification (GTDB taxonomy): domain Bacteria; phylum Actinomycetota; class Actinomycetes; order Mycobacteriales; family Pseudonocardiaceae; genus Amycolatopsis_E; species Amycolatopsis_E thermalba. The sequence goes on along the minus strand of NZ_PQHW01000060.1, from coordinate 6,461 downwards.
ATCGACGAGCACTTCGACGTCATCTGCTGCGCCTGCGGCACCGGCGGAACACTCGCCGGAATCGCCGCAAGCCTCCGCGACGGCCAGCATGCGATCGGTTTCCCCGTCCTCAAAGGAGCACAATTCCTCGAGACGGAAGTGCGCCGGCTGCAACGCGAAGCCTTCGGCCGCGAGTGGAACAGCTGGACGCTCGACCACAGCTTCCACTTCGGCGGCTACGCCAAACGCACCCCAGAGCTCGACGCGTTCATCGCGGACTTTCGCACCCGGCACGGCATCACGCTTGACTGGGTGTACGAGGCCAAGATGATGTACGGCCTCTTCGAGCGGATCGCCACCGGCACCTTCGCCCCGGGCACCACGATCGTCGCGGTCCTGAGCTGACGCGGTCTCATGCCTTGTGGTGGTAAGCGCGCTGGGCGGTTTTCGAGGTCTGCGCCTCGCACCACGTCAGTTCCCATGTACCGCTGTTTATAGCGAGTCCCGGCCGAACCCGAGCCACATCCCGTTCATGCGACGACCTGCCGGATCGACCACCATCTGCAGCGTCCCGTGGTAGGTCGCGCCCTTGTAGTAGCCAGTCGGCGAGGTCTGTTCCCGCCACGTTCCGGTGGCAACCGCCTTCTCGACGGCGAGCTCCAGCCGCAGCTTGGAGCCGATCGAGTGCGGCAAGCTCTGGCCGACGAGGCGCGCCCCCTGTTGACGCAGCACGAGGTAGTGCTCACCGGTGAACGTCTTCCCGCGGCCGGTGCTCGGGTACACGTAACGGCTGCGCCAGATACCGGTCAACTCCTCACCCGGCAGGGCCGGCACACGGTCGTGCGATCCGGTATCGACGAGCCCCGGGCTCGCGGAGGCGAGGGTCAGAGCCGCGCTGACCTTGAGCAGCAACCACCGCCGGTCCATCCCATCGCCGTTACCGCGCACCCACTCGGCCGCCAACCGCGCCAGTTCGTGGACGTCCAAATGCTGCACCTCGTCGACGACATCGCGCACCACCTGCTCCGGGCTTGTCCACCCCTCGGGCGCACCTGCGTGACGTGCCGGACCGGCCGGGCGGAAGTCGGCGGCGTCACTGACCAAGTCCGCCACGCTGCATTCGTACAGCTCGGCCAGCCGCCCCAGCACCTCCAGCGAAGGCGCGTGACCAGTCTCGGAGGGCCACAGCTCCCAATAGGAGAAGTTCTTGAACGTCTTCGGATCAGCAGGCCAGCGCGTGTTCCACTGCTCCGCCGCGTCACGCTGGCTCCAGCCATGCACAAGCCGCAGCGCGGCCCTCATGTTGACCCGGTAGCGCGCCGAGAACACCTGCGCGATCTCGGTCCACGTCTTGGCCTGGGCCCGCAGCTCGGCCGACAATTGCCGCTGCTCCTGACGCACGCTGCGTGTCGCAGAGGGCATGGTTTCCTCCCCGGCGGCGATGGTCGCACGGTCGATACGCACACGCGATCATGCCGCATTCTCTCCCCGTTGAACAGGGAAACATCACTCCCCAAGATCACGGTCGCACAGGGTGGATCGACGGCCTCACCTGCTGTTTCGTCATAGGTGGCACCCGCCGCCCGGCCAGCCCCCGAGCGCCCACAGATGCCACTGGTTGTCTGTGACCGCACGAGCCAGGCGGCGGGTGCCGCATCACCGAGACGACCGGAAGGGCTCCGACATGGCGACCCGGCTTGCGCAACGCACCGCCACCACGAGGGCAACCGGCCCTGAAGCGGTGCCCCCTCCCGAGGAGACAGAGACGAATGCGCTGGTCAAAGCGCTGGCCACGATGGCAGGCAACCTGCCCATCGCCGCCCTTGAGCTCCGCGAAGGCCGCATGCCTCCCGAACGTCAACGTGCTCTCGGCTCTCATCGTCGAGCTCGGCGAACTCGTTCGCCAGCACGCCGAACTTCCCATCACCCCGGCCGCATCTCCCACGGCTTGAGGAGCCTTTCGTGCATGACCTGATCGTGAGCCAGTTCCTCGAGGACTTCCTCCTGCTGCGTCCGGGCAGCCCAAGTGGGGTCAAGATCGGTCCCCGGCGGCACCGCGAGCTGGAACAGGCCGGCACCAGACGGTGCCCCCAGTGGCCGGTCGACGTCGTCCGGCGCCGCTGGCCCGACCTCGACCTCACCGGCCGACGCGTCGACGAGACGGTGAACGTCCGCCCGATCTCGCCCTACGGGTACGGGCGCGCGTCGTATGAGCTGAACCTGGGCTGCAACTACGACTGCGAGCACTGCTACCTCGGCCTGAAGAAGTTCGAGGGCCTGTCCTGGCCGGACCGGGAACGATTGCTGCACATCATGCGCGACGCCGGCGTGCTGTGGCTGCAACTGACCGGCGGTGAGCCGCTGATCGACAAGCTGTTCCCCGAGGTCTACCGGCTGGCGTTCGAGCTGGGCATGATGCTGTCGATCTCCTCCAACGGCTCCCGCCTGCACCACCCGGCGATCCTGGAGCTGCTGACCACGCTGCGCCCGTACCGGCTGACGATCAGCGTCTACGGCGCGACCGCCGCCAGCTACGACGGGCTCACCCGACGCCGCGGTTCGTTCGACAAGTTCCTGCGCGGCCTCACCGCCGCCCACGAAGCCGCCCTGCCGATGAACCTCAACCTGATCGTCACCAACACCAACGCCCACGAACTCGACGCCATGAAAGCCCTGGCCGAACGCTTCGACCTGCCCTACCACGTGTTCTCCAACATGTCGCCAACCATCTACGGCGGCGCCGAATCCCTGCCCGCCCAGTCCCAGGAGTACCTGCGCAAACGCAAACCCTTCACCGGCTGCTCGGCCGGGCACACCTTCTTCCACGTCGACCCGCACGGCATGGCCAGCATCTGCAAGGTCGGCCGCGACCCGCAGATCCCGCTCATGGACAAGGGCGTCGACGGCCTGACCCGGCTCGGCAGGATCGCCGACTCACTCCTGCTGCACCAGGGCGGCTGCACCGGCTGCCAACTCCAAGGCTCCTGCGGCACCTGCATGCCGCTGGTCCAGCTCTACCGCAAAGCCAAAGCCCCGCTGTCGGCCTACTGCCAACACTGATCCTGACCCCAAACCACCAGAGAGGAGGTGATCGCCGTGACCGCGATCCTGCTGGAGCTACAAGCCCCACGCACCGACACCGACGAGCTCGAGTTCGTCGACGACCTCGACCTGCTCGTCGAGTCCTCCAAGTGCTCCTGCAACGCAGGCGATGACAACCCCTACTAACCCACCCGGTGGGGCACCGGCGCGTCCCCACGCCGCTGCCCCACCGCACGGTTCTAGGCTGCAACCCATGCCTCTACGGGCCGACTGGTTGAGCCGCGTGCTCACCGTCCCCTACCTGCCGGTTCTCGGACCGGTACACCCCGACCTGTGCACGCCGGAGATGTTCATCGAGGTGTTCGCCAAGGTGCTGACCGCCAGCCGGGCCGGAGTCGCCCTGCCCTTCGACAAAGACCGCCGCTGGTCACCCGTCAAGCGCGACATGGTGCTCGTCGACGAGATCGTTCACCGCCCAGGCACCACAATCATCCCCGTCCTCACCCCACGCCGCGGCGGCACGGTGAAGACCTACTTCTACGGCGACTCCCCCGACCTCAACGCACTACAGGCCGCGACCCGCCGCTGCTGCACCACCTACGGTGCCGCTCACGGGCGCGTGATCTCGTTCAGCACGAACCCCACCCGCCAGGCAAACCACACCCGCGTGCACCTCAAGGAGTTCCGCCCCGCCCCGTCAGCCGCCACCGGACCTGCGGTGATCCCACTCGACGACTGCGCCCCCGAGGTCACCACCACCTTCGCCGAGTTCGCAGCGGCGATGGCCGACCACGGATTCGACTCCCTGCGCCAACGACGCGATGCCGGCCACCGCGATGGCCCCATCCTCGTCACCCAGGCGGCCGATCGTGTCATCGGCGCGATCGGCCCGTTGACGGTAATGCCTGACCAGCCCGGCCGGCGGATGCTGCTGCCGCAGTATTTCGCCGTTCTGCCCGAGCACCGCGGCCAGGGCCATGGCCGCGCGCTGTGGCGAGCCGTCGAGCGCTGGGGTGCGGAACGCCGCGCCGATTATCAACTCGTCCAAGCCCAGGCCGGAGGCGCCTCTGACCAGCTGTTCCGGTCTGAAGGCCTTCGCTCGCTCGGCTACGCAAGCACCCTGCCCGCATGACTCGCACACCTACCAACTCCACCGCCGAGGCGATGAGTTCGGCAACCCAACGCACCTATTGGCAGCACCTGCCATCGGCAGTTCGCGCCGCAGTCGAGCAACGCACCGGCCGGGTATACGGTGCCGAGACGATCAGGGCCGGGCTCAACGCCGCCTTCACCGCGCGACTGCACACCGAGACCGGCCTCGTATTCGCCAAGGGCGCCCCTAGCACTCGAGCCGCCACCCAACGCCGAGAAGCCTTCATCAACCCCTACGTCCACCCGTTCGCGCCACGCCTGTACTGGCACATCGAGACCGCCGACTGGCACGTCCTCGGCTTCGAATACCTCGACGGCCACCCCGCCGACCTCTCCCCCGGCTCGGCCGACCTCCCCGCCGTCACCCGGATGCTCACCGAGCTCACCAAACTGAACGCCCCCACCACGGGATGCCGACGCATCGAAGACCGCTGGGCCGACCCCGCTCGACAGGCCGGCGCCGACCCAACCCTGCTCGCCGGCGAGCATCTATTGCACACCGACCTCAACCCCCACAACATCCTCATCACCAAACACGGCGCACGACTCGTCGACTGGTCTTGGCCCACCCGCGGCGCCGGGTGGATCGACGTCGCCTGCACGACACTCTGGCTCATCGCCGAAGGCCACACCCCAACCACGGCTGAGCGCTGGGCTTCTACACACCCCGTCTGGTCGTCAGCGACCTCAGAAGCGATCGACTCGTTCGCCGCAACCAACGCCGCCCTGTGGGGACAGATCGCCGCCAGCGAGCCGCACGCATGGAAACTAACGCTGCGCGACGCCGCAGCAAAATGGGCAAAACACCGCGAGCGCACCTAGTACGGGACTGTTCGATCTTCGGTGTTTTCGGCCTGACGCGCCGGGCTGAGGTCCGGCGGGATGGGCACGGAGTGTGATGACAGTTGATGCTGTGAGGTCACGGGCATCGAAGAAGGCGGCCGGCGAGCCAGCGAGCGTGCAGGAGCAGCTGGCTGCGGCGGTGATCGCGCAAGCGCAGGAGCAGGGGCTGGCTTTGACCGGCCCGGACGGGCTGCTCAAGCAGCTGACCAAGACGGTGCTTGAAACCGCGCTGAACGCGGAGATGACCGAGCACATCGGTCACGCCAAACACGCTGATCAGCCGGGTCGTGAGGGAACCAACGTGCGCAACGGCGCGCGCACCAAGACGGTGATCTCGGACGCGGTCGGCCCGGTGGAGGTGGCGGTGCCGCGGGACCGCGAAGGCACGTTCGAGCCGGTGATCGTGAAGAAGCGCCAGCGGCGGCTCGGCAGTGTGGATGCAATCGTGTTGTCGTTGTATGCGAAAGGGCTGACGACGGGCGAGATTTCCGCGCATTTCGCGGAGATTTATGGCGCGTCGGTGTCCAAGGAGATGGTGTCGCGGATCACGGACAGTGTGGTCGCGGAGATGCAGGAATGGCAGTCGCGTCCGCTCGATGAGTGTTATGCGGCCGTGTTTATTGATGCCGTGGTCGTGAAGGTGCGGGACGGCCAGGTTGCAAACCGTGCGTTCTACGCGGCGATCGGGGTAACGATCGAGGGTCGCAAAGATGTGCTGGGGATCTGGGCTGGTCCGGGTGGCGAGGGAGCGAAGTTCTGGCTGCAAGTGTTGCAGGACTTGAAGAATCGTGGCATGAAGGACGTGTTCTTCGTGGTCTGCGATGGCCTGAAAGGGCTGCCGGACGTGGTGGCCGATGTGTGGCCGCAAGCTCGGGTGCAGACCTGTGTGATCCACTTGATCAGGAATTCGTTCCGGATCGCGTCCAAGCGTGACTGGGACGCGTTGAAGAAGGATCTGAAGCCGGTTTACGCGGCCGCGACAGCAACGGCCGCGGAGGTCGCGCTGGATGAGCTGGAGGAGAAGTGGGGTGCCCAGTATTCCGCGATGATCCGACTGTGGCGCAACGCGTGGGAGGAGTTCACTCCTTTCTTGGATTATGATCCCGAGATTCGGCGCGTGTTGTGCTCGACAAACGCCATTGAGTCCTTGAACGCGCGGTATCGTAAGGCCGTGCGGGCACGAGATCACTTCCCCACAGAGCAAGCTGCGTTAAAGTGTCTCTACCTGGTCACCCGGTCGCTGGACCCGACCGGGAAGGGGCAGACAAGGTGGGCGATACGGTGGAAGCCCGCGTTGAACGCGTTCGCGAACACGTTCTGAGCTTGCCCCCGTTCGCCGGACACTTCGGGTGTGGGGTCAGTGATCTTGGTCTGACTCCGTGTGCAGGGCTTCAAACGTGACGGGGCTGTGCATTCCGATTTTGGAATGTCTCCGTTTCGGATTA
>NZ_PQHW01000006.1 GCF_003385215.1 Amycolatopsis thermalba | reverse complement strand
GGAGTGGTGCGGGGGGTAGGGGCTTGCGTTGCCGGGTGGCGGTTTTGTGGCCTTCTTGACCTCCACCGTGCTGGAGGTGTCAGGCTGGCGCCATGATCGTCGAAGCCCGGTCGCGTGGTGTGTTGTGGACGGCCGAGCACCGGACGACCACCGTGGCCAGCCTGCTGGTCGTCACCCTGATCGCGTTCGAGAACATGGGCGTCGCCACCGCGATGCCCACCATGGTCGCCGACCTGGACGGGCAGCGTCTCTACTCGTGGCCGTTCACCGCGTTCCTCGTGGCCAGCGTCGTCGCGACCGTGCTGTCCGGGCGGTTCTGCGACCGCCGCGGCCCGGCGCTGCCGATGCTCGCCGGGCCCGCCCTCTTCCTCGCCGGCCTGATCGTCGCCGGGACCGCCACCGACATGGCGCTCCGGCTCGTCGGCCGGGTCCTCCAGGGGCTGGGCTCGGGCACCGTCCTGGTCGCCGTCTCACTGCTGATCGCGCTCGTCTACACCGACCGCGAACGGCCGATGATGTACGCGGCCAACGCCGCCGCCTGGGTGCTGCCCGCCGTGATCGGGCCGACCGTCGCCGGCCTGGTCACCGAGCACCTCGGCTGGCGCTGGGTGTTCCTCGGCCTCGCGCCGCTGGCCGTGGTCGGTCTCCTCATGCTGATCCCGGTCGCCCGCCGGCTCACCCACGTCGCCGGCGAACGGCAGCGCCGGGCCGGGATCGTCGTCGCCCTCGCCGCCGCCGTCGGGGTCGCCGCGCTGACCTGGGCCGCCCAGCACCCCAGCCCGGCCGCGCTCGGCTACGGCGCCGCCGGGCTCCTCGCGCTCGCCCTGGCGGTCCGCCGCCTCGTCCCGCCCGGCACGGTCACCGCGCGGCCCGGCCTGCCCACCGTGGTCGCCTCCCGCGCCCTGCTCGGCGGCGCCTTCGCCGGGATGGAGGCCTACCTGCCGCTGGCCATGGCCACCGTCCACGGCTACAGCCCGGCGCTGGCCGGGCTCCCGCTGACCGCCACCGCGCTCACCTGGTCGGCGGCCTCGGCCGTGCAGGGCCGTCACCCGGACTGGTCCCGCGAGAAGCTGCTGCGCGCCGGGTTCGCCATGGTCGCCGTCAGCGTGCTGCTGTTCGGGTTCGTCGCGCAGCCGTGGTTCCCCGGCTGGCTCGCGTTCGTCGCGTGCCTGATCGGCGGGGCCGGCATGGGCGTCGCCTACCCGTCGATCTCGCTGCTGTTGCTGCGCTTCTCGCCCGAGCACGAGCGCGGGTTCAACACCTCCGCGATGCAGCTCGGCGACTGGGTCACCTCGGCGCTGACCGTGGGCTTCGGCGGGGTCCTGCTCGGCCTGCTCGCCTCGGCTCGCGAGCCCGCTCCGGCCCTGGGTGTGCTCGCGCTCACCCTCGCCGCGCTCGCCGTGGTGGGCGTCGTCATCACCCGCCGGTGGCCCACGCGCGGGTGATACCGCACGGTCTACCCTGGTAGTGCGATGACCTATCTCGACCACGCGGCGACCACCCCGATGTCGCCGTCCGCCATTGCGGCGATGAGCGAGGCGCTGTCCACGGTGGGCAACGCCAGCTCGCTGCATTCCTCCGGCCGCCGGGCGCGGCGGGCCGTCGAGGAGGCGCGGGAGGTCATCGGCGAGGCGCTGGGCGCTCGTCCGTCCGAGGTCATCTTCACCGCGGGTGGCACGGAGAGTGACAACCTTGCGGTGAAGGGCATCTTCTGGGCACGCCACGGCACCGACCCGGCCCGCCGCCGCGTCCTGGCGAGCGCAGTCGAGCACCACGCCGTGCTCGACGCGGTGCAGTGGCTGGCCGACCACGCGCAGGCCGAGGTGACCTGGCTGGACGTGGACGAGCACGGCCGCGTGCTGCCGGAGACGCTGCGCAAGGCCATCGAGGCCGACCCGGACGACGTGGCGCTGGTCACCGTCATGTGGGCGAACAACGAGGTCGGCACGGTCAACCCGATGCCGGAGCTGGCCGAGATCTGCGCCGAGCACGACATCCCGCTGCACACCGACGCCGTGCAGGCCGTCGGCGCGGTCCCGGTCCACTTCGCCGACAGCGGCGTGGCCGCGCTGACCCTCACCGGGCACAAGCTCGGCGGCCCGTACGGCGTCGGCGCGCTCCTGCTCTCGCGCGACACCGAATGCGTGCCGCTGCTGCACGGCGGTGGCCAGGAACGCGACGTCCGCTCCGGCACGCTCGACGTGCCGGCCATCCGCGCGTTCGCCACGGCCGTCGAGGAGGCGGTGCGCGAGCAGCCGCGCTACGCCGAGCGGGTCGGCGGCCTGCGGGACGCGCTGATCGAGGCGGTCCGGCGCGAGGTGCCCGACGTGATCCTCAACGGCATGCCCGGCGGCGAGGGCAGGCTGCCCGGCATCGCGCACTTCACGTTCCCCGGCTGCGCGGGCGACAGCCTGCTGATGCTGCTGGACGCCAAGGGCATCGAGTGCTCGACCGGCTCGGCGTGCACCGCGGGTGTCGCGCAGCCCAGCCACGTGCTGCTGGCGATGGGCGCCGACGCCGCGTCGGCCCGCGGTTCGCTGCGGTTCTCGCTCGGGCACACGTCCACACCGGACGATGTCGAGGCGGTGGCGCGGGAGATCGGCGCCGTGGTCGCGCGGGCGCGGCAGGCCGGGCTGTCCGGGCTGCGCAAGAACAAGCAGGAGGTGTGATGCGGGTACTGGCCGCGATGAGCGGGGGAGTGGACTCGGCCGTGGCGGCGGCCCGCGCGGTGGAGGCCGGGCACGACGTGGTCGGCGTGCACCTGGCGCTGTCGGCCAAGCCCGGCACGCTGCGCACCGGGTCGCGCGGGTGCTGCACGATCGAGGACTCGCACGACGCGCGCCGCGCCGCGGACATCCTCGGCATCCCGTTCTACGTCTGGGACTTCGCCGAGCGGTTCACCGAGGAGGTCATCGAGACCTTCGTCGGCGAGTACGCCGCCGGCCGCACGCCCAACCCGTGCGTCACGTGCAACGAGAAGATCAAGTTCGAGGCCCTGCTGGAGAAGGCGATCGCGCTCGGGTTCGACGCCGTCGCCACCGGCCACTACGCCCGGCTGTCCGTTGTGGACGGTGTGCCGGAGCTGCGCCGCGCGGTGGACCCGGACAAGGACCAGTCCTACGTGCTGGCCTCGCTGACGCCCGAGCAGCTGCGGCACTCGATGTTCCCGGTCGGCGACACCCGCAAGCCGGACATCCGCGCGGAGGCCGAACGCCGCGGGCTCGCCGTGGCGCGCAAGCCGGACAGCCACGACATCTGTTTCATCCCGGACGGCGACACCAAGAAGTTCCTGGAGAAGCGCCTCGGCCAGCGGCCGGGTGACCTGGTGGACGCCGAGACCGGGGCGGTCCTCGGCCGCCACACCGGCGTGCACGGCTTCACCATCGGCCAGCGCAAGGGCCTGGGCATCGACCGCTCGGTGCTGGACGGCAAGCCGCGCTACGTGCTGGCGCTGGAGCCGGTGTCCGGCACGGTCAAGGTCGGCTCGGCGGACGCGCTGACCGTCCGCGAGATCCGCGCCGACCGCCCGGTCTGGCCGGGGCGGCCGCTGGACGGCCCGACGGAGTGCGTGGTCCAGGTCCGCGCGCACGGCGGTCTCGGCGAGGCCGTCGCCGAGGTCGACGGCGACCAGGTGCGGATCCAGCTGCGCGAACCCCTCACCGGCGTCGCCCCCGGGCAGGTCGTCGTGCTCTACCGGCCGGACGCCGCGGGCGACGTCGTGCTGGGCAGCGCGAAGATCGCGGCAACCGACGGGTAACGCCCGATCTGGTGAACTCGGTGGCTGTGCGGTTTAGCCGCGCGGCGCTAGCATCGTGGTCCGGTTCCGGCCGGAGACACGACCACGTTGCCGAGGGGGCGAACCTGGTGTCCGACGTGCCGCGCACCCCGCTCACCGAGCGGCTGCTGGACCTCGCCGTCGAGTACCGCTCCGGGGCGTGCGTGGTGCGCGCGAGCGGCGAGATCGACCTCTGCACCGCGCCCCGGCTCGCCGAGGCGCTCGCCGGGCGACCCGGCCCGGTCGTGCTCGACCTGACCCGGGTCGCGTTCCTCAGCGCCGCCGGGGTGCAGGCGATGCTCGACGTGCGGGACCGGGAGCTGCGGGTGGTCGCTCCGCGGAGCAGTCAGCCCGCCCGCGTCCTCGGCCTCACCGGCGTGACCGCGGTCCTGCCCCGCTACGAAACGGTGTGCGAGGCGCTGGGTTCGTGATCCGCTGACCGGCGGGAACAGGGCGCGGCCGCCCGGTCACTCCCCGCGGCGGTTGCGTGCTGCCGGAAGTCACGTCGGGAACGGGGCGAGGCGCCGGGGGCCGACACTGAGCACGGCCCAGACGATCTTGCCGCCGTCCCGCGCCGGGGAGCAGCCCCAGGTCCGGGACAGCGCCGAGATGACCTGCAGGCCGTAGCCCTGGAGCCGGCCGCTGGGCCGCTGCCGCAGGACGGCCGGGCGCGGGTCCTCGTCGCGGACGGCGATGGTCAGGTAGCCGCTGCGCAGCTCCAGCCGCACCTCCAGCGCGGTGCCCGCGTGCGTGATCGCGTTCTCGACCAGTTCGGTGGTCACCCCGAGCGCGTCCTCCAGCCGGTGCCGGACGTTCCACTTGCGACAGGTCTCCTGGACGAACAGCCGGGCGCCGTGCGAACTGCTCGGGAGCGGGAGGAACACGGCCGCCCGCCGTCGCCGCAGCGGCGGTTCGGCCACCGCCTCGATCGCCGCCTCGAGGCGTGGGTAGACGGGGACGAAGCGGCGGATGGCGCTGCCGGAGAGCAACCGGTGCCGGTGCGGATCGTTCGCGACGAGCAGCACCGGCACGGCGGGCCACTGGTCGGTGCGCATCCGGACCGCCGAAAACACGGTCAGCGCGGGCTCGGTGGTCACGTCCAGGTCGTCGACCTGCGCGATCAGCGCCCGCGGCTGGTCCAGCGTCAGCTTGATCAGGCTGTCCCGGAGTTCCCCGTAGCTGTGGGTGTTCAGCCGCCCGGTGAGGTCGACGACCGTGCACCCGGCGACGTCCCGTTGCCGGATGAGGACCCGTCCAGCGGTGCTCATACTTCCGACACCGCCTCCACACTTCTCGTCGATCGTGTCAGCGGATTGATACCCCGCCGGAGGGCCGGTCATTCCTCCCCGGGCGATTCCGTGTGCGCCAATCCCCGCAACAGGGGCAGAAGAACGTCGTCGACGATCTCGGTAATCGTTTTCTCGTCGATTTCCCGGTGGTGGAAGATGGCCTCGGCGCGGATGAGGTCGAGGGGGACGCGCGCGACGCGCGGCGTGATCCGCACGGGCGGGATCTCCCCGCGCTCCACGGCTTTCCGCACGACGGTCTCGACGGCGGGCCACTGCCTGGTGGCGGCGATCTGCTTGAGCAGCAAGGCGAACACTTCGGGATCGCGGCACGTTTCGCTCATCAGTCCGGCGAGAACGTCGCGCGGGGTGTCCTGGAATCGATGCACGAACCGATGCAACAGCGCCAGCAGGTCCGACCCGAGCGCGCCGGTGTCGGGCAGGTCGCCGCCGTCCGGCGCGCGACGGCGCCAGGCCGCGAGGACCAGTTCGGGACGCCCGGGCCAGCGCCGGTAGATGACCGGCTTGCTGGTGCCCGCGCGGGCCGCGACGCCCTCCATGGTGAGTTTGGCGTAGCCGACCTCGACGAGTTCGGCCCAGGCCGCGTCCAGGATCGCGGACTCCAGTTCCGCCCCGTGGCGCCTCGACTTCGGCTCCGGCACCGGTTCTCCAAAATACGTTGCGTTTCTTACGGCGGTAGTCTACTCAGTGAATACCATTCGTTTCCTAGGGGGAATCGTGCTCAACCGGATATTGCGGACATTCCTGCGTCCGTACTGGCGAGCGCTCGCCGCGGTGGTGGTGCTGCAGCTCGTGGGCACCATCGCTTCGCTCTACCTGCCGAGCCTCAACGCCGACATCATCGATCGCGGCGTGGCCACGGGGGACACCGGCTACATCTTCTCCACCGGCGGCTGGATGCTGGCCGTGACGCTGCTGCAGATCGCCTGCGCCATCGGCGCGGTGTACTTCGGGGCGCGCAGCGCGGCCGGCTTCGGGCGCGACGTGCGGGCCGCCGTCTTCCACCGCGTGGGCGGCTTCTCCGCGCGCGAAGTGGCGCAGTTCGGGGCGCCCTCGCTGATCACCCGCACCACCAACGACGTGCAGCAGGTGCAGATGATCGTGGTGATGGGCTGCACGATCCTGATCATGGCGCCGATCATGTGCGTCGGCGGCATCGTGCTCGCGCTCGAACAGGACGTGGGGTTGTCCTGGCTGCTGCTGGTCGCGATCCCGGTGCTGCTCGCCGCGATCGGGCTCATCGTGTCGCGCATGGTGCCGCAGTTCCGGCTCATGCAGACGCGCATCGACCAGGTCAACCGCGTGCTTCGGGAACAGCTGTCCGGCATCCGCGTGGTGCGGGCGTTCGTGCGCGAGCGCGACGAGGTGCGGCGCTTCGCCGTCGCCAACGACGAGCTGACCGTCACCGCGCTGCGCGTCGGCCGCCTGCAGGCGCTGATCTTCCCCACGGTCATGCTGGTGATGAACGCCTCCAGCGTCGCCGTGCTGTGGTTCGGCGCGCACCGCGTGGCGAGCGGGGAGATGCAGATCGGTGCCCTGACGGCGTTCCTGAACTACCTGATCCAGATCCTGATGTCGGTCACCATGGCGACCTTCATCGCGACGATGATCCCGCGCGCGTCCGTGTGCGCCGAGCGCATCGCGGAGGTGCTGGACACCGACTCGTCGGTGCGGCCGCCGCTGCGGCCGGTGCGGGAGGTGACCGAGCACGGCGCCGTCGAGTTCCAGGGGGTGGAGTTCCGGTACCCGGGCGCGGACGCCCCGGTGCTGCGGGACATCGCGTTCCGCGCGGAGGCCGGGAAGACCACCGCGATCATCGGCAGCACCGGCGCCGGCAAGACCACGCTGCTGTCGCTGGTGCCGCGGCTCTTCGACGCCACGGCGGGGCGGGTGCTGGTCGACGGCGTCGACGTCCGGGAACTCGACCCGGACGTGCTGTGGGGCCGCATCGGGCTGGTGCCGCAGCGGCCGTACCTGTTCACCGGCACCGTGGCGAGCAACCTGCGCTACGGCAAACCGGACGCCACCGACGAAGAACTGTGGCAGGCGCTGGAGATCGCGCAGGCGCGGGAGTTCGTGTCGGAGATGCCCGGCGGCCTGGACGCGCCGATCGCGCAGGGCGGCACGAACGTCTCCGGCGGCCAGCGGCAGCGGCTCGCGATCGCGCGGGCACTGGTGCGCAAGCCGGAGGTCTACCTGTTCGACGACTCGTTCTCGGCGCTGGACCTGGCGACCGACGCCCGGCTGCGCGCGGCGCTGGCCCCGCACACCGCCGACGCCGCGGTTCTCGTGGTGGCGCAACGGGTTTCCACGATCGTCGACGCCGACCAGATCGTCGTGCTGGAGAACGGGGAGGTCGCCGGTCTCGGCACGCACGCCGAGCTGGTGCGCGACTGCCCCACCTACCTCGAAATCGTGCAGTCCCAGCTCACCGCGGAGGAAGCGGCGTGACCAGACCAGGTTTCCCCGGCGCGCCAGCCGGGCCCGTGCAGAAGCCGAAGAGCTTCGGCGACGCCGCCCGGCGGCTGATGGGCCGGTTGCGCCCGGAACGGCTCACGCTCGCGTTCGTGGTCGTCCTCGGGGTCGCGAGCGTCGCGTTCACCGTGGTGGGGCCGAAGATCCTGGGCCACGCCACGGACATCATCTTCGGCGGGTTCATCTCCAGCCGCCTGCCCGAGGGCACCACCACCGAGCAGGCCGTCGCGGCGGCGCGGGCGGAGGGCAACACCAACCTCGCCGACATGCTCGCCCGGATGGACGTGGTGCCGGGCGCGGGCATCGACTTCACCGCGCTCGGCCGGGTGCTGGCGTGGGTGCTGGTGCTGTACGTGGCCGCGTCGGTCTTCGGGTGGCTGCAGGGGTACCTGCTCAACGGGGCTGTGCAGCGCGTGGTGTACCGGCTGCGTGAGGACGTCGAGGCGAAGCTGCACCGGCTGCCGTTGCGGTACTTCGACGGGCAGCCGCGCGGGGAGCTGCTGTCCCGCGTCACCAACGACATCGACAACATCGCCCTGACGCTGCAACAGACCCTGAGCCAGCTGCTCACGTCGCTGCTGTCGCTGATCGGCGTGCTGGTGATGATGTTCGTGGTGTCGCCGCTGCTGGCGGTGATCGCGTTGCTGGTGGTCCCGGCCTCGATCGTGCTGACCAGGGCGATCGGGAAGCGCTCGCAGAAGCTGTTCGTGGCGCAGTGGAAGCACACCGGCGCGCTCAACGCGCACATCGAGGAGGCGTTCAGCGGGCACGAGCTGGTGACGGTGTTCGGCCGCCGCCGCGAGGTCGAGCGGGAGTTCGGGCGCCGCAACGACGACCTCTACCGCGCCGGGATGGGCGCGCAGTTCATCTCCGGGATCATCATGCCGGCGATGATGTTCCTGTCGAACCTCAGCTACGTGGTGCTGGCCGTCGTCGGTGGTCTGCGCGTCGCCACGGGCACGATGACGCTCGGCGACGTGCAGGCGTTCCTGCAGTACTCGCGCCAGTTCACGCAGCCGTTGACGCAGGCCGCGTCGATGGCGAACCTGCTGCAGTCCGGGGTCGCCTCGGCCGAGCGGGTCTTCGAGCTGCTGGACGCGGCGGAGCAGGAGCCGGACACCGCGTCGCCGAAGCTGCCGGAGCAGCGCCGGGGCCGGGTGGAGTTCGAGCACGTCGGCTTCTCCTACGACCCGGAGCGGCGGCTGATCGAGGACCTGTCGCTGGTGGCCGAGCCGGGGCAGACGGTGGCGATCGTCGGGCCGACCGGGGCGGGCAAGACCACGCTGGTGAACCTGATCATGCGGTTCTACGAGCTGGACGCCGGGCGGATCACCCTCGACGGCGTGGACATCACCGAGATGACCCGCGACGAGCTGCGCGGCCAGACCGGGATGGTGCTGCAGGACACCTGGCTGTTCAACGGCACCATCCGGGACAACATCGCCTACGGCAGGCCGTCGGCGACCGCCGAGGAGGTCGAGGCCGCCGCGCGGGCCACGTTCGTCGACCGGTTCGTGCGCAGCCTGCCCGACGGCTACGACACGGTGATCGACGACGAGGGCACCAACCTCAGCGCGGGGGAGAAGCAGCTGGTGACGATCGCGCGGGCGTTCCTCGCCGATCCGTCGCTGCTGATCCTCGACGAGGCCACCAGCTCGGTCGACACCCGCACCGAGGCGTTGCTGCAGCAGGCGATGGCGGCGCTGCGGACCGACCGCACCTCGTTCGTGATCGCGCACCGCCTGTCCACGATCCGCGACGCCGACCTCATCCTGGTGATGGAGTCGGGGCGGATCGTGGAGCAGGGCACGCACGAGGCGCTGCTCGCCGCGGGCGGGGCCTACTACCGGCTGTACTCGGCGCAGTTCCGCAGCCCGGTGGAAGCCGCTTCCTGACGGGAGGGGCGGCCTCGCCCGGCGACGAGGCCGCCCGCCACCGCGGCGGCGATCACGACGGCACCGAATGCGGTGGCGCCGGTGGCCAGGCCGGTGGCGTCGCTGAGGAACCCCGCGGCGAGCGGGAGGACCGCGGCGGGCACGTAGCCGCCGACGTTCTGCGCCGCGGTGGCCTCGGCGAGCCGGTTGGCCGGGACGCTCGCGTTGACCAGCGTGAGGCCGCCGAACTGGCCCATGCCCTGACCGGTTCCGGCGAGCACCGCGGCGGCCGCCAGCAGCGCGAGCGACGAGGTCGGCAGCGCGGCGATCAGGGCGGCCATGCTCGCCGTGGTCGAGGCGGCGCCGGCGATCAGGATGGTCCGGGCGGGCAGCCCGCGCACGGCGAACTGGATGCCCGTCGCGCCGAGGAACATGACGAACGCGAGCGCTCCGGCGACGATCCGGTCGGTGCTGCCCAGCAGTTCGGTCAGCACGGACGGGCCGAGGGACAGCACGAACGAGGTCGCCGTGATGCCGGGTGCGAACACGGCGATGCCGCGCAGGACGGCGCCGCGGCCGTCCGGGTGGACGTCCGGGATCCGGATCCAGGCGCGGGTGGCGCTGCGCGGGCGGGGCAGCGGCAGCCGCGCGACGACGACCGCGGCCGAGGCGAGCAGGACGATCTCGGCGAGGAAGATCGTGACCGTCGGCCCGGGCAGGGTTTCCGACGCGACGCCGGCCAGCAGCGGCCCGAGGCCCGCGCCGAGGACCATCGCGGTCGAGGACGCCAGCGCCGCGGTCTTGCCGCGGCCCGGGGCGACGTCGTTGACCGCGGCCATGCCGGCGGAGACCGCGGCGCCGACGGCGAGCCCGGCGAGGAACCGCGCGATCGCCAGGGCGAGCACCGAGGTGGCGGTGGCGAAGAGGACGCAGGCGACGATGCCCAGCGCGAGCGCCGGGAGGAGAACGGGTTTGCGCCCGATCCGGTCCGAGACCACGCCCGCGACCAGGAGCGCGCCGAGCAGGCCCGCGATGTAGCAGGCGAAGACGACGGTCAGGACGCCGGCGGAGAAGCCGAGTTCGCGTTGCCAGAGCACGTAGAGCGGGGTCGGGGCGTTGGACAGGACGAACACGGCGAGGACCGGCCAGGCGGCGAGCCAGACGGCGCGTTGCGGGATCACGTGCTGCTCCTAGTTCGACTTTTCTCGTACTTGTTCGAAGATAGCCGAACTGAGAGCTATGATCGGGATTGTGACCGAGGAGACGCTGCCGCAGCCGGCCCGCGAGGAGATCCGCCTGGAAACGGTGCTCTCCGCGCTGAGCGAGCCGCTGCGGCTGGGGATGGTGCGGAAGCTGTTGCTGGAGTCGCCGGGCGTGCCGCGTTCCTGCGGGTGGTTCGGGATCGACCGCCCGAAGTCGACGCTGAGCCACCACTTCAAGCTGCTGCGCGAGGCCGGCGTGACGACGCAGCGGCAGTTCGGACTGGAGCGGCGCAGCGAGGTGCGGGTGACCGACCTGGAGGCGCGGTTCCCGGGACTGCTGGACCTGGTGCGGAACTGGGAGCCACCGGCCGCCGCGTGACTGCGCCCGGCTGGAGGGCTGTGGCGGAGGAGGCCGACGAGCGCGCGCCGTTCTGGTGCTGGAGGTGGGAGCCACCGGCCGCCGTGTGACCCCGCCCGGCTGGAGAGCTGTGGAGGCGGTCGGTGGCGTGTGCCGAAGCGGCTGGAGCCGCCCGGCCGCCGCGTGACCACGCACGGTGGACTGCCGCGACGGAGGCGATTGGTAGGCGCGCCCGCGTTGTTGCCGCGGTCGTGGGCAACCGCGCCTGGCTAAACCACCGGGACGAGGGCGGCCGGTGAGGCGCGTGCCGCAGCGCTGGAGCCACCCGGGCCCGCGTGACCTCGCCTGGTGGGCTGCCGCCGCGGAGGCAGCCGGTGTGTGCGCCACTCTGCCGCGCGGGGCGACCGTGCCCGGTTGGGCTGCCGCGGCGGAAGCCGCCAGTGGGCGCGTGCCGCAATGACTGGAGCCACCTGCCGCCGCGTGACGCCGCCTGGCGGAGCCCGCCGGTGGGCGCGCGCTCCGCTGCCGCGGCCGGGGGCAACCGCGCCTGGCTAAACCACCGCCGCGAAGGCGGCCGGGGGCATGCGGCAGCGGCTGGAACCACCGGCCGCCGCGTGACCCACCGGGCCCCGTGTCAGAGCATCAGCTTGAACCCCACGTGGCTGGCCTCGAACCCGAGCCGCTCGTAGAAGCGGTGCGCGTTCACCCGCGAGGCGTCCGAGGTGAGCTGCACCATCGCGCACCCGCGCCGCCGGGCCTCCTCGACCGCGAACTCCATCAGCGTCGCCCCGAGACCGTTGCCCCGCTGGTCGCCCCGCACCCGCACCGCCTCCACCAGCGCCCGCGTCGCGCCGCGGCGGGACAGGCCCGGGATGAACGTGAGCTGCAAGGTCCCGACCAGGGCGCCGTCCCGCTCCGCCACCGCCAGCAGCTGGTTCGGGTCCGCCGCGATGGCCTCGAACGCCCGCAGGTACCCCGGATCGCCGGGCTGCTCGCGCCGCGCGCCGAGGTGGTCGTCGGCCAGCATCGCCACGATCTCCTCGACATCCGCGCGCCGAGCACGTCTAATGTGGATCTCACTCACGACCGTCGAGTATGGCACCGGCGCCGAAGGAGGAGTCCCCTTGACCACGCTCCGCTCCAGCACCGTCGCGGACATCCTCCGCCGCAGCGCGGCCCGCTGGCCAGCCCGCGTCGCGCTGAAGTTCGCCGGCAGGCAGTGGACCTACGCCGACCTGGACGCCGCCGTCACCCGGGCCGCCGCGCACCTGCTCGGCCTCGGGCTCGTCAAGGGCGACCGGGTCGCCGCCTACGGCAAGAACTCCGACGCCTACCTCATCGGCTTCCTCGCGTGCGCCCGCGCCGGGCTCGTGCACGTGCCGATCAACTACAACCTCACCGGCGACGAGCTGGCCTACCTGGTCGAACAGTCCGGCAGCCGGGTCGCGCTCGCCGACCCCGCCCTCGCCGGCAACCTGCCCGCGCTCGACCGGGTCGTGCCCCTGCGCGACGCGGACGGCTCGCTCGTCGCGCTCTCCGGCGAGGTGCCCGAGCTGGACGTCGAGGTCGGCGACGGCGACCTCGCCCAGCTGCTCTACACCTCCGGCACGACCTCCCGCCCCAAGGGCGCGATGATGACCCACCGCGCGCTGGTCCACGAGTACCTGTCGTGCATCACCGGCCTCGACCTCACCGCGGACGACGACCCGCTGCACGTCATGCCGCTCTACCACTCCGCGCAGATGCACGTGTTCCTCGTGCCGTGGCTGGCCGTCGGCGCGACGAACACGCTGCTGGAGACCCCGGACCCGACCGACATCCTGCGCCGCCTGGCCGAGGACCGGCACGGCGCGTTCTTCGCCGCGCCCACGCTGTGGGTCGCGCTGGCCAACCACCCGGACTTCGGTTCGCGGGACCTCAGCGCGCTGCGCAAGGCGTACTACGGCGCGTCGATCATGCCCGGCCCGGTGCTCGACCGGCTCCGCCAGGCCATGCCGGAACTGGGTTTCTACAACTGCTTCGGGCAGTCGGAGATCGGCCCGCTGGCGACCATCCTGCGCCCCGAGGACCACGCCGAGCGCCCCGATTCGGCCGGGCGCCCGGTGCTGTTCGTCGAGCTGCGCGTGGTCGACGCCGAGGGCAACGACGTGGCACCCGGCGAGTCCGGCGAATGCGTCTACCGCAGCCCCCAGCTGTGCGAGGGGTACTGGGACAAGCCCGAGGAAACGGAGGACGCCTTCCGGGACGGCTGGTTCCACTCCGGTGATCTGGTGCGGATCGACGAACAGGGCTACATCTACGTCGTCGACCGCATCAAGGACGTCATCAACACCGGTGGCGTGCTGGTGGCCTCCCGCGAGGTGGAGGACGCGCTCTACACCCACCCCGCGGTCGCCGAAGCCGCGGTGATCGGCGTCCCGGACGAGAAGTGGATCGAGGCGATCACCGCCGTGGTGGTGTCCAAGGAGGACGTCTCACCGGAGGCGCTGATCGCCCACGTCCGCGAGCGGTTGTCCGCGTTCAAGGTCCCGAAGGCGGTCCGCTTCGTGCCGGACCTGCCGCGCAACGCCTCGGGCAAGATCCTCAAGCGCGAGCTGCGGGACCGCTTCTCCTGACCGTCACGCCGTGCGGGCCCGCAGCGGTGCGCCCATTTCGTGCAGGTGCCGCAGCACCTCGCGGTAGGACTGCACCAGGCCGGTCTGGCTGTAGGAGATCCCGTGCGCGGCGCAGAACCGCTGCACGATGGGCTGTGCGTGGCGCAGGTGCGGACGCGGCATGCTGGGGAACAGGTGGTGCTCGATCTGGTAGTTCAGCCCGCCGAGGAGGAAGTCGGTGAACCAGCCGCCGCGGACGTTGCGCGAGGTCAGCACCTGCTTGCGGAGGAAGTCGGCCGACTCGCCGGTCATCGTGGGCATCCCCTTGTGGTTGGGGGCGAACGAGCATCCCATGTAGACACCCCAGAGCGCCTGGTGCACCACGACGAACAGCACGGCGAGGCCGGGTGACAGGACGAGGAACACGGCGGCGAGGTAGCCCACGGTGTGGGCCACCAGCAGCGCGCCTTCCAGGCGCCGGGCCTTGGTCTCGCCCCGCCAGACCGCGCGGATGCCGGAGGCGTGCAGGTTCAGCCCCTCCAGCATGAGCAGCGGGAAGAACAGCACCGCCTGGTGCTTGGCCATCCAGCGGAGGAAGCCGGTCTTGAGGCTCGCCTGGCCGCGGGTGAACGCCAGCGCCGGGATGTCCAGGTCCGGGTCGTGGTCCTCGTGGTTGGGGTTGGCGTGGTGCCGGTTGTGCCCGGAGATCCACGACTGGTAGCTCATGCCGATCAGGCCGCCGTGCAGGGTGCCGAGCGTGTCGTTGGGACGGCGCGTCCGGAAGATCTGCTTGTGCCCGGCGTCGTGCCCGAGGAACGCCAGCTGCGCCGACACCACGGCGAGCAGCGCGGCGATCAGCAACTGCCACCAGCTGTCGCCGAGGAAGGCGAACGCCGTCCAGGCACCGGCGAAGACGACGAGCGTGGCCGTGATCCGGCGGGCGTAGTAGGCGTAGCGGCGCCGCAGCAGGCCGGCGGCACGGATCTCCCGCGACAGGGCGGCGTAGTCGCTGCCGGTCGTGGGAGCTGTGGCCGCGGTCACCGGCGCCTGGCCGGCGTCGACGACGGCGCGGTGAACCGGACCTGCCGCGCGGCTGCCGCGTCCAGTTCGCCCGCCACGTGGCTGGTCTCCTCGACCAGGGGGTGGCTGAACAGGACGGGCTCGACCGTGACGGAGGTACGGGTGTGACGAGAGGTGTGGATCATGGAAGCTCCTTGGCGGGTGGCCGGCGCCGTTCGGCGCGGCAGCCACGGGTGGAAGAACGACCGGCCGGCGGTTCGTCGGAACGGCGCGGCTGGTGGAGTAGGTCTCAGCGGGGGGCGAGCATGAGCATCGCATCAGGTTCGCCGTTCCGGTGCTCCTCCGCACCCGGTGTCGACGGCGACCGAACCCGCCCGCTGTCACCCAGCCTACGCGAAGTCGCGCTCCAGCGCCGCGCCACCCGGCCGGGACCCGCTCGCAGGATGTGTCTGATCGGGAGGAGTGCACCACATCCCTGCTCGACGAATGAGCCTACGCCCGGCCCAGGACCGACAATGGCCAACGACGACCACCGCGATCCGGCACAACCTCGGCACCGGCCAATCCGCCACCTTTGGTCCAGGTGATGAGGGTGTGGAGGACGACCGCGCTGCGAGAGACGATGGCGAGCTCGTCGTAGCGAGTGGTCAGGCCGCGCCATTGTTTGAGCAGGGTGAAGCGGCGTTCGACGACGTTGCGCCCGCGGTGGTCCGTCGAGTCGAAAGCCGGTGGGCGGCCGCCGCGGGATCCGCGGCGTGTGCGGTGCCCGGCCTGATCGGCAGCTCCGGGGATCACCGCGACGATGCCGCGGGCACGCAGATGTCCGCGGATCGCCCTGGAGGAGTAGGCCTGATCGCCGCGACCGGGCCGAGCGACCCGCAAGTGCCGCATCAGGTGTGGAAACATCGGTGCGTCCCCGGTTTGACCGGGCCCGGTCGACACCACCAGCGGCCGGCCGTTGCCGTCGACGAGGTGATGTTCTTTCGTGCTCCAGCCACCGCGGGACCGGCCGATCGCGTGATCAGGCGGCTCGGTCAGCAAATCCGTGTAATCCGACCCAGCCCCCTGCGAAGCGGGTGAGGGTGGTGGCGTGCTGATGTGCCCGGGCGATCGTGGAATCCACCGAGACCGCCCAGCCGATCTGCCCCGCGGCGTCGGCAGCGGCGAGCCGGCGCTGCAGCACAGCGTCCCAGGTGCCGCCACCGGCCCGGCGATGCCAGGTCCAGATCGTCGGCCACGGACCGAACACCGCAGGCACGTCCCGCCACGCGATCCCGCACCGATACCGATACATGATCCCCTCAACCATCGCCCGGGCATCACAGAACGGCCGGCCACGCTTACCGGTACGAACCGGAAGCAGATCGATCAACGCCCACTGAGGATCCGAGAGCAACTGAAACCGCGAAACGCCCAGCAGCGTCCCAGCCACCAGCCCCAACTTTTCTCAGACACGCCCTAGGCCACCGAGTAGCGGCGCACCCCGTCCTCGACCAGGAGCATCAGCTTGCCCTGGTGCACGAGCAGGTCGAGGTGCGCGGCGGTCTCCAGGACGGCGAGCATCTGGTTGAACACGTCCAGCTCGCCCAGCTTGCGCTGCCGCCGCGTCCAGCCCAGCCGCAGCGCCGACTCGTACGCCGTCCGCGCACCGTCCACAATGGTCGTCGCGATGACGTCCAGCCGCTGGGCGTGGTGGTCCAGCAGCTCGTCGACGCGGGCGTGCACGCTGTCGGTCACCGGGCCGTGCGCCGGCAGCATCCGCCGGTCCGGCATGCCGCGCACCAGGCGCAGCGAGTCCAGGAAGTCCCGCAGCGGCATCTCCGCCACCGCGGGCTGGAACCCGATCGACGGCGTGATGTGCGGCAGCACGTGGTCGCCGGTGAACATCAGCCCGGCCGCGCCGTCGTCGAACACCACGTGCCCGGCGGTGTGCCCCGGCGTGTGCACGACGTCCAGCGAGCGGCTCGGCAGCACGGTCCGCCGGCCCGGCGTCAGCCACTCGTCGGGCAGCTCCCAGATCGAGGCCTCCGTGTTGCGGCCGTGGATCTCGAACACCCGCACCAGCTCGTCGGCCACCGGATCGGCGCCGCACGCCCGTAGCGCGGAGATCTGGCCGATGAGCGGCACCACGTCCGGATCCGCCGTCATGCGCAACGACGGCTCCTCCAGCGAGCCCAGCGCGATCCGCCCGCCGAACTCGCGCCGCAGCGCGACCGCCTGCGTGTAGTGGTCGCGGTGCACGTGGGTGACCAGGAACTGGCTCACGTCACCGAGTTCGGCGCCCAGCCCCTTGAGCGCCGCGGCCAGCTGCTCGCGCGCCTCCGCCAGCGCCCAGCCGGAGTCGATGAGCACCAGGTCGTCGGCCTCGGTGAGGGCGTAGACGTTGACGGCCCGCAGCCCGTCGTTCGGCAGCGGCAACGGGATCCGGTGCACGCCCGGCGCCACGGTGTACAGGCCGGGCTCGCTCCACTCGGCGCTGCCTTCGGGAATTGGTTCCACGAGACCTCATCGTCCTTTCCGACCCGGGATATTTCACTTTGGAACTTCCCGGGTGGAATGTCCACCTGCCGCGGTTGAGACCCACGTCACCCTGGCCGCAGCGCGGTCTCCACGGTCAGCGCGGCGGCGATCACCAGGCTCGCCAGCGGGTCCGTGAGCTGCGCGAACACCTCGACGACGTAGCCGCGGCCGGGCTCCTCGGCCGCCCGCGCCACCTCGCTGCCCGCGGAGCCGGTGATGCGGAAGTCGCGCGGGGGCCGGTTCTCCAGCGCGCCGACCGGCCGTCCGTGGGCCGACAGGGCGAACCGGTGCGGCCCGTCGGGGGCGATCTCGCCGATCGGCGTCCCGTCGGCGCGGGTCACCAGAAAGCGTGAGTCGTGCACCCGCACTTTCAGCACGACACTTCCGCCGGAGTCGCGCACCGCGAAACAGTTCGGGCGGAACCGGGCCGATCCGGTGATCATCCGCAGCACTTTCCGGAACGTGCCGTTCTCGGCTTCCGTGACGGTTCCCAGCGGCTGTCCGTACTGGTCCCGCACGCCGGATTCGGCCGCGCCGGCACGGTGGCTGACCACCAGGAAGGGCTCGGTGAACAGGGTGCCGCCGCCCACCTGCCGCGAACCGCTCGTCATGCCGGTCAAGGTTAGCCAGCGAAAATCAAGAACGGGAGACGACCGGTGAATTACGCGGATATGTCCGGTTGACCGGATTTCCGATTGCGGCCCCTTTTCGCCAATCGCCGCCGGTGCCATTTCCCGGCCGTCGGGGCCGGGGCGCGGGTGGCCGGGCGGCCGTGGAGGAGAATCGGGGTGTGAGCGAACACGTCTGGCCACCCGGTGCGGCCACCGCGGTGGGATCGATGCCCGGTACCGACCCGGCGGAGGCGGCCTCGGTCGTCTTCGGCGAGCTGCCCGACTTCCCGCATCTGCCGGAGCTGCCGGCCCGCGGCGTCGGCGCGGACCTGATCGGGCGGACCGCCGCGATGCTGGTCGACCTCGCGATCGAGGTCGTGCCCAGCGGCTACCGGGTCGCCGCCCGGCCGGGGCGCGACCACCGGCGGGCGGTCGACCTGCTGCGCTGGGACCTCGACGCGGTCACCGAAACGGGTGGCGCCCCGCTCATCAAGACGCAGCTGGCCGGGCCGTGGACGCTGGCCGCCGGGATCGAGCTGCCGCGCGGCCACCGCGTGCTCACCGACCGGGGCGCGGTGCGGGAGTTCACCGAATCGGCGCTGGAGGGGCTGGCCGCGCACGTCGGGGAACTGAAGGCCCGCACCGGCGCCGAGGTCGTGGTCCAGTTCGACGAGCCGACGCTGCCGGACGTGCTGGCGGGCGCCCTGCCCACGCCGTCGGGCTACGGCAACGTCCCGGCCGTGCCCGAGCCGGAGGCGCGCGAACTGCTGAGCCGCGTGATCGAACGGGCCGGTGAGCTGACCGGGCAGCCGGTCGTCGTGCACTGCTGCGCCGCGCGGCCGCCGGCCGGCCTGCTGCACGCGGCCGGTGCGGGCGCACTGGCGATCGACGCGACGTTGCTGGCCGGGGCGCCCGCGACCCTGCTCGACGAACTCGGCGAGGCGTGGGACAGCGGGACCGTGTTGTTCCTGGGCCTGGTGCCGGCGCTGGAGCCCGCGCGGCGGCCGTCGCTGCGGGAGCTGGCGCAGCCCGCGCTGGCGCTGGCCGACCGGCTCGGGTTCGCCCGCTCGACCCTGGCCGACCGCGCGGTCCCGACGCCGACCTGCGGCTTCGCCGGGGCGAGCGCCGACTGGACGCGCCGCGCGCTGAAGCTGACCACGGATCTGGGCAAAGCGTTCGTGGAGCCACCGGAAGGCTGGTAGGACTTCGGCGATGCGATGGTTTCGACGACGCCGCGAGGACGACCTGCCCGACCCGCGCACGGCGTGGCCCGAGCAGGCGGTGCCGGACGATCCGGTGGCGGCCGCGGAGCGGTTCTGGCGCCGCTGGGCGGAGATGCTGCTGGAGATCAGCGCGGCGCTGGGCGACCGCGAGCCGCAGCGCGTCGAGGGCGAGCTGGCCGCCGCGGTCGCCGAGCTGCACCCGAACCTGCACGTGTCACTCGAACGAGGCCAGCGGGCCATCTACGCCCTCGTGGTGAGCGGCCAGGAGGACCCCGCGCTGCGGCCGTTCACCGACGCGTGGAAGGCCGCGGCGCCGCCCGAGGACGCCATCTGGGAGTACCACGACTCGGTGCCGCCGGTGCCCGATCCGACCGGCGTGACGGTGAACCTCGGGACGCGGTCGGTCGCGCTGGCCGACGTCCGGGTCGCCGCGCAGGTCGACGAGGCCGACGGGGTCGTCGACGTCGCGGTCCACCACCCGCTGCTGGGTGAACTCGACGCGGCCACCCGGGCGGCGATGACCTTCCTGCCGCTGGACGCGACGCTCGGGGAACGCCTCGCGGCCAAACGGTTACGCAGGGTGGAGGCGGCCGAGACCGAGCCCGCCGGCGCCATCACGCTCCTGGAACTGCGTGACCTGGTCCGCGGTCTGGACGAGGAACGCCCGGAAACTGTCGGGGGTGCTGACTAAGCTGACCGACTGTGAGTGAGACTCCCGCCGCACAGGACGTCACCGAGGTTCCCGCCGAGGTCCGCGAGCGCCACGGCGCGCTCGCGGAAGAGGTGCGCGGGCACCAGTTCCGGTACTACGTGCTGGACTCGCCGGTCATCACCGACGGCGAGTTCGACGAGCTGCTCAAGGAACTGGAGCGGCTGGAGTCGGAGTACCCGGGCCTGGCCACGCCCGACTCGCCGACCCAGAACGTGGGCGGCACGTTCTCCACCGACTTCGTCGCGGTCGACCACCTCGAACGCATGATGAGCCTGGACAACGTCTTCGACGAGGAGGAGTTGCAGGCGTGGGTGGACCGGGTGGAACGCGAGGTCGGCGGGGCCACGCAGTACCTCTGCGAGCTGAAGATCGACGGGCTGGCCATCAACCTGCTGTACGAGAAGGGGCGGCTGGTCCGGGGGCTCACCCGCGGCGACGGCCGCACGGGTGAGGACGTCACGCTCAACGTCCGCACGCTGGAGCAGGTGCCGGAGACGCTGACCGGCACCGACGAGTACCCGGTGCCCGACCTCGTCGAGGTGCGCGGCGAGGTGTTCTTCCGCGTCGAGGACTTCGCCGAGCTGAACGCCCGGCTGGTCGAGGCGGGCAAGCCGCCGTTCGCGAACCCGCGCAACACCGCGGCCGGGTCGTTGCGGCAGAAGGACCCGAAGGTCACGCGCAGCCGCAAGCTGCGGCTGATCTGCCACGGGCTGGGCAAGCGCGAGGGTTTCGAGCCGGCGCGGCAGTCGGAGGCCTACGAGGCGCTGGCGGCGTGGGGGCTGCCGGTGTCCGGCCACACCAAGGTGGTCGACAAGGCGTCCGAGCTGCTGGACCACATCCGGTACTGGGGCGAGCACCGGCACGACGCCGAGCACGAGATCGACGGCATCGTGGTGAAGGTCGACCAGGTGTCGCTGCAGCGGCGGCTGGGCAGCACCTCCCGCGCGCCGCGGTGGGCCATCGCCTACAAGTACCCGCCGGAGGAGGCCACCACCCGGCTGCTCGACATCCAGGTCAACGTCGGCCGCACCGGCCGGGTCACGCCGTTCGCGGTGATGGAGCCGGTGAAGGTGGCCGGGTCGACGGTGGCGATGGCGACGCTGCACAACGCGCAGGAGGTCAAGCGCAAGGGCGTGCTGATCGGTGACCGCGTGGTGATCCGCAAGGCGGGCGACGTGATCCCCGAGGTGCTCGGTCCCGTGGTCGACGTGCGCACCGGGGACGAGCGCGAGTTCGTCATGCCCACGTTCTGCCCGGAGTGCGGCACGAAGCTGGCGCACCAGAAGGAGGGCGACGTCGACATCCGCTGCCCGAACGCGCGGTCGTGTCCCGCGCAGTTGCGGGAGCGGCTGTTCCACCTGGCCGGGCGGGGCGCGTTCGACATCGAGGTGCTCGGCTACGAGGCGGCGACGGCGCTGCTGGAGTCCGGTGTGGTCGTCGACGAGGGCGACATCTTCGATCTGGACGAGGAGAAGCTGGGGCGGGTCGAGCTGTTCCGCACGAAGGCGGGGGAGCTGTCGGCCAACGGGCGCAAGCTGCTGGCCAACCTGGACAGCGCGAAGGACCGTCCACTGTGGCGGGTGCTGGTGGCGTTGTCGATCCGGCACGTCGGCCCGACGGCGGCACAGGCGCTGGCGCGCGAGTTCGGCTCGCTGGAGGCGATCGAGAACGCCGACGAGGCCGCGATGGCCGATGTGGACGGTGTGGGCCCGACGATCGCGAACGCGCTGCGCGAGTGGTTCGCCGTCGACTGGCACCGCGAGGTGGTGGAGAAGTGGCGCCGCGCGGGGGTCCGGATGGCGGAGGAGCGCGACGAGTCGGTGCCGCGCACGCTGGAGGGCCTGTCGATCGTGGTGACCGGTTCGCTGAACACGTTCTCCCGCGACGAGGCCAAGGAGGCGATCATGTCGCGCGGCGGCAAGGCCGCGGGATCGGTGTCGAAGAAGACGGCGTTCGTCGTGGTCGGCGACGCGCCGGGCTCCAAGTACGACAAGGCGGTCCAGCTGAAGGTCCCCATCCTCGACGAGGCCGGTTTCCAGGTGCTGCTGGACCGGGGCCCGGAGGCCGCCGCCGAGGTGGCGCTACCGACGGAGGAGCCGGGCGGTGAGTGAGGTGTCGGTGCGGCGGGCGCGGCCGGAGGAGTTCGCGGCCGTGGGGGCGCTGACCGTGTCCGCCTACGTGGCCGACGGCCTGATCGCCGCGGACGACGGCTACGTGCGCGAACTGAGCGACGCCGCTCACCGCGCCGCGCACGCCGAACTGCTGGTCGCCACGGATGACGATGGCCTGCTCGGCTCGGTGACGATCGTCCGCCCGGGCACGCACTACTCGGAAATCGCCCGCGAGGGCGAGCTGGAGTTCCGCATGCTGGCCACCGCACCGGCCGCCCGGGGCCGCGGCGTCGGCGAACTCCTGACCCGCACGGTCGTCGAGAAGGCCCGCGAGATCGGCGCATCGGCGGTGGTGATGTCCAGCCTGGACGCCATGAAGACGGCCCACCGGCTGTACGAACGCCTGGGTTTCAGCCGCCTCCCCGAGCGGGACTGGGAGCCGCTGCCGGGCCGGTGGCTGCGTGCTTTCCGGCTGGCCCTGTGAGGAAACCCGCAGGAGTGTGCGCCCGTCAGATCGCAGTTGGACGACGCGCCAGGGTGGATCACGGTCTCATGTACGGCGGCGCATCACAATCACGCCGATGCCGAGGGTGAGGAAAGCTCCTGCGAAGCAGAAGTACATGCCGATTCCGTTTTGTCGTTCGTTGGGTACAGCGCACGCGAGGGGCAAGCTGATCAGGCCGATGCTGACGAAGATCACAGTCCTGTGCCGTAGCTGAGGCAGCAGTCGTCGTCTTGTTGCGAACGTGACGGTCAAAGCGCGGCGGCGCCCATCAACGCCAGTCCCGGAACGGCGCCTGGCCAGTTGCTGCCCTGTGCCCAGGCTTCGCCTGTCAGGACACAGACGAGTCCGGCGACAGTCATCCCCCATATCCGCCGGCCGCCATGACCAGGAGGCCAAGAAGGGAGAAACGCCTCCGGATTGTGTGCGGGTGATCGACATACACGATGTGCTGGACGGTGTGGGATTGATCGAATCGCACGTCGCCATTGATCGTGTGAGCCTGGACGACCGATCCTCGAACCGTTCCTTCGACCAGGTTCCGGCATTCTGGGCGCGGTCCCTCGTCCGGCGCAAAAAACCCGCGTAGCGACTACAAACCCGAACCCCGCGCCTGAATAGCGCGGACCACCGCGGCCATGTCTTCCCTGCCGTACCCCAGCGCCACAGCCTCGCCGTAGAGGGCGTGGCACACGTCCAGCAGCGGTGACGCCAGCCCCGCCGCGCGGGCGGCCTCCGCGACCAGCCGGTTGTTCTTCAGCACGTCCGCGATGGCCGCCTGCACCTCGAAGTCCCGCGCCACCAGCTTCGCCACCTTCACCCGGGACACGTCGCTCGCCATCGGGCCCGCGTTCAGCACCTCCACGAACCGCCCCAGGTCCAGGCCCCGCCGCTCGGCGAAGTGCGTCGCCTCGGCCAGGCCCGTCACCATCGTGATCAGGTACAGGTTCACCGCGAGCTTCATCAGCAACCCGCCCGGCACCGGCCCGAACTCGACCACCTCAAGGCACATCGGCGCCAGCAACGGCCCCACCTCGGCCACCGCGCCCGGCTCGCCCGCCAGCATCGCCACCAGCTGACCCGCCTCGGCCGGCTTGCGCGACCCCGACACCGGCGCCTCGACGTACCGGCCACCCGCCGCCGCCAGCTCGGTCGCCAGCCCGCGTGAATACTCCGGCGACGTCGTCCCCATGTGCACGACGATCCGCCCGCCGACGTTCGCCGCGAACTCGCTCCCGCCACGGCCCAGCGCGGCATCCACCGCGGCGCCGTCGGCCAGCATCAGGAACACGACGTCCACCCGGCGGCACACCTCGGCCGCGCTCCCGGCCACCTCCGCGCCCGCCGCCCGCAGCACCTCGGCCTTCGCCGCGGTCCGGTTCCACACGACGAGCGGCGTCCCCGCGCGGACGAGGTTGAGCGCCATCGGCGTGCCCATCACGCCCAGCCCCAGGAAACCCAGCTTCATGCGAGCACCCTAGCGCGCGATTATGACACTTGTCATGACCCGCTGAGGTGGGCGATCAGCTCGATCAGCTGCCGCCGGAAGGCCGCGTCGCCGCCGAGCGCGCCGATGACGGAGGAGTCGTCCCGTGCGATCTGCTCCGAGGTCGCCAGGACGTCCTCGCCCGCCGGGGTGAGCCGCGCCAGGGAGCGGCGGCCGTCCAGCGGATCGGGCACGCGAGTGACGTACCCCGACCTGGACAGCCGGTCGAGCGTGCGGCTCATCGTCTGGTCGGTCACCTGGCACCGGCGGGCCAGCGCCCGCTGCGACAGCGGCCCACCGCGCAACGTGTGCAGGGCGATCAGCCCGGCGTGCGACAGCCCGAGCGTCTCGAGCCGCGCCGTCCACCGCTGCTCGACGAGCCTCGCCGCGGCCGACAGCAAGCGCCCGGTGGGCCAGGACGCCATCCCTTCCTCGCCCGGCGCTGGCGCTCCGCCGCCCGGAGGCTGCCCCGGAATCGGGGATCCCGCTGGGGATCGCGGTGCCGCGCCCTGTCCCATGCGGCCCGCCACCGCGTCGCCGCGCCGTGCCCGTTTTGCCCCGCCTTCCTCTGCGGCCAACCGCACCTCCCGGTAATGTTCAGCCTGCTGAACAATTCTCCGATCCCTAGGACTGTATTAGCCCATGAGGACCGCACGCTGGCTCGTCCCCGCCCTGCTCGTCGTCGCCTGGCTGGTGCTCGGGGGACTCGGCGGCCCCTACGCCGGCAAGCTCAGCGACGTCTCCACCAACGACAACTCGGCCTTCCTCCCGGCCTCCGCCGAATCCACCCGCGCCCTTGCCGAACAGCGCACCTTCTCCACCGACGAGACCCTGCCGGCGATCGTCGTCGCCGAGCGGGCCACCGGCGTCACGCCCCAGGACAGCGCCTTCCTCACCGAGGCCGCGGGCCGCATCCAAGCCATCCCCGGCGTCACGAACGCCGCGAGCCCGCAACCCTCCCGGGACGGCCAGGCCCTCGAACTCACCGTCTCCGTCCGGGTCGGCGGCGAACCCGGCGAGGTCGTCGAGCAGATCCGCGCCCAGCTCGAAGCCGCACCCGAGGGGCTCACCGTCCTCGTCACCGGCCCGGCCGCCCAGATCACCGACCTGGTCACCGCGTTCGGCGGCATCGACGGCCTCCTCCTGCTGGTCGCCGGCATCGTCGTGGCGTTGATCCTCGTCGTGGTCTACCGCAGCCCGCTGCTACCGCTCGTCGTCCTGCTCTCCGCCGTCTTCGCGCTCGGCCTGGCCAGCCTGGTCGTCTACGTCCTCGCCGACCACGGCGTGCTCACCCTCAACGGCCAGAGCCAGGGCATCCTGTTCATCCTCGTCTTCGGCGCGGCCACCGACTACGCGCTGCTGCTGGTCTCCCGGTTCCGCGAGCAACTCCGCGACACGGAGAACCGCTACGAAGCCGTCAAACTGGCCTGGCGCGCCACGCTCCCGCCGATCGCCGCCTCCGCCGGGACCGTCGTGCTCGGTGTGCTCTGCCTGCTGTTCTCCGACCTGCAGTCCAACCGCGGCCTCGGCCCGGTCGCCGCGATCGGCATCGCCGCCGCGTTCGGAGCCTCGGTCACCTTCCTGCCCGCCGCGCTCGCCCTGCTCGGCCGCGCCGCCTTCTGGCCGATCCGGCCCGAGCTCGGCTCACCGCACCCGGAGTCGAGCGGCATCTGGGGCCGCATCGCCGAGGCTGTCGCGCGCAAGCCCCGCGCGGTCTGGATCGGCACCACCGTCCTGCTGCTGGCCGGTGCGGCGTTCGTGCCACAGCTCAAGGCCGGCGGGGTCGCCCAGTCCGACCTCTTCCTCACCCCGGTCGACTCGGTCGCCGGTCAGGAGGTCCTGGTCGAGCACTTCCCGGGCGGCTCCGGCTCACCGACCACCATCATCACCAACGCCGGCCAGGCCGAGGCGGTCGCGCGGGCCGCGCGGGTGGACGGCGTCGCCCAGGTCGCCGCGGCGCCCAACGTGGTCAACGGCCGCGTTCAGGTCGTCGCGATCCTCACCGACGCCGCCGACTCCGAGGCCGCGCTCGGCACGGTCGGCCGCATCCGCCAGGCCGTGCACGCCGTGCCCGGCGCGGATGCGCTGGTCGGCGGCACCACCGCGACCCAGCTGGACACGCAGGAGACCTCCGAACGGGACCGCGCGGTGATCATCCCGATCGTCCTCGTGGTGATCTTCGGGGTGCTCGCGCTCCTGCTGCGGGCCCTGCTCGCGCCGTTGCTGCTGATCGCGACCGTCGTGCTGTCCTTCGCCGCCACCATGGGCGTGTCCGCGCTGGTGTTCAACCACCTGCTGGGCTTCCCGGGCGCGGACCCGGCGGTGCCGCTGTTCGGGTTCGTCTTCCTGGTGGCGCTCGGGATCGACTACAACATCTTCCTGATGACCCGGGTCCGCGAGGAGGCTCTCCGCACGGACACGCACGACGGCACGCTGCGCGGCCTCACGCTCACCGGCGGCGTGATCACTTCGGCGGGGGTCGTGCTCGCGGCGACGTTCGCGGCGCTGGCGGTGATCCCGATCCTGTTCCTGGCCCAGATCGCGTTCATCGTCGCGTTCGGCGTGCTGCTGGACACCCTGATCGTGCGGTCGCTGCTGGTGCCGGCCCTGACGCTGGACGTCGGGCGGCGGATCTGGTGGCCCTCGACGGTGCCGTGATCAGCCGTCGAGCACGACGGCGACGATCCCGGCCAGGTGGGCCAGGCGCGCGACCTCGGCCGCCCGGAACATCGGCCCGCCGGGGCGGCCGACGAGCAGCGCCTTGTCCGGCTTCCCGAGCGGCGTCGCGGCCAGCTCGGTGCCCAGTTCCTGCCAGGTCTCCGGCACCCACGAGTCCTCGGAGTCCAGGATCGTGGCGCGCTCCAGCGGCAGCCACGGCAGGTCGGTGATCGGCGCCTCGGGCGACGCGCTCGAGGACGCCAGCCGGTCCACACCCGCGTCGCTGACCGACACCACGATCGCCCAGCCCGCGCGGATGATCCGCGGCACGCCCTCGACCAGCACCGACAGCCCGGAGGCCGGCTGCGCGGCGATCTCCTCGACCAGTTCCAGCTCGCGGTGGGTGTCCAGCACACCGGCGTACGGCCGCACCGCGTCGACCTCGACGCCCTCCACGCTCTCCGCCGCGGTGATCACCGCGTCCGGCAGCCGCCCGGAGGGGAGTTCGACGACCATGTCGTCGATCGCGACGCCGCCGCCGCGCTCGACCACGTCCACCGAGAGGATGTCCGCCCCGATCATGCCGAGAGCCGTCGCGACCGCTCCGAGGGTTCCTGGCGTGTCCGGGAGCTGCACCCGGATCAGGAAGGACAACGTGAACCCCTCTCGGGTCCGGCGCTCCCGCCTCGCCGGGGAGCGCAACCGGCCGCTGATTGTGACAGACGAAAGCCGTCACGGGGAGCCATCGTCTGCCTACCGAGACCGGATCGCGCGCCCGCCGTGAACAACCCGGTCGAGGTCGCAAGGCCCGCCGCCATAGACTTGGAACTCACCGAAACACCGATCCGCACACCCCGGGAGTCACCCGCGTGCCCAACATTTCCCGCGACGAGGTCGCGCACCTGGCCAAGCTCGCCAGGCTCGCGGTCACCGACGACGAGCTGAACGTTTTCGCAGGTCAGCTCGACCAGATCCTGGACGCGGTGGCCAAGGTCAGCGAGGTCGCCGCCGACGACGTGCCGCCGACCTCGCACGCCGTGCCGCTCACGAACGTCTTCCGCGAGGACGTGGTCCGGCCCGGGCTCACCCAGCAGCAGGCCCTGGCCGGTGCGCCGGCCGCCGAGGAGGGCCGCTTCCGGGTGCCGCGGATCCTGGGGGAGGAACAGTGACCGACCTAACACGTCTGCCGGCCGCCGAGCTGGCCGAGAAGATCCACGCGCGCGAGGTGTCCTCGGCGGAGGTCACGCAGGCGCACCTGGACCGCATCGGCGAGGTCGACGACCACGTCCACGCGTTCCTCACGGTCGACGCCGAGGGCGCCCTCGCGGCCGCCCGCGCGGTCGACTCCGCCCTGGCCGGCGGCCAGGCCCCGGCCTCGCCGATCGCCGGTGTCCCGCTCGCCCTCAAGGACGTGCTGACCACCCGGGGCCTGCCCACGACCTGCGGGTCGAAGACCCTGGAGAACTGGATCCCGCCGTACGACGCGACGGTCACGCGCAAGCTGCGCGAAGCCGGCGTGCCGATCCTGGGCAAGACCAACATGGACGAGTTCGCGATGGGCTCCTCCACCGAGAACTCGGCGTTCGGCCCGACGCACAACCCGTGGGACCACGCCCGCATCCCGGGCGGCTCCGGCGGTGGCTCGGCCGCGTCGCTGGCCGCGTTCGAGGCGCCGCTGGCGATCGGCACCGACACCGGCGGCTCGATCCGCCAGCCGGGCGCGGTCACCGGCACGGTCGGCGTGAAGCCGACCTACGGCGGCGTGTCCCGGTACGGGCTGGTGGCGTTCTCGTCCTCGCTCGACCAGGCCGGGCCGTGCGCCCGCACCGTGCTGGACGCGGCGCTGCTGCACGAGGTCATCGCCGGGCACGACCCGCTCGACTCGACCTCGATCGACGCCACGGTGCCGCCGGTCGTCGCCGCCGCGCGCGAGGGCATGCGCGGCGACCTCAAGGGCGTCAAGGTCGGTGTGGTCAAGGAGTTCAGCGGCGAGGGCTACCAGGCCGGGGTGCAGCGTTCGTTCGAGAACGCCGTGGACCAGCTGCGCGCGCTGGGCGCCGAGGTCGTCGAGGTGTCCTGCCCGAACTTCGTCTACGCGCTGCCGGCGTACTACCTGATCGCGCCGAGCGAGGCCTCGTCCAACCTGGCCCGCTTCGACGCGATGCGCTACGGCCTCCGCGTCGCCGACGACGGTTCGCACAGCGCCGAAGAGGTCATGTCGCTCACCCGCGAGGCCGGTTTCGGCCCCGAGGTCAAGCGCCGCATCATGCTCGGCACGTACGCGCTGTCCTCCGGCTACTACGACGCCTACTACGGCTCGGCGCAGAAGGTGCGCACGCTCGTCAAGCGCGACTTCGACGCGGCCTTCGAGAAGGTGGACGTGCTGGTCTCGCCGACCACCCCGACCACCGCGTTCAAGATCGGCGAGCGCGTCGACGACCCGATGGCCATGTACCTCGCCGACCTGTGCACCATCCCGGCGAACCTGGCCGGCAACGCCGCCATGAGCGTGCCCAGTGGACTGTCCGATGAGGACGGTCTGCCGGTCGGCCTGCAGATCATGGCCCCGGCGCTGGCCGACGACCGGCTCTACCGGGTCGGCGCCGCCTACGAGGTCGCGCGCGGCTCGATCATCGACCGGGTTCCGGAGCTGAAGGGAGTCTCGGCGTGACCGCCGTTGCCGAAGTGATGGACTACGCCGAGGTCGTCGAGCGGTTCGACCCGGTGCTCGGGCTCGAGGTCCACGTCGAGCTGAACACCAAGACGAAGATGTTCTGCGGCTGCGCCAACGAGTTCGGCGGCGAGCCCAACACCCACGTGTGCCCGACCTGCCTCGGCCTGCCCGGTGCGCTGCCGGTGCTCAACGGCAAGGGCGTCGAGGGCGCGATCCGCATCGGGCTGGCGCTCAACTGCGAGATCGCCGAGTGGTGCCGGTTCGCCCGGAAGAACTACTTCTACCCGGACATGCCGAAGAACTTCCAGACCTCGCAGTACGACGAGCCGATCGCGGTCAACGGCTACCTGGACGTGACGCTGGACGACGGCGAGGTCGTGCGCGTGGAGATCGAGCGCGCGCACATGGAGGAGGACACCGGCAAGTCGCTGCACGTCGGTGGCGCCACCGGGCGCATTCACGGCGCGGAGCACTCGCTGCTCGACTACAACCGCGCCGGCGTGCCGCTGATCGAGATCGTCACCAAGCCGATCGTCGGCATGGGTTCGCGGGCGCCCGAGGTGGCGCGCGCGTACGTGACCGCGCTGCGCGACCTGCTGCGTGCGCTGGACGTGTCCGACGTGCGGATGGACCAGGGCTCGTTGCGCTGCGACGCCAACGTGTCGCTGATGCCCAAGGGCACGACCGAGTTCGGCACCCGCACCGAGACCAAGAACGTCAACTCCTTCCGCAGCGTCGAGCGCGCCGTGCGGTACGAGATGACGCGGCAGGCCGCGGTGCTGGTCGCCGGTGGCAAGGTCACCCAGGAGACCCGGCACTTCCAGGAGTCCGACGGCACGACCTCGCCGGGCCGTACCAAGGAGACCGCCGAGGACTACCGGTACTTCCCGGAGCCCGACCTGGTGCCGATCGCGCCGTCGCGCGAGTGGGTGGAAGAGCTGCGCGGGACGCTGCCGGAGATGCCGGCCGCGCGCCGCAAGCGCATCCAGACCGAGTGGAACCTGTCCGCCGAGGAGCTGCGCGACCTGTTCAACTCGGGCGCGGTCGAGCTGGTCGAGGCGACGGTGGCCGAGGGCGCGAAACCGAACGAGGCCCGCAGCTGGTGGGTCAACTTCCTGGCGCAGGAGGCCAACGCCCGCGAGACCGAGATCACCGCGCTGCCGATCACCCCGGCGCAGGTCGCCCGGGTGGCCGCGCTGGTCGACTCCGGCGAGCTGACCAACAAGCTCGCGCGCGAGGTCGTCAAGGGCGTGCTGGCCGGTGAGGGCGAGCCGGACGAGGTCGTGGAGAAGCGGGGCCTGAAGGTCGTGTCCGACGACTCGGCGCTGCTCGCCGCGGTCGACGAGGCGCTGGCCGCGCAGCCGGACATCGCGGACAAGATCCGCGGCGGCAAGGTGCAGGCCGCGGGCGCGATCGTCGGCGCGGTCATGAAGGCGACCAAGGGCCAGGCCGACGCCAAGCGCGTGCGGGAACTCATCATCGAGCGGGTGGGCGCCTGAGGATGCCGTCGAAGGTGTCCGCGGAGCCCGAGCGGTTCTCGCTCGCGCGCGTCAGCTGGCGCGAGTGGACGGGGCTGGGGGCGGGCGTGGTGGCCACGCTCGCCCTGTTCCTGCCCTGGACGAACCTGGCGGCGACGAACCAGGTCGTCGACGAAGCCCTGCGTGACCTGCCGTCGTCGGACGTCGCGCGGGACGCCTGGACCACCGGTTTCCTGGCGTGGTGCGGGCCGTTGCTGCTGCTGGCGGCCGGGCTGGCCGTGGCGGCGTTCGGCCAGTTCCGGAAGGTGCGGGTCGCCGGGCTGCCGCACCTGTGGCTGATCTTCGCCGTGGTGGCGCTGCTGCTGATGGTGCTCGGCTGGTTCGCGATGGGCTGGCAGTTCGACGAGGACACCCGCGGCCTGCTCGACGAAGGTGGGATCGGGCTGTACGCCGGCATCGGCCGGTACCTGGGGATGCTCGGCGCGCTGGCCTCCGTGGTGGCGGCCGTGCTGGACGTGCGCGCGTTGCGGCGCCGCTGAATCGGAGACGGTCACGGCGTTCGACGCCGACGTGGCGGTGGCCGGGCTCGGCACGATGGGCGCGATGGGCGCGTGGCAGCTCGCCCGCGCCGGGGGACGTCCTCGGTTCTCGCAGTCCGGCATCGGGCACGACCGGTCGGCCGCCGGTGGCGTCGCGGGGCTTCCGCACCGCCTACCTGGAGGGCCCCGAGTGTGCGTCCGCGAGTCCCACGTTCCTGCGCGCGAGTTCTGCGTTCCCGTGCGCGAGTTCTGCGTTCCCGTGCGCGAGTTCTGCGTTCCTAGTCCTTGCCGCTGCCGCCGCTCGGGCTGGCTTGCAGTGAGATCAGCACGACCCGGTCGTCGCTGGAGATGGGGTTTCCGCCGTCCTTGTTGACGGTTCCCACGAGTGCGAACTGGCTGTCGATCTGGTCCAGGCCGCCGTACCGGCCGTAGGCCGTGCCGTTCTTGCCGTCCATCAGCGCCTTCGGCTTGCCGCCCACCGAGCCGTCCAGCGTGATGGGCAGTTCCTGCAGGTTGGCGCCCACCGAGGTGGCGACGACGACCGCCGTGCCGCTGTCCGCGCAGCCCGCCAGCGCCGGCTTCTCCGGCCACGTCCACGTCGGCACCGCGAGGGACGCGCCCGGCACGATCGGGTACAGCGCGTCCACGGAGGTGCCCCGATCGGTGATCCACATCCGGGAACCGTCCGTCGCCTTGCACAGGCCGCCGGGGGAGTGCACGCCGCTCGCGTACACCCGTGAACCCGGCGTCGGGTTGCCCTGGGCCGCATTGCCCGCCGTGTCGATGCGCAGCACCTTGCCGGCCAGCGAGTTCGGGTCGGCCGCCGCCGACGGGTTGCCCGCGTCGCCCGTCGCGACCAGCAGGGCGCCCTTGCCGTCGGTCATGATCGCGCCCCGGTTGCCGGTCGCGCCCTTCGGGATGCCCGTCAGCACCGCCTTCGGCTGCTGGCCGCGCGTGAAGCGGACGACGCGGTTGTCGGTGGCGGTGGTGAGGTAGGCGAACACCAGCTGGTCCTCGGCGAACGTCGGGGACAGCGCGAGCCCGGTCAGGCCGCCGTCGCCGGTCGCCTGCACGTCCAGCCGGATGACCTCGGCCGGTGCGTTGCCGCTGGAAACCTGCAGCACGCGGCCCGTCCGGCGCTCGGCGGCCAGCGCGCCCGGCGCGCCGCCGGTGTTCGGCAGCGCCGCGAGCGCGGACACCGTGTCCAGGCACGTCGCGATCACCGACTGGTCGTAGTCCGTGCAGCCCTGCGGTGGCGGGATCGATGTCTGCGGCGAGCTGGGCCGCGCCTCGTCGTCACCGCCGTCGGCCTCGGGCAGCTCGGGCTGCGGACCGGCCGGGGCGGTCAGCTCCGGGGCCGGTTCGAACGTCTGGTTCGCGGCCCGGTCGTCGAACTGGGCGCAGCCGGTCAGCAGCAGCCCGCAGGCCGCCACCAGCCACCCCCGCGCCTTCCCGGTCCCGACACGCACGCCTGCCAGCCTAGGTGCCGGTGGGTGAACGACGGGTAAGTACCGTGGTGATCATGCCCGTCACCGTTCTGGTCCCCGACGAAGACGGCCTGCGTGCGCTGGGTGAGGTGGCCGGGGTGCGGCCCGTCCGCTACAGCTGGCGCGAGCCGCTGCCGCCCGAGGCCGCTGACGCGGAGGTCCTCGTCCCCGGCGCCCACCGGCCCGAGGAACGCGACGCCGTGCTCGGCGCGCTGCCGAACCTGAGGCTGATCCAGCTGCTGTCGGCGGGCGCGGAGAACTGGATCGGCACCGTGCCGGACGGGCGGCTGCTGTCCACCTGCCGCGGCGCGCACGGCGGCAGCACGGCCGAATGGGTGGTCGCGGTGCTGCTGTCGATCTACCGCGAGCTGCCCGGGTTCGCCGCCGACCAGGCCGCGCACCGCTGGAACCTGCACGCCACCGACACCCTGCAGGACAAGCGGGTGCTCGTCGTCGGCGCCGGTGACCTGGGGAAACAGCTCCAGCGCCGCCTCACGGCGTTCGACGCGCGGGTCACCCTGGTCGGCGTGAGCGGGCGGGCGGGCGTGCATCCGGTGGACGAGCTGCCCGGGCTGCTGGGCGGGCACGACGTCGTCGCGCTGATGGTGCCGCTCACCTCGCGCACCCGCGGGATGGTGGACGCGAAGTTCCTCGCCGCGATGCCCGACGGCGCGATCCTCGTCAACGCCGCCCGCGGCCCGGTGGTCGACACGGACGCGCTGCTCGCCGAGCTGACCGCAGGCCGCCTGCGGGCCGCACTGGACGTCACCGATCCCGAGCCGCTGCCCGCGGACCATCCACTGTGGACGGCGCCGAACGTGGTGCTGACCCCGCACGTCGCGGGCTCGGTGAGGGGCAGCAAGCGGCGCTCGTACGCGGTGGTCGCCGCGGAGATAGCCCGCTATGCCGGCGGGGAGCTGCCGCAGAACCTCGTGCACGGGGAGTACTAGACGATGATCCTCCGCCACGTGACGATCGACTGCGCCGAGCCGTACGGGCTGGCCCGGAAGAACCGCGTCCACTTCGACTGGATGCCGGACGAACGGTCCCGTGACGCGGAGGTCGCGCGCCTCCTCGGGCTCGGCGCGCGCGTGCACGAGGACCACCGGACACCCGACGGGCTCGGCTGGGTCACGCTGCTCGATCCCGAAGGAAACGAGTTCTGCATCGAGCGCAGCGCGGGCGAGCGCCAACCCGCCTGACAAACCCCGGGGCGTGTCAGCCGCCGTGTCAGCGCGGAGGCGGTCCGGTGTCAGGCCGGCGGGCGAACGTAGTCGCATCAAGCCGGACCGAACACAGGAGCGCACGATGCAGCACACCGCCACCACCACCCACCGCCCCGAGTTGCAGCAGGCCGTCCAGGCCCTCGTCGACGCCGGGTTCACCGCCGCCGAGCTGTGCGTGCACGACGGGCAGGGCGACTGGACGGGCCGCGCCGGGGTGCGCGAGCTGGGCTCGGCCGACGAGGCGCCGGTCAACGGGAGGGCCTGGGCGGGCAGCGTCATGAAGACCTTCACCGCGACGCTGGTGCTCCAGCTGGTCGCCGAGGGCCGGATCGAGCTGGACGGCCCGGTGGCCGGTCACCTGCCCGGGTTCGGGCTCGACGAGCGGATCACCGTGCGGATGCTGTTGCGGCACACCAGCGGCCTCTACAACTACACCGGTGAGCTCGACGCCGACGGCACGTTCGTGATGGGGCTCCCGTCGCAGGGCAAGGCGTGGGTGGACAACCGCTTCCACGCCTACCAGCCCGAGGAGCTGGTGCGGTTCGCGCTGTCGCGGCCGCCGCGGTTCGAGCCGGGCGAGGGCCAGAGCTACTCCAACACCAACTACACCGTCGCCGTGCTGCTGATCGAGGCGGTCACCGGCAACACCTACGCCGAGGAGGCCCAGCGGCGCATCCTCGGGCCGCTCGGGCTGGCGGACACCGTGGTGTCCGCGACCTCCCCGGACCTCCCCGGCCCGCACGCCCACGGCTACTACCGCTACGAGGACGGCGGCGAGTGGCACCTCGTCGACGTCAGCCGCCAGAACCCCACCATGCTGGCCGGCGCCGGTGACCTGATCTCGACCGCCGAGGACCTGAACACCTTCATCTCCGCGTTGCTCGGCGGCCGGCTCCTGCCCACCCCGCTGCTGACCGAGATGATCACGCCGCACGGCGAGCTCAACCTCGGCCTCGGCCTGTGGGTGCAGGACCTCGGCCCGGCGGGCACGATCGTGCACCACAACGGCGGCGCCCCGGGCGGCTACGGCGCCCTGATGATCAGCACGCCGGACGGCAGCCGGACCCTGACGGCGACGCTGACCACCGGCGAGGCCGACCCGGCAGAGGTGTTCCCCGCGGCGCTGGGCGCGCTCATCATGTCGGTGTTCGGCAGCTGAACACCGGAACCTGTCGCGCTTCCGACACGGATGGCCTACCCTGCGCGGGTGACCAGCCCTCAGGACGAGCCGAAGACCCAGAACCTGTTCACGGAGTCCGGGTACTACGAGGCCACGGACACCGGCGCCACCAGCTTGCTCTCCGACGTCGAGGACCGGCCGTCGCCGCCGGTCAACCGGTACCACGGCGGGATCGACTTCGGCCTGCTCGTGCTGCGGCTCGTGCTCGGGGCGATCGTGGGCGCGCACGGGCTGCAGAAGGTGTTCGGGCTGTTCAACGGCCCCGGCATCGACGGCACGGCGCGGATGCTGGAGTCGATGGGTTACACGGCCCAGCCGACGCTGCTCGCGTGGGTCACCGGGCTGAGCGAGCTGATCGGCGCCGTGCTGATCGTGCTGGGCCTGTTCACGCAGATCGGGGCGGCCGCGCTGCTCGGCGTCACCGCGAACATCGTGTACGTCCAGTGGAGCGGCGGGTTCTTCGAGCCGCGTGGCTTCGAGTTCGAGCTGCTGCTGGCGGCCGTGGCGTTCACCCTGCTGTTCACCGGATCCGGCCGGATCGCCCTGGACGTCAACACCCCGTGGCGCCGCCGCCCGGTGCCGTTCGGGGTGTTCTTCCTGCTGATCGCCGCCGCGGCGGCCGTCGTGGTCATCGTGCTGGCCCGCTGAACCCGGACGACGAAAAAGGGCCCCGGCTGCTCGCAGCCGGGGCCCTTTTCGCGTCAGGCCTACTTGTCCGGGTTGCGGACCGCGCCCGTGTCGGCCGAGGTGGCCATCCGGGCGTAGGCGCGTAGTGCCGCGGTCACCGGGCGCTGGCGGTCCACCGGCTGCCA
This sequence comes from Amycolatopsis thermalba, assembly GCF_003385215.1. Lineage (GTDB taxonomy): Bacteria > Actinomycetota > Actinomycetes > Mycobacteriales > Pseudonocardiaceae > Amycolatopsis_E > Amycolatopsis_E thermalba. The sequence goes on along the minus strand of NZ_PQHW01000006.1, from coordinate 94,056 downwards.
CGGGCGCTCCGACGCCTCCATCTTCGCGCGGCGTTCGGCCAGCACCTCGGCGCCCACCAGCAGCTCCAGCTTCCGTTCGTGCACGTCGATCAGGATCTGGTCGCCGTTTTCCACCAGGCCGATCGTCCCGCCGGACGCGGCCTCCGGCGAGATGTGCCCGACCGAGATGCCCGACGAGCCACCGGAGAACCGGCCGTCGGTGATCAGGGCGCACTTCTTGCCCAGCCCGGCACCCTTCAGGAACGCCGTCGGGTGCAGCATCTCCTGCATGCCCGGCCCGCCGGCCGGACCCTCGTAGCGCACCACCAGCACCTCGCCCGGCTGGATCTGCTTGCCCAGGATGACCGAAACGGCCTCCTCCTGGCTCTCGACCACCCGCGCCGGGCCCTGGAACCGCCACAGCTCCTCGTCGATACCGGCGGACTTGATCACCGCGCCGTTCTCGGCCAGGTTGCCGCGCAGCACCGCGAGCCCGCCGTCCTTGGTGTAGGCGTGCTCGATGTCGCGGATGCAGCCGTTCGCCGCGTCCGTGTCCAGCTCGGTCCACCGGTTGGACGTGGAGAACGCCTCCGTGGTGCGGACCCCGCCGGGCGCGGCGTGGAACAGCTCGATCGCTTCCGCGGACGGCGACCCGCCGCGGATGTCCCACGTGGACAGCCACTGCTCCAGCGACGGCGAGTGCACGGCGCGCACATCGGTGTTGAGCAGCCCGGCCCGGTTCAGCTCGCCCAGGATCGCCGGGATGCCACCGGCCCGGTGCACGTCCTCCATGTGGTAGTCGGAGTTCGGCGCGACCTTCGACAGGCACGGCACGCGGCGGCCGATCTCGTCGATGTCGGAGATCGTGAAGTCGACCTCGCCCTCCTGCGCCGCGGCCAGGATGTGCAGCACCGTGTTGGTCGAGCCGCCCATCGCCATGTCCAGCGCCATCGCGTTCTCGAACGCCTTGCGGTTGGCGATCGAGCGCGGCAGCACGCTGTCGTCGTCCTCGCCGTACCAGCGCTTGCACAGCTCCATCACGGTGCGGCCGGCGTCCTCGAACAGCTTGCGGCGCGCGGCGTGCGTCGCCAGCGTCGAGCCGTTGCCCGGCAGCGACAGGCCCAGCGCCTCGGTCAGGCAGTTCATCGAATTCGCGGTGAACATGCCCGAGCACGACCCGCACGTCGGGCACGCGGACCGCTCCACAATGGACAGGCCCTCCTCGTCGACAGCGGGGTTGGCCGAGGCGGAGATGCTGGTGATCAGGTCGGTCGGCGCGTGCGCGACACCGTCGACCACGACCGCCTTGCCGGCCTCCATCGGCCCGCCGGAGACGAACACCACCGGGATGTTCAGCCGCATCGCGGCGTTGAGCATGCCCGGCGTGATCTTGTCGCAGTTGGAGATGCAGACCAGCGCGTCGGCCTGGTGCGCGTTGACCATGTACTCGACGGAGTCGGCGATGATCTCGCGCGAGGGCAGCGAGTAGAGCATGCCGCTGTGCCCCATCGCGATGCCGTCGTCCACCGCGATCGTGTGGAACTCGCGCGCCACGCCACCGGCCTCGCGGATCGCCCCGGCCACGATGTCACCGAGGTCCTTGAGGTGTACGTGCCCGGGCACGAACTGGGTGTAGGAGTTGGCGATCGCGACGATCGGCTTGCCGAAGTCGCCGTCGGTCAGCCCGGTGGCCCGCCAGAGGGACCGGGCGCCCGCGGCGTTGCGGCCATGGGTGGTTGTTCGGGAACGCAGAGCAGGCATGTCCGCCAGATTACGCCCGGCCGCGCAGGTTTCGATCAACCGGCGGCGCATCCCACACCGAATTCGGCGCATCCCGCACCGGCCGGGGTGAAACCGCAGTTCAGCGCGGGTGTCCACGGAGTGAGAAGCGGCGTAACCGGGCGCAACGGCATCGGATACCCGGCCGAAATACGCGATTCCTAGCTTTCCGGCACCCGAGCGAAAGGATCGGATATGGGCCTCGCCGAAGTTCGCCCCCGTCACGGAACCGGCGGTAACACGCCGGTGATGCCGTGGAGACCGCCCGGCAAAGCGCGCTGCCTAGCGTCGCCGGGAATGAGCACCCAGTACCGGCGCGGCGAAGCGCGGGCCCACGACGTGCGGCGCCTGCGGGACATGATCCGCGCGGCCGTCCAGGGCGGCCGCTACCCCGGCGGGCAGCTGCCCGCCGAGGCCGCGCTGATGGCCGCCCACGGCGCCTCCCGCGCCACCGTCCGCGAGGCGCTGTCCCTGCTTCGCGCCGAGGGGCTCATCGAACGCACCCAGGGCATCGGCACGCACGCGGTCGTCCGGCCGGCCGACGAGAAGCTGGTCGAGGTCCACGGCGTCATCCGGCCGGACCAGCACAGCCTGCTCAACCGCCGGACCCGGCCCCGGCTGCTCGACCGCTCCGAGATCGCCGCGCCCGCGCTGGTCGCCGACCGGCTCGGCGCGCCGGCCGGAACCCCGTGCCTGCGCCTGGAGTACGTCGCGCTGCACCAGGAGGAGCCGATCTGGCTCGCCACCAACTACGCGCTCTTCCCCGAGGCCGCGCGGCTGCGGGACACCCCGTTCGTCACCGACTGGTACGCCCTCCTGGCCGACGCCGGAGTCGAGTTCGGACAGTCGGAGTTCATCATCGGCGCCGAGCCCGCCGACCCGTTCGTCGCCGCGGCGCTGGGCATCGCGCCCGGCGCGCCCGTCCTGGTCACCGAGCAGACCATCGCCGACCCCGCCGGGCGCCCGTTCGACCTGGCCTTCATCCACATCCGCGCCGACCGGTTCCGGTTCGTCTCGCGCGGCACCCGGCTCCACGGGAGGGAAGCATGATCCAGACCGTCACCGACGCGGCCGCCGCGCTGCGCGCGGGCACCACCACCTCCGTCGCGCTCACCGAAGCCGCGATCGCCGCCGCCGACCGGCACGACGCCGAGATCGGCACCTACCTGCACCGCCTCGACGACTACGCGCTGGAGCGGGCCGCGGCGGCCGACGCCGAGCTGGCGCGCGGCGTGGACCGCGGCCCGCTGCACGGGATCCCGTTCGGCGTCAAGGACATCATCGCGATGGCCGAGGGCCCGACCACCGCGCAGAGCCTGGTCCTCGACCCGGCGTGGGGCGCGGGCCGGGACGCGCCCGTCGTCGCGCGCCTCAAGGCCGCCGGCGCGGTGATCACGGGCAAGACCTCGACGATGGAGTTCGCCTGCGGCATGCCGGACGACACCAAGCCGTTCCCGGTGCCGCGCAACCCGTGGAACCCGGACACCTGGCCGGGCGGGTCCAGCTCCGGCACCGGCAGCGGGATCGCGGCCGGGATGTTCCTGGCCGGGCTGGGCACCGACACCGCGGGCAGCATCCGCATCCCGGCGGCCTTCTGCGGGGTCACCGGCCTGATGCCGACGTTCGGCCGGGTGCCCAAGTCCGGGTGCGTGCCGCTGGGCTACAGCCTCGACCACATCGGACCGCTCGCCCGCTCGGCCCGGGACTGCGCGGCCGTGCTGGAGGTGCTCGCCGGGCTCGACACCAGCGACCCGGACTGCGTCGACGCGCCGTTCACCGCGCCCGACTTCGACGGCGACCTGACCGGGCTGCGGATCGGCGTGGTGCGCGAAGGGCATTTCCCGGACCACGCCGACCCGGCGCTGGCGCCGGCGTTCGACGCGGCGGTCGCGGTGCTCGCCGAGCAGGGCGCGACGGTCGTCGAGGTCACGCTGCCGTACTGGAGCGAGATGATCACCGCCGACCTGGTGACGATGGGCTGCGAAGCACTGGCCTACCACCGCAACGACCTGGGCGGCCGCTGGGACGACTACTACCCGGCCACCCGCGCGATGCTGGTGACCGGCGCGATGGCCTCCGGCGCGGACTACGTGCAGGCCCAGCGGGTGCGCCGGGTCGCGCAGGACGCACTGGCCCGGCTGTTCGAGACGGTCGACGTGATCGCCGCACCCACAGCCGCGGTCGGCGCGCCGGCCTTCGCGAGCCTCACCACGCCGGGCGGGGGAGTGGACGTCGGCGAGCTGTTCTCGCTGATCTTCACGCCCTACTGGGACAGCGTCGGCAACCCGGCGCTGGCCGTGCCGATGGGGTTCACCGCCGACGGGATGCCGTTGTCGCTGCAACTGGCCGGCCCCGCGTTCGGCGAGGCGGCGATCCTGCGTGCCGGCGACGCGTTCCAGCAGAGCACCGACTGGCACCTGCGCGTGCCGCGGCCGGCCGGCGTGGCCGCGGCCTGAGGGGAGACCATGGACGACCTGACGATGGTGCGCGGCCTGCTCGCCGCCGCCGGCCTCACCGCGACCGAGGCGGAACTCGCCGCCTACGTCCCGGCCTACACCGGGCAGCGCGCGTCGCTCGACGCCCTCTACGACGTGCCCGAAGCCCGCTACGCCGATCCCGCGTTGCGCTTCCGCGCCGGCGCCCGGACCGAGGACTGGGCCCGCTAGTCCGCCGCCTCGTCCGGAGTTTCCTCGCGGTCGTCGGTCAGGCCGCTCGGGTCCTTCATGCGGCCCTCGCTGACCAGGGAGATCACCGGCAGGTGCCGGGTGCGCACCGACGGCAGCGCGACCTCGCTGCCGTCGGTCAGCACGGCCCGCACCTTCGCCTTGTCATTGATCGCCAGGCCCTTGAGCGCCGACCACGGCATCTCTCGGTGGCCGAACACCGTCCGCACGCTCAGGCCGCGGGCCGAGGCGACGGTGCGGGTGCGCAGCACGTACACGAACAACGCGATCGGGATGACGTACATCAGCCACAGCCCCGGCACGTCGGCGAAGGCGGCGGGGATCATGCAGACCGCCAGGAACACGACGGCGAGCAGGGTGATCAGCGGGACCCGGAAGATCGCCTTCCGGCCCTCGTGCTCGGTTTCGGCCACGACACCATGGTGCCTTCCGCGGACTGGGACGCCTCCGCCGGGTGTTGCCCAGTATCCGGGATCACGATCCCGCAGAGTTGACACCATCTGTAGCGAACCGTTAACGTCAGCGCCGTGACACCGCAGATTGGCCTCGTACTTTTCCCGCGCGTCGACGCGTAGGGACCGATCGAGCCCGCCTGCGTCGACGCGCGACCCTCGTGCGACCTACCAAGGTCGGCGGGGGTTTTTTGTTGCCCACGCCGTGCCAGATTGCCAAACCCGACCACCTGACGAGAAGCCCGACGAGACCCACGAGGCAGAACTGATGACAAGCGCCACGTCGCGATCGGAAACGAAACCCGGAGCAACTCCGGCCGCCGCGTCGCCCGCCCAGCTCGGCAACCGCCCCAAGCCAGCCCCGCCCGCCGGCACGCCGGTCCGGGTGACCGGCGCGCAGTCGCTGGTGCGGTCGCTCGAGGCGATGGGCGTGGAGGTGGTCTTCGGCATTCCGGGTGGCACGATCCTGCCGGCGTACGACCCGCTTCTGGACTCGACGAAGGTGCGGCACGTCCTCGTCCGCCACGAGCAGGGCGCGGGGCACGCGGCCACCGGGTACGCGCAGGCGACCGGCAAGGTCGGGGTCTGCATGGCGACCTCCGGCCCCGGCGCCACCAACCTGGTCACCCCGCTGGCCGACGCGAACATGGACTCCGTCCCGGTCGTCGCGATCACCGGCCAGCAGACCCGGGCGCTGATCGGCACCGACGCCTTCCAGGAAGCCGACATCTGCGGCATCACGATGCCGGTCACCAAGCACAACTTCCTGGTCACCGACCCGATCGACATCCCGAGGGTGATCGCGGAGGCGTTCCACCTGGCCTCCACCGGCCGTCCCGGCCCGGTCCTGGTCGACATCCCCAAGGACGTCCTGCAGGAGACCACGTCGTTCTCCTGGCCGCCGGAGATGCACCTGCCCGGCTACCGGCCGACGCTGCGCCCGCACGGCAAGCAGGTCCGCGAGGCCGCGCGGCTCATCGCGCAGGCCCGCCGCCCGGTCCTCTACGTCGGCGGTGGCGTGATCAAGGCGCAGGCCCACGAGCAGCTCAGGCAGCTGGCCGAGCTGACCGGCATCCCCGTGGTGACCACGCTGATGGCGCGCGGCGCGTTCCCCGACTCGCACCAGCAGCACCTGGGCATGCCCGGCATGCACGGCTCGGTCGCCGCGGTCGCCGCGATGCAGCGCGCCGACCTGCTGGTGGCGCTGGGCGCCCGCTTCGACGACCGGGTGACCGGCCAGCTGTCGTCGTTCGCGCCGGAGGCCAAGGTCGTCCACGCCGACATCGACCCGGCCGAGATCTCCAAGAACCGCAAGGCCGACGTGCCGATCGTGGGGGACTGCGCGGAGATCATCACCGAGCTGATCGACGCGGTGAAGGCCGAGACCGACCGCATCGGCGAGCCGGACCTGGCCCCGTGGTGGACCCAGATCGACGCGTGGCGCCAGACCTTCCCGGCCGGTTACGAGTGGCCCTCCGACGGCACCCTGTCGCCGCAGTACGTCATCGAGCGCATCGGCCAGATCGTCGGCCCGGACGCCGTCTACGCCGCGGGCGTGGGCCAGCACCAGATGTGGGCCGCGCAGTTCATCAAGTACGAGCACCCGCGCACCTGGCTCAACTCCGGCGGCCTCGGCACCATGGGCTACGCGGTGCCGGCCGCGATGGGCGCCAAGTTCGGCGTGCCGGACAAGCAGGTGTGGGCCATCGACGGCGACGGCTGCTTCCAGATGACCAACCAGGAGCTGGCCACCTGCGCCATCGAGGGCGCGCCGATCAAGGTCGCCGTCATCAACAACGGCAACCTGGGCATGGTCCGCCAGTGGCAGAACCTCTTCTACGCCGAGCGGTACTCCAACACCGACCTCGGCACGCACAAGCACCGCATCCCGGACTTCACGCTGCTGGCCGAGGCGCTGGGCTGCGCCGGCCTGCGGTGCGAGACCAAGGACGAGGTCGACGACGTCATCCGCCGCGCGATGGAGATCAACGACCGGCCCGTGGTGATCGACTTCGTGGTCGGCAAGGACGCCCAGGTGTGGCCCATGGTGGCGGCAGGCACCGGCAACGACGAGATCATGGCCGCGCGCGGCATCCGCCCGCTGTTCGAAGACGACGAGGTTTCGCAGTGACCACGCATACGCTGTCCGTGTTGGTGGAGAATGTCCCCGGGGTGCTCGCCAGAGTCGCCGGGTTGTTCTCCCGCCGCGGTTTCAACATCGAGTCCCTCGCCGTCGGGCCCACGGAAAATCCCGAGGTGTCCCGGATGACGATCGTGGTCGCAGTTGAGGAGCTACCGCTCGAACAGGTGACCAAGCAGCTCAACAAGCTGGTCAACGTCATCAAGATCGTGGAGCTCGAGCCCGCCGTCTCCGTGCAGCGTGAACTGCTGCTCGTCAAGGTGCGGGCCGACGCCACCGTGCGCAGCCAGGTCCTCGAGACCGTCCAGCTGTTCCGTGCGAAGGTGGTCGACGTGTCGCCCGAGGCGCTCACCATCGAGGCCACCGGCACCGGTGACAAGCTCAGTGCTCTCCTGCGCATGCTGGAGCCGTATGGCGTGCGTGAGATCGTGCAGTCCGGCATGGTCGCGGTCGGCCGGGGTCCCCGGTCGATCACCGCCTCCGCGCCTCGCTAAATTTTAGAACCGAAAGGAATTCATCCCCCTCATGTCTGTCGAAATCTTCTACGACGACGACGCCGATCTCAGCATCATCCAGGGTCGCAAGGTCGCGGTGATCGGCTACGGCAGCCAGGGCCACGCGCACGCGCTGAGCCTGCGCGACTCCGGGGTCGATGTGCGCATCGGTCTTCCGGAGGGGTCGAAGTCGCGCGCGAAGGCCGAGGAGGAGGGCCTGCGGGTGCTCACCCCGGCGGAGGCGTCCGCCGAGGCCGACCTGATCATGATCCTCGCGCCGGACACCAAGCAGCGCTTCATCTACAGCGAGGACATCGAGCCGAACCTCAAGGACGGCGACGCCCTCTTCTTCGGCCACGGCTTCAACATCCGCTACGAGCTGATCAAGCCGCCGGCCAATGTGGACGTGGCGATGGTCGCGCCGAAGGGCCCGGGCCACCTGGTCCGCCGCCAGTTCGTCGACGGCAAGGGCGTGCCCGCCCTGATCGCGGTCGAGCAGGACGCCTCCGGCAACGCGCAGGCGCTGGCGCTGTCCTACGCCGCCGCCATCGGTGGCGCCCGCGCCGGCGTCATCAAGACCACCTTCAAGGAGGAGACCGAGACCGACCTGTTCGGTGAGCAGGCCGTCCTCTGCGGTGGTGCCTCCGCGCTGGTGCAGACCGGGTTCGAGGTGCTGACCGAGGCCGGTTACGCGCCCGAGATCGCCTACTTCGAGGTGCTGCACGAGCTCAAGCTCATCGTCGACCTCATGTACGAGGGTGGCATCGCCCGGATGCGTTACTCGATCTCCGACACCGCCGAGTACGGCGACCTCACCCGCGGCCCGCGTGTCATCACGCCCGCGGTGAAGGAGGAGATGAAGAAGATCCTGGGCGAGATCCAGGACGGCACCTTCGCCCGCGAGTGGGTCGGCGAGGACGAGACCGGCCGCGCCACCTTCCGCAAGCTGCAGGAGGCCGGCGAGCAGCACCCGATCGAGGAGACCGGGAAGAAGCTGCGCGGCCTCATGTCGTGGGTGGACCGGCCGATCACCGAGACCGCCTGAGTTCTCCGCGGGAGGGACCGCTCCGGGGTGCGCCCCCGGAGCGGTCCCTTTTTCCATCCGGAGTTACCGTGATCGCGTGGACGACAAGGTGCGGGTTCGCGAGGAACTGGATCTCACCGGCGCCCGGTGGCAGGCGACCGGAGGTGAGCTGGAGTTCGCGCACGTCGAGCACACCGACGGCCTCGTCTACACGGCGCTGCGCAAGGCGACGGACCCGGACGGCACGGTGCTGGTCTTCACACCGTCCGAATGGGACGCTTTCGTGGCCGGCGCCCGCGACGGCGAGTTCCACGACCTGGCGGGCCTGACCGCCGACTGACCGGCCGCCGTCAGAGCACGAGTTCGGCCAGTCGCCGCCAGCCGTCCAGGGGCAGGCCGGGTTCGCCGGTGATCACCTGCACGCACACGTGGTCCGCGCCCGCGTCGAGATGGGCCTTGACCCGGCCGGCGATCGCCTCCTCGCCGACGGCGATGACCGACTCGACCAGCCGGTCGCTGCCCGCGAGGTCGTCGTCGGTGAAGCCGAGGCGCTTCAGGTTGACCCGGTGGTGCTCGGTCCGTTCGAGGTAGAAGCCCACTTCCGCGCGGGCGATGTCCAGGCCGCGCGCCCGGTCCAGCACCACGCCCTGCTCCACCGCGAGGTAGGCGTCCGGCCCCATGATCTCCCGTGCCAGCGCGGTGTGCTCGGGTGGCACGAAGTACGGGTGGGCGCCGTCGGTGCGTTCGGCGGCCAGCCGCAGCATGCGCGGTCCCAGGGCGGCGAGCAGCTTGCGCGGCGGTGGCACGGGCTCGGGGCTGGTGAACTCCGCGGCGTCCATTTCGTCCAGGTACGCCCGGATGCTCTCGACGGGACGCGCGCCGCGCGCGTGCCCGCCCAGGCCCAGGGTGAACCGGCCGGGATGGGCCTCGGCCAGGGTGCGCGCCCCGCCCGCGACACCGGCCGGGCTGCGCCGGTCGAAGCGGGCGACGCCGGTGGCGACCGTGATGCGGGACGTCGCACCCAGCAGCAGTGCCGCCTGGGTGAGCGCCTCGCGGCCCGGGTACTCGCCGAACCACAGGCTGTCGAACCCGAGTTCCTCGATCTCGGCGGCGGCCTCGCGCACCTGGCCGATCGGCGCGGCGTCGAAGGAGAAGGTCCAGATGCCGACGCTCACGCGGCCACCCCCAGCAGCGCCGGCGCGAGCCGCGTCAGCTGGTCCACCGCGCCGGGCAGGTCCGTCCCGGTGGGGGCGATCAGCACCTGATCGGCCCCCGCGTCCAGCTGTTCCCGCACCCGCCGCGCGATCGCCTCCTCGTCGCCCCAGGCGACGGCCGCGTCCAGCAGCCGGTCGGACACCTCGTCGTAGCCGGAGTCCCGCCACCCACGGGCATAGGCCTCGACCTGCAGGATCTGGCTCACCGTCGCCCGCGCCTTCGCGCGCGCCACCGCGGGATCGGTCTCCAGCAGCACCGACTGGTGCGGGATCAGCAGCTTGCCCGGCCCGAGGATCTCCCGCGCGAACGCCGTGTGCTGGACGGGCATCGCGAACGGGTGCGCGCCGTCGGCGGCGTCCCGGGCCAGCTCCAGCATCCGCGGCCCGATCGCCGCCAGTACCCGGGGGAACGGTTCGGCCGGCGGGTTCGCCGCCGCCTCTTCGTCCATCCGCGACAGGTAGTCCCGCATCCCGCGCAGCGGTTTCGCGAACGACTGCCCGAGGTTCGCGGCCTGGAAGGGGTGCCCGATCCCCAGGCCGAGCACGAACCGCCCGGGATGGGCCTCGGCCACGGTGCGCGCCGCGGCCTGCGCGGTCACCGCGGGCCGCGACCACACGTTCGCGATCCCCGTACCCACGGTGATCCGCCCGGTCGCGCCGAGGAAGACCGCGGACCGCGCGAACGCGTCCCGCCCGCCGACGGTCTCGCCCATCCACACCGAGGCGTAGCCGAGCGCGTCGAGCCGCGCCAGCTGCTCCCGTTCCACCTCGGCGGTCGCCGGGCGACCGCCGTAGAGCCAAACACCGACTGAAGTCATCGGAATCCTTTCGGAGGGGTCCTCCGGTTCACTCTACGGAGGCAGCCTCCGGATTGTCACGCCTAAAGTGGATCGTGATGAACAGCACCCGTCCCCTCCGCGCCGACGCCCGCCGCAACTACGAGCGGCTGCTGGCGGAGGCGCACACGGCGTTCGCCGAGTCCGGCGTGGACGCCTCGCTGGAGGAGATCGCGCGCCGGGCCGGGGTCGGGATCGGCACGCTCTACCGGCACTTCCCGACCCGGGAGGCGCTGCTGGTCGCCCTGCTCGGCGAGCGGTTCGACGCGCAGGCCCGCACCGCCGAAGAACTCCTCGAAGACCGGGACCCGCTCGCCGCCCTGCGCACCTTCGCGCGGAGCCTGCTCGACGCCGCCACCACGTTCCGCGGCCTCGCCGACGCGACCGCCGGCGCGCTCGACGACGAGACCTCCGACCTGCACGCCGCCTGTGCCGGGATGCGCGCGGCCGTCGCCCGGCTGGTCGCCCGCGCGCAGGAATCCGGTCAGCTGCGCGCGGACCTGAAGCCCGACGAGGTGTTGCTGATGGTGCACGCGGCGGGCTGGGCCGGTGAGCACGCCGGTGACCCGGACCGGCTTCTCGATCTCGTCTTCACCGGCTTGCGCTCCCGTTGAGAACCCCGGTGAGCAGCGCGACTAGACTCGCGGGCGTCGTTTGAGCCCAGCCGCGTCCACGGGAGCCCCATCGTGACCAACCCCAGCAAGCCGGTCGTCCTCATCGCCGAAAAGCTCGCTCCGTCCACGCTGGCCGTGTTCGGCGACGAGGTGGAGGTCCGGCACGTGGACGGCACCGACCGCCCCGCGCTGCTGGAGGCCGTGAAGGCCGCCGACGCGCTGCTGGTCCGCTCCGCGACCAAGGTGGACGCCGAGGTGCTGGCCGCGAGCACGCGCCTGAAGGTCGTCGCCCGGGCCGGGGTCGGCCTGGACAACGTCGAGGTCCCGGCCGCCACCGAGCGCGGTGTGCTCGTGGTCAACGCGCCGACCTCGAACATCGTCTCGGCCGCCGAGCACGCCGGGGCGCCGCTGCTGGCCGTGGCCCGCCGCATCCCGGCCGCCGACCAGAGCCTGCAGGGCGGCGCGTGGAAGCGCAGCTCGTTCAGCGGGGTCGAGCTGAACGGCAAGACCGTCGGCGTGGTCGGCTTCGGCAAGATCGGCCAGCTGTTCGCCGCGCGCCTGGCCGCGTTCGACACCAAGATCGTCGCCTACGACCCCTACGTCTCGGCCGCCCGCGCCGCCCAGCTCGGCGTCGAGCTGGTGAGCCTGGACGAGCTGCTCCAGCGCGCCGACGCGATCTCGATCCACCTGCCCAAGACCCCGGAGACCAAGGGCCTCATCGACGCCGAGGCGCTGAAGAAGACCAAGCCCGGCGTGATCATCGTCAACGCCGCGCGCGGTGGCCTGGTCGACGAGGAGGCGCTGGCCGAGGCCATCCGCAACGGCCACGTGGGCGGCGCCGGCATCGACGTGTTCGTCACCGAGCCGACCACCGAGAGCCCGCTGTTCGGCCTGCCCAACGTCGTGGTCACCCCGCACCTGGGCGCCTCGACCGCCGAGGCGCAGGACCGCGCGGGCACCGACGTCGCCCGGTCGGTGCTGCTCGCGCTGCGCGGCGACTTCGTGCCGGACGCGGTCAACGTCGCCAGCGGCGGTGTGGTGGGCGAGGAGGTCCGCCCGTACCTGCCGCTGACCCAGAAGCTGGGCACCGTGCTGGCCGCGCTGAGCCAGAAGGCGCCGTCGGCGGTGACCGTCGAGGTGCGCGGCGAGCTGTCGTCGGAGGACGTCAGCGTGCTGTCGCTGGCCGCGCTGCGGGGCGTGTTCTCCGGCGTGGTCGAGGACCAGGTCACGTTCGTCAACGCGCCGCGCCTGGCCGAGGAGTTCGGCGTGCGCACCGAGATCGTCACCGAGCCGGAGAGCCCGAACTGGCGCAGCCTGGTCACCGTGCGCGCGGTGCACGACGACGGCAGCGTGCTGTCGGTGTCGGGTTCGGTCACCGGCAACAACCAGGTGGAGAAGCTGGTCGAGGTCAACGGCCGCCACTTCGACCTGCGCGCCGAGGGCCACATGCTGCTCCTGGAGTACCCGGACCGCCCGGGCATCATGGGCCGCGTCGGCACCCTGCTGGGTGAGGCTTCGGTCAACATCGAGGCGGCGCAGATCAGCCAGACCACCGACGGGTCGGACGCGGTGATGATCCTGCGCGTCGACCGCGAGGTCGACTCCCACCTGTTGGAGCCGATCGCGGCGACCGTCGGCGCCCGCACGATCCGCGCCATCACGTTCGCGTAACGCGGAGTACCTCCCAAAGTCGGATTACTCCGATCCGCTCTAGGCTTTCCGCCGGGGCACGGGCTAAGTTCGCACCCTCGCCTTGATCCGGAGTGAGGGTGCGAACAAGCATGAGAAACAGGACCCGGCGGTCGCTCGCCGCCGTCTTCGCCGCCGCGCTCGCCGCGACCGGTTTCGCGTCGGGCAGCGCGGCGGCCCAGGACGAACCGCTCGCCGCGGGCAAGCCCGCGGCCAAGGTCGCCGACGACGGCCTGCGCGGCAAGCTGTCCCCGCGTCTGGCGTCGGCCTCGGGCCGGACGACCGCGTTCATCGAGCTGACCCACCAGCCCGCGGTGGACGCCTTCAACGCCGAGCTCGGCGCCGGCAAGGACCGCGCCAAGCAGGCGGCGAACAACGCCAAGGCAGGGGTCGCCGGGGTGGTGAACTCCGTGCTCGGCCAGCTGCGTTCGCTGGACGCCGGCACCGAGGTCCTGTACTCGACCGCGAACGCGGTGCCCGGTGTGGTGGTGACCGCCGACGCCGCGAAGATCCGCGAACTGGCCGCCCGGCCCGACGTCGCGTCGATCCGCACGGTCGTGCCGAAGACGCGCAGCAACAACAGCGCCGCCCAGCTGACCAACACGCTCACCGCGTGGCAGCAGACCGGCCGCCTCGGCGACGGCATCAAGGTCGGTGTCATCGACGACGGCATCGACTACACCCACGCCGACTTCGGCGGCCCCGGCACGAAGGCGGCCTACGACTCGGTCGACCGGGCCGCGCCGACGCCGCTGTTCCCCAACGCCAAGGTGGTCGGCGGCACCGACCTCGTCGGCGACGACTACGACGCCGGCACCGAGGGCGCGGACACCCCCAAGCCGGACCCGAACCCGATCGCGTGCGGTGAGCACGGCACGCACGTCGCCGGCACCGTCGCCGGGTACGGCGTCAACGCCGACGGCAGCACCTTCACCGGCGACTACTCGAAGCTCACCGCCGACTCGCTGAACGCGATGAAGATCGGCCCGGGCATGGCGCCCAAGGCCTCGCTGTACGCGATCAAGGTGTTCGGCTGCGAAGGCTCCACCGACGTCACTTCGCAGGCTCTGGACTGGGCGCTGGACCCGAACGGCGACGGTGACTTCGACGACCGCCTCGACATCGTCAACCTGTCGCTGGGCAGCGACTTCGGCGCGCCGGACGACCCGGACTCGCTGTTCGTGCGCAAGCTCGCCGCGAACGACGTCCTGTCGGTCATCGCCCAGGGCAACGGCGGTGACCTCTACGACGTCGGCGGTTCGCCGGGCAACACGCCGGAGGCGCTGACCGTGGCGTCCAGCCGGGACGTCTCGGTCCTGCGGGACGCGGCGGACGTGACCGCCCCGGCCGGGATCGCCGGCCCGAAGGGCGGCCAGTACAGCCAGAACTACACCGGCTACGACACCCTCGACCGGACCGCCGCGGTGGCGAAGCTGTCGTCGGCCAACGCCGATGGCTGCGCGCCCTACTCCGACGCCGACAAGGCCGCCGTCGCGGGCAGGTTCGCGTGGCTGGAGTGGGACGACAACGACGCCACCCGCGCCTGTGGTTCGGCCGTGCGCGCCAACAACGCGCAGGCCGCCGGCGCCGCCGGGGTCCTGCTGTCCTCGGGCCTGGAGCACTTCGCCGCCGGCATCGCGGGCAACTCGGCCATCCCGATGTTCCAGTTCACCGCCTCGGCGACCAGCCAGATCCGCCCGGCGCTGGACGCGGGCACGCTGACCGTCCGCCTCTACGGCGCCGGCCGCGCGAGCCTGCAGACCTACGACCCGGCGATCGTGGACACCCCGAGCTCGTTCACCTCGCGCGGCGTGCGCGGCCCGGCCGTCAAGCCGGACGTGTCCGCGCCCGGTGACACGATCTCGTCGGCCCTGCGCGGCAGCGGCAACAACCGCACGGTCCTGTCCGGCACGTCGATGGCCACGCCGCTGACCGCGGGCGTCACCGCGCTGCTGCGGCAGGCGCACCCGGACTGGTCCGTCGAGGAGATCAAGGCCCTGGTGATGAACACCGCCGGGCACGACATCGTCGCCGACGGCAAGACCTACGCGCCGCAGCGCGTCGGCGCCGGCCGGGTGGACACCCAGGCCGCGCTGAACGACCAGGTGCTGGCCTACTCGCGGGACGACCGGGGCGCGGTCAGCGTCACCTTCGGCACCGTCGAGGTGGACCGGCCGACCACGCTCACCAAGACCATCCAGGTGGTCAACAAGGGCACCAGCTGGGCCCGCTACAACGTGGCGTACGAGGGCATCACCAACCTGCCCGGCGTGCAGTACCAGCTGTCGGACCGCTCGGTGACGGTGCCGCCGCGGGGCACCGCCTCGGTGCGCGTCACGCTGCGGATCACCGATCCCACGGCGCTGCGCAAGGTCATCGACCCGACGGTCGCGACCGAGCAGGCCGGGATGGCCCGTCAGTTCGTCGCCGACGCCTCGGGCCGGGTCGTGCTCAGCCCGCCGCCCGGCGGCAACACCCCGTCGCTGCGCGTGCCGGTCTACGCGGCGCCGAAGCCGGTGTCGTCGATCGACACCCCGCGGTCGCTGAACTTCACCGGCGACACCGCGCGGTTCACGCTCACCGGCCGCGGCGTCGACCAGGGCACCGGCAGCCAGCGCTACGAGTCGCTGATCAGCGTCCTGGAGCTGCAGGGTTCCTCGCCGCGGCTGCCCGAATGCCGGGGCAGGCTGACCGACGGCTGCACCATCAACGAGACCGCCAAGGGCGGTGACCTGCAGTACGTCGGCGCCGCGTCGACCATCGCCCAGTCGCGGCGGGAGGGCCACGCCGACCAGGCGCTGCTCGCCTTCGGGATCTCGACCTGGGGCAACTGGGCGAACCTGGGCAGCAACACGATCCCGTTCGTCGACATCGACACCACCGGCGACGGGGTGCCGGACTTCGAGTCCTACGTCACCAAGGCGAGCGGCACCGACGTCTGGCTGGTCAACACCGTCGACCTGAACGCCGCGGGCTTCCCGAGCGTGGACATCCAGGCGGTCAACGGACAGCTCGGGGACGTGGACACCAACGTGTTCGACACCAACGTCGTGCTGCTGCCGGTCAGCATCGCGGCGCTGGGCATCGATCCGGACGCGGCCTCGCACAAGATCAGCTACACCGTCGGCACCACCGGGTACTACGTGGCGCCCAGCAGTGCGAACGGGCTCATCGACGCCATCAGCACGCCGATGACGTTCGACGCGCTCGCGCCGGGCTACTCGGTCTCCGGCGCCGTCGGCGCCGCGCTGAGCTACTCGGCGAAGCCGGGCACTGTGCTGGAGGTCACCCGCAACCCGGCGTCGACCGACACGGTGCTCGGGCTGCTCGCGCTCAAGCACCACAACGGCAACGGCAACCGGGTGAGCGTGATCCGGGTGAACGGGGGGTCGTTGGGCTGACGACCGGGGCGAATCCACCGTCCGGGTGTCTCACTTGTCGGGAGATTCCGTCATAAGGGTGGTGCCGCTTCGGCTCGTTGGCGACAGCCGGTAACCTGCCGTCGCTGGAGTATGTGGGCAAACGGGTGCGAACGAGCCCCGTGGCCCTGATCGACGGAGGTGTCTGATGCGGCTGGCGGTGATCCCAGGTGATGGGATCGGACCCGAAGTGATCACCGAGGCCCTGAAGGTACTCGGCGAGGTCGCTCCGACAGTGGAGTACACGAACTACGACCTCGGCGCGGCCCGCTGGCACGCCACCGGCGAACTGCTCCCCGAGTCGGTTCTGGGCGAGCTCCGGCAGCACGACGCGATCCTGCTGGGCGCGGTCGGCGACCCGACCGTGCCCAGCGGGATCCTGGAGCGCGGCCTGCTGCTGCGCCTGCGGTTCGAGCTGGACCACCACGTGAACCTGCGCCCGGCCAAGCTGTACCCGGGTGTGCGCGGCCCGCTGGGCGACCCGAACGCCGAGATCGACATGGTGGTCGTGCGGGAGGGCACCGAGGGCCCGTACGCGGGCAACGGCGGCCTGCTGCGCAAGGACACCGAGCACGAGATCGCCACCGAGGTGAGCGTCAACACCGCGTTCGGCATCCGCCGCGTGGTGGCCGACGCGTTCAAGCGGGCCGAGGAGCGGCCGCGCAAGCACCTCACGCTGGTGCACAAGACCAACGTGCTGCTGCACGCCGGGTCGCTGTGGTCGCGGATCGTCGAGGAGGTGTCGCTGGAGCACCCGGAGGTCACGGTCTCCTACTCGCACGTCGACGCCGCCACGATCCACATGGTCACCGACCCGGGCCGCTTCGACGTGATCGTCACCGACAACCTGTTCGGCGACATCATCACCGACCTGGCGGCCGCGGTCACCGGCGGCATCGGCCTCGCGGCCAGCGGCAACCTCGACATCACGCGCCGGAACCCGAGCATGTTCGAGCCGGTGCACGGCAGCGCGCCGGACATCGCCGGGCAGGGCATCGCCGACCCGACCGCCGCCGTGCTGTCGGTGTCGCTGCTGCTGGACCACCTGGGGCAGCGCGAGGCGGCCCGCCGCATCGAGGCGTCCGTCGCCTTCGACCTGGCCACGCGCGACCAGGCCAACCCGGGCACCACCCAGGCGATCGGCGACCGCCTGGCCGCCCTGGTCTCGTCGAACGCGCGACCGGTCGCCTGACCGGTTTTTCCGCCGTGGCGGCCATTCCCGATCCGGGGGTGGCCGCCACGGCGTTTTTTGCCCTTTCGCGCGCCGGTGTGGCATGATGCGGGTATGGCTTCATCTTTCGCCGTGATCATTATCGGCAGGCGCGCCGGGTAGTGTCCGCATCGGACACCTGGCGCGCAGACCTCTCGCATCCGCGGGAGGTTTTTTTGTTGCCCGTGAAGCCTCCCACCACGCATAGGAGATGACCGTGACCCGCACGGAGCCAGCCGGACTGCCGCTCGGTGACGACTTCCACCTGTACGACACGACGTTGCGGGACGGTGCCCAGCGTGAAGGCATCTCCTACTCGGTGGCGGACAAGCTCGCGGTCGCGCGTCTGCTGGACGAGCTGGGTGTGGGCTTCATCGAGGGCGGCTGGCCGGGCGCGCTGCCGAAGGACACCGAGTTCTTCGCCCGCGCCGCCGAGGGCGAGCTGATCCTCAAGCACGCCGCGCTCGTCGCGTTCGGATCGACCCGCAAGGCCGGCGCGAAGGCGTCCGAGGACGCCCAGGTGCGCGCGCTGCTCGACTCGCGGGCGCCGGTGGTGACGCTGGTCGCGAAGTCCGACCGGCGGCACATCGAGCGCGCGCTGCGCGTCGACGTCGACGAGGCGTGCGCGATGGTGGCCGATACGGTGTCGTTCCTGGTCGGCGAAGGCCGTCGCGTCTTCCTCGACGCCGAGCACTTCTTCGACGGTTACGCGTTCGACCCGGACACCTCCCTGCGGGTGCTGCAGGCCGGGTACACCGCGGGCGCGGACGTCGTCGTGCTGTGCGACACCAACGGCGGTCAGCTGCCGCTCGGGATCGCCGACACCGTGCGGGAAGTCGCCGCGCGCACCGGCTTCCGGCTCGGCATCCACTGCCAGGACGACACGTCCTGCGCCGTGGCCAACAGCATCGCGGCGGTCCAGGCCGGCGCGACGCACGTGCAGTGCACCGCGAACGGGTACGGGGAGCGGGCCGGCAACGCCGACCTGTTCGCCGTGACGGGGAACCTCGTGACCAAGCTCGGCATGGACGTGCTCCCGACCGGGGCCGAGGCCGAGCTGACCCGCGTCTCCCATGCCCTTGCCGAAATCGCGAACATCGCCCCCGACACCCACCAGGCCTACGTCGGGTCGTCGGCCTTCGCCCACAAGGCGGGGCTGCACGCGAGCGCGATCAAGGTGGATCCGTTGTTGTACAACCACATCGATCCGTCTTCCGTCGGCAACGACATGCGGGTCCTGGTCACCGAGATGGCCGGCAGGGCCAGCCTCGAGCTCAAGGGACGTGAGCTCGGGGTGGACCTTGCCGGCCGGCCGGACGCGGTCACGAGCGTGGTGGCGAAGGTGAAGGAGCTGGAGGCCGAGGGCTGGTCGTTCGAGGCCGCCGACGCCTCGCTGGAACTGCTGCTGCGCAAGGAGGTCGACGGCCCGGCCGAGCCGCCGTTCACGCTGGAGTCGTACCGGGTCGTGCTGGACCACCGCGGTGACGGCGAAGTGGTCTCCGAGGCGACGGTGAAGGTGCACGTGGCGGGGGAGCGGGTGATCGCCACCGCCGAGGGCAACGGCCCGGTGCACGCGCTGGACGCGGCGCTGCGGAAAGCGCTGTCCCCGTCGCTGTCCTGGTTGGACAGCGTCGAGCTGGCCGATTACAAGGTCCGGATCCTGCCCAGCCACCCGGGCTCCGACGCGGTCACCCGGGTGCTGCTGAAGTCCAGCGACGGCGACCAGGAGTGGACGACGGTCGGCGTGCACGGCAGCATCGTGGAAGCCAGCTGGCTCGCGTTGTGCGACGCGCTGGCGCACAAGAGCTCCCGCTGCTGAGGCGGGACTCGCCTCCCTGCGCTCGTCGTGCGTGAGCCGCCACGGTGGTGCCGTGGAGCCGTGGCGGGCAATCCTCGACGACCTCCCGGACAACGCCACGCGGCTCACGGACGAGCCACTCGTGCTGACCGAGAAGTTCGACCCCGTGACCTTCTTCGCGGGACGGGGAGGTGTGGCTCCGCGCGCCGGATGCGCGGCTACCGGGGTGGTCCAGCGAGTTCGCCGCGCGCTGGCGCTGACCGCGGCGCGTTCCCCGTCATGGCAAGCGGTTCCCGGCAGGCGCACCGCCGCGCTCGACGCCCTCGTGGCGGCCTGGCCGGCGGTCGCCGAGGGGGTGCCGTTCGAGGAGTGGCGCCGCATGCGACACCGTCGTGGCCACCAACACCGTCCACTGCGCCGCGGACAAGGAGATGGCGCTGCGCCGGCTGGGTGACATGATCACCGGCGGCGGCCGGCTGGTCCTGGCCGAGGGCACGAGCCCGACGACGTCCGAGGGCATCCCGTGGGCGCTCGACGTGCTCTTCGCCGCCGCCGACGGCTGGTGGGACCGCGGCGGCTTGCGCAGCCGGTGGGAGTGGCTGGACCTGTTGCGCGCTGCCGGCTTCCGCGAGCCGGGTTTCGCCGTCCTGCACGCGGGCCACCACGACCTGGGTGGCGTGGTGTGGGCGTCGAAGTGAGGTGTCAGTCGAACCGGACGAACGAGCGGAGGGTGCCCGGGCCGTAGTCGCGGATCTCGGTGTAGCCGAGGGATTCGTAGAACGCGCGCTGGGCCGGTTCGTCGTCGGTGAGCAGCACCTTCTGCCGGACCGCCGCGTAACGGTCGAGCACGGCCCGCACCAGGAGCCGACCGATGCCGCGGCGGTGTTCTCCCGGGTGCACCAGCACGTCCTGCAGGTAGCAGATCGTCGCGTCGTCGGACAGGGCGCGGGCCAGGCCGACCAGGCGTCCGGCGCGGCGCGCGGTGACCACATAGGACGAGCCGGCGATCGCGGCGCGCAGCAGCTCGGGATCCCGGGTGTAGGCCGACCAGCCCACGGAGTCGTACAACGCGAGCAGTTCGGCGGCGGCCGGGCCCGGTTCTTCCGCGACGAGGAGGTCTGCCACACCTCGATCATGGCGGTTCCCAGGCCGCCGTGCCCGGGTGGGGGCGGCTGACTAGGCTGGGTGCGTGCGTCTAGCTCGAGTTGCTCATGCCGGTGGGGTCGCCTTCGCTTCCGTCGACGGCGACGAGCTCCTGGAAATCGCCGACCACCCCTTCGGACAGCCGAACTACACGGGCAAGCGGTTCTCGCTCGCCGACGTGCGGCTGCTCGCGCCGATCCTCCCGTCGAAGGTGATCGCGATCGGCCGGAACTACGCCGAGCACGCGGCCGAGTTCGGCAACGAGGTGCCGGAGTCGCCGATGATGTTCCTCAAGCCGTCGACCAGCGTCATCGGGCCGAACGCCGCCATCAAGCTGCCCGCCGCGTCGCAGCGGGTGGACTTCGAGGGCGAGCTCGCCGTGGTCATCGGACAGCCGATCCGCAACGTGAAGGCCGCCCAGGCCCCGGCGGCGATCCTCGGCTACACGATCGCCAACGACGTCAGCGCGCGGGACCTGCAGAAGTCGGACGGCCAGTGGGGCCGTGCCAAGGGCTTCGACACGTTCTGCCCGCTCGGCCCGTGGATCGAGACCGCCGTGGACGCGTCCGACCTGGCCATCCGCACCGAGGTCGACGGTGAGCTCAAGCAGGACTCGCGGACTTCGCTGCTGATCCACAAGATCCCGGAGCTGGTGGAGTTCGTGTCGGGCGTGATGACCCTCCTGCCCGGGGACGTCATCCTCACCGGCACGCCGGCCGGGGTCGGGCAGATCACGGACGGACAGACGGTGTCGATCACGATCGAGGGCATCGGAACGCTGACCAACCCGGTGCAGAACGCCTGAGCAAGGCCCAAAAGTGGAGCCGGATGGTCGTCCCGGAGATCTTTCCCTGCGCTTCGCGCGGGGGGCGCCTACGGCGCCGGAAGGTCGCCTTGGGTGCCGACCTCCCCCGCCCCCGATTCCGGATTGTGTTTCGGTCGCCGAGCAGGCGTGTCAAGGCGGGAAAGAGTACCTTGACACGCCTGATCGGCGACCAAAGATCGGCTGTGGATCGGGGGCGGGGGAGGTCTGGGGCGTGGTCGGTCTTCTTGCGTTGCCGGCCGGCGGTTTGTTGGGCTGCCGCGCGGTCAGCCGGGTGCCGGGCCGCTTGCGTTGCCGGCTTGAGGTTCGCAGGGCTGCCGCGCGGTCAGCCGGGTGCCGGGCCGCTTGCGTCGCCGGCCGCCGGGTTCGCGCTCCTGCCTCAATCCCGCCGGGCCCACTTCGGTGCGTGTTCCGGCAGCAAGCCCACCCCGATGACGTAAGCGGGAATCCGCCGCGCGACCGGGATCGCGTTCATCACCGCCACCAGGGCGCGCGGCGGCCCGTTTCGCCGTCCCTCGATCACCGGGCGGATCACCATCCGGTGCATCGTCCGCTGGATCGCCTGCACCACCAGCGTCGGCAGCAGGCGGCGTCGCCGGATGCGTTCCAAGTCACGTCCGCTGACCCGGCCCCGCCGCAACGGTCCCGCCAGCAACCGGGCCGTCGCGACCGCGTCCTGCACCGCCAGGTTGATCCCCACGCCCCCGATCGGCGACATCGCGTGCGCCGCGTCCCCGATGCACAGCACCCCCTCGCGGTGCCAGCGCGGTAGCAGGTTGAGCCGCACGTCCAAGTGCTTCACGTCGTCCATCGACGTGATCGCGTCCACCCGGTCCGCCTGCTGCGGCAGCACCTTGCGGATCCGGTCGCGGAACGCCTCCACCCCCTCCGCGCGCAACCGGCCGTCGAGGCCCTTCGCCGCGAGGTACGCGATCTGGAAGTAGCCCTCCCGCGGGATGACCACCGCGAAGTGCCCGTCACGCATCCCGGGCGTCAGCTCCGCCTTCTCGTCCCCGTCCCGCGGCAGCCGGAACCACCACGTGTCGATCGGCACCGGGAACTCCCGCGGCCGCAGCCCCGCCTCCCGCCGCACCACCGACCAGCGCCCGTCGCACCCCACCGTCAGGTCCGCCCGGATCTCACCCGTCGTCCCCTCCGCCGTCCGGTACCGCACCCCGGCGACCCGGCCCGCCTCCGAGATCAGCGACGTCACCTCGGTGTTCATCCGCAGGTGGAACGTGGGCTCGGCCCGGCCCGCCTCGGCCAGGAGGTCCAGCAGGTCCCACTGCGGAACCATCGCGACATAGGGTGCGCGACCTTCAGCTTGCGGAAATCCGCGATCGTCAGCGCGGGCGGCCCCGGCACCGACACCGTGTCCAGCCTGCTCTGCGGCAGCTTGCCGAACCGCTCGCCGAGCCCCAGCTCGTCCAGCAGCGTCAGCGTCGACGGGTGCACCGTGTCGCCCCGGAAGTCCCGCAGGAAGTCGGCGTGCTTCTCCAGCACCGTCACCTCGACCCCGGCCCGCGCGAGCAGCAGCCCGAGCACCATTCCAGCCGGTCCGCCCCCGGCGACGAGGCAGGTCGTGCGCTCGCTCATGGCCACCATCCCCTTAATTCATCTCATGTTGAATAAGACCAGCATGGCGCTCTCCGAACGCCTGGTCAAGCGGGATAGGCTGAACGGGTTATGACTGAGACAGTCCGCGCCCGCTTCTGCCCGTCGCCCACCGGAACCCCGCACGTGGGGCTCATCCGCACGGCGCTGTTCAACTGGGCCTTCGCCCGGCACCACGGTGGCAGCCTGGTGTTCCGCATCGAGGACACCGACGCCGCCCGGGACAGCGAGGAGTCCTACCAGCAACTGCTGGAGGCGCTGCGCTGGCTCGGTCTGGACTGGGACGAGGGTCCCGACGCCGGTGGCGAGTACGGCCCGTACCGGCAGAGCGAGCGCCGCGACATCTACGCCGACATCGCGCGCCGCCTGCTCGAAGCCGGCGAGCTGTACGAGGCGTTCTCCACCAACGAGGAGGTCGCCGAGCGCCGCCGGGCCAAGGGGCAGGACCCGCAGCTCGGCTACGATAACTTCGACCGCGACCTCACCCCGGAGCAGCGCGCGGCCTACCGCGCCGAGGGCCGCGTCCCGGTGCTGCGCCTGCGCATGCCGGACGAGGACCTGGCCTGGGACGACCTGGTGCGCGGCGAGATCAGCTTCCCGGCCGGCTCCATCCCGGACCCGGTCCTGGTGCGCGCCAACGGCGACCCGCTCTACACGCTGACCAACCCGGTCGACGACGCGCTGATGCGGATCACGCACGTCCTGCGCGGCGAGGACCTGCTCCCGTCCACGCCTCGCCAGATCGCGCTGTACCGCGCGCTGGAGCGGATCGGCGTGGCGGAGTTCACGCCCGAGTTCGGCCACCTGCCGTACGTGATGGGCGAGGGCAACCGCAAACTGTCCAAACGCGACCCGCAGTCCAACCTGTTCAACTACCGCGACCGCGGCTTCATCCGCGAGGGCCTGCTGAACTACCTGGCCCTGCTCGGCTGGTCGATCGCCGACGACCGGGACACCTTCACCGTCGACGAGCTGGTGCGGGCGTTCGAGATCTCCAAGGTGAGCGCCAACCCGGCCCGTTTCGACGTCAAGAAGGCCGAGGCGATCAACGGCGTGCACGTCCGCGCGCTGGACGCCGAGGACTTCGCGCAGCGCGTGGTGCCCTACCTCCAGGCGGCCGGGGTCCTGCCCGCCGAACCGTCCGAAGAGCAGCTCACCACGTGGCGCACCATCGCGCCGCTGGTGCAGGAGCGGGTGACCGTCCTGGGCGACGCGGCGCCGCTGGTGCGGTTCCTGTTCGTGCCGGAGGCGGAGTTCGCGCCCGAGGAGGACGCGGCCGCCAAGAACCTCAAGCCGGACGCCGAACCCGTGCTGCGCGCGTCGATCGAGGCGCTGGAGGCGCTGCCGTCGTGGGAGACCGCGGCCATCGAGCAGGCGCTCAAGGACGCCTTGGTCGAGGGCCTGGGCCTCAAGCCGCGCAAGGCTTTCGCCCCGGTTCGCGTCGCCATCACCGGTCGCACCGTGTCGCCGCCGCTGTACGAGTCGATGGAGCTGCTCGGGCGGGAAGTTTCACTCGGACGTCTGCGTAACGCTCTGCCCGGCAACGCAGAGTAGAACCGATCGCGGTCGAATCGACGCGTTGAATCACCTTGTCGGCCGAACCGCTCAGCGTAGTTCTCGCCTAGCCTCGCTGGGTGGATTTTGCGCGTCCCGGCACACCTACCCGCGTCCGTGTCCCCGAGCCCGGTCTGGGGGATCCGGCGGATCCGTGGAGACCGTCCAGCCTGCGGCTGGTGTGCCTGGACATCGACGACACGTTGATCGACTTCACCTCCGCGGGCAAGCGCGCGCTGTCGCTGCTCATCGGCCGCGGCGACCTGTGGCCGCTGTGGGAGCGCATCACCGACTGGCACGTCGCCCGCGTGGTCGCGGGTGAGATCGACTACGCGTCCATGCACCACCGGCGCACCCAGTGCTTCCTCGCCGAGATCGGCATCGTGCTGGAAGCGGAGGACGTGGCCCGGTTCGAGTGCCGCCGCAAGGAGGTGCTGCGCACCTCGTGGCGCCTGTTCGACGACGTCCTGCCGTGCCTGGAGTGGCTGCGCGCGGCGGACGTCCTCATCGCCGCTGTGACCAACGCCTCCGGCGCCCACCAGCGGGCCAAGCTCGCCGACCTGGGGCTCACCCGCTTCTTCGACCACGTCGCCATCGCCGGGGAGGTCGGCGCCGCCAAGCCCGATCCGGTGATGTTCCACTCCGTGTGCGCGGTGCTCGACTGCGACCCGAGCGAGGCCGCCCACGTGGGGGACAAGCTGCACACCGACGCCGTGGGCGCCCGAGACGCCGGCCTGGAGGGCGTCTGGCTCGATCGCACCGGGGGTGACACGGCGGTGCCGGAGGGTGTGCACGTCATCGGCGGCCTGGACGAGCTCCCGCAGCTGCTGGTCAGCGAGTTCGCGCGGATCGGCGTGCCGGCCCAGCGCTGAACCCCACCCCCCGGTTACGCACCGCTGACGGGGCTAGGCTATATTTCTTCCCAGCGGAGCTGCTCCGAGTCGCGAATCGGAGTGGCAAACCGTTGGGGTATGGTGTAATTGGCAGCACGACAGATTCTGGCTCTGTTAGTCTAGGTTCGAGTCCTGGTACCCCAGCTGCAAGAGGAAAAACCCGCTCTGGTAAGGTTCCTCTCGCAACACGGAAGACCAACTTCCTAGCCCCCGTCGTCTAGCGGCCTAGGACGCCGGCCTCTCACGCCGGTAGCGTGGGTTCGAATCCCATCGGGGGTACACCGAAGGACCGCTAGCCACCAGGCTGGCGGTTTTTTCTTGTCCTGGCACGAAAAGCGCTCGTCCACCTTGGACAACTCACGTGACAGGCCGCCGGGGCGGCGCTTAACCTCCGGGCATGGCCGAGATCACGAACCTCCGGATCGCCCACACCGCCGATCTCGGCGCACCGGCCCTCCGCGCGGCCCACGACCTCTTGTCCGAGGTGTTCGACGGCGACCTGACCGAACACGACTGGGAGCACGCCCTGGGCGGCGTGCACGCGCTGCTGTGGGAGGGGCCGGAACTGGTCGCCCACGCGTCCGTGGTGCAGCGCCGGATGGTCCACCAGGGGCGTGCCTGGCGCACCGGCTACGTGGAGGCCGTCGGAGTGCGTGCCGACCGCCGCAGGCGCGGCTACGGCGGCCTGGTGATGGCGCCGCTGGAGCGTGTGATTCGCGAGGCGTACGAGGTGGGTGTGCTCAGCGCGTCGGATGAGGCGATCCCGTTCTACCGCGCACGCGGCTGGATGTGCTGGCGCGGGCCGCTGTCGGCGCTGACGCCGTCCGGGATCACGCCCACGCCCGAAGAAGCGGGCGGGGTCTTCGTGTTCGGGGGGTCGCTCGACCTCGACGGGGAGCTGACCTGCGACTGGCGCGACGGGGACGTCTGGTGAGCCGGTGGCACCGCGGCGGGCCGCGGTGCCACCGGAGTCACCCCAGGTTCGCGTAGACGACGATGTTGTCGGTGTAGCTGTGCTCGGCGTGGTCGAACACGCCACCGCACGTGATGAGCCGCAGCTGCGGCTTGTCGGTGTTGCCGTAGACCGCGTCCTGCGGGAACTGGTCCTTGGGCACCTGCGTGGTGTGGTCGACCACGAACCTCAGCTGCTGGCCGTCGCTGCGGTCGACGAAGATCTCGTCACCCGGCCGGACGTCCTTGAGCTTGTAGAAGATGCCCGGCTGGCGGTTGCCGTCGACGTGACCCAGGATGATCGCCGGGCCGACGTCGCCGGGCACGGGGGACAGGCGGTACCAGGCGGCCTGCATCGGCTTGTCGACCGAGGGCACCGCGATCTCGCCGTCCTTGTTCACCGCGACCGAGATGAGCGAGGACTCGGCGCCGATCTTCGGGATCCGCACCTGGGTCGGCCGCAGCTTGTCGTACGGCTTGGTCACCGGGACCGACGTGGTGGGCGCCGCCGTCTGCGTGGGCTGGGGATCGGAGCCGCAGCCGGTCAGGACGAGGGCGAGCAGAACCGCCGGGGCGGCCGCGAGAACGCGACCGCCCCGGCCGGCGAACGGGTTGCGCATGGCGTCAGAACCGGGCGGTGCCGCCGGCGCCGGTCTCCACGCCCTGCTTGGGCGCGAACGAGACCTGGGCGTCGCCACCGTTGCTCTGCTGCCACTCGTCGGCCTCGCCCGAGCCGGGGACCGGAGCCACGCCGCCACCGGAGGACCCGCCGCCCTGCGGGGCGCCCGCGCAGGTCCAGTCGGCGGTGACGTTGCCGGCGTCGAAGGACTTGCCCTCGTGCAGCTGCACCAGGTAGTCCCAGTACCGGCCGTCCTGCTCCTCCTGGTACGGGCCGTCGAGGATGTCGAAGTCCGGCGACCACACGTCGGTCGGCTGGCCGGCGGCGCACGCGATGATCAGCACGCCGGTGCCGTCGCCGAGGTCGATGCCGTAGGCGACGTCGTCCTGGTACGGCGGCTCCTCCGGGGTGCTGCTCTCGGAGGTCGACGTCGGCTGGCTCGACTCCGTCGTGCCGGGCGATGTCGTGGTGGACGTCGTGGCCGGGCTGCTGGTGAGGCTCGGCTGGCTGGTCGCCGTGGCGGCCGAGGACGTCTCGCTCGTCGTCTCGGCGGCCGAGCTGGGCGCGGAGGTTTCGGTGCTCTCCGGCGCCGCGGAGGTCGTGGTGGTGACCTCCGGGGTCGTGCTCTCCTCGGCGAGCGCGGCCGGAGCCATGGTGAGGCTGATCAGCGCACCGCTGATCACGGCCGCCGCGAGGCGGCCCAAGGGCTTACGCAAAGTGACTCCACTGGTGTTTTCGAGACGCGCGGTGACCCCGACCGCCCCCGGCGCGCGCGTCATCACTCTTCTGGCTGAGGCGCACGCGTGATCCTGCCCGATTCCGATCACGGGGAGAAACGAAAATGGGTGTGATGAAAATTGTCGCGGAAATGTGTAACGCGAACGCCCTAATCGACGATCGCGAATCAGCGCGTTACATCAACGGACGATAACAGTCCGTCGCCGTCGTGACCAGGCTCGCTCCGCTGGAAAATATCCCACGAGATCGGCCGGGATCGTGGATCGCCAGGTCCAGGCGATCACTGAGCGTGTCCTCCCGTGCTGGGGGAAAGCCCTTTCGGTCGATGTCGTGAACCGTTCACCGGTGCCAGCATGGAGACATCCCGATCTTGTTCCGCTGTGAGGGGTGGCTCACAGCGGTCTTGGTCTCGTTTCAGTGCCAATTCGGGTACGTGCGCGGCACAGTGGGTATCGCGATTGTGCCTGCCGAGGTAGCAGAGGAAGGGGGATTCGACCGTGACCGGACCAATCGGGCGTTTCTGGCGGCGCCTGCACATCGGTCGCAACCCGTTGGCCAGAACGTCCGACCGGGTCGAGGCTGCGCTGCTGTTCGTGGTGATGCTGGGGCTGCTGGTCGCGATTCCGCTGGCGTTGTTCGCCGGGTCCCAGACGTACGGGGGTCAGCTGGCGGTGTCCGAGGAGCAGCGCGCGTCGCGCCACCTCGTGACCGCGACGCTGATCGAGGACGCGCCGACGCCGGTGCCGGCGACGGAGGGCGCGTTCTCGACGAGCGGCTCGGCCGGGGTCCACGCGACGTGGACGTACAACGGCGGGGAGCCGAAGACGGGCATCGTGGCGGCCGACCCGGGCGCGACCGCCGGGACGACGGTCCCGGTGTGGATCAACGAGGCCGGGGACCCGGTGCCCGCGCCGATCAGCTCCACGGACGCGGCCACGACCGGCGCGCTGGCGGGAATCTTCGCCTGGCTCGTGACGGCTCTCGTGCTGACCGCGACGTACTGGATCACGCGCTTCGTGCTGGACCGCAGGCGTGCCGCGAGGTGGGAAGCCGAATGGGCCGCGCTCGGCGACCGCTGGGCGCGTTCCTGACTGTTCACTGGGGTTTCCTGAGGTGGCGTGTGTTCTCCGTCTCGCCCCGTTGATCTCCAGCGCGGTCGAGGTTCCAGAATTCAATCATGGTTGAAAACGGGGTCACGTTCATCAACGTCATCGAACTGCCCGCCGGCGAGGTGGACGCGTTCGTCGAGCAGTGGCGGGAACGCGCGAAGCTGATGCGGGACGCGCCGGGGTTCCGGGACTCCCGGTTGCACCGGGCCAAGCTGCCGGATGCGCGTTTCCAACTGGTCAACGTGGCGCACTGGGACAGCGCCGAGGCGTGGCGAGCGGCGACCACGAACCCAGCCTTCCAGGCGGCGATGGGGGACGTGCCGGGAAGCGTTGCGCCGAACCCGGCCCTCTACGACGTGGTAGTGGAGTACGGACAACCCTGACCGCGCAGACGGAATCCTTCGTGGCGGAGGGCGCGGGCGGCATGATTTCTGGCGGGCCTGTGCGGTCCCTCCGCGGCGTGGTGGGTGGTGTTCGCCGCTGTCTGTTGCCGAGTGGTGAGCGCACACCGTGCGGTCGGTGTCGTCCTCGTGGTGTGGGGCGCGGTGTTCGCCGCTGTCTGTTGCCGAGTGGTGAGCGCACACCGTGCGGCCGGTGTCGTCCTCGTGGTGTGGGGCGCGGTGTTCGCCGCTGTCTGTTGCCGAGTGGTGAGCGCACACCGTGCGGCCGGTGCCGTCCTCGTGGGGTGGGCCGCGGTGTCTGCCGCTGCGCCCGGGAGTTCAGCGCACCCTGCGCGGTCGGCGTGATTGCCTGGCGGGTCCGCGCCGTCCCTCCGTGGGGTGGGGCGCGGTGTCTGCCGCTGCGCTCGGAAGTTCAGCGCACCCTGCGCGGCCAGCGTGACTGTCTGGCGGGCCTGTGCCGTCCCTCCGTGGGGTGGTGGGTGGTGTTCGCCGCTGTCTGTTGCCGAGCGGTGAGCGTTCCGCCGTGGCCGGCGGCCTTCGCCGCTGCCCGCCGCCGGCCCCGAAGAGTTCAGCGCACGCCGCGCGGCCGGTGCCGTCCTCGTGGTGTGGGGCGCGGTGTCTGCCGCTGCCCCTGGGAGTTCAGCGCACCCTGCGCGGCCAGCGTGACTGTCTGGCGGGCCTGTGCGGTCCCTCCGCGGCGTGGTGGGTGGTGTTCGCCGCTGTCTGTTGCCAATGGTGAGCGCACACCGTGCGGCCGGTGCCGTCCTCGTGGGGTGGGCCGCGGTGTCTGCCGCTGCCCCTGGGAGTTCAGCGCACCCTGCGCGGTCGGCGTGATTGCCTGGCGAGTCCGCGCCGTCCCTCCGCGGCGTGGGGCGCGGTGTCCGCTGCTGGTCGTTGCCGAGC
The DNA here is from genome assembly GCF_003385215.1 of Amycolatopsis thermalba. Taxonomy (GTDB): domain Bacteria; phylum Actinomycetota; class Actinomycetes; order Mycobacteriales; family Pseudonocardiaceae; genus Amycolatopsis_E; species Amycolatopsis_E thermalba. The sequence continues at coordinate 63,976 of NZ_PQHW01000006.1, read as the reverse complement.
GGTGAGCGTTCCGCCGTGGCGGGCGGCCTTCGCCGCTGCCCGCCGCCGGTCTCGAAGAGTTCAGCGCACCCCGCGCGGCCGGAACTGGATGCTGATCCTCGGCCCGGCCGGGCGGCTCGTCTTCGGGATCGCGTGCTCCCACGTCCGCTGGCACGAACCGCCCATCACGATGAGGTCGCCGGGGCCCAGCAGCTGCCGCACGGTCGCTCCGCCGCCGCGGGGGCGCAGCAGCATGCTTCGCTGCGCGCCGACCGACACGATGGCCACCATGGTGTCCTCGCTCGAACCCCGGCCGATCGTGTCCCCGTGCCACGCCACGCTGTCCCGGCCGTCGCGGTAGAAACACAGCCCCGCCGTGCGGAACGGCTCACCCAGCTCGTCGCCGTAGTGCCGGCTCAGCGCCTCCCGCGCCTCCTCCAGCACCGGGTCCGGCAGGCGCTCGCCCTCGCCGTAGAAGCACAACAGCCGCGGCACGTCGACCACCCGGTCGTACATCCGGCGCCGCTCCGCGTGCCACGGCACGTCCGCCGCCAGGCGCTCGAACAACAGGTCCGCGCCCGTCAGCCAGCCCGGCCGCAGATCGATCCACGCGCCGTCGCCCAGTTCCGTCCGCCGCGTCGCGGTCAGGGACCCGAGCGAGCATTCCTCGGCCTGACCGAACAGCGACCCCTGCAGCCCTGCGGTCATCCCGCAAGGCTACCCCAAATCGAACGTCTGTTCTAGTCGCTACAGCCGTTCCTGCAACGCCTCCGCCGCCGCCAGCAGATCCGCCGCCCACCGCGCGCCCGGCTTGCGCCCGATCCGTTCCACCGGACCGGAAACCGACACCGCCGCGATCACGTTGCCCGCGGAATCCCGCACCGGCGCGGAAACGCTCGCCACGCCCGGCTCGCGCTCGGCCACGCTCTGCGCCCACCCGCGGCGCCGCACCTCGAGCAGGGTCCGTTCCCCGAACACCGCGTCCGCCAGGATCGTGCGCTGCGTGTGCGGATCCGACCACGCCGCGAGAACCTTCGCACCCGAGCCGGCCGTCATGGACAGTCGTGTGCCGATCGGCACGGTGTCGCGCAGGCCACTCATCGGCTCGGCGGTCGCCACGCACACGCGCTGGACCCCGTCGCGCCGGTACAACTGCACGCTCTCCCCGGTGATGTCGCGCAGCTTCGGCAGCACCGAACTGGCCGCGTCCAGCAACGGATCCGCTGTCCCGCCCGCGAGTTCGGCGAGCGCGGAACCCGGGCGCCAGCGGCCGTCCGGCCCGCGCCGGAGGAGGCGGTGCACCTCGAGCCCGACGGCGAGGCGGTGCGCGGTCGCGCGCGGCAGCCCGGTCCGGGTGCACAGTTCCGCGAGCCCGCACGGATCCTCGGCCACGGCCTGCAGCACGGCCACGGCCTTGTCCAGAACGCCGATACCGCTCTGCTGGTCAGAAGAGCTATGCTGTCCCACGACGCGATACTAGCTTCCCGGGATTTGGGAAGTCCAGAATCTGGGAAAATCGAACCCGAGGTCGCTGACGTTCCCGCGACGGTCCCCGGGTTCCTTTGCTCCCAATCAACCTCGTGGGAGGAGCACACATGACCACCACGCGGCCGCGGACACTGGCCGAGAAGGTGTGGGAGGCGCACACGGTGCGCCGCGGTGAAGGAGCGGAACCCGACCTGCTCTACATCGACCTGCACCTGGTGCACGAAGTCACCAGCCCGCAGGCGTTCGACGGTCTCCGCCTGGCGGGGCGCAAGGTGCGCCGCCCGGATCTGACCATCGCGACCGAGGACCACAACGTCCCGACCGTCGACATCGAACTCCCGATCGCCGACCCGGTGTCCCGCACCCAGGTCGAGACGCTTCGGAAGAACTGCGCGGAGTTCGGCGTCCGGCTGCACCCGATGGGCGACGCCGAGCAGGGCATCGTGCACGTCATCGGCCCGCAGCTGGGCCTGACCCAGCCCGGTATGACGGTCGTGTGCGGTGACAGCCACACCTCCACCCACGGCGCCTTCGGCGCGATGGCGTTCGGCATCGGCACCTCCGAGGTCGAGCACGTGCTGGCCACCCAGACCCTGCCGCTGCGGCCGTTCAAGACGATGGCGATCAACGTGGACGGACAGCTCCGCCCGGGCGTCACCGCGAAGGACGTCATCCTCGCTGTCATCGCCAAGATCGGCACCGGCGGCGGCCAGGGCTACGTCCTGGAGTACCGGGGCAGCGCGATCGAGGCGCTGTCGATGGAAGCCCGGATGACCATCTGCAACATGTCGATCGAGGCGGGCGCCCGCGCCGGCATGATTGCCCCGGACGAGACCACCTTCGCCTACCTGAAGGGCCGCCCGCACGCCCCGAAGGGCGCCGACTGGGACGCCGCGGTCGAGAACTGGAAGTCGCTGCGCACCGACGAGGGTGCCGAGTTCGACGCCGAGGTCCACCTCGACGCCGACACCCTGACCCCGTTCGTGACCTGGGGCACCAACCCCGGCCAGGGCCTGCCGCTGAGCGAGTCGGTGCCGGACCCGGAGCAGATCGCCGACGAGAACGAGCGGTACGCCGCCGAGAAGGCCCTGTCCTATATGGACCTGAAGCCGGGCACGCCGCTGCGGGAGATCAAGGTCGACACCGTCTTCCTCGGCTCGTGCACCAACGGCCGGATCGAGGACCTGCGGGCCGCCGCGGACGTGCTCCAGGGCCGCAAGGTGGCGCAGGGCGTCCGGATGCTCGTCGTGCCCGGCTCGATGCGGGTGCGCCAGGCCGCCGAGGCCGAGGGGCTGGACAAGGTCTTCCTCGACGCCGGCGCCGAGTGGCGGCAGGCGGGCTGCTCGATGTGCCTGGGCATGAACCCGGACCAGCTGGCCCCCGGCGAGCGCAGCGCCTCCACCTCCAACCGCAACTTCGAGGGCAGGCAGGGCAAGGGCGGCCGCACCCACCTCGTCTCGCCGCTCGTCGCGGCCGCCACGGCCGTCCGCGGCACGCTGTCCAGCCCCGAAGACCTGAACTGAAGGAGCCCACACCACCATGGAGCCGTTCCAGAAGCACACCGGCATCGGAGTGCCCCTGCGCAGGTCCAACGTGGACACTGACCAGATCATCCCGGCCGTCTACCTGAAGCGGGTCAGCCGCACCGGTTTCGAGGACGGCCTGTTCGCCGCCTGGCGGAGCGACGAGTCGTTCATCCTGAACCAGGAGCCGTTCAAGGCCGGCAGCGTGCTGGTCGCCGGTCCGGACTTCGGCACCGGGTCCTCGCGCGAACACGCTGTCTGGGCATTGATGAACTACGGCTTCCGCGTCGTCATCTCCTCCCGCTTCGCCGACATCTTCCGCGGCAACTCCGGCAAGCAGGGTCTGGTGGCCGCCCAGTGCGAGCAGTCGGACGTCGAGCAGCTGTGGAAGATCCTCGAGAACGACCCCGGCACGGAGGTCACGGTCGACCTGGAGGCGAAGACCGTGCGGGCCAAGGACTTCCAGACGACCTTCTCGATCGACGACTACACCCGCTGGCGGCTGCTGGAGGGGCTCGATGACATCGCTCTCACCCTGCGACACGCCGAGGACATCGACCGGTTCGAGGCCGGCCGTCCCAGCTGGAAGCCGGTGACCACCCCGGTGGCCGCCGGCTAGCACGAATTCCCTGCTCAGCAAGGGATTCGCACCCGGCCATCGGCCGGGCACACCACGCCGAACGGCGCGCGGAAGGGCCCGCGAGGGTCGCTCAGGAGGCGGAAACCACGCCCCGCCTGCAGAAAAATTCCGCGCGCCGTTTGGAATTTTGGGCGAGTTGGTAATACCGTGTGCGTGAAGTCGGCCGATGTGGCCGTGTGACACGTAGTTCTTCATGGAGGACTGGAATGGCCAACAAGGCCCAGCTGATCGAGGCGCTCTCCGAGCGTCTGGGCGACAAGAAGGTTGCTTCCCAGGCGGTCGACAACCTGGTGGACATCATCATTCGCACCGTGCAGAAGGGCGAGAAGGTCAACATCACCGGTTTCGGGGTGTTCGAGAAGCGCGCCCGCGCGGCCCGCACCGCTCGCAACCCGCGCACCGGTGAGACGGTCAAGGTGAAGAAGACCAACGTCCCGGCCTTCCGCGCCGGTACGACCTTCAAGGACGTCATCAGCGGTGCCAAGAAGCTGCCGAAGGCCACGGCGGCGAAGCGCACGACGACGACTTCGACCCGCAGCGCTGCCGCTTCGACCCGCAGCACCGGCACCACGACCCGTGCCGCGTCGTCGCGGTCCACCACCGCGAAGGCGACGACCACGCGTCCCACCGCGACCCGCAGCACCAGCACGCGCACCCGCGCCGCGGCCGCCACCAAGACCGCCGCGCCGAAGGCCACGGCTTCGAAGACCACGGCGGCGAAGTCCACCGCGGCGAAGAAGACGACCGCCACGAAGGCGGCCCCGAAGGCCACCGCCGCGAAGACCACCGCGGCGAAGAAGAGCACCACGACCCGGAAGAAGAAGTAAGAGCTATCGCGATTGCTTCTCGGCAGGGCCCCCGCGGATCCGCGGGGGCCCTGCCGCGTTCCGGGAGCGGCGCGCCAGCGCCGTGCAGTGAACCCAGCGAAGCTGGGTGGTCATCCCGTCGCCTGACACGGGACGATCACCTTGAGCCAGGGCCGCAACCCGGGCCGCCAACCGGCGGCCGACCATGCCAACCTTGCGGCCCTGGCTCAAGGTGATATGCACAAACCGGAAGGCGACGGGATGACCACACAGCGACCACCTGCATGAGGTGAGAGAACCGCATTTCCCCGTCATCCCGGAGCCTGCCCGTCCGGCGAGGACATCTCTTGATCTTTAGTCTTGCGCCTTGGGCAGACGAAGAGTCCGCCCTGCGGGCGGACACGCCCTTCGGGCGGAAGCGCCTCACGGCGCCGAACGGTCACCTCGGGTGCCACCTCCCCCGCCCCCTCTCCTTGAGTGTGTATTGGTCGCCGAGCAGGCGTGTCAAGGCGGGAAAGAGTACCTTGACACGCCTGATCGGCGACCAAAAGCAGGCTGGGGATCGGGGGCGGGGGAGGTGTGCGGCGTGGTCGGTCCGCTTGCCTTGCCGGCCGCCGGTTCGTTGGTTGGAGCGGGCTGGCTTGCGTTGCCGGCCGACGGTTGCTGACCGGAGAAAGGAGCACCACCGTCGCGGCCGGACGGGACTACACCCGGCTCGTCACCGGCTTCGGGAGTGCGGTCGGCAGGTAGTCAGCCGCCACCAGCTGGGGGCCTCCGTTGCCGGGCGCCGCCCGGAACGACAGCACCCACACCGAGCCCTTCTTGCTCGGCACCTTCTCGCCCTCGTCGACCGGCAGGCGCACGCCGTCCCGGACAGCCAGCCGCTCCACGAGGTCCGGGATCACCCCGCCCTGGCTGCACACCACGGGCGTCCCACCCGCCGACACCAGCGCCAGCAGCCGGGCCAGTCCCGCCGCCCGGTCGTTCCAGTAGTGCTCCTCGGCCATCAGGTCCTCGTGCTCCACCGGGACCCCGAGGTCGTCCGCCAGGCCGCGCACCGTCTGCTCGCACCGCAACCGCGGCGCGGCCACCACCCGGTCCGGTCCGAACAGTGGCAGCAGCACCCGCAGCGCCGCCGCCTGGCGAAGGCCGCTCGGGGACAGCGGGCGCAGGTCGTCGTCGCCGCGCCACTCGTCCCGTTTCCCGGCCTTCGCGTGCCGCACGAGCAGCAGTGTCGTCAACCCCGCGGGCAGCGCCTCGAATTCGTCCAGCACCGACCGGTCGCCGTCGTACGTCAGCAGCCCCGCCGCCTCCGCGGGCGGGAGCCACCGCAGCTCGTCGACCTCCTCGTTGGGCTCGAAGGCGCCCGAGACGACCGCCGCGCTGTAGTAGTCGACGGTCTTCGGCCCGGCCTCCACCGTGTACCGCACCGTCTTCAGGTGCCGCCCCAGACGCGCCCGGAACCCGGTCTCCTCCGCGATCTCCCGCACCGCCGCGGCCGGGAGGGTCTCCCCGTCGTCGAGCTTCCCCTTCGGCAGCGACCAGTCGTCGTACCGCGGCCGGTGGGCCACCGCCACCTCGACCCCGCCCGGACCGGTCCGCCACAGCACCGCACCCGCGGCGCGGACACGAACAGAACTCACCCGTTGGCCCCGTGCTTCTTCAACAACTCGTTCTGGTGGTCGCGGACCTGCGAGGTGTCCGCGGGCGAGGGCTGCCACTCGCCGTTGTCGGTCAGCACCCAGCAGCGCGTCGCCGGGTCCAGCGCCGAGTCCAGGATGTCGTCCAGTTGCCTGGTCAGCCGCACGTCCTTGACCTGCACCATCGCCTCGATCCGGCGGTCCAGGTTGCGGTGCATCATGTCCGCGCTGCCGATCCAGTAGGTGCGCCCGCCGAGGAAATGGAAGATGCGGGAATGCTCCAGGAACCGCCCGAGAATGGACCGGACGGAAATGTTCTCGGACAGTCCGGGCACGCCGGGTTTCAGGGCGCAAATACCCCGCACCACGATCTCCACCGGAACCCCTTCCGCGGAGGCCCGGTAGAGCGCGTCGATGATTTGCTCGTCGACCAGCGAGTTGCACTTGATGCGGATACCGGCTTCCGCGCCGGCGTGCTTGTGCTCGATCTCCTCGTCGACGAGCCGCAGGATGCCGCGCCGGATCCCGGCCGGCGAGGTGAGGATGTTGCGGTAGGTGTCCTGCCGCGAGTACCCGGTCAGCACGTTGAACAGGTCGGTGATGTCCGCGCCGATGTCCGGGTCCGCGGTCAGCAGGCCGACGTCCTCGTACAACCGCGCCGTCTTCGGGTTGTAGTTGCCGGTGCCGATGTGGCAGTAGCGGCGGATCGTCGAACCCTCCTGGCGCACCACCATCGCGACCTTGCAGTGGGTCTTGAGCCCGACGAGCCCGTACACCACGTGCACCCCGGCCCGCTCCAGCGCGCGGGCCCAGGTGATGTTGGCCTCCTCGTCGAACCGGGCCTTGATCTCCACCAGCGCCACCACCTGCTTGCCGGCCTCGGCGGCGTCGATGAGCGCGTTCACGATGGGGGAGTCACCGGAGGTGCGGTACAGCGTCTGCTTGATGGCCAGCACCTTGTCGTCCCTGGCGGCCTGCTCGATGAACCGCTGCACGCTCGTGGAGAACGAGTCGTACGGGTGGTGCACGAGCACGTCGCCCTCGCGCAGGGTGGCGAAGACGCTCTTGGGCGTCTCGTGCTCACCGAACGCCGGGTGCGTGGCCGGGACGAAAGGGCGGTCCTTCAGTTCCTTGCGGTCCAAACTGGAAAGCTGCATCAGGCACGTCAGGTCCAGCAGGCCCGGCACCTCGACCACGTCGTGCGGGTCGACCTCCAGCTCCCGCAGCAGCAGGTCGAGCACGTGCTCGCTCATGTCGTTGGCGACCTCGAGCCGCACCGGCGGGCCGAACCGGCGCTGCGCCAGCTCCCGCTCCAGCGCCTGCAGCAGGTCCTCGTCGCGGTCCTCGTCCACGTCCACGTCGGCGTTGCGGGTCACCCGGAAAACGTGGTGCTCGGTGACCTCCATGCCGGTGAACAGCTCACCGAGGTGCGCGGCGATCAGTTCCTCCAGCGGCAGGAACGTCGCGACGCGGCTCTCCCGCTGCTGCTCGACGCGGATCAGGCGCGGCACGTTGTTCGGCACCTTGACCCGGGCGAACCGCTCGGTGCCCAGGTCCGGGTCCCGCACGGTGACGGCCAGGTTCAGCGACAGCCCGGAGATGTAGGGGAACGGGTGCGCCGGGTCGACCGCCAGCGGCGTGAGCACCGGGAAGATCTGCTCGGAGAAGTAGTCCGACAGGCGTGCCTGGTCGTCCGGCTCCAGATCGGCCCAGCACACGATCTGGATGTCGTGCTTGGCCAGCTCCGGGCGGACGTGCTCCTCGAACGCGGCGGTGTGCCGCTCGACCAGGTCCTGGTTGCGCTTGGCGATGTAGGCCAGCTGCTCGCGCGGGGTGAGCCCGTCGGCGCTGCGCACCGGCAGCCCGGTCTCGTCGCGGCGCTTCAGCCCGGCCACCCGGACCATGTAGAACTCGTCCAGATTGGACGCGAAGATGGCGAGGAACTTGGCCCGCTCCAGCAGCGGCTGGGAGGCGTCCTCGGCCAGCGCCAGCACCCGGGCGTTGAAGTCCTGCCACGACAGCTCGCGGTTGAAGTACCGGTCGTCGGGCAGGGACGCCGGCGGCAGGTCCGACGACGGGGTCACCGCCGGGGGCGCGGACGGGATGGCGCGGAATCTCGTGGGCGCGGCGGTCTCGCCGGACGCCGGTGGGGTCGTTGCCGGGGGAAGGGTCTCGTCGCTGCTCACACTGGCATTGTTCCTTACTTCGGGCCTGCCTGCCGATACGCCGAGTGAGAGATTGAGCAGTTCACCTGTGCTCTTGAGGACCACCCGGAGCAGTTCGCCCAGCGGCCGGGTGATGTTCACGCCACCTCCTGTGCGCAGAGCAACGCCCGGGTGCGGGCGCCCACGCCCAGCTCGCACGCCTCGTCCAGATCCGCCGGGGTGTCCACGTCCCGGCGCAGCGACGGCACGTCCAGCTCCAGCGGCACCGCACCGGACCTGGCGTGCGCCGCGGCCGAACCCGGGCCGAACCGCGGATCCAGCGGCGCGCCGGGTGCCGACAGCAGCAGTGTCGTGCCGGTGCCCTCGGCGTCCGCGGTGAACGCCCGCCGCCCGCCCGCCGCGTCGAGCGCGGCGGCCAGGTCCGCGGGACGCAAAGCGGGCAGATCGGCTTGAATCGCTCCGACGACGCCGTCCGGGTCCCGCTCGCGCAGCAGCGCCTCGCCCTGCCGCAGCGCCGCGTTGAGGTCGGCCGGACCGTGCTCGCGGACGATCTCCACACCGGGGCGGCGCAGGCCGGACACCGCGGCCGGATCGGCGGCGACCACCAGCACGCGGCGCACCCCCGCCGCGGTGGCCGCGGCCAGGGTGTCCCAGGCCAGGGCCAGCACGAGCGCCGGGTGGTCGCGCTCGCCGACGGCTCCGCGCAGGCGGGACTTGCCCGCGCGGGGCGGCTTCAGCGGGACGATCAGGCCGGAGATTTCGACGGGTACGGGCACGCCCCCATCTTTCCGCAATCGTGCACCTAGGATCAGCTACCGGCAGCACACACCACAGCAGGAGGAGTCTTGGCCGGTCGTGAGAAGGGCGGGTTCTGGGTCGGAGCCGCCGCGGTGCTGTTCTACCCGGTGAGCTGGATCGGCAGGCGGGTCTACACCGGCGCCGAGCGCATCCCGCGGGAGGGTCCGGCGCTGGTGGTCATGAACCACGTCTCGCACATGGACCCCGCCGTCGACGCGGTGTTCATCCACCGCCAGAAGCGCGTCCCGCGGTTCCTGGCCAAGGACAGCCTCGCCCGGACGCCGATCTTCGGCAAGATCCTGGTGGGCGCGGGCAGCATCCCGGTCTACCGCGGATCGGCGCAGGCCGGGGACAGCCTCCGCGCCGCGCACCAGGCGCTGCGGGAGGGCAAGGTCGTCGTCATCTACCCCGAGGGCACCATCACCAAGGACCCGCAGGGCTGGCCGAAGCGGTCCCACACCGGGGTCGCGCGGCTGGCGCTGGACAACGACGTCCCGGTGATCCCGGTCGCGCGCTGGGGCACCCAGCAGATCCTGGACTTCTACCACAAGAAGGTGCGGCTCATCCCGCGCACGACCGTGACGCACAAGGTCGGCGACCCGGTCGACCTGTCCGCCTACCGCGGCAAGCCGCAGACCGGGCCGCTGCTGCGGGAGGTGACGGAACTGCTCATGGAGCGGGTCACCGAGCTGCTGGCCGAGGTCCGCGGCGAACAGCCACCGGCGCGCAAGCCCGAGGTGGCGGACTGACGATGGTGCAGCGCATCACCGTGCTCGGCGCGGGTTCGTGGGGCACCGCGTTCGCCAAGGTGCTCGCCGACGCGGGCCGGGACGTGACGATGTGGGCCCGGCGAGCCGAGGTGGCCGGGGAGATCCGCGACAAGCACAGCAACAGCGGATACCTCCCGGACATCGAGCTGCCCGCGAACCTGACGGCCACGCACGATCCGGCCGAGGCGCTGGCCGGTACGGAGGCGGTCGTGCTGGCCGTGCCGAGCCAGAGCCTGCGCGCGAACCTCACCGGCTGGCGGGAGCTCCTGCCCTCCGGCGCGATCCTGGTCAGCCTCGCCAAGGGTGTCGAACTCGGCACGCTCAAGCGGATGAGCGAGGTGATCGCCGAGATCAGCGGGGTGTCCGGGAACGAGATCGTGGTGGTGTCCGGCCCGAACCTGGCGCGCGAGATCGCGCAGGGGCAGCCGGCCGCCGCGGTGCTCGCGTGCACCGACCACGACCGGGCGGTCGCGATCCAGCAGGCCAGCTTCAACTCCTACTTCCGGCCCTACACCAACACCGACGTGGTGGGCTGCGAGGTCGGTGGCGCGGCGAAGAACGTCATCGCGCTGAGCTGCGGCATGGCGGTCGGCATGGGCCTGGGCGCCAACACCACGGCCACGCTCATCACGCGCGGGCTGGCGGAGATGGCGCGGCTGGGCACGAAGCTGGGCGCCGACCCGCTGACCTTCGCCGGGCTCGCCGGGGTCGGCGACCTCGTGGCGACGTGTTCGTCCCCGCTGTCGCGCAACCGCACGTTCGGCGAGCGGCTGGGGCGGGGCGAGACGCTGGAGCAGGCGCAGGCCGCGGCCGGCGGCCAGGTCGCCGAGGGTGTGATGTCGTGCACGTCCATCCGGGAGCTGGCGCGCAAACACGGCGTCGACATGCCGATCACGGACGCGATGCACCGCGTGTGCCACGAGGGCGCCGACCCGCGGCAGGTGGGCGCCGAGCTGCTCGGGCGCAGGCAGAAACACGAGTGGTCCTAGTAGGTGGAACGGAGTTGACGCCCGCCCGGCCCGCTGGTTGGGTGGGCGCCATGACGACGCGTGGCCAGATGACCCGGCGGGATCTCCGCCGTGCGGCCGCGCTGTGTCCTTGTTGTTGTCGCTGACCCAGCCCAGCCTGCCGACAACCCCTTTTACTTCCGAGGACACCTGTTTTCATGTTCGCCGTTCCGGACAACACCATTGCCCTGACCGAAAAGCCCGTCCTGCGCCACCCGGTGCGCGTCGCGCTCGAGTTCGCCGCCGACCGCGACCGCTGGCGGCACCTGCTGCGCTACGACCCGGACACGCGGTTCTCCGCGCTCGTCGAAGCGCGTGCGGACGAGGAGATCTGGCTGATGGGCTGGCTGCCCGGCCAGCACACCGACCTGCACGACCACGGGCATTCGACGGGCGCGTTCACCGTCGTCAGCGGTCGGCTCACCGAAACCGTCGAGCGGCGCGGCGTGACCGAGGTGCACCCGTTGTCGGCGGGGCAGTCGCGGGTCTTCGGGCCCGGGTACGTGCACCAGGTGCGCAACGACGGCCCCGACCCGGCGATCAGCGTGCACGTCTACCGCAGCGGCGGCCGGGTCATGCGGCCGTACCACCTGGATCCGGTCGCCGGACCGGTGCGCGACTGACGTTTCGCCCCTTCGGGAAAGCTCGGCGAAGTGTCGCCGACGGTGCGGTCCCCGGACGGGTCGGTGACCGTCACGATCGCGCCGAACGGTGCGCTGCAACGCCTCGAACCCGGGCACCGCGCGTGCGACCTCGGCCCGGCTCACCGCGGCGATCATGCAGGCCGTGCGGGAGGGGCAGCGGCGGGCCGCGCGGACGGTTGCCGATTCGTTCGTGGTGATCGCCGGTGAGGGCGAATCCGCCGACGTGATCCGGAGTTTCCTGCCGCCGGTCGAGGACGAGCCGGAGGACTTCGCCCAGCCCGAGGCGGAAGCGACACCGCCGGTTCCGCGACGGCCGCGCCCGGGGACGGCCGGGGTGGTCGGCGGGTGCGTCGGCGACATCGGCATCTTCGGGATGGTGGGGCAGATCTTCGGCGCCGGTGTGACGTTGTGGTGCGGCAAGGCCGAGGATCAGCTGAACACGTACTCGGGCACGATCACCGAGTTCGCGGACAACGTGCGCGAAGCCGCGAAGGCCCACGACGCGCGCGACTCCGGGACCGCCGCCGGGTTGCTGGGATTCACGGCGTGAGCGAGTACCAGCCCGGGGACGTCGGCCTGCACACGGCCGGGATGGCGCTGGAGACGCTGGGGCTCGTGCTCGACCCGATCGGCAGCCTGCTGACGGCGGGGATCGGGTGGCTGATCGAGCACAGTTCGGTGTGGCGGTGGCCGCTGGACATCATGTGGGGCGATCCCGAGGGCATCGAGGCGGCCGAGAAGGCGGTGCAGGCCGAGCTCGCGACGCTGATGGAGAGCTGGTCCGGCGAGGGGGCCGACCAGTTTCCGCAAGAGCATGGAGGCGGTGACCGACCAGCTCGACCCGATCGGCGGTTACCTGGAGAACGCCGGGAAGTCGATGAAGGTCGCCGGTGGCCTGGTGGGCGCCTTCCGCGGCATCGTGCGCGACCTGATCGCCATGCTGCTGGCGACGATCATCAAGGGCGTGCTGATCGCGGCGGCGCTGGCGCCGGTGTCGTTCGGGGCGTCGATCGTGGTCTTCATCGGCACCACGATCGGCATGGTGGCGACCGCGCTGGGCAAGATCGGCGCGAAGATCGCCGAGCTGACCCGGAAGCTGGTGGACCTCGCCGGAGCCAAGCCCCCGTCGGCGAAGCCCGGTTCGAACGGCCCGGCGCCGGTCAACACGGGAGCGCCGGTTTCGGGCGGCCCGAAGCTGAACGAGCCGGGCCCGCCGCCGCCCGCTACACCGAAGCCCACCGACACCACCCCGGCGCCGGTCCCCAAGACGCACCACTGCTTGTCCGAGCAGATGTCCCAGGCGATCAAGGACGAGCTGTCCGAAATCGAGGGTGTCACGCCCGTGATGCTGGAGAGGTTCGACAAGATCAGCAACTTCTCGGTGGCGCAGCTGGGCACGCTGTTCGGCCCGGCGGGCGCCGAGAAGTTCGAGCAGGCGATCAAGTACCTGACGGACCCGTGGTTCGGCTACCGGGGCCTCGCCGGCAAGACGATCATCGACATGATCAAGGGCATCCCGACGAGCGTAGGCGACATCACCGGCGGCGACGAGTGATCCGCGCTCCCCCGCGGAGCACGGCGTCGGCGAGCCCCCGCGCTACCGGCCACGAGCACGCACGTGCGGCGGAATCGGGGCGCCCTCGGGCGTGTACGCGGCCGGCACTGGCTCGCCGAAGGTGGTCTGGACCGGCACCACCCCGGCCCAGATCTCGTGGCTGTCCATGTCCTCCGGATCGTCGATCGGCTCGCCCGCGCGGATCTTCACCGACGCCTCCGCCAGGTCCAGCGCCAGCACCGAAACCGACGCCAGCTCCTTCGCGTTCACCGCCCGCGCGTGGTCCCACGAGCCCGGCGTCAGGTGCTCGGTCACCACGTGCAGCCCGTGCATCTTCTCCTCGCCCGTCACCAGCCGCGCGGTTCCGTGCACCACCGCGCTGCGGTAGTTCATCGAGTGGTTGTTGAGCGAGCGCGCGTACACCAGACCGTCGACCAGCGTGACCGTCACACACACGTCGATGCCCCGCGCCGCCGCGCGCAGGTTCCCCGAACCGGTCGAGCCGTGGAAGTACAGCGTGTCGCCGTCGCGGCCGTACCCGGTGGGCACCACGACGGGCGAGCCGTTCAGCACCAGCCCGAGGTGGCAGATCAGGCCCTCGTCGAGCACCTCGTACAGGCGCTCGCGATCGGTGGCCGCGCGGTCCTTCTTGCGGGTCAGGGTACTGCGCGGGGTCGGCGAGAGTGTGGTCATGCCGTCAGCATGCGGCGTATAGTGGACTTCCAGTAGATCCACTTTCGGAGCAAAACGAAAGGCCACTTCGCGTGTCCCAGCCCGCCACCGCGCTGCCCGTCGCCCTCGACCGCGAGTCCGGGACCCCGCTGGCCGTGCAGCTCGCCGACGCCCTGCGCGACGCGGCCGCGACCGGGCACCTGCGCGGCGGCGACCGGCTGCCGTCCACCCGCGCCCTGGCCGCGCGGCTGGGCGTGAGCCGCACGGTCACCTCGGCCGCCTACGACCAGCTGCACGCCGAAGGCTGGATCACCGGGCGGCACGGCTCGGGCACCTACGTCACCACTTCACCACCGAGCGACCGGCCGGTCCACCGGGCGGTCCCGGGCGAGGTCGCCGAACCGGACGAGCTGCTCGACCTCACCCCGGGCACGCCGTGGGCGGCGGGCATCGACCGCGCCGCCTGGCGCCGGGCCTTGCGCGCCGCCGCCGACACCCCGCCGCTGACCCGCGCGCACCGCGCCGGCCTGCCGGAGTACCGGGCGGCGATCGCCGAGCACCTGCTGCGCCACCGCGGGCTGGCGGTCGGCACCGACTCCGTGCTGGCCACCGGCGGCACCACCGCCGCGGTGTTCGAGCTGGCCGGGGCCGTGTTCCGGGCCGGGGACACGGTCGCCGTCGAGGAGCCCGGCTACCAGCGCGCGGTGGAGGCGTTCCTGAGCGCCGGGCTGAAGGTCGTCGGGGTGCCGGTGGACGGCGAGGGCCTGCGCACCGACGCGATCCCGCCCGGCGTGCGCGGCGTCTACTGCTCGCCGGCGCACCAGTACCCGATGGGGTCGCGGCTCAACGCGGCCCGCCGGGTGGAGCTCGTCGAGCGGGCCCGCGCCGAGAACATGCTCATCATCGAGGACGACTACGACGGTGAGCTGCGGTTCGACGTCGCCCCGCTGCCGCTGCTGGCCGCGCTCGCGCCGGACGTCGTGGTGCACCTGGGCACGACCAGCAAGATCCTCACGCCCACCCTCGGCGCCGGCTGGATGGTCGCGCCGGGCGCGGTGACGTCGTCGGTGCTGGGGCACCGCGACCGCACCGGAACCCGTCCGTCGCCGGCCGGGCAGCGCGTGCTGATCGAGCTCGCGCGGCACGGTGACCTGGGCCGTCACCTGCGGAAACTGCGCCGTGAGTTGTCCGAGCGGCGGGTGGTGCTGGTGTCCGCCTTGCGGGCGGCCGGGATCCCGGTGCTGGGCGACGACGCGGGCGCGCACCTGGTGGTGCCGTTCACGTCCGCCGAGGCCGAACGGGAGTGCCTCGCGGCGGGACGGATGCGCGGGATCCGTCTCGATGGTTTGGCCCGCCACTTCGCGGGAACGCCCACGGCGTATGGCGTGGCGATCGGTTACGCGGGCTGTTCGCGCGAGGCGTTGGGCGGCGCGCTGGACGAGCTGGTGGGCTTACTGCGCTGACCGGATCAGGGCAAGAGCCCGGTAGGGTGACGGCCCATGAGGAAGACGCGGGTGGCCGTGGTGTTCGGCGGCCGGAGCACCGAGCACACGATCTCGTGCCTGTCGGCGGGCAGCGTGCTGGCTCATCTGGACCGCGACCGCTTCGAGGTCGTGCCCATCGGGATCACCCGCGAGGGCGGCTGGGTGCTCGGCACCGCCGACCCGAAGACCCTCACGATCTCCGACCGGCGGCTGCCCTCGGTCGACGGCGGCCAGTCGCTGGTCCTCGCCGGGGACCCGACGCGGCGCGAGCTGGTCGTGACCGAGCCCGGCGCCGAGGCGCTCGGTGGTGTCGACGTCGTCTTCCCCGTGCTGCACGGCGCCTTCGGTGAGGACGGCACGCTGCAGGGGCTGCTGGAGCTGGCCGGGATCCCGTACGTGGGGCCGGGCGTGCTGGCCAGCGCGGTGGCGATGGACAAGGGCTACGCGAAGAAGCTCCTCGCCGCGGAGGGCCTGCCGGTCGGGCGTTACGTCGAGCTGCGCCGCGGACAGTCCACTCTGGACGAGGCGGACCGGGAACGGCTGGGGCTGCCGGTGTTCGTCAAGCCGTCGCGGGCGGGGTCGTCGATCGGGATCAGCAAGGTGACCGACTGGGCCGACCTGGATGCGGCGATCGCCCTGGCGCGCGAGACCGACCCGAAGGTGCTGGTCGAGGCGGCGGTGCCGGGGCGCGAGGTCGAGTGCGGCGTGCTGGAGTTCCCGGACGGCCGGGTGGAGGCGTCGCTGCCGGCCGAGGTGCGCGTGCTCTCCGACGACGAGTCCGCCTGGTACGACTTCGAGACGAAGTACATCGGCGAGGACGCGGAGCTGGACATCCCCGCCAAGTTGGACGATTCGGTCACCGAGAAGCTGCGCGCGCAGGCGGTGAAGGCGTTCCAGGCGCTCGACTGCCAGGGCCTGGCGCGGGTGGACTTCTTCGTGGGCCCGAACGGCGAACTGACGGTCAACGAGGTCAACACGATGCCCGGCTTCACGGCGACGTCGGCGTACCCGAAGATGTGGCAGGTCACCGGCGTGGATTACCGCACCCTGCTGACGACGCTGATCGACACCGCGCTGGCACGGGGCACCGGGCTGCGCTGAGGCGGCCGGCCGCTGCGCTCAGAAGCGCAGCGGCACCGCGGGCAGCGTGGCCGCCACCGTGTCCGAGATCTGCTGCAGCGGCCCGGTCCCCGCGGAGTCGGGCACCGTCAGCGCCACGTACACCGCCCGGTCGACCACGTACCACGTCGACGAGCCCGGGCCCTCCACCGGCAGCCACTGCACTCCGCTGACCACCCGCAACTGGCTCGTCGGCGTCAGCTCCGGTGGCTTGCCCAACCCGCAGCGCAGCACGATCGACTCCGGGGAGCCCCACGCGATCGTCGCCTCCGGGGCGGGTTCGGCGATCGTCCGGCGGGGTAGCGCGGTGCCCTTCGAGTCCAGCTGCGCCGGCATCGCCGGGATCAGCTGCGCGCACTCGGCCGAACCGGCCTGCGGGGCGTCCACCGGCACCAGCGCCAGCGGGCCCGCCTCGTCACCGGAGCCGCGCACCACCAGCCCGATGACCGCGACCCCGGCCGCCAGCACGACCACCAGCACGGCCGCGACCACCAGCAGTGCCCGCGGCGGTGCCCCGGTCTCGGTGTCCGGCATCGCTTACAGGTGCACCACGGGGCAGGTCAGCGTGCGCGTGATGCCCTCGACACCCTGCACCTTCGCGACCACGAGCTGCCCGAGCTGGTCGACGTTGTCGGCTTCGGCGCGCACGATCACGTCGTAGGGGCCGGTCACATCCTCGGAACTGGTGACGCCGGGGATCCCGGCGATCTCCGCCGCGACCGCGGCGGCCTTGCCGACTTCGGTCTGGATGAGGATGTATGCGTGGACCACGGCGCGCCCCTTCGTCTCCGGCGTCGAACTCAAGGTAGGAACGTGGTGAGAACCTACCGCACGAACCACGAATTTAGGTCATCCGACTATCGAGCGACCGAGGTGACGCATGTCAACCCACCAGGCATCCGACTCCGGCACGGTCGCCGGAATGGGTGAGTTCGGCCTCATCCGCGCCGTGACCGAGAACCGAAGACAACCCGCGCCGACCCTCCTCGGACCCGGCGACGACGCCGCGGTCGTGGCCGCGCCCGACGGGCGGGTAGTCGCCACGACCGACGTCCTCGTCCAGGGCGTGCACTTCCGGCTGGACTGGTCCACTCCGGACCAGGTCGGGCGCAAGGCGGTGGCGGAGAACTTCGCCGACGTCGCCGCGATGGGCGCGGTGCCCACGGCCGTCCTCGTCGGGCTCGCCTGCCCGCCGGACACGCCCGCGAAGGTCGTCCGGGAACTCAGCGACGGCCTGTGGGCGGAAGCGCAGCGCGACGGCGCCGGGGTCGTCGGCGGCGACATGGTGCGCGCCGACCAGCTCGTGGTGAGCATCACCGCGCTCGGTGACCTGCAGGGCCGCGCGCCGGTGACGCGTTCGGGCGCGCGGCCGGGGGACATCGTCGCGGTGTCCGGGCGGCTGGGCTGGGCCGCGGCCGGTCTGGCCACGCTCGGCCGCGGTTTCCGCTCGCCGGTCGCGGTCGTCAACGCCCAGCGCGCGCCCGAACCGGACTACGCCGCCGGCCCCGCGGCCGCGATCGCCGGGGCGACGGCGATGATCGACGTCTCGGACGGCCTGCTCGCCGACCTCGGCCACATCGCGGAGGCGTCCGGCGTGGGCATCGACGTGCTGACCGAGCACCTGGAGGTCGACCAGAAGCTGGTCGACGTGGGCACCGCGCTGGGCGCGGACCCGCTGACCTGGGTGCTGACCGGCGGCGAGGACCACGCGCTGGTCGCCACGTTCCCGTCGTTCGCCGACCTGCCCGAGGGCTGGCGGCGGATCGGCTCGGTCACGCTGGCCGATTCGGGCGTGACGGTCGACGGTGAGCAGTACCACGGCGAAAGTGGCTGGGAGCACTGGCGCTGACCCCGTTACGGTGACCCGTTATGGACCTTCGCGTGGTCGCCTACGACGATCCGGACGCGGTCGAGCTGATCGACGCCGTGCAGCAGGAGTACGTCGTGCGGTACGGCGAAACGGACGCCACCCCGGTCGATCCGGCCGAGTTCGCGCCGCCGCTGGGGTTGTTCGTCGTCGGCTACCTGGACGGGGAGCCGGTCGCCTGCGGTGGCTGGCGTGCCCGCGGTGACGACGAGGTCGAGCTGAAGCGCATGTACGTCGCCGATGCCGCTCGGGGCAAGGGTTTCGCCCGCGCGGTGCTGGCGGAGCTGGAGCGGACGGCGCTCGCGGCCGGGCGACGGCGGCTCGTGCTGGAGACCGGGCTGAAGCAGCCGGAGGCGATCGCGCTGTACCGGTCGGCCGGCTACACCGACGTTCCGGCGTTCGGCCACTACCGGGACGATCCGCTGTCGGTGTACCTGGGCAAGGACTTGGAGGATTCGAGTGGCGATCTACGCGCTGGGTGAGCTGACCCCGTCGATCCACCCGACGGCGTTCGTGCACCCGGACGCCACGGTGATCGGCGACGTGCGGATCGGGCCGGACGCGTCGGTGTGGCCGCAGGCCGTGCTGCGCGGGGACCACGGCTACATCGAGATCGGCGAGCGGTCCAACGTGCAGGACGGGTGCGTGCTGCACTGCACCGCCCAGGACCCGACGATCCTGGGCCCGTCGTCGGCGATCGGGCACGCGGTGCACGTGGAGGGCGCGCGGATCGGCACCGGTTGCCTCATCGCCTCGGGTTCGGTGGTGCTGAACGGCAGCGTGATCGAAGACGGCGCGATGGTCGGCGCCGGGGCGGTGCTGTCGTATTCGGCGCACGTGCCGTCCGGGCACATCGCGCTCGGGGTGCCGGCCAAGGTGCGGGAGAACACGTCGTTCGGGCCGGACAAGATCCAGCGCGTGGTGGACGGCTACGTCGAGCGGGCGCAATGGTTCCGCACCGCCCTGCGACGGCTGGATTAGGGACGGCCGATCAGGAGAGTTGCCGTGCGCGGGCCGGGGCGCCCGGGCCGGCCGCCTGAGCGGCGGCAGCGATTCGGCGCGGCGCCGCTCGGTGCCGGGCCCGGCCGCTTCGGGCGATGGTGCGGCCCGCCGGAACGGGAGCCGTGGCGGCGAGCGGGGCAGCGGCACGCCGCCCCTCGCCTGGGCTAGGGCGGTGTTTCCTGAACGAGGAAGCCACTCGTGATTGCCATGAGGTGGACGGTTGCCTCGTAGCGGCCGGCGAGCTTGTCGTACCGGGTGGCGTGACAGCGGCTTTTGGCCCTGTTCGATGGCCAGATGCAGCTTGGCGGTCCATCCACACCGCGAGCACCAGGCCGTGATCAGCCGGCTCGCGCTGCCCGACTCCGCTGGTGATCAGGCCGCCGCGTCCGCACGCGCTTGCAACGCCGCCAGGATCAGCCTCCACACTCCGGCGCGCTGCCAGCGCCGGAACAGGCCGTTCACGGCCAGGTCGGCTCGCCCCGTGGCCGCTCGACCTAGGGCAGCTTCCAGTCCACCGGCTCGGCGCCCTGCCGCTGCAGCAGCTCGTTCGCGCGGCTGAAGGGCTTCGACCCGAAGAAGCCGTTGCGGGCGGACAGCGGGCTCGGGTGCACCGACTCGATGCACGGCACCCCGCCGAGCAGCGGCTTCAGGCTGCGCGCGTTGCTGCCCCACAGGATCGCCACCATCGGCTTGCCGCGGGCGGCCAGCGCGCGGATCGCCTGCTCGGTGACCTCTTCCCAGCCCTTGCCCTTGTGCGAGTTGGGCGAACCGGGGCGCACGGTCAGCGACCTGTTGAGCAGCAGCACGCCCTGCTCGGTCCACGGCGTGAGGTCACCGTTGGACGGCGCCGGGTAGCCGAGGTCGTCGCAGTACTCCTGGTAGATGTTGATCAGGCTCTTCGGCAGCGGCCGCACCTCCGGCGCCACCGCGAAGCTCAGCCCGATCGGGTGGCCCGGCGTCGGGTACGGGTCCTGGCCGACGATCAGCACCTTGACGTCGTCGAAGGGCTGCTGGAACGCCCGCAGCACGTGCTCGCCCGCCGGGAGGTACCGGCGTCCCGCGGCGATCTCCGCGCGCAGGAACTCACCCATCGCGGCGATCCGGTCGGCGACCGGGTCCAGCGCCTTCGCCCAGCCGGCCTCAACGACTTCGTGCAACGGTTTCGCAGCCACGGCGGCGTACTCTAGCGCCACCCCGGGCACGCGAAAACGGCGGATGCCGCAGGGCACCCGCCGTTTCCGATGAAGTCTGCAGCGATCAGCCGCGAACGACCTTGCCGGCCTTCAGGCACGAGGTGCAGACGTTCAGCCGCTTGCGCTGGGACACGCCGATCTTGGCGTGCACGGTCTGGATGTTCGGGTTCCAGCGGCGGTTGGTACGCCGGTGGGAGTGCGAGACGGACTTGCCGAAGCCCGGTCCCTTGCCACAGACGTCGCACACGGCAGCCACGTCGAACTCCTTTGACGATCAGGGAAGACAAAACACGCCCGGCGCGGGCCGGACACTCGGACCATAGTAAACGACGGTCCTTCGCCCTCCGGCGACCGGGTCGCTACCCTGGCCTGACCAGGGAGGAGGTCGGCGGTGCGGGCTCTGGACGAGCATGCCATCACAGCGTGGGCGGCGGCCTGCGTGCACAGCCTGGAGGTGCTGTGCCCGGCCATCAACGGCATCAACGTCTACCCGGTCGCCGACTCCGACACCGGCTCCAACCTGCTGCACACCATGTCCGGCGCGCACGCCCGCCTGATCGCCGAACCCGCCACGGACAGCGCGGCGACGGCACTGTCCGTGCTCGCCCGGGGCGCCGTCCTCGCCGCGCGCGGCAACTCCGGCGTGATCCTCTCGCAGGTCCTGCGCGGTCTCGCCGAAACCGCCGCCGCCGCGAGCGAGCTGGACGGGCCCACCCTGGCCAAGGCCCTGGCGAACGCGCACCGCACCGCCACCGACGCGGTCGCCCGCCCGGTCCAGGGCACGATGCTCAGCGTCCTGCAGGCCGTGGCCCAGGCGGTCACGCAGCCCGGTGACCTCGCCGACGTCGTCGCGATCGCCGCCAAGGCCGCTTCGGAAGCCCTCGAGCAGACCCCGCACCAGCTGCCGGTCCTCGCCGCGGCCGGGGTCGTGGACGCGGGCGCGCGCGGGCTCGTCGCGGTCTTCGACGCCCTGGCCGGCGTGGTCACCGGCACCGAGACCCAGATCGCGCACTCCTGCGAGGCGCACACCCGCGGCGAACCGGACGCCGAGCCGGCCCCCTACGCGTGGGAGGTCATGTACCTGCTGGACGGCGTCGCCGACGCGGACGTCCCGGTCCTGCGCCGGGCGCTGTCCGAACTGGGGGACAGCGTCACCGTGGCCGGGGACGGCAGCGGGGGACACGCCGTCCACGTGCACTGCGCGGACATCGGTGCCGCGATCGAGGCCGGTCTGCGGGCGGGCACGCCGAGCAACATCCGCGTCGAACCGCTGATCACGCCGACCCCGATCGAACCGCCGTCCGGCCCGGACCGCGCGGTGGTCGCCGTCGTGCACGGCGAGGAACTGGCCGCGCTGCTGCGGGAGGAGGGCGTCGCGGTGCTCGCGGTGCCCGACCACGCCACGCCGAGCGTCGAGGAGATGCTCGGCCTGATCACCGAGCGGGCGGCCGGTCACATCACCGTCCTCGCCGGCGGCGCGAGCCTGACCAGGGCCGCCGACGACGCAGCCGGCCACCCGATGATCGGCGACCGGGACGTGGTGGTCATCCCGTGCGCGTCGCCGGTCCAGGTGCTGTCCGCGCTGGCCGTGCACGACGTGCAGCGCCGCGCGAACGACGACGTCGTGGCCATGGCCGAGGCGGCCGCGGCAACGCGGCGTGGCGAGCTCGTGGTCGCCGCCGAGGAGTCGATAACCTGGGTGGGACGGGCCCACGCCGGTGACCTGATCGGTTTCGTCGACGGCGAGGTCGTGCTCGTCGAACCGGCCGGCGCCGAGCCCGCCGAGGCGGCGCTGGGTGTGCTGAACCGGATGCTGGCCGTCGGCGGCGAGCTGGTCACCGTGCTGACCGGGACCGAGGCGCCGCCGGGCCTGACCGACGAGCTGCGGGAGCGGTTGCGGGCGCAGCGACCGGAGGTGGAGTTCGTGGATTACCCCGGCGGGCAGGCCGACGCCGTGCTGCTGATCGGTGTGGAGTGAACGCGTGACCGGACTGCGTGACAAGCTGCCCCCGCTGCTGGGCGCCAGGACCGCGAAGGCGCTCGCCGAGTCGCTGGACATCCACACCGTCGCCGACCTGCTGCGGCACTACCCGCGCCGCTACGCCGAGCGCGGCGAGCTGACGAACATCGCGGGCCTGGAGATCGGCGAGCACGCGACCGTCATGGCGCGCGTGGAGAAGGTCAACATGCGCCGCATGCGCAACAAGCCGGGGCACATCCTGGAACTGGTCATCACCGACGGCCACCGCAGGCTGTCGTGCGCGTTCTTCGGCCGCCCGCACCAGCACGAGCGGCAGCTGCGGCTGGGCCGCACCGGGTTGTTCGCCGGCAAGGTCACCGCGTTCCGCAACACGCTCCAGCTCGCCAACCCCGAGTACCAGATGCTCGACGGCGACGACGACAGCGCGATGGACGACTTCGTGGGCGCGATCATCCCGGTCTACCCGGCCGCGGCCGGGATGCCGTCGTGGTCCATCGCGCGGTGCGTGCGCCAGGTGCTGGACACGCTGGAGCGCGAAGAAGACCCAATGCCGCGCGAGTTGCTCGACAGCCGCCAGCTCATGGACCTGTTCGACGCGCTGCACAACATCCACCGCCCCAAGGACCGCGACGCGCTGGAGGCCGCGCGGGACCGGCTGAAGTGGGACGAGGCCATGGCGGTGCAGCTGATCTTCGCGCAACGCCGGTACTCCGCGGTGTCCCGGCCGGCGCCCGCGTGCGCGCGCACGACGGACGGCCTGCTGGACGCCTTCGACCAGCGGCTGCCGTTCGAGCTGACCGAGGGCCAGCGCGCGGTGGGCGAGGACATCGCCGCCGACCTCGCCAGCGAGCACCCGATGAACCGGCTGCTGCAGGGCGAGGTCGGCAGCGGCAAGACGGTCGTCGCGCTGCGGGCGATGCTCCAGGTGGTCGACTCCGGCCGCCAGGCCGCGATGCTCGCGCCCACCGAGGTGCTCGCCGCGCAGCACGCCCGGTCGCTGCGCGAGATGCTCGGCGACCTGGGGCAGGCCGGTGAGCTGGGCGCCGCGGAGAACGCGACGAAGGTGACGCTGCTGACCGGGTCGATGTCGGCCAAGGAACGCAAGCAGGCGCTGCTGGACACCGCCAGCGGCGCGGCCGGGATCGTCGTCGGCACGCACGCGCTGATCCAGGACACGGTGTCCTTCGCCGATCTGGGCCTGGTGGTGGTGGACGAGCAGCACCGGTTCGGCGTCGAGCAGCGGGACGCGCTGCGTTCCCGCGCGGCGAACGGCGGCAGCCCGCACGTGCTGGTCATGACCGCGACGCCGATCCCGCGCACGGTCGCGATGACGGTCTACGGCGACCTGGAAACCTCGGCGCTGCGGCACATGCCGGTCGGGCGGTCGCCGATCAAGACGAGCGTGGTGCCGGTCGCGGAGAAGCCGTCGTGGCTGGACCGGGCGTGGCGGCGGCTGGTCGAGGAGGTCCGCAAGGGCCACCAGGCGTACGTGGTGTGCCCGCGGATCGGGGACGAGCCGGCGTCGAACAACAGCGACCGCCGCCCGCCGCTGGCGGTGCTCGACGTCGCCGCCGAGCTGGAGAACGGGCCGCTGTCGGAGCTGCGCCTGGGGATTCTGCACGGCCGGATGCCGCCCGACGACAAGGACGCCGTGATGCGCGCGTTCGCCGCGGGCAAACTGGACGTGCTGGTCGCGACCACGGTGATCGAGGTCGGCGTGAACGTGCCGAACGCGACGATGATGGTGATCATGGACGCCGACCGGTTCGGGGTCAGCCAGCTGCACCAGCTGCGTGGCCGGGTGGGCCGGGGCAGCGTGCCCGGGCTGTGCCTGCTGGTCACCGAGACGCTGGACGGCACCGCGACGCGGGAGCGGCTGGCGGCGGTGGAGTCCACAACGGACGGGTTCGAACTGTCCCGGTTGGACCTGGAGCTGCGGCGCGAGGGCGACATCCTGGGCGCGACCCAGTCCGGCAAGCGCTCCAGCCTCAAGCTGCTTTCGCTGCTGCGCGACGAGGACGTCATCGCGGCCGCGCGGGAGCGGGCGCAGGAGATCGTCAGCGGCGACCCGGCGCTGGACCGGCATCCGGGCCTGGCGCACATGGTGTCCGACCTGGTCGATTCCGAGCGCGCCGAGTACCTAGAGAAGTCCTGACGCACGATCGGGCGACGGCCCGAGTTGTGCGTGATCTCCGGCGGCGCGACGCTGAGGCGTGCTCAAGACTGGATTACGCGCGGTCATCGGTTCGGCACTGCTCGTCCTCGCCGCCGTGGCGCCGGCTTCGGCCGCGCCCGGTGCGCAGCAGAACCCGCCGAGCTGGGCCCTGGACCGGATCGACCAGCGCGGCAAGGCCGGCGACCAGACCTACCACTACGACAGCACCGGCGAGGGCGTCACGGTGTACGTGATCGACACCGGGGTCGACGCGGCGCTGCCGGACCTGGCCGGGCGGGTGGACCCGGGCAAGGACTTCGTCGGCGGCACCGACAACCCGGCCGACGGCAACGGCGACGGCACGCGGATGGCCGGGATCGTGGCCGGCACGGAGTTCGGCGTCGCGAAGGCCGCGCGGATCGTGCCGGTCAAGGTGCTCGACGACAAGGGCAACGGGCGGCTCAACAACATCATCTCGGGCATCGACTGGGTCACCCAGAACGCGAAGCAGCCCGCCGTCGCGGTGATCGGTTTCGGTGGGCCCGCGTCCGACGGCCTGGACAACGCGGTGCGGCGGCTGATCGGCGTGATGCCGGTGGTCGCGGCGGCCGGGTGGTCGGGGGTGGACTCGTCGTTCTCCTCGCCCGCGCGGATCCCGGAGCTGCTGACCGTGGGAGCGGTGGACAAGGCGGACGCCTTCGCGCCGAAGTCGAACTTCGGGCTGGGGGTGGACCTGCTGGCGCCGGGGGTGGACGTGCCGTCGACCGCGCCGGGGGCGACCGCCGCGACGCCGTTCTCGGGCACCTCGATGGCGGCGGCGTTCGTCGCGGGCGCCGCGGCGCTCTACCGGGCCCAGCACCCCGACAAGACGCCCCAGCAGGTGATGGACGCCCTGATCAACAACTCGACGCCGGACGTGCTGACCGGCCTGCCGCAGGGCACACCGAACCGGCTGCTGTACACGCGGTTCGAGAAGGAGAACGCGGCGAGCTGAATTGCAGAAGCCCGTGACGGCGGCTGACGGCGCCGAAGTCGCGCCCGGTGCAGGGCAACCTCATTCCGGTGTCGCGGAGGCACTCGGTGAGGTTGCCCGCACTGACCTCGGTGACCTTCCCGTTGCCGCAAGCACGGGCGAGGAGCCACACCGTTTCCGTGCACAGGCAGACCGTAGGCGCGCCCGACCCTTACCGCGTCGCGATCGTCGGTGACAGCGATGCCGCCTTGTCGCTCCACGACGGCAAAGACGCTGGGCTCCCCGAGGTTGCGAGGTTCTTCGCGAAACAGGACGTCGAGGCGTTCTGCAAGTGCGAAGTGACTCGGACAGGTCGTGTCGAAGGCGAGCATCGATCAGGGCGCCGACTCGGCTTCGTTGCGCAGAGGCAGATCCTCGATCGTGATCTGACCGTGCAGCAGTTCGACGGCTCGGTTCGAGGTGATCTTGTCGAACCTCCAGGCTTGGATCACCGCGTGTGCGAAGGTGGGCGGAACCGTCACCGAGGTCAGACCGGGCTGCGGAGCCCATCCGAGGGCTTCGAGTATCTCGGCGCGTGTCGGTGTGCGCCATCGACGGGCCGCGCTCCCGTCGATGACCTTTGCGTGTTGCGCTTGTCTGAGCGCTGTCGACCAGGACGTCCGATAGCGTGCGGCGAGTTCGATCAGATATTCGCGGGCCACGCTCTCGTCTCGCAGCCGTCGGTGATCACCGCGACCGGCAACAGCAGTTCGGCGGCGAACGCGCCGATGGCTCGCTCTCTTTCCTCGCGCGAAGCCGCGACACCGAGATCCGTCGAATACTCATCGCCCAGAACGAGGTGGCCCAGCTCGTGAGCGGCAGTGGCACGGCGACGACCGGGGTCGGCCGCACTGTTCACGACCGCCACTGCCAGCCCGTCGTCCGTCAGCGAAGCACCGTCCCCAGTCAGCTCAGTGACGAGCAGGAACTGTCCGGCGCGCTCGCATACCGACATCATCGTGTCAATGGGCCTGGTGCCAAGGTCCAGGTGCTCACGTAGCCAGGATGCAGCTTCCCGCGCCGCTGGTAGCCCGTCGACCTTGCCCGGAAAAATCACCACATCCAGGGGCGGTAGCTGTCCGAGGTCCACCAGTTGGCGGACGTCCCGTAGCCACTCGAACAAGGCGGCTTCCAGGCGTGACTCAGCGCGCCCGGAGTTCGTTCCGGTGTCGTCCAAGGGAAGGCTGCTGCGCCGGGAGACCACCGCCGGGCGCGCGTCCAGGAAGTACCCGATCGACACTGAGAGTGCCTCGGCGAGACGCGCCAGCTCAAGGGCGTCCAGACGTCGCGCTCCACGCTCGATTTTCATGACCATCGTGCGGTCCAGGCCGATCTCGGCGGCCAGCTCGGCCTGGGACAGCCCAGCGCCCAAGCGCGCCTCACGCACGCGCTCGCCGATCTCGGTCCATTCCACACAGCCACGGTTAGTGCGATTTTCGCACATGTCAAGCGTGGTTGGTTCTATCGACGCAATCGAGGAAGCTGCATTACCCCGCACCACTGTGCGGCATGCGCACGTTCCGGATGATGTCCATCACCCGGGACTGAACTCCCGATGAGCGGGATCGGCAAGGTAACGTCACAGCACTACCGATCCGTGAACAGGGAAGGACCGGGCATGTTTCGCAAGGTGCTGGTCGCCAACCGCGGGGAAATCGCCATCCGGGCGTTCCGCGCGGGCTACGAGCTGGGCGCGGGCACAGTGGCGGTGTTCCCCCACGAGGACCGCAACTCGCTGCACCGTCTGAAGGCCGACGAGGCCTACGAGATCGGCGAACCGGGACACCCGGTCCGCGCCTACCTCGACGTGGAAGAGATCGTCGGCGCCGCGCGGAAAGCCGGTGCGGACGCGGTGTACCCCGGCTACGGATTCCTGTCCGAGAACCCCGATCTCGCGCGCGCGTGCAAGGAAGCCGGCATCACCTTCGTCGGCCCGAGCGCGGAAATCCTGGAACTGACCGGTAACAAGGCGCGCGCCGTCGCGGCCGCCCGTGAGGCCGGGGTGCCGGTGCTCGGCTCGTCGCAGCCGTCCACGAACGTCGACGAGCTGACCGCCGCGGCCGAGGAGATCGGGTTCCCCGTCTTCGTCAAGGCCGTCGCCGGTGGTGGCGGCCGCGGCATGCGCCGCGTCAACGATCCCGCGCACCTGCGCGAGTCGATCGAGGCCGCGATGCGCGAGGCCGAGTCGGCCTTCGGCGACCCGACCGTGTTCCTGGAAAAGGCCGTCGTCGACCCGCGGCACATCGAGGTCCAGATCCTCGCCGACGGCGCCGGCAACGTCATCCACCTCTTCGAGCGCGACTGCTCGGTCCAGCGGCGGCACCAGAAGGTCATCGAGCTGGCGCCCGCGCCCAACCTTGCCCCTGAGCTGCGCGACCGCATCTGCAACGACGCCGTCGCGTTCGCCCGCAAGATCGGCTACCGCAACGCGGGCACCGTCGAGTTCCTGCTCGACCGGGACGGCAACCACGTCTTCATCGAGATGAACCCGCGCATCCAGGTCGAGCACACGGTGACCGAGGAGGTCACCGACGTCGACCTGGTGCAGTCGCAGCTGCGCATCGCCTCCGGCGAGACGCTCGCCGACCTCGGCCTGTCGCAGGAGAAGGTCTACCTGCGCGGCGCCGCGATGCAGTGCCGCATCACCACCGAGGACCCGGCCAACGGGTTCCGCCCGGACACGGGCATGATCAGCGCCTACCGCTCGCCCGGCGGTTCGGGCATCCGCCTCGACGGCGGCACCGCGTTCGCCGGCACCGAGATCAGCGCGCACTTCGACTCGATGCTGGTGAAGCTCACCTGCCGCGGCCGGGACTTCAAGACCGCGGTGGGCCGCGCCCGCCGCGCGCTGGCCGAGTTCCGCATCCGCGGCGTGTCCACGAACATCCCGTTCCTGCAGGCCGTGCTCGACGACCCGGACTTCGCCGCCGGGCGCGTCACCACCTCGTTCATCGAGGAGCGGCCGCACCTGCTGACCGCGCGGCACTCCGCCGACCGCGGCACCCGGCTGCTGACCTACCTCGCCGACGTCACGGTCAACAAGCCGCACGGCGAGCGGCCGCGCCTGATCGACCCGGCCACGAAGCTGCCGTCGCTGCCCTCGGCCGAGCCGCAGGCGGGGTCGAAGCAAAAGCTGACCGAGCTGGGTCCGGAGGGCTTCGCGCGGTGGCTGCGCGAGTCGCCCACGCTGGGCGTCACGGACACGACCTTCCGCGACGCGCACCAGTCGCTGCTGGCGACCCGCGTGCGCACCAAGGACCTGCTGGCCGTCGCGCCGGTCGTGGCGCACACGCTGCCGCAGCTGCTGTCCCTGGAGTGCTGGGGCGGCGCGACCTACGACGTCGCGCTGCGGTTCCTCGCCGAGGACCCGTGGGAGCGGCTGGCGAAGCTGCGCGAGGCGGTGCCGAACATCTGCCTGCAGATGCTGCTGCGCGGCCGGAACACGGTCGGCTACACGCCGTACCCGACCGAGGTGACCAACGCCTTCGTCGAGGAGGCCACCAACACCGGCATCGACATCTTCCGCATCTTCGACGCCCTCAACGACGTCGAGCAGATGCGCCCGGCCATCGAGGCCGTGCGGGAGACCGGGAAGGCCGTCGCCGAGGTCGCGCTCTGCTACACCTCGGACCTGTCCGACCCCGGCGAGAAGCTCTACACGCTGGACTACTACCTCAAGCTGGCCGAGCAGATCGTCGGCGCCGGGGCGCACGTCCTGGCGATCAAGGACATGGCCGGCCTGCTGCGCGCGCCGGCCGCGGAGAAGCTGGTCTCCGCGCTGCGCAAGGAGTTCGACCTCCCGGTGCACATCCACACCCACGACACCGCGGGTGGCCAGCTGGGCACCTACCTGGCGGCGATCGGCGCCGGGGCGGACGCGGTGGACGGCGCCGTCGCGTCGATGGCGGGCACCACCTCGCAGCCGTCGCTGTCGGCGATCGTCGCGGCCACCGACCACTCGCCGCGGCCGTCCGGGCTGAGCTTGCGGGCGGTCGGCGACCTGGAGCCGTACTGGGAGATCGTGCGCAAGATCTACGCGCCGTTCGAGGCGGGCCTGGCCTCGCCGACCGGCCGCGTGTACGACCACGAGATCCCCGGCGGTCAGCTGTCCAACCTGCGCACGCAGGCCAAGGCGCTCGGGCTGGGCGACCGCTTCGAGGAGATCGAGGCGATGTACGCGGCGGCCGACCGCATCCTGGGCCACCTGGTCAAGGTCACGCCGTCGTCCAAGGTGGTCGGCGACCTGGCGCTGCACCTGGTGGGCGCGGGGGTCGAGCCGGAGAAGTTCGAGGCCGAGCCGAACCGCTACGACATCCCGGACTCGGTGATCGGCTTCCTGCGCGGCGAGCTGGGCGACCCGCCCGGCGGCTGGCCGGAGCCGTTCCGCACCAAGGCGCTCGAGGGCCGCGCCGAACCGAAGCCGGAGACCGAGCTGTCCGCCGAGGACCGCGAGGGCCTGGCGAAGGACCGCCGCGCGACGCTCAACCGGCTGCTGTTCCCCGGGCCGACCAAGGAGTTCGAGGAGCACCGCCGCGCCTACGGCGACACCAGCGTGCTGTCCAGCAAGGACTTCTTCTACGGTCTGCGCCCGGGCGAGGAGTACGCGGTCGACCTGGAGCCGGGCGTGCGGCTGCTGTTCGAGCTGGAGGCCGTCGGTGAGGCCGACGAGCGCGGCATGCGGACGGTGATGGCGACGCTGAACGGGCAGCTGCGGCCGATCCAGGTGCGCGACCGGTCGGTGGCCTCGGACCTGCCGGCGGCGGAGAAGGCCGACAAGTCCAACCCGAAGCACGTCGCCGCGCCGTTCGCCGGTGTGGTCACGCTGTCGGTGGCCGAGGGCGACGAGGTCGCCGCGGGCGCCACGGTCGCGACCATCGAGGCGATGAAGATGGAGGCGGCGATCACCGCGTCCGAATCGGGCAAGGTGGTGCGCCTGGCGATCAACTCGGTCCAGCAGGTCGAGGGCGGTGACCTGCTGATCGTGCTGGAGTAACACCCGAACGCAGAACTCGCGCACGGGAACGCAGGACTCGCGCACCGGAACGCAGGACTCGCGCGGAAGCCGACAGCCCGCGAGTCCCACGCTCACGCCCGCGAGTCCCACACTCGTGCTCGCGAGTTCTGCGCTCGTGAGCGCGAGTTCGGCGGGCGGGGAAATCCGCGTGCGGCGGCCCCCGTGCCGTCGTTAGGGTCGGTGCGTGCTGATCCAAGCGGTACCGCAGTGGCAAGGGGCCCGGACACCCCGGGCGGGCGATCTGCCCGCGGGGTGCCGGGCCCTTTCCGCGTTGGCGGCGGAGGTTCTCGGGGCGCCGGTGCGCGAGGTGCGTCTGGAGGCGGGCGAAACGCCGGTCGTGGACGGGATCGCGAACCGGGAAGCGTTGCTGGACAACCGGAAGCGGCACGCCGAGGCCCTCGCCGACGGACCGGTGCTCACCATCGGCGGTGACTGCGCCGCCGACCTGGTGCCCGTCGCCGCCGCCCGGGCCCGGCACGGCGAACGCTTCGGCGTGGCGTGGTTCGACGCGCACGGCGACCTCAACACCCCGGCCGGCTCGCCGTCCGGCGCCTTCCACGGGATGGTGCTGCGGTCGCTGCTCGGCGACGGCGATCCGGCGTTCGCGGCCGCGCCCGCGGTCGAGCCGGGCCGTGCGGTGCTCGTCGGGGCGCGGGCGCTGGATCCGGCGGAACGGGACGAAATCGAGGCGGGCCGGGTCCGGCTGGTTTCGGGGGAACCGTCACGGATTGTCGCCGAAGTCCGGGATGCCGGTATCGAACGGCTGTACGTGCACGTCGATCTCGATGTCCTGGACCCCTCCGCGTTCGCCGGAATGGACTACCCGGAACCCGATGGGATGACCGTGTCGCAGCTCGTCGACGGGCTGCGTGCGCTCGCGGAGTTCGAGGTCGTGGGCGCGGGCATCACCGAATGCGTTTCCGGCAAACGGGATGATCTGGTGATTCTGGCACCTGTGCTGCACACCATTGGTGAATTACTTCGCTGATACAAGCGATTTCGCCGCGCGCGTGCTTGAATGAAGTTCGTGGGTAGCGCAGGTGGAGTCGCCGGCGCCGTAGGGGAACTCCTGCACACGGCGCTCGGTCAGAACGTCCCGATCCGGATTCGTTGCTGGGACGGCAGTGAAACCGGGCCGCCGGACGCGCCGGTGCTGCACCTCAAACACCGCCGCGCGTTGCGGCGCCTGCTGTGGGCGCCGAACGAGCTGGGCGTGACGCGGGCGCACGTCGCCGGCGAGCTCGACGTCGAGGGGCCGTTCGTGGAAGCCCTGGAGCGGCTGCACGATCTGGTCTACGACGTCGACTTCGACGTGGACCTCACCTGGGCGGTGCGGCGCGACCTGGCCAAGGCGGCGCTGAAGCTGGGCATCGTGGGGTTCCCGCCGAAACCGCCGCCGGAGGAGATCAAGCTCGCCGGGCGCATGCACTCCCGGCGCCGTGACGCGGCCGCCATCTCGCACCACTACGACGTGGGCAACGACTTCTACGCGCTCGTGCTCGGGCCGTCGATGACGTACTCGTGCGCGGTGTGGCCGAAGCCGGAGACCACGCTGGAGGAGGCGCAGACCGCGAAGGTCGACCTGGTGGCGCGCAAGCTCGGGTTGCGCGAGGGGATGCGGGTGCTCGACGTCGGCTGCGGCTGGGGCACCTTCGTCATCCACGCCGCCAAGGAGTACGGCGCGCACGCGGTCGGCGTCACGCTGTCGCAGGCGCAGGCGGACTTCGCGCGCAAGCGGGTCGCCGAGGAGGGGCTGTCGGACCTGGTGGAGATCCGGGTGCAGGACTACCGCGAGGTGTCCGACGGGCCGTTCGACGCGATCTCCAGCATCGGGATGGCCGAGCACGTGGGCGCGTCGATGCTGCCGGTGTACGCGAAGTCGCTGTTCGACCTGCTGCGGCCGGAGGGGCGGTTGCTCAACCACGCCATCTCGCGGCACCCGTCGGTGCCGCCGCGGAACCAGAAGACGTCGTTCATCGACCGGTACGTCTTCCCGGACGGCGAGCTGGAGCCGGTGAGCGTGATGGCCGCGGCGATCGAGGAGGCCGGCTTCGAGGTGCGGGACGTGGAGGCGCTGCGCGAGCACTACGGGCGCACGCTGCGCGCGTGGGTGGCGAACCTGGAGGCGAACTGGGCCGAGGCGGTCCGCCTGGGCGGCGCGGGACGGGCGCGGGTGTGGCGGCTGTACATGGCCGCGTGCGCGCTGAGCTTCGAAAGCGGGGCCATCGGGGTGAACCAGATCCTGGCGGTGAAGCCGACGGCCCGCGGCGGCAGCGGGATGCCGCCGGTGCGGAGCGCCTGGCTGTCCTGAACCGAGCGGCGAGGCCGGGCGGGCGGTTGCGGCCTGCCCGGCGCAGCGCGGGTGGCTTGGGAATTCAGGGTCGCTGCGGAGCTGCGCCTGGAGCCGAAGGCTGCGGCGCGCGCGGGTTCTGCGCGTGCGCCCGGCCGGTTCTCGCGTGGGCCGGCAGCAGGATGCCGCCGGTGCGGTCGGCGGGCTCAGTGTGGGGTGGCGCGGGCTGGTTCTCGTGTGGCCGGCGGCGGGATGCCGCCGGTGCGGAGCGCTTGGCGGTCCTAGCCGCGGGCGCGGCCGGAGGCTGCGGTGCGGCGGGCGGGTTAACGGAGGCCGCCCGGCCCGCCGCGCGGGTCCGGGCTCAACGCGGCGGGCCGTTGGCCATCACGGGCGAGGCCGGACGCTAGCGGGTTGGCGGAGGCCGCCCGACCTGCCGTGCCGGGCTTGGGCTCAGGCGTGGGTGAGGTCGGCCACCAGCTCGTAGGAGCGCAGCCGGTCGGCCTCGCCGTGGACCATCGTCGTGATCATGATCTCATCGGCGCCGGTGTCGCTGACCAGCGTCTCCAGGCCCTTGCGGACCGTCGACGGTGAGCCGTGGATCGTCGTGCCCAGGCGTTCGTCCACGAAGTGCCGGTCGATCTCCGAGTACGGGTACCCGGCGGCCTCCTCGGGCGTCGGCAGCGGGATCGGGTTGCCGCGCCGCAGCTGGAGGAACTGCAGGCCGCTCGGCCCGGCCAGCCACCGCGCCCGGTCGTCGGTCTCCGCGCAGATCACCGCCGCGCCGAGCATCACGTAGGGCTCGGACAGCGCCTCCGACGGCTGGAACGACTCGCGGTACAGCTCCACCGCCGGGATCGTGTTGCGGGCGCTGAAGTGGTGCGCGAACGCGAACGGCAGCCCGAGCGACCCGGCCAGCCGCGCGCTGAACCCGCTCGACCCGAGCAGCCACACCGGCGGCTTGTACCTCGGCACCGCCCGCACCGCGCCCTTGCCGTCGAAGTAGTCCATCAGCTCGGACAGCTGCTGCGGGAAGTCGTCCGCGCCCAGCGCCTGCGCCGAACCACGCAACGCGATCGCCGTGCGCTGGTCGGTGCCCGGTGCCCGGCCGATGCCGAGGTCGATGCGGCCGGGGTGGAACGCCTCCAGCATCCCGAACTGCTCGGCCACCACCAGCGGCGCGTGGTTGGGCAGCATGATGCCGCCGGAGCCGACGCGGATGCTTTCGGTCGCCGCCGCGACGTGGCTCATCAGGACCGCCGTGGCCGAACTCGCGATGCCCGGCATGTTGTGGTGCTCGGCGACCCAGAACCGCCGGTAGCCGAGCCGCTCGGTCTGCCGGGCCAGCTCGACGGTGTTGCGGAGCGCGGTGCGCGCGTCCGCGCCGCTCGGAATGGGGGACAGGTCCAGCACGGACAGCGCGACGTCGGATAGCGGCTTCACGGCAACGTCCAACGCGCACCCGCCCGCACGTCTTCCCGCGCGAACGCAGAACTCGCCTGCGGGAGCGTGGGACTCGCGGCTCCGAATGTGGAACTCCCGCGCCGGAACACAGGACGCGCGGGCCGAGCGCGGGACTCGCGCGGGCGAGAGGTCAGTGCGGCAGGTTCAGGGCGGGGCAGGAGCCGTCCACGGCCGCCCGGCGGAGTTCGTCCCCAGGCACGCCGGGGAACTGGACCTGGGGGCAGTCGTGGGCTGGCGGTAGCACGAGTGCGCCTTCCGCGCCTACGAGCCCCGCCCTGCTTCGCCTCACCGCCAAGACCGCGCCCGTCCACAACTCCTGACGGTGGGCGACTACTAGGAGCCGCACGGCACCCGGCCACCCGAGTGCGGAACTCGCGCGCCGGAGCGCAGAACTCGCGCGCCGGAACGCGGAACTCGCGCGCCGGAGCGTGGGACTCGCGGGGCGGAGCGTGGGACTCGCGTGGCTATGAGCCGGGGACTGAGCCGATCGCTGGTGGGGACGGGGGTGCGCCAGTCACCACCGTGCCCAGCGTCTCCTGCCAGGCGCGCTGCCACAGCCCGGCGGCCTCGATCTTGCGCAGCCAGTCGTTGACGAACCGCTTGAACGTGTCGTCGTCGAGCTTGAGGCCGATGCCGTACGGCTCGCTGGTGAACGGCTGCCCGCTGATCTGCAGCTTCGAGTCCAGTTGCGCCTCGCCCGCCAGCACGGTCAGATCGTGCACGTACGCGTCGCCCTTGCCCTGCTCCAGCGCCTGCACGCACTCCTCGGCCGTGCCGAACGTGGTGATCTTCGCGCCGGGCGCGCGCTGCTGGATCGCCGCCACGCTGGTCGTCCCGGCCACCGCCAGGACGGTCTTGCCGTTGAGGTCGGCGGGGTCGTCGATGCCGGTGGTGCCCTTGAGCGTGGCGATCGCCTGCCCGGACAGCAGGTACGGCCCGGCGAACGCGACCCGCTGCGCCCGTTCCGCCGTGATCGTGTAGATCCGGATCACCGCGTCCACGGTGCCCGTTTTCAACATCGCTTCGCGCGTTTCCGGTGTGGTCGTCACGATGTTGACGTTCGGCCGGCCGATGATGTATTTCGCCAGCATTTTTCCGAGTGTCGCGTCGAATCCGTCGGTGCTCCCGGTGATCGGATTCCGCTGCGACAGCAGGGGCAGGTTCTCGTCGCCGCCGACGATCAGCGTGCCGCGGGCCCGGATCGCCTGGGCGGTCGGGCTGGCCGCCAGCTCCGCCTCACTGGCCACCGGAGCCTCACCGATAACTCCCTGACCAGTGGAAACTTCACCACCAGTGCTCGCGGTCTCGTCGCCGGTACAGGCGACGCCCGTCGTGAGCAGCGCCGCGGCGAGGCCGATCGAGGCCGCCGTACGGCGCGCAGCACGCACCCAACCTGCCATGAGGTGCTCCATCCACAGTCCCGGACATCACGAAGAGACGATCGGTCTCGCCGTGCATGGTAATTGCCCGGGAAATGATGGAGGCTGACGAAGACGTCGC
The DNA here is from genome assembly GCF_003385215.1 of Amycolatopsis thermalba. Taxonomy (GTDB): domain Bacteria; phylum Actinomycetota; class Actinomycetes; order Mycobacteriales; family Pseudonocardiaceae; genus Amycolatopsis_E; species Amycolatopsis_E thermalba. The sequence continues at coordinate 28,211 of NZ_PQHW01000006.1, read as the reverse complement.
TTTTTTCGTGATTTATTCCGCAGGCAGCCACTCGTCGTCGGAGGCCACGACGGTCAGTTGCTGGGTCGCGCGGGTCAGTGCGACGTAGAGCACGCGGCGCCCGGTGAGCGACTCGGTGATCAGCTCGGTCGGCTCGACCAGCACGACGGCGTCGTACTCCAGGCCCTTGGCGTCCAGGCTGCCGACGACCTTGAGCCGCTCGTCCGCCTGGCCCCGCACCCACGTGCCGACCTCGGCGACCCGGTCCATGGCGCACACCACACCGACCGTGCCCTCGACCGCGTCCAGCAGCTCCTTCGCCGCGGCCTGCACCGCGCTCTCCACGCTGCCGGGCTCGACCAGCCGCACGTCCGGCTCGATCCCGGTGGTCCGCACCGCGTGCGGCAGCTCACCCTCGGCGGCGTGCCCGGCGACCACCCGCGCGGCCAGGTCGAAGATCTCCGCCGAGTTCCGGTAGTTGGTGCGCAGCGTGTACCGGCGGATCGGGGTGCGCGCGCCGAACACCTGCGTCCGGGCCTGCGCCGCCTCCGCCGGATCCGGCCACGAGCTCTGCACCGGGTCGCCGACCACCGTCCAGCTGGCGTACTTGCCCCGCCGCCCGACCATCCGCCACTGCATCGGCGAGAGGTCCTGCGACTCGTCGACCACGATGTGCGAGTACTCGTCGTAGTGCTCCGGCCGGTGCGGTTTGCCGACCGACCCGCGCTCCGGCGGCGCCGCGTCCAGCTCGACCTGCTGCGCGCGGCGGCGGCGCTTGGGCGGCGGCCCGACCAGCACGCGCAGCTCGTCCAGCAGCGCCACGTCGGCGACCGTCCATTCGCGCTCGCGGTCGGCGAACGACGCGGCCAGCAGGTCGACCTCGTCCGGGGTCAGCACACCCCGCGCGGCCTTGGTCAGCCGCTTCGGATCACCCAGCCAGCGCAGGATCTCGCCGGGGTACAGCACCGGCCACCACACCACCAGGAAGCGGTGGAAGTCGATCCGCTCGCCCAGGTCGTGGATCAGCTCGGCGCGCTCGATCGTCCGGCCGTCGGCGCGGCCGTTCTCCTCGGCGCGGTCGGCCAGCGCCTCCAGCAGCGCCTCGGCCGCGCGCACCCGCGAGCGGTTCGGCGGCCCGCCGTGGCCGTGCACCTTGCGGCGGACCTTCTCCAGTTCCTTGCGGGTGAGCTTGAGGACCTCGCCCTTGTAGACGATCCGCATCTCGCCGGGCACGTCCGGCGGGGTGTCGCGCAACGCCTTGAGCAGCACCTTGCGCATCCGCAGCGACCCCTTGATCGCGGCCAGCGGCGCCGGGTCCTGCCGGTCGGTCTCGATGCCGTCGAGCACCGCGCCCAGCGCCCGCAGCTCGACGTTCGTCTCACCCATCGACGGCAGCACGCGGGAGATGTAGTTGGTGAACACCCCGGACGGGCCGACCACCAGGCCGCCGGCCCCGCCGAGCTGGCGGCGGTAGCGGTAGAGCAGGTAGGCCGCGCGGTGCAGCGCGACGGCGGTCTTGCCGGTGCCCGGGCCGCCGGTGATTTCGGTGACACCGCGCCACGGCGCCCGGATGACCTCGTCCTGTTCCTTCTGGATGGTGGCGACGATGTCGCGCATCTTGTCGCCACGCGACCGGCCCAGCGCGGCCATCAGCGCGCCCTCGCCGACCACCTGCATGTCGTCGCCGACCGCGTCCGGGATCAGCACGTCGTCGTCCACGTCGAGCACGGTCTGGCCGGAGCAGCGGATGACGCGGCGGCGCACCACGTCCATCGGTTCCTCGGCGGTGGCCTGGTAGAACGCGGCGGCCGCGGGGGCGCGCCAGTCGGTGACCAGGTTGTCGAACTCGGCGTCGCGGATGCCGAGGCGCCCGACGTAGATCGTCTCCCGGCTGGTGTGGTCGAGGCGGCCGAAGACCAGGCCCTCGTACTCGGCGTCCAGGGTCTGCAGCGTCTGGGTCGCGTGGTGGACCATCATGTCGCGCTCGAACAGCATCGAGGCCTGCTCGAAAACGGCTTCGCGCTGGGCGCCGTGGCCGATCTCGTAGCCCTTGGCACGCATCGCCTCCGCCTGCGCCCGGAGTTCGGCGAGCCGGGTGTAGACGCGGTCCACGTGGTGTTGTTCGATGGCGATCTCGGCCCGTCTGACCCGAGGTTCCGACACGCAGCGCTCCTACAGCTCACTCGCCGGCAACAGGAAGATTGACTCTACGCGTGCCCCGCGCGCTGTTCACCGGGTCCTGGGCAAAACACCGCGTAGAACACAGCGCGATGATGGGGGTGTGACGACGAGGATCGTGGCCGGGGCGGCGAGCGGGCGGCGGCTCAAGGTGCCCGCGCAGGGCACCCGGCCGACCTCCGAGCGCGTGCGGGAGGCGTTGTTCAACGCGTTGGAGGCGGCGGGCGAGCTGACCGACGCGCGGGTGCTGGACCTCTACGCCGGTTCCGGCGCGCTGGGCCTGGAGGCGCTCTCGCGTGGCGCGGCGGACGCGGTGTTCGTCGAGTCCGACCGGCGGGCCGTGCAGGTGCTCAAGGCCAACGTGAGCGCGCTCGGGCTGGGCGGATCGGTGCGCTCCGGCCCGGTGGAGACGGTGCTGGCGCAGCCCGCCGACGAGCCGTTCGACCTCGTGCTGGCCGATCCGCCGTACTCGCTCGGGGCGGACCGGATCGGCGCGGTGCTGACCGCCCTGGCCGCCGGCGGCTGGATCGCCGGGCACGGGCTGGTGATCGTGGAACGCGCGCTGCGCGACGGCGAACCCGCCTGGCCGGCCGGGTTCGAACCGGTGCGCACGTCGCGGTACGGCGACACGGCGTTGTACTGGGCGGAGTACGTCACTTCACCGCGCCACGACGGGTAGAGCTTGATAGCGTCCGCGGCATGCGGCGTGCGGTGTGTCCTGGCTCCTACGACCCGGTGACCAACGGCCACCTCGACATCATCGAGCGGGCGGCGAAGCTGTTCGACGAGGTCGTGGTCGCGGTCATGATCAACAAGTCCAAGAAGGGCATGTTCTCCATCGAGGAGCGCCTGGAGATGCTGCGGGAGATCACCGCGCACCTGCCCAACGTGCGGGTGGACTCCTGGCACGGGCTGCTCGTGGAGTACTGCAAGCAGAACGGCATCGCGGCGATCGCCAAGGGCCTGCGCTCGGTCAGCGACTTCGACTACGAGCTGCAGATGGCGCAGATGAACCGCGAGCTCTCCGGTGTGGAGACGCTGCTGATGTCCAACAACCCCGCCTACGGCTTCGTGTCCAGCTCGCTGGTCAAGGAGGTCGCCACCTACGGCGGCGACGTGAAGAACCTGGTGCCGGGCGTGGTCTTCGAACGGCTGACCGCGAAGCTCGCCGAGCGCGCCTGATCGGGCGACGACTTTCGTCGGGACTTCGGGCGCGTTCACCTGACGGCCTCCTGCGGGTAACGCGATCGGGCTACGGTCCGAAAATGACCAACACCACGATGTCCCGGGTGGCCGGTGTGCTGCTCGCGTTCGTCCTCACGTTGTTCACGGGCCTCGGCCTGGTCGCGCCCGCCTCGGCCGCGCCGGCGTCCCTCGCCCAGGCCGAGTGCGGCGACACCTCCGGCTTCACGGTGGTCGCGCTGAGCGACCTGCCCGCGGAGGCCACCGACACCTACGAGCTGATCCAGCAGGGCGGCCCGTACCCGTACGAGCAGGACGGGACGGTCTTCCAGAACCGGGAAGGGCTGCTGCCGAACTGCGCGAGCGGCTACTACCACGAGTACACCGTGGAGACCCCCGGCAGCGACGACCGCGGCGCGCGGCGGATCGTCACCGGCTCGGCGGGGGAGTACTTCTACACCGGCGACCACTACGCGAGCTTCGACCTGGTGGACGTGAATTCCTGACGGAACTCCTTGACACGCCCGCCCGTCGCCCACCACCACCCTCAACGGAGACGCTTCGCGTCACTGACACGCCCGCCCGTCGCCCACCACCACCCTCAACGGAAACGCTTCGCGTTGCTGACACGCCCGGTAACGCAGCGTTCCCCCCTTTCCCCGGAGAACCGGGCAGACTGGTGGTCAAGCCGGATGGGGAAAGGCCACCTAGGGAGTCGCTGTGTACCGGGTGTTCGAGGCGCTGGACGAACTCGTCACGATCGTGGAAGAGGCACGCGGGGTGCCGATGACATCCAGCTGCGTGGTCCCCCGCGGGGACGTCCTCGAACTGCTCGACGACGTGCGTGACGCGCTGCCCCGCGAGGTCGACGACGCGCAGGACGTGCTCGACCAGCGCGACGAGCTGATCACCAAGGCGCGCGACCAGGCCGAGACCACGGTCAACGACGCCAACGCCGAGGCCGAGCGGGTCACCTCCGAGGCCGCCGCGGAGGCGGAGCGCATGATCGCCGACGCGCAGGCGCGCGCCGAGCAGGTCATGGCCGACGCCCGCGCCGAGGCGGAGCGGATGATCGCCGCGGGCCAGGCCGAGTACCACAACCTGACCGAGCGGGCCCGCGCCGAGGCCGAGCGCATGATGCAGGCCGGCCGCGACGCCTACGAGCGGGCCGTCGAGGACGGCCGCCACGAGCAGTCCCGGCTGGTGTCCCAGACCGAGGTCGTGCAGGCCGCGCACGCCGAATCCGCGCGGATCGTGGACGAGGCCCACGCCGAGGCCGACCGCCAGCGCGCCGACTGCGACGCCTACGTCGACGGCAAGCTCGCCGAGTTCTCCGAGCTGCTGTCCACCACGCTGCGCACGGTCGACTCCGGCCGCAACCACCTGCGCGCGCCGTCGACCCTCGGCCAGCGGCCCACGCCCCTGTACGACTTCCAGCCCTGAACGGGTGAGGGCGTAGAGTGGTGAGGTTGCCTTCCGCCCTCTACTCAACGGACCGATGTCTCAGCACAATGACTCTTCCGACGCCCGCAACCCGTGGGTCGTCGACACGCGCGAGCTCGGCCGCCGCGCCGGCCTGAGCCGCACCGTCCAGCGCACGGCGCCCACCGGCGTCGAGTGGGGCGTGCCCGACGTGATCGTGGTGCCCAAGGGCACCGAGGTCGAGCTCGACCTGCTGCTCGAGTCGGTGGTCGAGGGCGTGCTGGTCAGCGGTTCCGCCGTCGCGCCGACGACGGGCGCCTGCTCGCGCTGCCTCGACCCGATCTCCGACGAGGTCGAGGTCGACCTGACCGAGCTGTTCGCCTACCCGGACTCGACCACGGACGAGACGACCGACGAGGACGAGGTCATGCGCCTGGTCGACGACCGGATCGACCTCGAACCGCTGGTCCGCGACGCCGTCGTGCTGGCCCTGCCGCAGGTCCCGCTGTGCCGCGAGGACTGCCCCGGGCTGTGCCCCGAATGCGGCGGGAAGTGGGCCGATCTCGAGCCCGGACACGGGCATGAGACGATAGACCCTCGGTGGGCCGCGCTGGTCGAGCGTTTCGACGACTCGTCCCCGGGCGGGCCCGGCCGGCAAGCCTGACGGGCATCAGCTCGTAAGCATTGAGTAAGCACGCTCGCGCCCGCGTGAGCGAACCGTGGATGAGGAGATTCAGTCGTGGCCGTCCCGAAGCGGAAGATGTCGCGCTCCAACACGCGCCACCGTCGTGCGCAGTGGAAGGCGACGCCCGTGCAGCTGGTGCCCTGCCAGAACCGGGCCTGCCGGCAGCCGAAGCCGCAGCACGTGGCCTGCCCGACCTGCGGCCAGTACGACGGTCGTCAGGTCGTCGAGCCCGCCTGAGGTCGCTGACCAGGATGGGGGGCAGGTCGAGATCGGGAGGGCCGGCCGCCGACCCGAAACCGTTGCTCGAAGCGCTCGGCGTCGAACTCGACGCCGAGCTGCTCACGTTGGCGCTCACCCACCGCTCGTACGCGTACGAGAACGGTGGGCTGCCGCCCAACGAGCGGCTCGAGTTCCTCGGTGACGCCGTGCTCGGTCTGGTCGTCACCGACCACCTGTACCGCACGCACCCCGAGCTGCCGGAGGGGCAGCTCGCGAAGCTGCGGGCCAGCGTGGTCAACATGCACGCCCTGGCCGGGGTGGCGCGCGGGCTGGGCCCCGGCGGGCTCGGCGCGCACCTGCTGCTGGGCAAGGGCGAGGAGCTGACCGGGGGCCGTGACAAGGCGAGCATCCTCGCCGACGGGCTCGAAGCCGTGATCGGTGCGGCGTACCTGGCGCACGGCATCGACGCGGCGCGCGATCTGGTGCACCGGCTGTTCGACGCGCTGCTGGCGGAGGCGCCGCTGCGCGGGGCCGGGCTGGACTGGAAGACGAGCCTGCAGGAGCTGACCGCCTCGGCCGGGCTGGGTGTGCCCGAGTACAAGGTGGAGGACACCGGTCCGGACCACCGCAAGGAGTTCAGTGCGACGGTGCTGGTCGCCGGTCGCGATCTGGGCAACGGCTCGGGCACCACGAAGAAGGAAGCCGAGCAGAAGGCCGCCGAGACCGCCTGGCGGGCTCTTTCCGAGGAGCTGAAGCCGGAGGGCTCGGAGTAGTTCCGCTGTCCCGGAAGCCGGGTCGCCGCCTCGCCGCGGCGGCCCGGTTTTCGTCGTTCCGGTGGATCCGGGCGTCACTGTCGGTCGTCGTGATGTGACCCGGTCGGACGCCGGGAATTGTCGGTGGTCGTGGTTAGGGTGGTGGAGTGCCGGAGCTTCCCGAAGTAGAAGTGGTGCGCCGCGGGCTGCAGGCCCACGTGGCGGGCCGCGCGATCGCGCGCGTCGAAGTGCTGCACCCGCGGGCGATCCGCCGTCACGAGCTGGGCCCGGACGACTTCACCGGCCGCCTGGCGGGGGCGCGCGTCGAGGCGGCGCGGCGCCGCGGCAAGTACCTGTGGCTGGAGCTGTCCGACAAGGAGGCGATCCTCGCGCACCTGGGCATGAGCGGCCAGATGCTCGTCCAGCCCGAGGGCGCCCCCGACGAGAAGCACCTGCGCGTCCGCATCCGCTTCGACGACGGCGGGCCCGAGTTGCGGTTCGTCGACCAGCGCACGTTCGGCGGACTCGCGCTCGCCGATCTGGTCACCTCGGACGGCACGCTGCTGCCGGCCCCGATCGCGCACATCGCCCGCGATCCGATGGACCCGGCGTTCGACCCGGCCCAGGCGGTCAAGGCGCTGCGCTCGCGCCGCACCGAGATCAAACGCGCCCTGCTCGACCAGACCCTGGTGTCCGGCGTCGGCAACATCTACGCCGACGAGTCGCTGTGGCGCGCCCGCCTGCACTGGGCCCGCCCCACCGAGAAGCTCACCCGCGCCCAGGGCGCGGCCGTGCTCGAAGCGGCCACCGAGGTGATGAACGAGGCCCTCCAGGCCGGGGGCACGTCCTTCGACGCCTTGTACGTCAACGTCAACGGCCAGTCCGGCTACTTCGACCGCTCGCTGAACGTCTACGGCCAGGGTGACCGCCCCTGCCGCCGCTGCGGCACGGCCATCCGCCGCGAGCCGTTCATGAACCGGTCGTCCTACTTCTGCCCGCGCTGCCAGCCCCGGCCGCGCCGCTCCCACTGACACGGAAGGCAGGGCACGTGGCCCAGGAAGAACTCGTGGTGCTGCTCGACGAGCGCTTCGACCCCATCGGCACCGCGCCCAAGCGCACGGTGCACGACGCGCACACCCCGCTGCACCTGGCGTTCTCGTGCTACGTCTTCGACCGCGCCGGTCGCGTGCTGCTGACCCGGCGTGCGATCGGCAAGAAGACGTGGCCGGGCGTGTGGACCAACTCGTTCTGCGGCCACCCCGGCCCGGGCGAGGACATGGCGGAGGCCATCGGACGGCGCGCGAAGCAGGAGCTGGGCCTGGAGGTCACCGGCCTGCGGAAGGTGCTGCCGGACTTCCGCTACACCGCGACCGACGCCGGTGGCGTGGTGGAGAACGAGTTCTGCCCGGTGTGGGTCGCCGAGGCCGCGGCCGACCCGCTGCCCGAGCCGGACGAGGTGTGCGAGTGGCGGTGGTCGGCGTGGACCGACCTCGTGGAGAGCATGAGCCGCACGCCGTTCGTGTTCAGCCCGTGGTCGCAGCTGCAGGTTCCGCGCCTGGCGGAAGCCCTTTCCGCGGGGGCGCGGCGGTAGCCGTGTGACCGCATCAGGACACCGCCTTTGACGGCCACCGCCCGTCCGCGGTTACCTCGGGAGGTGCGGATCGGACGGGCGCGGTGGTGGACGCTGGGCGGTGCTGCGGTCGCGTCGATCGCGGTGGTCGTGCTGCTCCTGGTGTTCGTGTTCGACGACGATCCCGGGGACGCCGCGGACGACATCGCCACGGCGCTCACCGGCGAGGACCGCGCCGCCTACCGGGACCTGACCTGCGCCGGCCTGCCGCCCGTCGACGAGGTCGACCTGCCCGGCCAGGGACGGGTTTCGGCGTTCACCATCGGCGACATCTCCGTCTACGAGGTGCGCCAGAACGCCGAAGACTTCGCCGTCGCCGTGTTCGTGGCCGACAGGACGTCCAGCTTCGTCGTCGGCCAGCTCACCGAGGACGACGGCTGGTGCCTGCTCGACCTGTTCGCCTGTCCCGCCGCGGCGCAGCCGGCCACGAGCGGCTTCCGGACCGACTGGGCGCAGCTGAGGAGGGAAACCGTGTGCGGGTACGTCCTGTCGGACTCCCGCAACTGAGAAAGCCCCGAGCCGGACCGGCTCGGGGCTCTTCCTCAGGTGACTCAGTTGAACACGTGCGCCCGCGCGGTGAGGTTCGCCAGCAGCTCGCGGCCCTTCTCGGCGTTGCGGGGCTGGCTCAGCACGTCGTAGCGGCGTGCGACCAGCTGCGTCTGCGACACGAAGTCCCGGCGGCCGCGGGTGGCGCCGTAGCTGATGGCCGCGAACACCATGCTGAACGCGACACCGGCGACGAGACCGAACAGGATCGGCAGCAACCCGGCGCCCGGGGTGAACATCGTCAGCAACAGGCCGACGAAGACACCGAACCAGGCACCCGACATGGCCGCGCCACCGAGTACCCGCCCCCAGCTGAGCTTGCCGGCGACGCGCTCGACCAGCATCGGCTCGACTCCGACGATCGTGACGTCCGCCACGGGGAAGTCGTTGTCGGCGAGGTGGTCGACCGCCCGCTGGGCCTCTTCGTAGGACTCGTAGGACCCGATCGGCCAGCCGGTGGGCAGGGTCGGGAGCTGCGGGTTCGTCCGGGCGTTGGTGAACGCGGTCTGCGTGAATGCTTGGGTCATCTTTCCTCACCTCTCCTGACCAGTCCAACGCTCACGCATACCCACTTGTGCCCGATGTCCGAACCTCACAGGCATTTTTCAGGTGGCGGCCTGCGGGGCGGTGCGGGTAGCGGCCCCTCCCGCCAGCCCGCCACCGCCCCTGGTGGACGCGCTTCGCGCGACAGTGCCATCAACCACGTCGGCGCTGTCCTCGCGAGAGGCCGCCCGCCCGTCGCCCGCCACCGCCCTCAACGGACGCGCTCCGCGCGGCAGATCCGACTCGAAACCCGCGGCGGTGCAAGCTGCTCATGCGGTGCTTCGAAGCACCGATCAGACTCGCAGCTCCGGCCGGTAGATGTCGAACCAGTGGTGCAGGTCCAGCAGCCGGTCCAGACCGTGGCGCGTCAGCGAGTCCATCGCGGCCGGGTCCTGGCCCACCGCCTCGGTGACCCATTCGCGGGAGGCCAGCTCGAACACCGGGTCGCCGGGTGAGGCGAGCACCTCCTTCGCCTGCTGCTGCAACGCCGCGGCGTACCCGGGGTCCTGCGTGGACGGGTACGGGCTCTTCACCCGGTCCACAACGGACCGCGGCAGCACGTGCTTGGTCGCGTGCCGCAGCAGGCTCTTCTCCCGGCCGTCGAACGTCTTCAGCGACCACGGCGTGTTGTAGACGTACTCGACGAGCCGGTGGTCGCAGAACGGCACCCGCACCTCCAACCCGACCGCCATCGACGCGCGGTCCTTGCGGTCCAGCAGCGCCCGCACCATCCGGGTCAGGTGCAGGTGGCACACCTCGCGCATCCGGCGCTCCTCCGCGGACACCCCGTCCAGGTGCTCGACCCGCGCCAGCGCGGTGCGGTACTGGTCCGCGATGTAGCCGTCCAGGTCCAGCGTCCGGGACACGTCGCCGCGCAGCAGGTTGCCGCCGTCCTGGACGCCGGTGCGGAACGCCAGCCACGGGAAGGTGTCGGCGTTGCGGGCGGTCTCGTCGTGGAACCACCGGTACCCCCCGAACACCTCGTCGGCCGACTCGCCGGACAGCGCCACCGTCGACTCCGCGCGGATCGCCTTGAACAGCAGGTACAGCGAGGTGTCCATGTCGCCCATGCCGGCCGGGATGTCCCGCGCGGTCAGCACCGCCCGCCGCACCGCCGGGTCGGTCAGCGCGGCCGGGTCGAGCACGACGTCCTGGTGCGCCGACCCGACCAGCTTCGCCACGTCCCGGATGAACGGCGAGTCCGGGGTGTCGCGCATCTCGTCGGGCTTGAAGTTCTCCTCCTGGCCCACGAAGTCCACCGAGAACGTGCGCAGCTGCTCGCCCTCTTCCCGCAGCCGCGCGGCCGCCAGACCGGTGATCGCGCTGGAGTCCAGGCCGCCCGACAGCAGCACGCAGCGCGGCACGTCGGCGACCAGCTGCCGGTGCACGATGTCGGTCATCAGCTCGCGCACCCGCGCGACGGTCGTCTCCTGGTCGTCGGTGTGCTCGCGCGCCTCCAGCTTCCAGTAGGTGCGGGTGTGCACGCCGTCCCGGTCCACCCGGACGATCGTGCCCGGCTCCACTTCGGACATGCCGTGCCACAGCGACCAGCCCGGCTGCTTGGTGAAGGAGAACAGCTCCCGCAGCCCGTCCGCGTCCACGATCCGCTCGGCCGCGGGGTTGGCCAGGATCGCCTTCGGCTCGGAGCCGAACAGCACGCCGTCCCGCGTCGGGTAGTAGTAGAACGGCTTGATGCCCATCCGGTCGCGGATCATGACGAGCTTCTCGTCACGCGCGTCCCAGATCGCGAAGGCGTACATGCCGTTGAGGTGGTCGGCGACGGACTCGCCCCACTCCAGGTAGCCGCGCAGCACGACCTCGGTGTCGCTGTCGGTGCGGAAGGCGTGGCCCTTGCCCGCCAGTTCGCGGCGCAGCTCGGTGAAGTTGTAGGCCTCACCGCTGTAGACCATGGCGACCTCGCCGGACGGCGTGGTCACCGACATCGGCTGCCGCCCGCCGGGCAGGTCGATGATCGCCAGCCGCCGGTGGCCGAGGGCGGCGTGCCGGGCGATCCAGGTCCCGGAGTCGTCGGGACCACGGCAGGCCATGGTCCCGGTCATGGCGTCGAGCACTTCGCGCCGCTGGGTGAGGTCGGTCTCGAAGGAGACCCAGCCGGTGATGCCGCACATGCGTACTACCCTCCCGATGCTTAGCAAGTACAACTATGCGTAACACCGTGGTAACACAACTCACCGGTAACTGTCTGCCCGATCTGACCGCTGTGACCGGATGGATTTCACGGAGTGTGGCCGGTCGCACACGCACCTCAAGAACACGTAAACGCCGTCCGATGCCGCGTCAAGGCGCCGTCAGACCGCGCGGGGAACGGGACATCCCGAGCGCAGGCTGTCACCGGAGCGGTCACCGATCGGGTGACCCGTGCTGGAAGGTGTGAAGTGGCGGATCTGCTGTACGCCGTGCTGCTGATCGCGGTATTCGCGGTGCTGGCGCTGACGTTGCGCGGACTGGAGAAGCTGTGAGCGGCGCCGGGGTGGTCGCCAACGTCGCCGGTGGGGTGCTGGCGCTGGGCCTGATCGTCTACCTGTTCATCGCACTCATCAAGCCGGAGAGGTTCTGATGTCGGACCTCGCCTCCGGTCTGGTCACGGCCGGCATCCTCGTCGCCGCGCTGGCCCTGGTGCACAAGCCGCTGGGCGACTACATGGCGCGCGTGTTCACCAGCGAGCGGCACCTGAAGCTGGAGCGCGGCCTGTACCGCGCGTTCCGGGTGGACCCGTCCTCCGAGCAGCGCTGGCCCACCTACGCGCTGGGCGTGCTCGGCTTCTCGCTGGTGTCCATCGTCTTCCTGTACCTGCTGCAGCGCCTGCAGTCGCTGCTGCCGCTGAGCCTCGGCCGCGGCCCGGTCGACCCGGGCGTCGCGTTCAACACCGCGGTCAGCTTCGTGACCAACACGAACTGGCAGTCCTACGTCCCCGAGACGACCATGGGCCACCTCGTCCAGATGGCCGGGCTGACGGTGCAGAACTTCCTGTCCGCGGCCGTGGGCCTGTCCGTCGCGATGGCGCTGGTCCGCGGGTTCACGCGGTCGAGGACCGACCGGCTCGGCAACTTCTGGGTCGACCTGACCCGCGGCACCGTGCGGATCCTGCTGCCGATGGCGGTGCTGTTCGCGATCGTGCTCGTCGCGCTCGGCGTCACGCAGAGCCTGCGGGCGGGGGTCACGGTCACCGGACTGGACGGCACGCGGAGCACGATCTCCCTGGCCCCCACGGCGAGCCAGGAGGTCGTCAAGGAACTGGGCACCAACGGCGGCGGCATCTTCAACGCCAACTCCGCGCACCCGTTCGAGAACCCGAACGCCTGGACCAACCTGATCGAGATCTTCCTGATCCTGGTGATCCCGGTGTCGCTGACCCGGACGTTCGGCAGGCTCGCCGGCAACCCGAAGCAGGGGTACGTCCTGCTGTCGGTGATGGGTCTGCTGTGGACGTTCGTGCTCGCCGTGACCTGGTGGGCCGAGGCGCACCCGAACGGGCCCGCCGCGCTGCTGGCCGGGGCGAACCTGGAGGGCAAGGAACAGCGGTTCGGCATCGGCGCGTCGTCGCTGTTCGCCACCAGCACCACCGGCACCTCGACCGGCGCGGTGAACTCGATGCACGACAGCTACAGCGGTCTCGGCGGTGGGATGACGTTGCTGCACATGCTGTTCAGCGAGGTCTCGCCCGGCGGGGTCGGCACCGGTCTGTACGGCATCCTGGTGATGGCGATCATCGCGATGTTCCTGGCCGGCCTGATGGTCGGGCGCACGCCGGAGTACCTGGGCAAGAAGCTCGGCAGGCGCGAGGTCACCGCGGCCGCGATCGCGATGCTGGCGATGCCCACGGTCGTGCTGCTCGGCGCCGGTGCGGCCCTGCTCATGCCGGGCACCGCGGGCGCGCTGGGCAACAGCGGCGCGCACGGGCTGTCCGAGGTGCTCTACGCCTACACCTCGACCGGCAACAACAACGGCAGCGCCTTCGGCGGCATCACCGTGACCAACGACTGGTTCCAGTCGTCGCTGTCGGTGGCGATGCTCATCGGGCGGTTCGTGCCGATCATCGCGGTCCTGTGCCTGGCCGGTTCGCTGGCCGCGCAGAAGAAGGTGCCGGAGACCGCGGGCACCCTGCCGACGACCGGGCCGCTGTTCGGCTCCGTGCTCGCCGGAACCATCCTTCTCGTCGCGGCGCTGACCTTCGTCCCCGCGCTCGCGCTCGGTCCCATCGCGGAGGCCATGGCATGACTGTCACGCAGGACAAACCCGTCGAAACCCAGGCGGCGCACCCGAACCGCGTCGGCGCGGGGGTGTTCGACGCCCGCCAGCTGCTGACCTCGCTGCCGGACGCGCTGCGCAAGCTCGACCCGCGCCACCAGGTCCGCAACCCGGTCATGTTCGTGGTGTGGGTGGGTTCGGTCCTCACCACGGTCTTCGCGATCACCGGCCCGAGCGTGTTCACGATCCTGATCGCGGTGTGGCTGTGGTTCACGGTCGTGTTCGCGAACCTGGCCGAGGCCGTCGCCGAGGGCCGGGGCAAGGCGCAGGCGGAGTCGTTGCGCCGCACCAAGAAGGAGACCGTCGCCCGGCGGATCACCCCGGACGGCGAGGTGCGCGTGCCGGGTGCCGAGCTGCGGGTGGGTGACCTGGTGGTCGTCGAGGCCGGGGAGACCATCCCGGGCGACGGCGACGTGGTCGAGGGCATCGCGACGGTCGACGAGTCGGCCATCACCGGCGAGTCCGCGCCGGTGATCCGCGAGTCCGGCGGCGACCGCTCGGCCGTCACCGGCGGCACGACCGTGCTCAGCGACCGGATCGTCGTGCGCATCACCACCAAGCCCGGCGAGTCCTTCGTGGACCGCATGATCGCGCTGGTCGAAGGCGCCTCGCGGCAGAAGACGCCGAACGAGGTCGCCCTGACGATCCTGCTGTCCACGCTGACGATCATCTTCCTGCTCGCCGTCGTCGCGCTGCAGCCGATGGCCGCCTACTCCGGCAGCGAGCAGTCGGTGATCGTGCTGACCGCGCTGCTGGTGTGCCTGATCCCGACGACGATCGGGGCGCTGCTGTCGGCGATCGGCATCGCCGGGATGGACCGGCTGGTGCAGCGCAACGTGCTCGCCACGTCCGGCCGCACGGTCGAGGCCGCCGGGGACGTGTCGACGCTGCTGCTGGACAAGACCGGCACCATCACCTTCGGCAACCGGCGCGCGACCGAGCTGATCCCGGTCGGCGGGACGACCCCGGAGCGGCTGGCCGAGGCCGCGCGGCTGTCCAGCCTGGCCGACGGCACGCCGGAGGGCCGCAGCGTCGTCGAGCTGACCGAGGGCACGACGGTTCCCGAGGGCGGTGAGTTCGTCCCGTTCACCGCGCAGACCCGGATGAGCGGCGTCGACCTGCCCGGCCGCCAGGTCCGCAAGGGCGCGGCCGGCGCGGTCCGCGAGTGGGTGCGCGAGCACGGCGGGACCTTCCCGGACGAGACCGAGCGGATCGTGGACGAGATCAGCGAGCAGGGCGGCACCCCGCTGGTGGTCGCCGAGCTGACCGGGGGCAACGCGGTCGTGCGCGGCGTGATCCGGCTGTCCGACGTGGTCAAGCCGGGCATGCGGGAGCGCTTCGCCGAGCTGCGCCGGATGGGCATCAAGACGGTGATGATCACCGGGGACAACCCGCGCACCGCACGGGCCATCGCCGAGGACGCCGGGGTCGACGACTACCTCGCCGAGGCCAAGCCCGAGGACAAGATGGCCCTGATCCACAAGGAGCAGGAGGGTGGCCGGCTGGTCGCGATGACCGGCGACGGCACGAACGACGCCCCGGCGCTGGCCGCCTCGGACGTCGGGGTCGCGATGAACACCGGCACGTCGGCCGCGAAGGAGGCCGGCAACATGGTCGACCTCGACTCCGATCCGACGAAGCTGATCGAGATCGTGGAGATCGGCAAGCAGCTGCTGATCACCCGCGGCGCGCTGACCACGTTCAGCATCGCCAACGACCTCGCGAAGTACTTCGCGATCCTGCCCGCCATGTTCGTGGCGATCTTCCCGCAGCTGGCCGCGCTGAACATCCTGCACCTGGCGACCCCGCGGTCGGCGATCCTGTCCGCGGTGATCTTCAACGCGCTGGTCATCGTGGCGCTGATCCCGCTCGCGCTGCGGGGTGTGCGGTACCAGCCGTCGAGCGCGTCGGCGCTGCTGCGGCGCAACCTGTTGATCTACGGGGTCGGCGGCATCGTGACGCCGTTCCTCGGCATCTGGCTCGTGGACCTGGTGGTCCGCGTCATCCCTGGAATCGGGTAGTGATGATCAGAACTCTGGTGAAGCAGACCGGCGCCGGCCTGCGGGTGCTGCTGGTGTTCACGGTGCTGCTGGGGGTGGTCTACCCGCTCGGCGTGTGGGCGGTGTCCCGGATCCCGGGGCTGCACGACCACGCCGAGGGGTCGCTGGTGACGGTGAACGGGCAGGTCGTGGGCTCGTCGCTGATCGGGATCGACCCGGTCCCCGCCGACCCGGCGCGCGACCCGTACTTCCACACCCGGCCCTCGGCGACCGGCGACCCGTCGGTGTCCGGCGGTTCGAACAAGGGCGGGTTCAACCCCGACCTGGTCGCCGCCGTCGAGGAGCGCAAGGCGGCGGTCGCGCAACGCGAGGGCGTGTCGCCGGACGCGGTGCCGGCCGACGCGGTGACGGCCTCGGCGTCCGGCCTGGACCCGACGATCAGCGTCGCCTACGCCGAGCTGCAGGTGCCGCGGGTGGCGCGCAACACCGGGCTCACCGAGGAGCGCGTGCGGCAGCTGGTGGAGGCGAACACGACCGGTCACGGCATCGGCGTCCCGGGGGTGAACGTGTTGCGGCTCAACCTCGCGATCGGCCGGGCAGGAGCACACTGAACAGGTGGAACCGGAGAAGGAGCCGCCGCGCCGGGGAGAGCTGCGCATCTACCTCGGCGCGGCGCCCGGCGTGGGCAAGACCTACGCCATGCTCGGCGAGGCGCGGCGCCGCCTCGACCGCGGCACCGACGTGGTCGCCGGCCTGGTCGAGACCCACGGCCGGGCCAAGACCGCGGCCCTGCTGGAGGGCATCGAAACCGTGCCGCGGCGGCGGATGACCTACCGCGGGCGCGATTTCGACGAGCTGGACGTGGACGCGGTGCTCGCCCGCGCTCCCGAGGTGGCCATTGTGGACGAGCTGGCGCACACCAACGTGCCCGGCTCGCGCAACGAGAAGCGCTGGCAGGACATCGAGGAGCTGCTCGACGCCGGGATCGACGTGCTGTCCACGGTCAACGTGCAGCACCTGGAGAGCCTGAGCGACGTCGTCGAGCGCATCACCGGTGTGGCGCAGCAGGAGACCGTGCCCGACGACGTCGTGCGCCGGGCCGAGCAGGTGGAGCTGGTCGACATCACGCCCCAGGCGCTGCGGCGGCGGCTCGCGCACGGCAACGTCTACCCGGCCGAGCGGATCGACGCGGCGCTGGGCAACTACTTCCGCACCGGCAACCTCACCGCCCTGCGCGAGCTGGCGCTGCTGTGGGTGGCCGACCAGGTGGACGTGGCGTTGCAGCGCTACCGCGCCGAGCAGCGGATCACCGACACGTGGGAGACGCGGGAGCGGGTGGTCGTCGCGATCACCGGCGGCCCGGAGAGCGAGACGCTGATCCGGCGAGGCAGCCGCATCGCCACCCGGGCCGGGGCTGAGCTGCTGGTGCTGCACGTCCTGCGCGGCGACGGGCTGTCCCCGCTCGGGCACGTCGAAACCGGCCGGTACCGCAAGCTCACCGACCAGCTCGGCGGCACGTTCCACACGGTCGTCGGCGACGACGTGCCGACCGCGCTGCTGGACTTCGCCCGCGGCGTCAACGCGACCCAGCTCGTGCTCGGCACCTCGCGCCGGTCGCGGATCGCGCGGCTGTTCGACGAGGGCATCGGCGCGACGGTGGTGCAGCGGTCCGGGCAGATCGACGTGCACATGGTGACCCACGACGAGGCGGGCGGGCGGCTGCGGTCGTGGCTGGGCCGGCGCAGCCCGCTCGCGCCGTCGCGGCTGCTGATCGGCTGGGTGCTGGCGTTCCTCGCGCCCGCACTGGCCACGCTGACCGGGGTGCTGCTGCGGCACGAGCTGGACTTCTCCACCGACGTGGTGGACTACTTCCTCGCCACGGTGGTGGTCGCGCTGGTCGGCGGGCTCGGTCCGGCGCTGGTGGCGGCGTTGCTGTCGGCCGGGCTGCTGAACTTCTTCTTCACCGAACCGCTCTACACGCTGACCGTGCACGCGCAGAGCAACGTGATCACGCTGATCGCGATGGTCCTGGTCGGGGTGCTGGTCGCGCTGGTCGTGGACCGGGCGGCGCGGCGGGCGACTCAGGCGGCGCAGGCGCGCACGGAGGCGGCGTTGCTGGCTTCCTACGCACGGACGGTCCTGACGAGCGCCGAGCCGTTGCCGCGGTTGCTGGAGAAGGTGCGCGAGAACTTCGGCATGGAATGCGTGGTGCTGCTGGAGAAGCGCGGCGGCAAGTGGCAGGCGGTCGAGCACGCCGGGGTCAACCCGTGCGGCAAGCCGGACGAGGCCGATGTGGACATCCCGGTCACCGCCGACGTGCACCTGACCCTGCGGGGCAGGGCGTTGCCCGCGGCGGACCGGCGGGCGCTGGAGGCGGCGGCCGGGCAGGCGCTGCTGGCGTTGCGGCAGCAGCGGCTGGCGGCGGCGCAGGCCGAAGCCGAGCGCCAGGCCGAGGCGACGCAGCTGCGCACGGCGCTGCTGTCCGCGCTGGGGCACGACCTGCGCACGCCGCTGACCTCGATCAAGGCCGCGATCGGCAGCCTGCGGGCGCAGGACATCGACCTCTCGCCGGAGGACACCGAGGAGCTGCTGGAGGCGGCGGAGGAATCCACCGACCGGCTCGCGCGCCTGGTGAACAACCTGCTCGACTCGTCGCGGCTGGCGGCCGGGGCCGTGCGCACGCACCTGCGGCCGGTCGGCTACGACGAGGTGGTGGCGCACGCGCTGTCGAATGTGGACGGTTCGGAGTCGGTGGCGGTCGAGGTGGACGAGCGGCTGCCCGCGGTGATGGCCGACCCCGGGCTGCTGGAGCGGGTGATCGCGAACGTGCTGGACAACGCGTTGCGGCACGGCGGGGCGCCGGTGGCGGTGCGGGGGTCGGCGTACGCGGAGTGGGTGGAGCTGCGGATCGTGGACCACGGGCGCGGGTTGAAGAAGGGTGCGGCGGAGGCGGCGTTCGCGCCGTTCCAAAGGCTGGGGGACCGGGACGCGACGCCCGGGGTCGGGCTCGGGTTGTCCGTCGCGAAAGGATTCACCGAGGCCATGGGCGGCACGATCCGGGCGGAGGACACGCCCGGTGGCGGGCTCACGGTGGTGGTGGCGCTCAAGGCGTGCCAGGCTCCGGACGTGGTGCCGGTGGTGCTGAAGGAGGTGGCTTCGTGACCGAGCAGACCGGCACGGTCCTGGTGGTCGACGACGAGCCGCAGATCGTGCGCGCCCTGCGGATCAACCTGGCCGCGCGCGGGTACAAGGTGGTGACCGCGCACGACGGGGCGGCGGCGTTGCGGGCGGTGGCCGAGACGAAACCCGACGTCGTGGTGCTGGACCTGGGGTTGCCGGACATCGACGGCACCGACGTGATCACCGGGCTGCGCGGGTGGACCACGGTGCCGATCATCGTGCTGTCCGCCCGCGGTGAGTCGCCCGACAAGGTCAAGGCGCTCGACCTCGGCGCGGACGACTACGTGACGAAGCCGTTCGGGATGGACGAGCTGCTGGCCAGGCTGCGCGCGGCCCTGCGGCGCTCGGCGGTGCCGTCGGCCGAGGGCGATGCGGTGATCGAGACGGAGTCGTTCACGCTGGACCTGCTGGCGAAGAAGGTGCACCGGGACGGGGCCGAGGTGCACCTGACGAAGACCGAGTGGGGGGTGCTGGAGCTGCTGGTGCGCAACCGGGGCCGGCTGGTGGCGCAGAAACAGCTGCTGCGCGAGGTGTGGGGCCCCGGCTACGAGAACGAGTCGCACTACCTGCGGGTGTACCTGGCGCAGCTGCGCCGGAAACTGGAGAAGGAGCCGTCCCGGCCGCGGCACCTGATCACCGAGCCGGGAATGGGTTACCGCTTCGAGGCCTGATCGTTTCGCGGCGACGCCGGGTGTCAACATTCGGCGACTCGCGGCCAGGGACGAAATCCGGGCGGCACCCGATGTCCGGGGCGGCCGGGAGCGGCAGCCTCGGGAGCATGCTCAAGGGATGGCGGCACGCGGCCGTCTGGCTGCACATCATCACGTCCGTCGGCTGGATGGCCGAGGCGCTCACGTTGTTCGCGCTCATGCTGATCGGCTCGGGCGGCGACCCCGGCCGCCGGGCGAGCGCGATGTCCATGGCCCACGCGATCGACCTGCACCTGCTCGCGCCGCTGGCGAACGCGTCGGCGTTCACCGGGTTCCTGCTCGCGGCGGCCACGCCGTGGGGGTTCTTCCGGCACTGGTGGGTGTTCGGCAAGTTCACCATCACCGTGGTGCAGTTCCACGTCGCGATCCTCGTGCTGTCCCCGGCGCTGGCCGACGCGGAACGGGCCGCGCTGGCGGGGGAGCCTCCACCCGGGGCACTCGTCGCGGGCACGGTGCTCATGGCGAGCGCGATCGCGTTCCAGGCCTGGCTTTCCGTGGCGAAACCGTGGAAGCGCACGCCGTGGGCCGGCGCCGCGAAGCCACCGACCGGGCCGCTGTGGGTGTTCGTGGCCGCGGTGTGCGCGCCGGTCGCCGACGCCGGGATCGGCCTGGTGCTGGGCTTTCCGTTGCCGCTGCTGTCGCTGGTCGCGCTGGTGACGCGACTGCTCACCCGGCGGCGGTCAGGTGGTCGGGTTCGAGCTGTCGCTGCCGCTTGACGTCGAGCTGTCGTCGGGGGAGCTGCTCGTCGGCGCGGTGCTGCTGGTCGGCGTGGTCGGATCCGTGGTCGGCGAAGTCGTGTCGGGCGTGCTGGTCGGCGTGCTGCTCGACGACGGTTTCGGCGTCCGCGTCGCGGGGGTGTCGTTGCGCGGGGGAGTGGTCGTGGTGCCCGGGGGCAGCGTGGTGCCGGGCGGGATGACCGTGCCGGGCGGCAGCGGGGTGCCCGGCGGCAGCACGATCGGCGCCTCGTCCGAGCCCTCGGCCGGAAGCAGCGTCACGACCTGCGTCCCGTCCGGGTTGGTCGTCACCACGGCCGTGCGGGTGCCCGCGGGGATCGCCACGCCGTCGACGGTCACCGGTGTCTGGCCGGGAGCCGGGTAGCCGGGGACGAGCTGCGCTCCCGGGGTCGAGTTGGTGCCGCCCGGCACCGCGACCTTCGGTGAGTCGCCCGGCGCGATGATCGAGGCGAGCCCCCCGAACGCGGTGGCGAGCACGACACCGCTGACCGCGAGCAGTACGTAGCCGCTGCGCTGGCTGCGGGTGGCGGAGTCGCGCGGCGGGGACACCTCGGTCCGACGACCCATGTGGGCCATTTGTCGCTCCTTGACTGGCGGGGAAACCGGCTTGAGCACACCCGGGCGAGTGAGCCCGAATGGTGGCGCCTGCCGGGGAGATTAGCACTAAGAGTGAATGTCGATCTGGCCAGGAGCACCGGCGTGATCACCCTCCGCAGTCGGAAAGGTTCCGGCAGGATGGGGGACGTGACGGGTGAAAAGGACGCCGTCCGGCTCACGGCGTGGGTCAGCGGACGGGTGCAGGGAGTGGGTTTCCGCTGGTGGACCCGGTGCCGGGCGCTGGAACTCGGCCTGGTGGGCAGCGCGCGCAACCTCGACGACGGCCGTGTTCGGGTGTTGGCGGAGGGTAGTGAGGGCCACTGTCAGCAGCTACTGGACCTGCTTCGCTCACCATCGTCACCCGGTCGTGTGGATCAAGTGGTCGAGCACTGGTCCCCGGCGCAGGGCGGGCTTACGGGCTTCGTCGAGGAGTGACACCTGGGACGATCGAGACGCCTGAGGCTCGCGGGGACAACACGCCCACGGTCATGACCGGGACGTTCACCCGCCCCGGATAGACTTCCCGGATCACTCAGGCGTTGAAGGGTCCCGCCACGTGCATCTCAAGAGCTTGACGCTGAAGGGCTTCAAGTCCTTCGCCTCGGCTACCACCCTGCGGTTCGAACCGGGCATCACCTGTGTCGTCGGCCCGAACGGGTCGGGGAAGTCGAACGTGCTCGACGCGCTGCGCTGGGTGATGGGCACGCAGGGTGCGAAGGACCTGCGCGGCGGCAAGATGGAGGACGTCATCTTCGCCGGCACCTCCGGCCACGCGCCGCTGGGCCGCGCCGAGGTCACGCTGACCATCGACAACGCCGACGGCGCCTTGCCGATCGAGTACAGCGAGGTCTCGATCACGCGCCGGATGTTCCGCGACGGCGCCAGCGAGTACGAGATCAACGGCAGCTCGTGCCGCCTGCTGGACATCCAGGAGCTGCTGTCGGACTCCGGCATCGGCCGCGAGATGCACGTCATCGTCGGCCAGGGCCAGCTGGCGCAGATCCTGGAGTCGAAGCCGGAGGAGCGCCGCGCCTTCATCGAGGAGGCCGCGGGTGTGCTCAAGCACCGCAAGCGCAAGGAAAAGGCGCTGCGCAAGCTCACCGCGATGCAGGCGAACCTGGACCGCCTCAACGACCTCACCGCGGAGCTGCGCCGCCAGCTCAAGCCGCTGGGCAAGCAGGCCGAGATCGCCCGCAAGGCGCAGTCCGTGCAGGCCGAGCTGCGGGACGCGCGCCTGCGCCTGCTGGCCGACGACCTGGTCACGCAGCGCGCCGCGATCGCGCGTGAGGAGGCGGACGAGAACGCCGCCCGCGCCCGCCGCGCCGAGGTGGAGCAGGCTCTCGAACTCGCCGGCGCCGAGGAGGCCCAGCTGGAGGCGATGGTCGCGGAGGACGCGCCGCGCCTCAACGCCGCGCAGGACACCTGGTTCAAGCTGTCCGCGCTGGGCGAGCGGCTGCGCGGCACCGTGCGGCTGGCCGTGGAGCGGCAGCGGCACCTGTCCGCCGACGTCGACACCGCGACCGGCGGCCGGGATCCGGAGGAGCTGCTGGCCGAGGCCGAGCAGGTCGCCGAGCGCGAGGCCGAGCTGAACGAGGCGGTCATGATCGCCCGCGAGACGCTCGCCGAGGCCGTGCTGCGCCGCGAGGAGCTGGAGCACGAGGTCCAGGCCGCGGAGAAGGCGCACATGGCCGCGGTGCGGGCGATCGCCGACCGGCGCGAGGGCCTGGCGAAGCTCACCGGTCAGGTCGAGGCGCTGCGCAGCAAGAACAGCGCGACCTCCGACGAGATCGACCGCCTCACCGCCGCCATCGACGAGGCCGCCGCGCGTGCCGAGCTGGCCGTCGAGGAGCTGGAGGAGGCCAGGGCCGAGGGCGGGGTCGAGGAGTCCGACGACGCCGGCCTGCAGGCCCGGCACGACCGCGCGGTCCAGGCCAACCAGGCCGCGAAGGCGCGCGTCGAGGAGCTGGTCAAGGCCGAGCGGCAGGCCGAGCGCGAGATCGCGTCGGAGAAGGCGCGGGTGGACGCGCTGTCGATGGGCCTGCGGCGCAAGGACGGCGCCGGTGAGCTGCTCGGCGCGGGAGACCGGCTGCCCGGGCTGCTCGGGTCGGTCGCCGCGCTGCTGTCGGTCGAGGCCGGCTACGAGGTCGCGCTCGCCGCGGCGCTCGGCCCGGTCGCCGACGCGGTCGCGGTGCAGGGCGGCGACGAGGCCATCGCCGCGCTGAAGTTCCTGAAGGACAACGACTCCGGCCGCGCCGGGGTGCTGCTCGGCGGCGCTCCGTACACAGTGGACACTTCGGCCTGGCCGTCGCTGCCGGACGGCGCGCGCTGGGCCCGGGACGTGGTCACCGCGCCGGAGCCGTTGCGGCCCGCGGTGGAGCGCGCGCTCGACCGGATCGCGGTGGTGGACACGCTGGAGGCGGCGCGGCAGCTGGTCGCGGCGCACCCCGAGGTCAGCGCGGTGACGGCCGAGGGTGACGTGTTCGGCTCGCACTGGGCCGTCGGTGGCTCGGGCCGCAGCGAGAGCGTCATCGAGGTGCAGGCCGCGGTCGACGAGGCGCGGGACCGGCTGATGGCCGCGGAGCGCCGGCTGGAGCAGACGGCCGCCGAGCTGGAGGGCGCCCGCGCCGAGCAGCAGGCCCGGCGCGAGGAAGTGGCCCAGGCCAAGGAAGCGCTGTCCGAGGCGAAGGTCCGCAAGGCCCGGTCGTCGGAGCGGCTGAACCGGATGCAGCAGGCCGCGCGGTCGGCCGAGGCCGAGGTGACGCGGTTGCGCGACCAGCGCGCGAAGGTCGAGGCCAGCCGCGAGCAGGCGCTGGCCAGCCTGGCGGAGCTGGAGGAGCGGCTGGCCGCGGTCGCCGAGCAGCCGGTGGACGAGGACCCGGACACCAGCGCCCGCGACGAGGCCGCGGAACGGCTGGCGGCGGTGCGTCAGGAGGAGGTCGAGTCGCGGCTGGCGCTGCGGACCTCCGAGGAGCGGGCACGCAGCATCGCGGGCCGGGCCGATTCGCTGCGGCGTGCCGCCCACGCGGAGCGCGCGGCGCGGGAGCGGGCGGAGAAGGCGCGGGCGGCGCGTGCCCGTGGCGCGGCGATCGCGGCGGCCGTGGTCGACGCGGGTGAGGTGGCGCTGGAGCGGATCGAGCTGTCGGTGCAGCGGGCCGCCGCCGAGCGCGACGAGGCACAGGCGGTGCGCCAGCAGCGTGAGGCGGCGCTGGCGCAGGTGCGCAACCGGGTGCGCGAGCTGACCCACGAGCTGGAGAAGCTGACCGACGCGGTGCACCGGGACGAGGTGTTGCGCGCCGAGCAGCGGCTGCGGCTGGAGCAGCTGGAGACGAAGATCGCCGAGGATTTCGGGATCGGCCTGGAGGACCTGGTCGCCGAGTACGGCCCGGACGTGCCGGTGCCGCCGAGCGCGCAGGAGATGGCCGAGTACGAGGAGGCCAAGGCGAACGGCGAGCAGGTCAGCGCCCCGCCGGCCATCCCGTACGACCGGAGCACGCAGGAGCGGCGGGCCAAGCGCGCCGAGCGGGACCTCGCGACGCTGGGCAAGGTCAACCCGCTGGCGCTGGAGGAGTTCGCCGCGCTGGAGGAGCGGTACAAGTTCCTGTCCACCCAGCTGGAGGACCTGAAGGCGACGCGCAAGGACCTGCTGACGGTCATCAAGGAGGTGGACGACAAGATCCTCGAGGTCTTCACGTCCGCCTACTACGACGTCGCCCGCGAGTTCGAGACGGTGTTCTCGGTGCTCTTCCCCGGCGGTGAGGGCCGGATGGTGCTGACCGAGCCGGACGACATGCTCGCGACCGGGGTGGACGTGGAGGCGCGCCCGCCGGGCAAGAAGGTGAAGCGCCTGTCGCTGCTGTCCGGTGGGGAGAAGTCGCTGGTCGCGGTGGCGATGCTGGTCGCGATCTTCCGCGCGCGCCCGTCGCCGTTCTACGTGATGGACGAGGTCGAGGCCGCGCTGGACGACACCAACATGCGAAGGCTCATCGGCCTGCTGGAGCAGCTGCGGGAGTCCAGCCAGCTGATCATCATCACGCACCAGAAGCCGACGATGGAGATCGCGGACGCACTCTACGGAGTAAGCATGCAGGGCGACGGCATCACGAAGGTGATCAGCCAACGCCTACGCCAGGAGGCGTAGAAGCGGCAGCCCTGCGAACCGCCGCCCGGCAACGCAAGCAGATCGGCACTCGGCTGACCGCGCGGCAGCCCTGCGAACCGCAAGCCGGCAACGCAAGCCGACCGACCACGCCCCAGACCTCCCCCGCCCCCGATCCACAGCCGATCTTTGGTCGCCGACCAGGCGTGTCAAGGTACTCTTTCCCGCCTTGACACGCCTGCTCGGCGACCGAAACACAATTCAGGAGCGGGGGCGGGGGAGGTCCACCCAAGGTGACCGTTCGGCGCCGTAGGCGCCTTTGACCCTGCGCGAAGCGCAGGAAAAGATCAAAAGATGTCCTCGCCGGACGGGCAGGCGACGGGATGACCACCCAGCTCCGGTGGTCTGGTCCCGCTTCCCTCGAAAGTGTCCGTTTCAGACACTCCTGCCCGGTAATAACCCTCAGTGTTCGATCAGTAACCACCCATGTGGCGCTAGACACACCGGCGCCACCACCCGCTAAGTTCAGAAATCGATTACTCGCGCGCCAGCGCGGGGCGGTCCGTCCAGGCTGGGGGTCCTCACTGTGCCCAAAAGTTCCTTTGTCGCGCCCAAAAACCGCTCCGTGCTCGTCGTGCTCGGGATGGTTCTCGCGCTCGTCGTGGGTGTGCCTGCCGGTGCCGCGCCGGCTCCCGGCGCGAGCGACAAGGGACCCGTGGGCTGGGACGTCTACCGATCGATCGACGGCCTCGCCCGCATGCGGCCCGGTGAGCAGGTCAAACAGTTCTCCAGCTTCGACCGCACCGGCAACAACGACGACGGCTTCGTCGGCACCTACTCGTGCCTGCGCCAGGAACCGAACGGCGACTGCCTGCTCGCCGACGCGCGCGGGGCGGGTGAGATCTCCTCGATCTGGTTCACCTACCAGTCGACCTCCGTCGCCGCGATCGGGCGGATCACGATCGAGCTGGACGGGCGGGTCGTGCTGCAGGGGTCGTTGCAGGACATCGTCAACGGCTCGAAGGGCGCGCCGTTCGTGTGGCCGCTGGTGGGCAACTCGGCCGACACCATGGGCGGCGCGGTGATCAAGGTGCCCATGCCGTACACGACCTCGATGCGGATCACCACCGAGAACAACCCGCACTTCTACCACGTCACCTACCGCCAGTTCGCCGACGCGGCGGGCGTGCGCACCTTCAACCCGGGCGACCGGGCCACCGACGTGATCCAGCGCCTGCGCGGCTTCGGCGTGCGCGACCCGAAACCGGCCGCGCCCGGGGCGCGTGCCCAGGCGGCCGCGGTCGACGTCCCGGCCGGATCGGCCGTCGCGATCCCGCTCCAGTCCGGCACGCGGCGGATCACGCAGCTCAACCTCCGGTTGCCGCAGGTCATCGCGGCCCCGGGACTGGCCGACGACGGTCGCGCCTACGGTGCCGGAGGCAGCTCGTTCACCGCGGCCGTCGCGCCGGACAACGACGGTGTGCGGATCACCCGCCGCATCGACGCGGGCATCGGCGAGCAACGCGCGGACCTGCTGGTCGGCGGCCGTTCCGTCGGTCAGCTCTACAGCGGCCCGGCCCGCGCCGGCGGCGGCTGGATGGACCAGGTCGTCGACGTGCCGGCCGACCTGACCCGCAACCGCTCCCAGCTGCAGGTCGCGACCAGGTTCGTCTCCTCCAGCGAGGACGTCAACGAGTTCCGCTACGAGGTGCACAGCTTGGTCGGCGGCCGGTGGGTGCGCACCGACGTGCTCGACCTCGGCCACAACCACCCCAACGAGGAAGCGGTGCACGGGTACCGGGTGGACGGTCAGCGGTGGTCCGGCCTGCGGCGTTTCCGCTACCCGGCGGACCCCGGGCAGGCCACGGCCTCCGAGGCCGTGCTGGAGGGCCTGCGGCTGCGGCTGACCTTCGACGGCCAGACCACGGTCGACGCCCCGGTCGGCGAGTTCTTCGGTTCCGGCCTCGGCAAGTACGCGTCGCGGACGCTGCTGCACTCCATCGACACCACGGACAACGGCGCGTTCACCGCGTGGTGGCCGATGCCGTACGCCCGCAGCGCGGTGGCCGAACTGGTCAACACCTCGGGTGTGCCGGTCACCGGGGGCAGCCTGGAGGTGGTCTCCGCGCCGGATCCGGGCGTGGCGGCCGGGTTGCGGGACGGCACGATCGGCTACTTCCACGCCACCCAGCACCGCGGCGAGACGGTGTCCGGTCAGGACTGGAACTTCCTGACCGCGCGCGGACGCGGCGTGTTCTACGGGGTCACGTCCACCATGCGGGGCAGCATCCCGCCGGGGCAGAACCAGCTGAACTACCTCGAGGGTGACGAGCGGATGTACCCGAACGGCTCGGCCAGCCCGGCGATCCACGGCACCGGGTCCGAGGACTTCTACGAGTCCGGCTGGTACTTCCAGGACGGCCGCGACGGCTACGTCGAGGGCGTGCCGTACGCGATGCCGCAGGCCGGTTTGGTGAGCCGCGAGGACGCGGGCGACGGCTGCCGGTACGTGTGCCTCAACGCCTACCGGCTGATGATCGGCGACGGCGTCCCGTTCGGCAACGGCATCGAGTTCGACATCGAGCACGGCGACCGGTCGTCGATGCCGGCCGACTACAGCTCGACCGCCTACTGGTACGGGCTGGCCACGCCGTCGATGAGCCAGAGCGACGTGGTGGAGGTCGGCGACGACGCGAGCCGGTCCCAGCACGGGTATTCGGCGCCCGGCGAGACGCGCGAGTCGCTGACGTCGACGTTCGAGGGCAAGCGGGACCGCACCCCGGTCACCGGGACCACGACGTCGACCACCCAGCCGGTGACGTTCACGGCGCGGGTGGACCAGTCGAACGGCGGATTGCGGTTGCACCGCGTGTCCGACCAGGCGCAGGCGTTCCAGCACGCGCGGGTGTTCGTGAACGACCGGCTGGTCGGCGAGTGGTACCAGCCGCTGGGCAACACGCATTCGCGGTGGCTGGAGGACAGCTTCGACATCCCGGCGTCGGCGACGGCGGGCCAGAGCGCGGTGCGGGTGCGGCTGGAGCCGGTCGCGGGCGCCCCGGCCTGGTCGGCGTCGCGCTACACGGTCTTCTCGCAGGGCGCGCCACCCCAGCCGGCGCAGGACTAGCGCGGGTCCGGCGGGCGCGGCGCAGGGTTTCGTCGAACCAGGCGAATCCGCGCAGCGAGCAGCGTGGGGACAGGCCGCACGCCGCTAGTGTCCTGAGTCGTTAATTCGAGTTCAGCTGTAGGGTGCGGCATGCCGAATCCGAAGCTGCCTGAGTTGGCCTTGTCCGTTGATGAGGCACAGACGTTGCGGAACTGGGTGCAGCGGCGGAAGACGGCTCAGGCGTTGGCGTTGCGGTCGCGGATCGTGCTGCGGTGCGCCGAGGGCGGCTCGAACAGCGAGATCGCCGCGGAGTTGGGCGTCGGGCGCGCGATGGTCGCGAAATGGCGTTCCCGGTTCGTGGCCCAACGACTGGACGGCCTGGTCGA